>NZ_JBVHQF010000001.1:379586-1016918 GCF_055567555.1 Streptomyces sp. NPDC026522
GCGGGCCGGGGCTAGGGGTGGGAGGGGCGGGGCGGTGGGCAGGCGCGGGTGAGTTCCACGAACACCCGGCCCGGCGCCGACCAGCGCCGCGACGGCGTCCAGCCGGAGGCCGCCGCGTGCGCGGCCAGCGCCCCCGCGCCGACCCGCGCCCACGGGAACGGGGAGCCGAGGCCGCCGCGCCCGTCCGCGACCCGGACCTCGCAGCGCTCGTCCACCTCCACCTCCGCGCACTCGACCACCAGCGTGCCCGTCCGGGCCAGTACCTCCGCCATCCGCCGCAGCAGCGCCGCCGGGTCCCCGCCGATCCCGATGTTCCCGTCGATCAGCAGGGCCGTGTCCCAACGCCCCTCCCCGGGAAGGGAGTCGAAGACCGACCGGTGCAGGGCCGTACCGCCCGAGCGGGCCGTACGGGCCACCGCCTCCGGGCTGACGTCGATCCCCAGCGAGCGGTGCCCCCGGGCGGCCAGCGCCGACACCAGCCGGCCGGGGCCGCAGCCGATGTCCAGCACCGCTCCCCGGCAGCGGTCCAGCACCGTCCAGTCCGCCCCGTCGGGCTCCTCGCACCAGCGCTCCACGTCCAGCGGCAACAGCCAGCCGTCCCCCCGCCGCAGGAACAGCGGGCCCCGGCCGCTGCGCAGCGCCACCGTGTACGGGTCCGCCGACCAGGCCGCGACCGCCCCCGGCGCGCTCATCGGCGGGCCGCCGGGGCGAGCTGCGCCAGCCGGGCCGCGAACGCGCCCGCCGGGGCCTGGGCCGCCACCAGCCGGGCGTCCTCGGCGGTGTCCACGTCCCGCAGCACCGGCAGCCGCCCGATCCGCAGCCCGGCCGCGCGCAGCCGCTCGTACTGGACGGCGCCCGTCCGGGCCACGGACATCGGAACGCCGCGCAGCAGCGCCGGATCCGGGGCCGCCAGACCCAGCGCCCAGAAACCCCCGTCGGCGGCGGGCCCGAACCACGCGTCGCGCTCCGACCAGTCGACCGTCAGCAGCTCGGGCGTGACCTGCGGGGTGTCCATCCCGATGAGCAGCGCGGGCCCGGTGCAGCCCGCGAAGGCGGCGGCGAGCCGCTCGTCCAGGCCGCCGGCCACCTGCGGCACCACCTCGAACCCGGGCGGCAGCCACGGACCGGGCCGCCCCTCCAGTACGAGCACCCGCCGCTCGGCGGGGGTCCGGGCCACGGCCGCCAGGGTGTCCGCCAGCGCTGCCTCCGCCAGCGCGGCCGCCTCGGCGGGGGTGAAGGGCGGGGTCAGCCGGGTCTTGACCCGGCCCGGCAGGGGCTCCTTGGCGATCACCAGCAACGTACTCACCGGGCACCCCCGGCCACCGGGCGGCCGCCGGCGGGTTCCGCCAGCACCCGGCTCATGTCCCGCACGGCCTGCCAGGTGCCCCGCCAGGTGCCGGTCACCTTCGACTTCCCGGACCGGGGCAGGTACGGCACGTCCACCTCCCGGACCCGCCACCCGGCGTCCGCCGCCCGTACCACCATCTCCAGCGGGTACCCGGAGCGCCGGTCGGTCAGGTCCAGCCCCAGCAGGCCGGTCCGCCGGGCGGCGCGCATCGGGCCCAGGTCGCGCAGCTCCAGGCCGGTGCGGCGGCGCAGCATCCGGGCCAGCGCCAGGTTCCCGGCCCGGGCGTGCGCGGGCCAGGCCCCGCGGCCCTGCGGACGGCGCCGGCCCAGTACCAGATCGGCCTCACCGGCGGCCACCGAAGCCGCGAACCCGGTGAGCAGCCCCGGGTCCAGGGAGGCGTCGCAGTCGCAGAAGCAGACGATGTCCGCCTCGGCGGCGAGCAGCCCGGCATGGCAGGCGGCGCCGAAACCGCGCCGCTCCTCGTGCACGACGGTGGCGCCGAGCGCCCGGGCGATCCCGGCGGAGCCGTCGGTGGAGCCGTTGTCCACGACCAGGGCCCGCCAGCCGGCGGGAATGCGGTCCAGCACCCAGGGCAGGGCCTCGGCCTCGTTCAGACAGGGGAGTACGACGTCTACGGTCGCGGTCATGGTCACGCGATCACCGTAGGAAGCGGAAGGCCACGATGGGGCTCGGGAGTCCTTACGAAACGCGGACGTCACCCCCACCGGCCGGGCGGGCGCTCCCGCGCCCGGGCCCCGGATGGGAGGCTGTACGGCATGAGCATGGAAGCGCCCCCCGCCCGGATCCTCGTCGTGGACGACGACCCGACCGTCTCCGAGGTCGTCGCCCAGTACCTGCGGCGCGCCGGGTTCGCCGTGGAGGAGGCCGGTGACGGACCGTCCGCCCTGGACCACGCCGGGCGCGCCCGCCCCGATCTGGTGGTCCTGGACCTGATGCTGCCGGGGCTGGACGGGCTGGAGGTGTGCCGCAGGCTGCGCCTGGCCGGTCCGGTGCCGGTGATCATGCTGACCGCCCGGGGCGACGAGGACGACCGGATCGCGGGCCTGGAGGTGGGCGCGGACGACTACGTCACCAAACCGTTCAGCCCGCGCGAGCTGGTGCTGCGCGTGACGTCCGTACTGCGGCGCAGCCGCGCCGCCGGGCCCGCCGGAGTGCCGCGGGTGCTCGTGGGCGCCGGGCTCGCGCTCGATCCCGCGACCCACCGCGCCACCAAGGACGGGCAGGAACTCACCCTGACGCTGCGGGAGTTCGACCTGCTCGCGCACTTCCTGCGGCACCCCGGGCGGGCGCACGGCAGGGAGGAGCTGATGCGGGAGGTGTGGGGCTGGGACTTCGGGGACCTGTCCACGGTGACCGTGCACGTCCGGCGGCTGCGCGCGAAGATCGAGACCGACCCGGGCCGGCCGCGGCTGATCCAGACGGTGTGGGGGGTCGGCTACCGCTTCGACCCCACCGGCGCCGCGGATCCGGCTCCCACGGGCACGGGGGAGCCGGCATGAACGACATCCTGCTGATCGCGCTGTTCGCGCTCGGCGGGGCCGCCTGTGCCGGGGTGCTCGGCGCGGGCGTCCTGCGACTGGTGCGGCACCGCTCGGCCGCCGTCTCGCTCACGGTCGTCGCCGCCGTCACGGTCACCGCGATGCTGGCCGGAACCCTCGCCGTCGCGCAGGCCATGTTCCTGTCCACGCACGATCTCGGTGTGGTGACGCTGGTCGCGGCGATGGCGGCGGTGGTCTCCCTGGGGACCGCGCTCGTGCTGGGGCGGTGGGTGGTCGCCCGCAGCCGGGAACTGTCCCTCGCGGCCCGCGACTTCGGCGACGGCGGCAGCTTCGCGGCGCCGTCCGGGCAGACCACCGCCGAACTGGACGCGCTGTCCCGCGAGCTGGCGGCGACCAGCGCGAAGCTGGCCGCCTCACGGGAGCGGGAGCGCGCGCTGGAGGCCTCGCGGCGGGAACTGGTGGCCTGGATCTCGCACGACCTGCGGACCCCGCTGGCGGGATTGCGGGCGATGTCCGAGGCACTGGAGGACGGGATGGCCGCCGACCCGGGCCGCTACCACCGGCAGATCCGCACCGAGGTGGAGCGGCTGAACTCGATGGTCGGGGACCTGTTCGAGCTGTCCCGGATCCACGCGGGCGCGCTCAGCCTGACCCCGAGCCGGATGTCGGTGTACGACCTGGTCGGGGACGCGCTGTCGGGGGTGGACCCGTTGGCGCGCGAGCACGGGGTCCGGCTGGTGGGGGACACCGTGGAGCGGGTGCCGGTGGAGGTGGACGGCAAGGAGATGACCCGGGTCCTGGCGAACCTGCTGGTCAACGCGATCCGGCACACCCCGGCCGACGGGACCGTCGCGATCGGCGCCGAACGGCAGGCCGGGGCGGTCGTGCTGTCCGTCACGGACGGCTGCGGCGGCATCGCGGCCGAGGACCTGCCCCGGGTCTTCGACACCGGCTGGCGCGGCACGACCGCCCGTACGCCCCCGGCCGGAGCGGGGCTGGGCCTCGCCATCGTCCGCGGCATCGTCGAGGCCCACGCCGGCCGCACCACGGTCCACAACGTCCCGGGCGGCTGCCGCTTCGAGGTGACCCTGCCGCTCCCGGCCTGACCGCGCCCGGTGCCCCGGCGGTGTCGGAGTCGCCCGAGCGCGCCCGGCACCAGGTCGACGCGCCCCGGACCGGCCCGGAGGGGGCGTCCCGACGGAGCCGCCGGCCCCACGTCACGCCCCGGCCGGGCGGGCCGGGGCCCGGCGGTGCCGGGCCGGGCAGGTGGGGCTCAGGCCTGGCGTTGGGGGGCGTGGGCGAATTCCGTCATGCCCTTCTCGAAGGGGACCTCCGGGTGCCAGCCCAGGTCCGCGCGGAGGCGGCGCGAGTCGGCCGTGATGTGCCGGACGTCGCCCAGGCGGAACTCGCCCGTCACGACCGGTTCCGGGCCGCCGTGCGCGGCCGCCAGGGCCGCGGCCATCTCGCCGACCGTGTGCGGCTCGCCGCTGCCCGTGTTGTACGGGGTGCACGCGCCCGCCGGGAGCGCGCCCGCGGAGCCCAGCGCCTCCAGGGCCACCACGTTGGCCGCCGCGACGTCCCCGACGTGGACGAAGTCGCGCCGCTGGGCCCCGTCCTCGAAGACCCGCGGCGCCTCGCCCCTGGCCAGCGCCGAGCGGAAGAAGGAGGCCACCCCCGCGTACGGGGTGTCGCGGGGCATCCCCGGCCCGTACACGTTGTGGTAGCGCAGCGACAGCGCCCGGCCGTCCACGCACCGCGCCCACGCGGCCGCCAGGTGCTCCTGGGTCAGCTTCGTGGCCGCGTACACGTTGCGCGGGTCGGCCGGCGCGTCCTCGGCCACCAGGCCCGGCGCGAGCTCCGCGCCGCAGGCGGGGCAGCGCGGCTCGAAGCGGCCCGCGGAAAGGTCCGCGACCCGGCGCGGCCCGGGCCGCACGACGCCGTGGCGGGGGCATTCGTAGCGGCCCTCCCCGTAGACCACCATCGAGCCGGCGAGGACGAGTCCGCGGACTCCGGTTTCGGCCATCGCCGCGAGCAGGACCGCCGTCCCCAGGTCATTGGCCCCGACGTAGGCGGGCGCGTCGGCGAAGTCCTTACCGAGCCCGACCATCGCTGCCTGGTGGCACACGGCGTCCACCCCGCGCAGGGCCGCCCGTACGGCGTCGGGATCCCGCACGTCCGCCCGTACGAAGTCGGGCCCCGGCGGCTGCTCCGGGACGGGATGGGCGGCCGGCAGCAGGGCGTCGAGGACCACGGGGTGGTGCCCGCGCCGGCGCAGGGCCGTGACGATGTGCGAGCCGATGAACCCGGCTCCTCCGGTGACGAGTACGCGCATGCACCGGACGCTACGGATTCCGCCGCCCCGCCGGCGGCTCCGGCGCGGCGCCGTAAGGGTTCCGTCACTTCTCCGCAGCCCTGCGGCGGACCGGGCGGCGGACGGACGGGCCAGGGTCGCGGAAGCGTCAACTCCCCATAACGGCAAGGGATCCGGCGCATCTTCGGCCGCCCCGGGTGGCTTGAGGGCGCCGTAAGAAGGGCATAAGTCCGGCCTGGGGTCGCTCCTGCGGGAGGAGTGGCCGAATCCGCTCCCTGGGGGGACCCGTGCACTACTACACGGACATACTCAAGCGCTACGCGGACTTCCAAGGCCGGGCCCGCCGGCAGGAGTACTGGATGTTCGTCCTGTGGAACATCCCGATCGTCGCCGTCCTCACGGTCATCGACTTCGCGCTCGACAGCTACCCCGTCATCACCTGGATCTACTGCCTCGCCATCCTGCTGCCCAGCCTGGGCGTCTCCGTGCGCCGGCTGCACGACACCGGCAAGTCCGGCTGGTGGTACCTGGTCAGCCTGATCCCCTTCATCGGCGGGATCTGGCTGATCATCCTCCTGGCCATCGAGGGGAACCCCGGCTCCAACCAGTACGGGCCCGACCCCAGGCAGGTCGTCGCCGCCTGACCCGCGCCCCCACCGCACCGCCCGCTCCGAGCGCCGCCGCTGGCTGGAAACAGCCGGAGGCGGCGCTTTCGCGCGAGGGTGACATGTCTCTCGTGACCTCGCGGCCGGGGGGCTGTCCGGACCGGCCCGATCACGAGATATCTTGATGTCGAGCAATGTTGCAGACGAGAGACGCAGACTGTGGAGCGGAGCATCCGGTGACTGACTCGACCATCATCTACACGCACACTGACGAGGCCCCGGCCCTCGCGACGTATTCGTTCCTGCCTGTGGTCCAGGCGTACGCGTCGACGGCCGGTGTGAATGTCGAGACCCGTGACATCTCCCTGGCCGGTCGGATCATCGCCAGCTTCCCCGAGCACCTGGAAGAGGGGCAGCGCATCGCCGACGCCCTCGCTGAGCTCGGCGAGCTGGCGAAGACGCCGGAAGCGAACATCATCAAGCTGCCCAACATCTCGGCCTCGATCCCGCAGCTCAAGGCCGCGGTCGCCGAGCTCCAGGGCCAGGGCTACGCCCTCCCGGACTACCCGGACGACCCGAAGACCGACGAGGAGCGCGAGATCCGCGCCCGCTACGACAAGGTCAAGGGCAGCGCCGTCAACCCGGTCCTGCGCGAGGGTAACTCCGACCGCCGCGCCCCCGCCTCGGTCAAGAACTACGCCAAGGCCCACCCGCACCGCATGGGCGCCTGGAGCCCCGAGTCGAAGACGAACGTCGCCACCATGGGCGAGCACGACTTCCGCTCCACCGAGAAGTCCGCCGTCATGGCCGAGGCCGGCACGCTGCGGATCGAGCACGTAGCCGCCGACGGCACGACCACCGTGCTGCGCGAGTCCGTACCGGTCCTCGCCGGTGAGGTCGTGGACGCGTCCGTGATGCACGTCGACGCGCTGCGCACCTTCCTCAACGACCAGATCGAGCGCGCCAAGGCCGAGGACGTCCTGTTCTCCGTGCACCTCAAGGCCACGATGATGAAGGTCTCCGACCCGATCATCTTCGGCCACGTGGTCCGCGCCTTCTTCCCGAAGACCTTCGCCCGCTACGGTGACGCGCTCGTCGCCGCGGGCCTGTCCCCGAACGACGGCCTCGGCGCGATCCTCAAGGGCCTGGACGGCGTCCCGCTCGGCGACGAGATCAAGGCCTCCTTCGAGGCCGAGCTGGCCCACGGTCCGGCGCTCGCCATGGTCGACTCGGACAAGGGCATCACCAACCTGCACGTCCCGTCCGACGTCATCGTCGACGCCTCCATGCCGGCCATGATCCGCACCTCCGGCCACATGTGGGGCCCGGACGGCAACGAGGCCGACACCCTGGCCGTCCTGCCGGACAGCAGCTACGCCGGTGTCTACCAGGCCGTCATCGATGACTGCCGCGCGCACGGCGCCTTCGACCCCGCCACCATGGGCTCGGTCCCCAACGTCGGCCTCATGGCGCAGAAGGCCGAGGAGTACGGCAGCCACGACAAGACCTTCGAGATCGCCACGGCGGGCACCGTCCGCGTCGTCGACGCCGACGGCAACGTGGTCCTGGAGCAGGACGTCGCCGCCGGTGACGTCTTCCGCGCCTGCCAGACCAAGGACGCGCCGATCCAGGACTGGGTCAAGCTCGCCGTCACCCGCGCCCGCGCCACCGGCGTCCCGGCCGTCTTCTGGCTGGACGAGGGCCGCGCGCACGACGCGCAGCTGATCGCCAAGGTCAAGACGTACCTCGCCGACCACGACACCGACGGCCTCACCATCAAGATCCTCTCCCCGGTCGAGGCCACCGCCTTCTCCCTGGAGCGCATCCGCCGCGGCGAAGACACTATCTCGGTGACCGGCAACGTGCTGCGCGACTACCTGACCGACCTGTTCCCGATCCTGGAGCTGGGCACCAGCGCCAAGATGCTGTCGGTCGTCCCGCTGATGAACGGCGGCGGCCTCTTCGAGACCGGCGCCGGCGGCTCCGCCCCGAAGCACGTGCAGCAGTTGGTCAAGGAGAACTACCTGCGCTGGGACTCGCTGGGCGAGTTCCTCGCCCTGGCCGTCTCCTTCGAGCACCTCGCGACCACCACCGGCAACGCCCGCGCCCAGGTGCTGGCCGACACCCTGGACCGCGCCACCGGCACCTTCCTCAACGAGGACAAGTCGCCGAGCCGCAAGCTGGGCGGCATCGACAACCGCGGCAGCCACTTCTACCTCGCCCTGTACTGGGCGCAGGAGCTGTCCCGGCAGATCGACGACCCGAAGCTGGCGGCCGCCTTCGAGCCGCTGGCGAAGACCCTGGCCGAGCAGGAGCAGACCATCGTCGGCGAGCTCATCGCGGTGCAGGGCTCCCCGGCCGACATCGGCGGCTACTACCAGCCCGACCCGGCCAAGTGCGCCGCGGTGATGCGCCCGTCCGCCTCCTTCAACAAGGCGATCGCGACGCTGGGTTAAGCCCTTCCGCAGTTCGGACGTACCGCGTGTTCCGCCCCGGCCGGCCCAGTGCCCGGCCGGGGCGGTCCCGTGTCCGGGACCGGAAACCGGTTGTGGCCGGAGCGGGCCACCGGCTAGGAAGAGCGGATGATCGAAGGAAAGCTGATCCGGCTGCGCGCCCGGCTCCCCGAAGACGTACCCGTACTCCACACCGAGCTGTACGAGGACGTGGCCACTCGCTCGCGCGCCGACAGCCGCCCCTGGCGGCCCGTCGCGCCGGGCAGCAGTGGTTCCCCGTACGAACCCGCCGCCCCGGCCGAGGACGTCGCGTTCTTCTCGGTGGCCGACCGCGCCTCCGGGGAACTCGCCGGCGAGGCGCTGCTGTGGGGCATCGACACCCACAACCGCCGCGCCCACCTCGGCCTCTCCCTGCGCCCCGGCAGCCGCGGCCGCGGCCTCGGCGCCGAGGCCGTCCAGCTGCTGTGCCACTACGGGTTCACCGTGCGCGGGCTGCACCGGCTCCAGGTGGACACCCTCGCCGACAACGCCGCCATGATCGGCGCCGCCCGGCGCGCGGGGTTCACCCTGGAGGGCACCCTCAGGCGGGCCGCCTGGGTGTCCGGGGCCTGGCTGGACGAGGTGGTCCTCGGGCTCCCCGTCGAGGAGTGGCAGCCGCTGCCGCAGGGCTAGCCCCGCGGTCGGCGTAGGCACCCTGGTCCCCGTGACGTACGCGCGGCGGCCCGGCCGCACGCGAACGGTTGTCCGTACGCCCGGAATCGGCTCTACTGCTGTGCAGCCCCGCGCACGGGGCATATTCCGGGAGGGGCTTCGGATGAGGGCGGACCGGCGGGCAGCGCGGGCGGCACGTCCCTCCTCGCACCGGCGCCGCCCCCGGTTCCGGGCGCGCAGACCGCTCCTGGTGCTCCTGATCTCGGCCGTCCTGCTCGTCGGCGTCTGCGCCGCCACCGGAATCGCCTGGGACCCCTTCACCACCGAGGCGCGCCAGCAACGCTTCGCGACCGCCCCGGGCAGCCCCTGGCCCACCGGACCCACCGCCATCGCCCCGGCGCCCGGTCGGAGCCCCGGCCCCAGCCCCCGGACGCCGGACAAGGCGGTGCCCCGCGGCGCGGCGGAAAGCGGCGAGGCCCGCCCCGCCGGAGCGCTGCCCTTCGACCTGCCCGCGCCGGCCGCGCTGCGCTCCGGCGCCGCGGGCAGGAAGCTGGTGTTCGCCCACTACTTCACCCCGTACCCGCTCTCCTTGGACAACGCGAGCGCCGACGTCGACTACTACACCCGCAACTACCTCGACCCCGCGGGCGAGAGCGGCAAGCACCAGCGCTACGGCGGCCTGCTGCGCGACCGCCCGCTGCCGGTGCCGCCCAAGCCGGGCGACTGGGAGTACGCCAACCTCCAGCAGGAGGTGCGCACCGCGCGCGACGCGGGCATCGACGGGTTCACCCTCGACCTGCTGTCGCTGTCCGGGAGCAACTGGGACCGGGCCGAGCGGCTGATGGCCGCCGCCCACTCCGTCGACCCCGGCTTCAAGGTCATGCTGATGCCCGACATGACCGCCCTGACGTCCGACGACCCGGCGGTGCTCGCCGACGCCCTCGCCGCCCTCGGGGCCCAACCCGCCGCACACCGGCTCGGTGACGGGCGGCTCGTCGTATCGCCGTTCAAGGCGGAGGCCAAGAGCGCCGACTGGTGGTCCCGGGTCATGGCCTCCCTCAAGTCCCGGCACGGCATCCGTACGGCCCTCGTGCCGCTCTTCCTCGACTTCGGCGCGAACCACGCGGCGTTCGCCCCGATCAGCCACGGCTTCTCCGAATGGGGCACCCGCAGCTACGTCGGCCAGGAGGGCGCCACCGCCGACGTGCGGCGGGCCCACGACGCGGGCAAGCTCTGGATGCAGCCCGTGTCGGTCCAGGACAGCCGCCCCAACCAGGGCGTCTACGACGAGGCGGGCAACACCGCCACCCTCCGCTCGACGTGGGCGCACGCCATCGACGACGGCGCCGACTGGGTGCAGCTGACCACCTGGAACGACTACTCGGAGGGCACCCAGTTCGCCCCGTCCCTGCACAACGGGTACACGTACCTGGACCTGACGTCCTACTACCTGACCCGGTTCAAGACGGGCAGCCGTCCCCCGATCGTGCGGGACACGCTCTACCTGACGGCCCGCACCCAGTTCGCCGCCGCCGGCCCGACCGGCGGGCAGTCGCTGGTCATGGCGCCGCGCCGGGGCAGCGCCGCCCCGCGCGACACGGTGGAGGTGCTCAGCTTCCTCACGGAACCCGCGACGGTCCGTACGACCGTAGGATCCGTCCAGGGCGCGTACGAGGCACCCGCCGGCCCGCACGCCGAGCTGCTGCCGCTCAAGCCCGGCACGAGCTCGGCCCGGGCGGTCCGGGGCGGACGCGCCGCGGCGGAGGTGGAACTGCCGTACCCGGTGGACCGCACGGTAGAGGTCCAGGACCTCCAGTACTACGGCGCGACCAGCGGACGGCAGTAGCTCCGGGGCCCCGGCCACCCTGGCGCAATTGGCCCTACCGGTCCGTGCGGGGGCGCCGCATGCTCCGGAGGACCGTCCCACCGCCACCCCGGAGGAGCATCGTGACCGAGCCGACCAGCGGGCCGAAGAGCGTCCCGACCGCCGCACCGGGCGGCCCCCCGGCGTTCCCGGGCGGGCCGCAGCTCTTCCGCCTCGACCCGGCGATCGCCCACCTCAACCACGGCTCGTTCGGCGCCGTCCCGCTCCCCGTCCAGGAGGTCCAGGCGGCGCTGCGGGAGGAGGTGCACGCCGACCCCGACACCTTCTTCGTCGGCGTGGCCGACCGGATCGCCGCCGCCCGCGGCCGGGTCGCCGTGCACCTGGGGGCCGAGCCGGACGGGATCGCGTTCATCTCCAACGCCACCGAGGGCGCCAACCTCGCGCTGAACGCCCTCGAACTGGCCGACGGGGACGAGGTCCTGGTGACCGACCACGGCTACGGCACGGTGGTCGCGGCCGCCGCCCGCCGGGCCCGCGTCACCACCGTCTCCCTGGACCCGGGCCTCCCGGACGAGGACGCCGTACGGGAAGCCGTGCTGGCCGGCCTGACGCCCCGTACCAAGGTGGCGCTGCTCGACCAGATCAGCTCGCCCACCGCCCGGCTCATCGCCACCCCGGCGCTCCTCGCCGACCTGGCCGCGCGCGGTGTCACCACCGTCGTCGACGGCGCCCACGCCCCCGGCATGCTCGCCGATCCGCTCGCGGGCGGTGCCGACTTCTGGTTCGGGAACCTGCACAAGTGGGGGTACGCCCCCTCCGGCAGCGCCCTCCTCGCCGTCGCCCCCCGCCACCGCGGCCGCGTCCGGGCCCTGGTGCCGTCCTGGGAGGACGGGGACGGCTTCCCCCGCTCCGTCGAGAACCGGGCCACCGCCGACTACACCGGCTGGCTCGCCGCCCCCGAGGGACTGGACCTCCTGGAGCGGCTCGACGCCGCCAAGGTACGGGCCCACAACAGCGCCCTCGCCGGCTACGGCGCGGCCCTGCTCGCCGAACTCCCCGGGCTCACCCCGCTCCCGTACACCCCGGGAGTGGGCATGCGCGCCCTGCGGCTGCCGCCCGGCACCGCCGAAACCCCGGACGCCGCCCGCGAACTGCGCGAACGGATCGCCCGGGAGCTGCGGATCCGGGTGCTGATCTGGCCCTGGCCGGGCGGCGGCGGCATCCGCGTCTGCGGGCAGCTCTACACCCGCCCCGAGGAGTACGAACGCCTCGCCGCCGGCCTCCCGGCCTACCTCGCGGGGTAGCGGTTCAGCCGCGCCGCAGCAGATAGGTGTCCATGATCCAGCCCTTGCGGGCGCGGGCCTCGCTCCGCAGCTCCTCGATCCGGCCCGCGACCTCGGCCAGCTTCCCCGAGACCAGGATCTCGTCCGGCGTGCCCACGTAGGCGCCCCAGTAGATGAAGAGGTCCTGGTCCAGGTGGGCGGTGAAGGCGTGCCGCGCGTCCAGCATCACCACCACGTCGTCCACGTCCTGCGGCCAGCCATCGGCCAGCCGCCGGCCGGTGGTGATCTGGACCGGCCGCCCCACCCGGTTCAGATTCGTACGGTGCCGGGCCAGCAGGGAGGAGATGCTGCTGATGCCCGGCACCACCTCGTGCTCGAAGGCGACCCGCCCCCGCTCCAGCACCTCGTCCAGGATCGCGAGGGTGGAGTCGTACAGCGACGGGTCGCCCCACACCAGGAACGCGCCCGTCTCGCCGTCCGCGAGGTCCTCGGCGACGAACCGCTCGAAGATCTCGGCCCGTGCGCTGCGCCAGCCGTCCACCGTCGGGGCGTAGTCGGCCGGGGTCCGGTCGCGGTCCGGGTCGCGGCCCTCCACCAGCCGGTGGCCGGGGCGGGCGTGCGCTTCGAGCATCGCCCGGCGCAGCCCGGTGAGGTCCGCCTTCTCCTCGCCCTTCTCCAGGATGAGGAATGCGTCCGTGGCACCGATCGCCTTGACCGCCTGGAGGGTCAGGTGGTCCGGGTCGCCCGCGCCTATGCCGATCACTGAGAACTTCTTCACCCGGCTATTCTGCCCGTCATGCGTGCCGCCCTGTTCGTCACCTGCGTCAACGACGCGCTGTACCCGCGCACCGGCGCCGCCGTCGTACGCCTGCTGGAGCGGCTCGGCGTGGCCGTGGACTTCCCGGCGGCGCAGGGCTGCTGCGGCCAGCCGCAGTACAACACCGGCTACCGGTACGAGAGCGAACCGCTGCTGCGCCGTACCGCGGCGGCCTTCGCCGGACACCCGTACGTGGTCGCCCCCTCCGGCTCCTGCGTCGCCATGATCCGCGAGCACTACCCGCGCATCGGCGCCAAGGCGGCGGCCGAGGGGCGCGGCACCGAGCTGGCGGACCTCGCGGCCGACCTCGTACCGTGTGTGTACGAGCTGACCGAGTTCCTGGTCGACGTGCTCGCAGTGACCGATGTCGGCGCCCACTTCCCGCACACCGTCACCTACCACCCCTCCTGCCACGGCCTGCGCGCCCTCGGACTCGGCGACCGTCCCCGCCGGCTGCTGGCCGCCGTCCGGGGCCTGGACCTGGTCGAGCTGCCCGGCGCCGAGGAGTGCTGCGGCTTCGGCGGCACCTTCGCCGTCAAGAACCCCGACGTGTCGGCCGCGATGGGCGCCGACAAGATCCGCGCCGCCCGGGCCACGGGCGCCGAGGTGCTCTGCGGCGCCGACAACTCCTGCCTCGCCCACCTCGACGGAACGCTCCGCCGGGCCGGCTCACCGCTGCGGACCCTGCACCTCGCCGAGATCCTCGCCGCGACGGAGGAGACCATGACGGAGGAGACCGCGACGGACGAAACCGCGACGCAGCAGGAGCGTCGGCGATGACGGGCACCGACCTGGGCATGCCGGCCTTCCCCACGGCCGCGCGGCAGGCCGTACGGGACGACGTGCTGCGCGCCAACCTCCGCCGCGCCACGCACACCATCCGCGACAAACGGGCCCGCGCGGTGACCGAACTGGCCGACTGGGACCGGCTGCGCGCGGCGGGCAAGGCCGTCAAGGACCACACCCTGCGCCACCTCGACCACTACCTGCTGCGGCTGGAGGCGGCCGTGACCGCCGCGGGCGGCACCGTGCACTGGGCGGCGGACGCGGCCGAGGCCAACCGGATCGTCACCGCCCTGGTGCTGGCCACCGGCGAGCGGGAAGTCGTCAAGGTCAAGTCGATGGCCACCCAGGAGATCGGCCTCAACGAGGCACTGGAGGCGGCCGGGATCGCCGCGTACGAGACCGACCTGGCCGAACTCATCGTGCAGCTGGGCCACGACCGGCCCTCGCACATCCTCGTCCCGGCCATCCACCGCAACCGGGCCGAGATCCGCGACGTCTTCCGCGCCGAGATGGGCCGGTGGGGGCGGCCGGCCCCGGACGGCCTGGGCGACGACCCGCGCGAACTGGCCGAAGCGGCCCGCCTGCACCTGCGCGAGAAGTTCCTGCGCGCCAAGGTCGCCGTCTCGGGGGCCAACTTCATGGTCGCGGAGACGGGCACGATGGTCGTCTTCGAGTCCGAGGGCAACGGCCGGATGTGCCTGACCCTGCCCGAGACCCTGATCTCGGTGGTGGGCATCGAAAAGGTGGTACCGGCCTTCCGGGACCTGGAGATCTTCCTCCAGACACTGCCGCGCTCCTCCACCGCCGAGCGGATGAACCCGTACACCACGATGTGGACCGGCACCACCGACGACGACGGGCCCCGCGCCTTCCACCTCGTCCTCCTGGACAACGGCCGCACCGACACGCTCGCCGACGAGGTGGGCCGCCAGGCGCTGCGCTGCATCCGCTGCTCCGCCTGCCTGAACGTCTGCCCCGTCTACGAGCGGGCCGGCGGCCATGCCTACGGCTCCGTCTACCCCGGCCCGATCGGCGCGATCCTCAGCCCCCAACTGCGCGGCACCACGAGCGGGATCGACGCCTCGCTGCCCTACGCCTCCACCTTGTGCGGGGCCTGCTACGAGGCGTGTCCCGTCGCCATCGACATTCCCGAAGTCCTGCTCCACCTGCGCGAACGCGTGGTTCAGGGCGGCCCGGCGACCCGCGAGGGCGTCCGGGTACGGATCCGCCCCGCGCGCGGCCACACCGCCGAACGGGCCGCGATGCGCGCCGCCCGGCTGCTGCTGGAACGCCCCGGCGCGCTGCGCGCGGGGGAGCGGCTGCTGTCCCGGGCCCGGCGGCTGCGGCCGCGCCGGCTGCCCGGCCCCGGCCGCGCCTGGACCGACAGCCGCGAGCTGCCCCGGCCGCCGGCGGAACCCTTCCGCGACTGGTGGGCCCGCGAACGGGGAGGACGCGGATGAGCGGCCGGGACCGCGTGCTGGGCCGGATCCGGCGGGCGCTGGCGGAGCCGGGTCCGGAGGTCCCGGTCCCGCGCGACTACCTCCGTGTCCACGGCGCCCGTACCCCCGCCGAATCCGCGGACCTGCTCGCCGCCCACCTCGCCGAGTACCGCGCGCAGGTCCACCGCACCGGCGCGGACGGCCTCGCACCGCTCCTGGCCCGGCTGCTGGCCGCCCGGGGCGCGCGGACGGTGCTGGTACCGCCCGGCCTGCCCCCGTCCTGGCTCGGCGCCGCGCGGGTGACCCGGGTCGCGGACCGGGCCGGGTCCACCCCGTACGAACTGGACGCCGTGGACAGCGTGGTCACGGGCTGCGCCCTGGCCGTCGCCGAGACCGGCACGATCGTCCTGGACGGCGGCCCCGAGCAGGGGCGGCGCCGGATCACCCTGATCCCGGACCACCACATCTGCGTGATCCGCGCCCCCGCACAGGTGGTGGACTCCGTCCCGCAGGCACTCGAACGCCTCGACCCCACCCGCCCGCTCACCTGGATCTCCGGGCCCTCTGCGACCAGCGACATCGAGCTGGACCGGGTGGAGGGCGTGCACGGCCCCCGGACCCTGGAGGTGGTCCTGCTCGACGCCCCCGCACAATGAGGGGCATGTCCGCACACCTCGCCCTCACCGCCCTTCTGGTCCACGACTACGACGAGGCCATCGACTTCTACACCCGCGCCCTCGGCTTCACCCTCGTCGAGGACACGGCCCGGCCCGACGGCTCGCGCTGGGTCGTGGTCCGGCCGCCGGGCGCGACCGAATCCGCGCTGCTGCTGGCCCGGGCCAAGGACGACGCCCAGCGCTCCCGGGTCGGCGACCAGACGGGCGGCCGGGTCGGCTTCTTCCTGTACACCGACGACTTCGCCGGCGACCACGCCCGGATGACCGCCGAGGGCGTCCGCTTCCTGGAGGAGCCGCGGCACGAGACGTACGGCAGCGTCGCCGTCTTCGAGGACCTCTACGGAAACCGCTGGGACCTGCTCCAGCCCGCGGCCGCATAGGGGGTGTCTGACGGGTCAGGGCCGGCCCCGGCCCTGACCCGTCAGACACCCCCTAGCACCGGGGCCTCGCGGGCGGCGTCCACCGCGGCGCCGCCCTCCACCCGGGCGGCCAGCTCCCGGGCCCACCGGACCAGTCCGGGCACGTCGATCCCGGCCTCGGCCCCCTCGCCCGCGTCCACCTCGGCCAGGGCGTCGGCGCCGCGCCGCAGCAGCCGCGCCCCGCCGACCGCGTTCCCGCGCGCGGCGTGCGTCAGTCCGACCGCCAGCTGCGCGAGCCCCCGCCACAGCGGCGCCCGCGCCGCCGGGCCGGTCTTCCAGGCGTCCTCGAACACCTCGTGCGCGTGGAAGGGCATCCCGCCGTCCAGCAGCCGCTGCGCTTCCGCCACCGTCTCGGCCGGCGTCCGCACCACCCCCTCGGGCTGCCGCTCGACCCCCGGCGCCCCGTACGGCAACGGCCGCCCCAGCCCGTCCCGCGGCCGCGCGCTGCGCGCCCGCCCCTCACCATCGCGATCCCGTACGTTCACCCACCCATCGTGCCTCCCCGTCGATCACCCGTGCACGTACACCCCCCGGCGTGCGGTAATGTTCTGCATGTGCCCGCCGCGAAGGGGAAACCCCTGGTGGGAGGCACAGTGGCGAGGCACACTGCCGAGGCACGACGGGACGTGGCGCAGCTTGGTAGCGCACTTGACTGGGGGTCAAGGGGTCGCAGGTTCAAATCCTGTCGTCCCGACTTTTCGGAGTCGCAGATCAGGGGCCGTTTCAGAGACATCTGAAACGGCCCCTGGCCGTTGTGCGGGCGGAGTGCGTCCCGGTCCGGGTCGGGTGCGCCTGCCGCCGACACGGCCGGGGCCCGAGACAGCCGGGGGAAGCGGCGCGTAGGGTCCGGTGATCAGGACACGGCGGTACGGGCGTGGGGTGATCACGCCCTGGTCGGCCTGCTGAGGTCCCGCCGGTGCCGGGTACGCGTATCCGGGCGGGATGCGGGCAGGTGCACCCACAGCTGGACGGAAGGTGATGCCGGATGGTGTCGGGAGCGGGCAATGAGCGGTTCACGGTCGATGTGCGGGCCGTGGACGGAACCGTCGTCCTCGCCCTCGCCGGGGAGCTGGACCACGACACGGCCCAGCCCCTCCGGGAGGCCTTGGACGCGGCGGTCACCCCGGGTGGCCGGTTGCTGGTCGACGTGTCCGGGCTGGGGTTCTGCGACTCCACCGGCCTCAACGTGCTCCTGCACAGCAGGATCGCGGTCCAGGAAGCCGGCGGCACGCTGGGGCTGGCCGGTCTGAGCGGACCGGTCGCCCGGATGTTCCGCATCACCGGGGCGGACGGGGTGTTCCCGGTGTACGCGGACGTGGCGGAAGCGCTGGAACGGCAGCCCCGCTAGCCGCTCGGCCGGCCGGGGCGGCGCAGGCCCGTAGGGGCGAGGCGACACGAGGAGATGAGCCATGCAGCAGCGAGGGTCCCCCGGCCGGGCGCGGCTCCTGCTGCTGGAGGGCGCGGCCGACCCGGTGACCCGCAGCCGCGATTTCGCGCGCCGGGCACTGGCGTCCTGGAAGTGGCTCCCGGAAGCGGCCGAGGACGTCCTGCTGCTGGTGTCCGAGGTGGTGTCCAACGCGTGCCTGCACGGCGGGGGCCCCGGCACCCTGCTGCTGCACTGGACGCCGGAACGGCTGCGGATAGAGGTGACGGACGGCAACCCGGCGCCTCCGGTGCGCGCCCGGGCCGCCGAGCCGGGACGGCCGGGCGGACACGGGCTGCTCATCGTGGACCGGTTGTCCCGCAGTTGGGGCTCGCGCCCGGGCAACGGCGGGAAGTGCGTCTGGCTGGAGGTCAGTCCCGGGTGGCCGGCAGGTCGTCCAGGGCTTTCAGGGCCGTGACGATCTCGTCCGTCGAGCTCACCTTGCCGATGCGCGGGAAGATCTTGCCGAAGCTGTGGGCGTGCGAGTCGGCGTCCAGGTCGGTGGTGGCGTCCTCGGCGAAGACCAGCTCGTAGCTGTGCTCCCAGGCCGTGCGCGCGGTGGACTCGACGCCGATGCTCGTCGAGATGCCGCCCAGCACGATCCGGTGGATGCCGCGACGGCGCAGCTGGAGGTCGAGTTCCGTGCCGGTGAAGGCGCCCCAGTGGCGTTTGGTGACCACCACGTCCCCGAGCGCCGAGAGCTCCGCCGGAAGCTCGGAGAAGGCGGCGGGCGGAGCCGAGGCGGGGCCCGGCCGGTCGACATTGGCGGTGGGCAGGTCGCCGCCGTCCGGCGACCAGGCCACCTTGACCAGGACCACCGGCAGCCGGCGGGCCCGGAACGCCTCGGCGAGGGCGATGCCGTTCTCCAGGATCCGCGCGGCGGGCCTGGCGGTGGGGAGGGCGAGGATGCCCTGCTGGAGGTCGATCAGGACCAGCGCGGTGCCGCGGTCCAGGGTAGGGGCGGGCGCGGGGGCGGTCATGGGGGCTCCTCGGGTCGGTGGGCGGTTCAGTTCTCGGCCAGGCGCCGCAGCAGCGGAACGGCCTCGGCCAGCAGCCGCTGTTCCGCCGGGCTGAGCCGTTCGGCGATCAGCTCGGCGATCCGGCCGTGGCCCGCCTCGCGGCGCCGTCGTACGAAGGCCCGGCCCTCCTCCGTCAGCGCGATCAGCTGCCGGCGCCCGTCGGTGGGGTGCGGGCTGCGGGCGACGTGGCCCTCGGCCTGGAGGGAGTTCACGGTGGCGATCACCGACTGCGGCCGGATCCGCTCGGCTCGCGCCAGCTCGGACGCCGTGCACGGCCCGAGCCGGTCCAGCCGCTTGAGCACGGACATCTGCGCCAGGCTGACCCCGCCGCCGGCCGCGGCGCGCAGCTGCCGGACCAGCATGCCGAGGGCCAGTTGCAGCTCCTCGGCGGTGTCCCGGGGCCGCGCGTCGGCGGGCTGCGGATCGGTCATGCCCCCACGCTAGAGATCTACAGGCAAACTTGCAAGGTTGCCTTATGAATATCGTCGGGACGATCTTCCGCCCTGCCGCGCACGCTCCATACTGGCCGGTGTGAAGACCGACGACGCCTCAGCCGACACCGCCCTGTTCGCCATCGAAGGCCACACCGGGGTGATCACCCTCAACCGCCCCCGGGCCCTCAACGCCCTCACCCACCCCATGGTGCAGCGGATCGCGGAGGCGCTGGCGGCCTGGGAGCGGGAGCCCGCCGTCACCCAGGTCCTCATCCGCGGCGCGGGGGAGCGCGGACTGTGCGCGGGCGGGGACATCCGGGCCATCCACGACGACGCGAAGGCCGGCGGCAGCGCCTCGGTCGCCTTCTGGCGCGACGAGTACCGGCTGAACGCGCGGATCGCCGCCTACCCCAAGCCGTACGTGGCCCTGATGGACGGCATCGTGATGGGCGGCGGTGTCGGCGTCTCGGCCCACGGCGGCGTCCGCATCGTCACCGAGCGCTCCCGCGTCGCCATGCCGGAGACCGGCATCGGTTTCGTCCCCGACGTGGGCGGTACGCACCTCCTCGCACGGGCCCCCGGCCGGCTGGGCACCCATCTCGCCCTGACCGGCGCGGCCGTCGGGGCCGCCGACGCGCTGCTGTGCGGGCTGGCCGACCACTTCGTCCCCGCCGGCCTGCTGCCGCGGCTGACCGCCGACCTCGCGGGCGCGCCCGTGGCGGAAGTGCTGCCGCACTACGCCGGACATCCGCTGCCGCCCGGTGAACTCGCCGCCCACCAGGGGTGGATCGACCACTGCTACGCCGCCGATACGGTGGAGGAGATCGTGGAGCGGCTGCTGGAGGCGGGCGAGCCGGCCGCCAAGGAGGCCGCCGAGACGATCCTGGCCAAGTCCCCGACCGCACTCAAGATCACCCTGGAAGCGGTCCGCCGGGCACCCGGACTGGGCACGCTGGAGCGGGTGCTGGCGCAGGAGTTCCGCGTCTCCTCGCACGTGCTGCGCACGCCGGACCTGATCGAGGGGATCCGGGCCCAGGTCATCGACAAGGACCGCACGCCGCGCTGGCGGCCCGCGACCCTGCCCGAGGTGGACCGGGCGGACGTGGCGCGCTGCTTCGCCCCGCTCGGCGCCGGCCGGGAGCTGACCTTCGCCCCCGGTGGCGCGCGGTCTTGAACAACCCGCCCCCGTACCCGCACTGTTGGCCGAGCACACCACCTCGGTCAGGAGAGCCGGCTTGTCAGCCCAGAACGCGCACGCGCACGTCATAGACCCCGCGGGCGGCTGCCCGCACGCCCTCAACGCCCGGCTGCGGGCCCGGGGAGCCGTGGCGGACGTCGTGCTGCCCGGAGGGGTGCCGGGGGCCGTCGTCCTGGGACACGAAGCCCTCAGGGAGTTCCTCGGCCACCCCGATGTGGCCAAGGACGCCCGGCACTTCCCGGCCCTGCACGACGGCACGGTCCCCCCGGACTGGCCGCTGCGCGTCTTCGCCGACGCCCGGGGCATGCACACCGCCGACGGCGCCGACCACCGGCGGCTGCGCTCCCTCGTCGCCAACGCCTTCACCGCCCGGCAGGTGGAGCGGCTCCGCCCCCGGATCGAGGCGCTCACCGACGGGCTGCTGGACGACCTCGGCCGGGCCGCCGCCGCCTCCCCCGACGGGGTCGCCGACCTGCGCACCCACTTCGCGCTGCCCCTGCCCATGGGCGTCATCTGCGAACTGCTCGGAGTGGACCCCGAGCACCGGGACCGGCTCCACCGGCTCTCCCACACCGTGATCATCGCGACGGACACCACCCCCGCCGAGGTCATGGCCGCCGTACGGGAACTCGTCGAACTGATCACCACCATCGCCGCCGCCCGCCGGGCCGACCCCGGCGAAGACCTCACCAGCGCGCTGATCGCCGCCCGGGACGGCGACGGGGACCGGCTCAGCGAGGCCGAACTCATCGGCACCATGCGGCTGATGCTGGTCGCCGGCCACGAGACCACCCTCAACCTGATCAGCAACGCCGTCCGCGCCCTGTGTACCCACCGGGACCAGCTCGCCCTGGTCCTGGAGTCGAAGGCGGGCTGGTCGGACGTCGTCGACGAGACCCTGCGCTGGGACGGCCCGGTCAGCTGGTTCCCGTTCCGCTACCCCACCCGCGACGTGACCGTCGGCGGGGCGGTGATCCCGCGGGGCACCCCCGTCCTCGCCGGTTACACGGCAGCGGGCCGCGACGCGGCCGTCCACGGGCCGGATGCCGACCGTTTCGACCTCGCCCGCCCGGGCGCCGGACGCCACCTCTCCTTCGGACACGGCGCGCACTACTGCGTGGGGGCGCCGCTGGCCCGCCTGGAGGCGGCCATCGCCCTGGAACGCCTCTTCGCGCGCTTCCCGGACCTCGACCTCGCCGTGCCGGAGGCGCAGCTCGCGCACCAGCGCAGCTTCATCGGCAACAGCGTGGACGCGCTGCCCGTACGGCCCGGCCGGGCCCGGTAGCAAGGCCCCTCGAGGTCGCCCGACCGCGCCGGTTCATCTCGCCGGCGCGGACGGGGCCGGCACCTGTGAGCTCAGCCAGCCCAGCGCGTCGGGGTACATCCCGGTCCACGTCTGGAAGTTGTGGCCGCCGGCCGGGCGGACCAGCGTCTTGACCCGGACGCCGGTCCCCGCGGCGGCCCTGGCGAAGGCGTCCAGCTGTCGTGGCGGGCTGTCCTTGTCCTGCGCCGACGTGGCGAGGAACAGCCCGACATCGGCCTTCTTGGTGTGCGCGACCAGCCACATCGGGCTGTTGCGCTCCCGCAGGCCGCGGTCGGCCAGCACCCCCGCGTCCCCGGTCAGCGCGTCCGGGTCCAGCGCCGCCCCGGCGCCGAACACCTTCGGGTACTGGAGCGGCAGCTTCGCCGCGCAGAACGCCCCGGTAGAAATGCCCATCAGCGCCCACCCCTTGGGCTGGGGCAGCGTACGGAAGTGCCGCGCGACCAGCGCCGGCACGTCGTCCGCCAGCCAGGTGGCCACCTTGTGCCCCGGCACGTCGCTGCAGTCGGTGTTCACTCCGCCGGGATAGATCTCCGGGATCACCAGGACGAAGGGGTGCGACGCGCCCAGCCGGACCAGGTCCTCCAGCGCCCCCGGCATGTCGCCCAGCTCGGTCCAGGAGCGCGGCGAACCCGGATACCCGTGCAGCAGCGTCAGCACCGGGAAGCGGGTCTTCGCCGCACCCGGGGCGTCGTACTCCGGGGGAGTCCAGACGATCACCTGCCCGGCCAGCTTGGAGTGCGCCCCTCGGAAATACGTACTGCGGGTGCCGTCCGCGCCCAGGGTGAACACGGCCCGGCCCACCGGGGGCCCCGTCATCGCGGAGCCGTTCCCGCTCGGAGTGCCCAGCAGGTCGTCCCAGGAGGCGTAGAGCCCGAAGCTCCCGTTGATCCACGTCGCCACGACACAGATGGCGGTCAGCTGGCACAGGCCGATCATCAGCACCCGCGCGGTCCAGCGCAGCCAGCCGGGTCCGGGGAGCCGGTTCCACAGCAGCAGCGCCGCGAGCATGGCGAGCACGGTGACCACGACCAGGGTCACCAGGAACGACGTACTGGTCAGCTCCACCGACTCAATGTACGGCGCGCCCCGCCCGGGTCGGCGCCGGACCGCACCGTGTCGCCGGCCCGCACCCGCACCGTCACCGCGTGCCATCCCGTCGCCCCGTCCGGGACCGTCCCCCTGCGCTCGCCCGTCTGTACGGCGCCGGTCCGGTCCGTGGCCCGGACCTCCAGGGTGTGCCGCCCGGGCGTGGCCGGCCACGGCCACAGCCACTGGCGCCAGGTGTCGTCGCCGTCGGCGTCCGCCAGCCGGGCCTCCTGCCACGGGCCGCCGTCGACCCGTACCTCGACCCGGGCGATGCCCCGGTGCTGGGCCCACGCCACGCCGGCCACCATCACCCGGCCCGCCGCCGGTTCCGCGAGCGGCCGCGGCGTGTCGATCCGCGACTGCGTCTTGACCGGCGCCTGCTGCGCCCAGGACCGGCGCACCCAGTACGCGTCGTACGCGTCGAAGGTGGTCAGCCGCAGCTCGCGCAGCCACTTGCAGGCCGATACGTACCCGTACAGGCCCGGCACCACCATCCGCACCGGGAACCCGTGCGCGAAGGGCAGCGGCTCGCCGTTCATCCCGACCGCCAGCAGCGCCTCGCGGCCGTCCATCACGGCCTCGACCGGGGTGCCGATCGTCATCCCGTCCACCGACCGCGCCACCAGCTGGTCGGCCCGGCCGCCCCGCGACGGCGGCCGTACGCCCGCCTCCCGCAGCAGGTCGGCGAGCCGGACCCCGAGCCAGCGGGCGTTGCCCGCGTACGGGCCGCCCACCTCGTTGGACACACAGGTGAGGGTGATGTCGTGCTCGACGAGGGGCCGCGCGAGGAGCTCCCGCAGGTCGAGGGTCATCGGCCTGGTGACCCCGTCCCCGTGGATCCGCAGCCGCCAGTCGCCCGCGTCCACGCGCGGCACGACGAGGGCGGTGTCCACCCGGTAGAAGTCCCGGGCGGGAGTCAGGAAGGGCGACACGCCGGGCACCGGCACCTGGGCGCCGGCCGGTACCGGCGGGGCCGGCACCGCGGGCGGCGGCAGGACCAGGTCCGCCCGGGAGGCCGTCGCGCCCGCCGAGCCGTACGCGCCCAGGCGCCGCCCGGCGTACCAGGCGCCCGCCGAGGCGGCCGCGGTGGCCAGGGCCAGCCGCCCGAAGCCGCGCCGGTCCAGCGAACCCGGCCCGGCGGCCGGCGCACCCGCCGGGCGCGGCCGGTGCAAGGCCCTGACCAGCAGGTACAGCACCCCGGCCGCGACCAGGCCGCCCAGCAGCGAGGGCAGCGCGTCCTTCCAGGTCGCCTCGGGCCGGCTGAGCGCGGCCACGGCGCCGGCCAGGCCGAAGCCCGCGGCGACCGCGGTCCCGGCGCGGGGCCGGCGGACGGCCAGCATCCCGGCCCCCACGGCGACCAGGCCCAGCACCACGACGATGCCCAGGGTCAGGACCGCCTTGTCGGCGGTGCCCAGGCTCCGCACCGCCCACTCCTTGACGGCCGGGGGCGTGCGGTCCACCACCACTCCGCCGACCGCCGTCAGCGGAGCGGACTCGGGGCGTACGGCGGCGGCCGCCAGCTGCGCCGCCGCGAGCCCCGCGCAAGCGGCGAGCACCCCGCAGAGCGCGCCGAGCGCCGGCCCGGCCCGCGGACGCCCGGGTGCCGCCTTCCCACCGTCCATCAGGGTCACCGTCCGCCCGGGCTCGCACCGTCCCCCCTCCGACTGTACGAGCCCGCGGGCACGCCGGTACCCGGCTACGGGTCCATCGGTGGACGGGCCCGTCAGTGGACCGGCGCCGGGGGCACCCACCGCCCGGTGCGGGGCGTCCTGAGCCCGAAGTCGCTCCGCAGCTCCGTCGGGACGGCGTGGTGCATCACCCGCCCCCGGGTCAGCGCCGACAGTTCGAAGCCGGACAGCAGCGACCCGGCCTTGTCCAGGGCCCATTCCGCGAACGGGCTGCTGTCCTCGATGGTCTCCAGCAGCCCGATCACGACGGGAACCGCCCGCGCCGCCGTGTCCCAGGGGCTCTTCGGCACCTCCAGCCATCCGGCGATGGTGTCGCCGACGAGGTAGCGGACGGTGGCCGGGACCATCGGGTCGAACAGGGTGCCGGGGACCACGTCCTCGTAGAGACGCATCAGCTGGGCGTTCAGGACCACCCCCTCCGGGGAGGGCCCCAGTCCGCGCAGCAGGTACAGGTCGAGATAGGCGCGGGCTTCGGCCAGGGTCCGCGGCACGGCCGGCATTTCGCAGCCGAGCAGGGCGGCCACCACCCGCCAGGCGTAGAAGTAGGCCTCCGCGCCCTCCTCGCTCATGTGCACGCCCAGCCGGTGCATGGCGTCCAGTACCAGCAGCGAGAACAGGCAGAAGCCGCCGATCATGTCCTCCTGGCAGATCGGCACCCCGTCGCGTTCGACGTCCCAGTGGCCGCCCTCGCGCAGGTGGTGGCGTACCGCGGCGTGCAGCAGCCGCACCTTCTGCGCGGCCGGGAGGAACCGGCTGCCCTCCGCGAAGGAGTCGGTGCGCATCAGGTACGTCACGAACTGGCCGGTGTTGGCCATCCGGCGCGAGGGGTACGCCAGGGAGTGCGTCGAGGAGAGCAGCCGGGCCAGCCGGGGGATCGCGTACGTCACGGGCATCGAGGCGAAGGACAGGCCGGTGTTGACGTGGGCCGCGTTGTCCATGAAGAACAGCCGGGCCCGCTCCATGACGTCCCAGTCCACCCAGGCCGGGGGCACCGCCGTCGCCTCGAAGTACCCGGCGGCGGCCGCCGGGAGCCGGGCGGGGAGCGGATCGCCGGCGGTGGTGAAGAACCGCATCAGCGTGTTGAGGTCACCCACCTCGCCGCTGCGGAACAGCGCGGCGACGGTTTCGTCCGCGAGCGGGTCCCCCTGGTCGCGCAGGGCGTCGAGGGTGCTCTCGTCGTAACGGGACGCGGGTGAAGCGGGATCGGTGGCGTTCACGGCAGTCGTCCTTCGTGTCGGTTGCGGTGCGGGATGCCGCTAGAGCGAGCGCTCCGTCGCGGCGCGGGCCAGCTCGCGCAGGGCGGCCCGCGGCTGCGGCGGCATGGGTACGGTGTCCAGCGCCCCGGTGGCCTGCTGGATCCGCTCCCGGATCATGTCCTCGACCTGTCCGCGCGCCCCGCAGTCCTCCATCAACGCGCGGACCCGGCAGGCGTCTTGTGCGGTCAGGGCCGGGTTGCCGACCACCTCGGAGAGGAGCCGGCGGCCGGCGGCGTCGGCGGCCGCCAGGGTCAAGGCCAGCAACGCGGTCGGCTTGCCGTCGCGCAGGTCGTCCAGGTTCGACTTGCCGGTGCCGGCCGGGTCGCCGAAGGTACCGAGGACGTCGTCCCTGAGCTGGAAGGCCTCACCGAGCGGCAGGCCGTACGCGGAGAAGGCCTCCAGCAGCGCCCCCGGGCCGCCGCCCAGCGTGACGCCCAGGTGCAGCGGCCGTTCCACCGTGTACTTGGCGGTCTTGTAGCGGCAGACCAGCAGGGACTGCGCCACCTGGGGCTCGTACGCGTCCACCGCCCGGGTGCGCAGCACCTCCAGGAACTCGCCGGCCATCGTCTCGCGCAGCAGCGTCGACCACAGCGGCACCGTCCGCGCGAGGTAGCCGCCCGGCAGTCCGCAGGAGGTGAAGACGTGCGCGGCGTACCCCATCAGGAGGTCGCCCAGCACGATCGCCAGGGCCGTCGCCCGGTGCCCGGCCTGCGCGAACGCGGCGTGGGCGGTCGGCTGCCCGTGCCGCGTGCGGCTGCCGTCGATGATGTCGTCGTGCGTACAGGCCGCGGCGTGCACGAGCTCCATCGCCGCCGCGGCCCTGATCACCCCGTCGCAGTCGGGCTGGCCCGCCGCCCGCCACCCCCAGTAGAGGAACGCCGCGCGCATCCGCTTGCCCTGCGCCAGTGACCGGCGCAACTGCTCGGCCAGCGGCGCGAGTTCCTCGTGCAGACCGAGGAGCGCCCGCTCCTCCTCGTCGGCGAGCCGGACCAGCACCCCGTCCACGCGCTCCTTGAAGGCGCCGTGGTCATGCACGCGGGTGGCCGGCCCTCTCGGCGGCCCGCCGGGCCATGGTCTCCAGGTAGTTCTCGGAGCCGGCGGCGGTCCGGCGCGTGGCCAGTTCCCCCCGCTTGCGCAGCTCCACCACCCCCTCGGTGATCAACTCGCGCAGATCGGAACGCTGGAGCACCTCCTGCGCCCGGTCGCCGGTCTGGCGTAACTGGTCGATGGCCAGGTCGGCGGCCCCGGCCGCGAGCAGCGCCAGCAGCTCCAGCGTCGCGGAGGGCCGCTCCCGTTCGGTCTCGGACATGCCCCATGCACTCCTGACGGCGTAGGAAGGGGCGGCCGCCGGGAGTACCCCGACGGCCGCCCCTGTCGGGTCCGGGTCAGTGAACCGATGACCCGGACCGCGCGTCGCTGCGCTGCGCGCGCTCTCCCTCGCACGAGTGCCGAATTTCCCACGGGAGGGTGACGTTCACCCCCCGCCGGGCGGTGCCGCCGCCGGCGCGGTTCAGGTACCGGCCTTCGGCAGCGCCGCCGCCACCGCGGCGGCCAGCACGTGCGGGTCTCCGCTCGGCGTCGACGGATGGCGGGTGGTGCGCCGGGCCCACGCCTCCTCGAAGGCGTGCCAGTCGATCTCCTTCGGGGCGGCGCGCTTCACCAGCGCCTCCTCCAGCGAGGCGAAGTAGCGGTCCCAGCGGGCGGCGTACAACTCGGACACCAGACCGCTCCACTCGCGGTTCGCGTAGTCGTGCAGGAAGCCGCCCTCGCTGGTGCTCCGCTGCCCCCACACGCTCAGGATGGAGCGCGCGTCGTACTCGTAGCGGTCCTGCTCGGCCCGGTCGGCGCCCCGGGCGCGGGCGGCGGCCAGCCAGCGGCCCAGCAGGAAGTGGGAGTCGGAGCCGGTGACCGCGTCCAGCTTGCGCTCCTCGTCGCGCCACTGGGCGGTCAGCTGCCGCAGCCGGGTCAGGTCCTTGGCCTCGTAGGCGGCCCGGATCTTCGGCAGCAGCACCCGTGAGTGGTTGGCCAGCGCCTGGCGGGCGGTGTCCACCAGGTCGAAGCGGTAGGCGCTGGAGGACCTGAGCGCCGGGGGCACCGCCAGCAGGTGGTCCAGCGCCCGGCGGACCGAATCCGCTTGGTAGCGCATCGACTTGGGGCTCCAGTGCGCGGCGCCGGTGACCGTCAGGCTCGGCCGGGCGGTGAAGAGGCTGTCCTGCGACTCCGACCACAGGCCGGAAGAGGTGCTGTACGGGCCCTTGCGCAACTCCTCCCAGGCCGCCGCGGCATGGCCGTCGGGACGCCCGTAGCGGCGGGCCGCGAAGTCGGCGAACCACTCGCGCTGGTCCACCGGCCCCGGCTCCCAGGCCAGGTCGGTGAAGAGGTCGAAGGCCGCCGGGTTGGTGCCGGTGGCCTCCGGCAGGTACGCGGTGCCCCGCAGGGCACTGTCCGGCTTGTCGCGCCAGGCGCCGAACCGGTCGAGCCACACCGAGGTGTTGGCGCCGATCGTGGTGTGCCCGCCGAAGTTGTAGATGGTGCCCATCGCGTACGGAGTGCCGCCCCAACGGGCTTCCCGGTCCAGCCGGTTGTACCGGTCGGACAGGCCGTCCAGGATCAGCAGCTTCGAGGTGTCCACCCCGGCCAGCAGTTCCTTCGTCGGGTCGTCCTGCCAGCCGAGCACCGCCCACAGCGCGCCCGGGTGCGCGGCCCACAGCGCGCGCTGGATGGCCCCCGCGGCGGCGCGGACGTCCACCGAGCCCGTCCGGCCGCCCTCGTGCAGGGGGCTCATCCGGTACATCGTGCTGTCGCCGAAGACCTCCCGCTGCTCGCCGTAGTACGCGGCGGCCAGCTCCGCGAACGCCGGGGAGGCCGGGTCGAGCCAGTCCGGCCGGTCGAAGCCGGCCCAGTCGCCCTGCGCCACGGTGGACGCGCCCTGGTGGCGGGCGGCGAAGCCCGGCGGGACGGTGCCGAAGTAGCCGGGCAGGACCGGTGTCATGCCGAGGCCGCGCAGCTGGTCGGCGATCCGGGCGCCCACGTCGGCGCGCTCGCGCAGCAGCCGCTCCGTGACCGGGCCGCCGAAGCCGCTGAGGTTCTGCAGCAGCCACCAGCTCTGGTGGCCCGGGGCCGGGATCCACTTGCGCAGTTCCGCGGCCGAGTACCCGAACCGCTGGAGCGCCCGGTAGTACGGGTATTCGGCGCCGGTCTGGACGAACACCTCGTTGACGCCGTGCAGCGCGAGCAGGTCGATCTGCCGCTGGTGTTCCTCGAAGGTGCGGTACGGGCCCGAGTAGCCGTCGTCGGTGTCGTTGAGCGCGTACCGGTGGGGCACCCGGGCGGAACGGGTGACCGGGCTGGGCACGCCCGGCAGGGTGGCGGGCAGCATGCCGATGCTGTCGCCGGGCCAGCCGATGTCGGCGCCGGCGACGTGCTGGAGGTACCAGCCGACGCCGGTGAGCAGCGTCGCCCCGGTGGAGCCGCGCACGGTGATCGCGCCCGGGCCGCCGGAGACGGTGAAGGTGTCCTCCCCGGCCGAGGTGTCCGGTACCAGGTCGAACTGCGCGGCGTGGCGCGGCAGCAGCCGCCGCAGGGCGTCACGCGCCGGGCCGGTGTCGAAGGTACGGGGCCGGGGTGCGGGGCGCGGCTGCGCACGGACGCCGGCCGGGGCTTCGGCTTGGGTAAGGGCTCGTACGGGTGAGTCGGCGGGGGCCGCCGAACCGGGGGAAGTACCGAGGATCAGGGTCAGCAGCGCGGTGGGAAGCGTCGCGAGCGCGACGGATCGGCGCGTACGGGGGCGGCGTGGCATGGGGTGTGCGTCGTCCTCTGTGTCGGGTCCGGTGACGGGTCGGGCAGGCCGCGGGAGGGGGGGTGCCGTCAGACCGGCAGGGCCCAGGTCTGGTCGACCCGGTGGTCACCACAGGCGGCGAGCCGGAGCCGGTCGGCGGGGGCGTCCGGGGCGGCCGCCGCGGCGGGTGCGGTCAGGCACAGCCCGCTCACGGTCTCCGTCAGGGTGCCGCTGCGGTCGTGCTCCCAGCTCTGCCCCGGCTGCCCGGGCGCGCACCGGGCCAGTTCCACCACGCCCGCGTCACCCGCCGACAGGCACGCGCCGGCCAGCTTCAGCGTCGCCCCGTCCCCGAGGCTCCACCGCTGGTCGGCGGCGCCGGTGCAGGCGGCCAGCACCACGGCGCCGGGTCCGGTGGTGTTGGCCCCGTCGGCGCACCGGGCGCCCGCTCCGGCGATCTGCCCGGTCGGCACCGCCCCAGGGCAGCCGCGCGGGGTGAGCCGCCAGACGCCGGTGTCGTGGGCTGCCACCTTCCCGGTCAACGCGGCACCGATGCGGGCGCTCCTGCCGTGCCACAGGTCCTTGGCGTCAGCGGTGCAGCCGGGCAGGCCGACCTCGCCGAGCGGCACGGCGATGTCGCGGGCCCGGCCCGAGCGGTTGAGCACGGCCACCGCCCGGTCGCCGTTCGCCAGGGGCCGCACCAGGATGTCGAAGGTGGCGTTGGAGGAGACGACGGAGCCCTGACGGCCCATCGGGTCCTGGTCGAGCGCGATCAGATCGGTGTTGCCGAGGGCGGCGAGTCCGGCCGGGGTCAGCTCGGACACCTGCGAGGAGAGGATGAAGGGGGCCGCCATCATGGCCCACAGGCCGACCTGGCTGCGGCTCTCCGCCCCGCTCAGCCCGGGTGCGCCCGCGATCAGGAAGTCCGGGTCGTTCCAGTTGCCCGGGCCCGCGTACCGGCCGAGCCAGCGGTTGTAGCCGTAGTTGCCGAGTACCGAGCCCCAGCGGGAGGTGCTCGGCGCCTTCCGGTCGTAGACCTTGATGTCCTTGCCCTCGCGCCACAGCTGGCCGGTCTCGCCGACCCAGTGGAGCACCTTGTGCCACTCGGGTCCGCCCCATTCGCCCTGCTGGAAGTAGGCCGGCGCGGAGGCGGACAGCACCATGTCGCGTCCGCTGTCGCGCAGGGCCCGGGCGACGGCGTGGTAGGCGTCTCGGTAGGCCCGTTCCTTCGTGGTGCCGGGCGGCACGTGCAGGTTGCAGCCGTCCATCTTGACGTAGTCCACGTTCCAGGACGCGAACAGCCGGGCGTCGCGGGCGTAGTGGTCCGGGCCGCCGCCAGCGGGAGCGCCGCTGCCGGGGTAGCGCTCGCAGGTGAGGGAGCCGGCGTCCTGGTAGATGCCGAACTTCAGCCCCTTGGCGTGCAGGTGGTCCCCGAGCCACGCCATGCCGTGCGGGAACTTCCGGGTGTCGGTGACCAGATCGCCGTCCGCGTCGCGGGACTTCGTCATCCAGCAGTCGTCGACCGTCACCGTGTCGTAGCCCTTGGCGGCGAGCCCGGTGGACACGAGCGCGTCGGCGTTCGCGACCACCTTCGCCTCGTCGATGTCGCACATGTAGTGCGCCCAGTTGTTCCAGCCCATCGGCGGGGTCAGCGCGAGCGGGGTGTCGGAGGTGGCGGTGGGCTCGGCCGCCGCCGGGGCGGCGCCGAGGGCGAGGGCCAGCAGAGCGGCCGCGGTCAGACAGGGGAGCGACGCACGCGGGCGAGGCGGCACGGGATCTCCTTGAGTGGGGGAGGCACCGACGGGGCTGTCGAGCGCTCAGTGCAGCGGGGTGATCACGCACTGTCAACGGCCCTCGGGTCTTTCGTCCCGATGACCAGCAATATGGGCGCAGCCGTGTCACACGATCGAGGCGGCGCGGGAATGCGTGACGCCGTACGTGACGGCGTACGTGACAGCGTATGTTACGGTGTATCCATGCCGCGCAGATCAGCCGCCCTCGACCGCGCCACTCCCGGCGCGATCGCCGAAGCCGCCCTGGCGATCCTGGACGAGGAAGGGCCCGGTGCCCTGAGCTTCCGCGCCCTCGCCGACCGGCTCGACGTCTCCCACGCCACCGTCCAGCGGCGCTGCGTCGACCTCGCCGGGCTGCTGGACCTCTGCACCGAGCACCTGGCCGCCCGGCTGCCCGACGTCCCCGCCACGGCCGACTGGGCCGAGGCCGCCGAGCTGCGCTTCTCGGCCCTCTACCGGCTGCTCGTCACCCACCCCGGGCTGCTGGTGCTGCGCGGGGGCCGGCCCTGGCTGGGCCGTCAACTGCTCGCCCGGCTCGTCGAACCCGCCATCGCCGACAGCGTCGCCGCCGGAATGAGCGCCGCCGAGGCGATGACCGTCTACCGCCGGATGTACCTGCTCACCCTGGGCAGCGCCGCCTTCGTCGATCACCGTGATCCGGCGGGGGCCACCGCGGCCTCGCGCGCCGCGCTGGCCGCCCTGGACCCCGCCGAGTTCCCGGCGCTCTCCGCCGGGATCACCGACGTACTGCCCGCCCTGACCGACCACGAGGTGTACTACGGCGCCCTGCGCCAGCTCATCGCGGCGGCCCGCCCGGCCGCTTCCCGAGCCCGTCCCGCCGCCCGCTGAAAGGGACCGACGTCCATGGAACAGCAGCTCGACTACGCCGCCGTACGCGCCGCCGCCGGCCGGATAGCCGGAGTGATCCGGCCTGCCGCCGTGGTCCCCGCCGCCGAGGGCGTCTGGTACGCCCTGGAACACCTCCAGCACACCGGCTCCTTCAAGGCCCGCGGCGCCCACAACTTCCTCGCCGCCCACCGGGCCGCCGGCACCCTGCCGCCCGCCGGTGTCACCATCGCCTCCGGCGGCAACGCCGGTCTCGCCTGCGCCTGGGCGGCGCGTGCCCAGTCCGTGCCCGCCACCGTGTTCCTGCCCGTCAGCGCGCCCCGCGTGAAGCTGGAACGGCTGCGCGGCTACGGGGCCGACGTACGCCTCGTCGGCGACCGGTACGCCGAAGCCCTCGCCGCTTGCCGGGAGTTCGCGGCCGCCAGCGGCGCCCTGAGCAGCCACGCCTACGACCATCCGCTGATCGCGGCGGGCGCGGGCACCCTGCTCGACGAGATCCGGGCCGCGCTGCCCGGCCTGGACACCGTCGTCGTGGCGGTCGGCGGCGGCGGGCTGTTCGCCGGCGTCGCCACCGCCGCCCGCGAACACGGCGTGCGGGTCGTCGCCGCCGAACCGGACCGCTGCCGAGCGCTCAACGCGGCCCTGGAGGCGGGCCGGCCGGTGGACGTGCCGGTGGACTCGGTCGCCGCCGACTCGCTCGGGGCGACCCGGGTCTCCGTCGACGCGCTGGCCGCCGCCCGGCACGAGGGCGTCGACTCGGTGCTGGTGCCGGACGCGGCGATCACGGCCGCCCGGCGCGGACTCTGGGAGGACCACCGGATCGTGGTCGAGGCGGGCGCCGCCACCGCCCTGGCGGCGCTCGGCCGGACTCCGCGGGCACCGGGCGCTCGGGTCGCCGTCATCCTCTGCGGCGCCAACACGGACCCCGCCGACCTTTCCCCGGGCGCCCGGTAAAGCGCATTAGTCCGCTGCCGGGACCGGACCGGGAAACGTACACAAGAAGCCAACCTCCGCCGGGAAAGGCGCCCGTTGCGGAATCGACGTGACGGGCGGGAGATTGCCGACTAAAGCGCATGAGTCCAGGTGGCCACGGTATTGACGAAAAGGCCTGCGTCTGCCGGGAGTTCACCGTACGAACGGGATGCCCGCAGCGGCCCGGCCAGTGGGTCTGCGGCCACGTTGACGGGCCCCCGGATCCGGGCGAGCGTGGTCACCGCTCTCCGGCAGCGCTGCCGGAATCCCCCCTGGAGGCCGCGACGATGACCCGTTCCCCCATGACCCGCACGGTCCTCGCAGCCCTCGCCGCGGGCACCTTGCTGTCGGCCGCCGCGTGCGGGCTCGGCGGCCCGGGAGAGGCGCGGGAGGCGGCGAGGACCGGCGAGGTGGCCGGCGAGATCACCTTCCGCACCCTCCAGCTGAAACCGGTGTTCACCCCGTACGTCCAAGGGGTCATCGACGCCTTCCAGCGGAAATACCCCGACGTGAAGGTGGAGTGGGAGGACGTGCCGGGCGAGGGCTACAACGAAAAGCTCGTCGCCGACGCCCAGGCCGGCGCCCTGCCCGACGTCGTCAACCTCTCCACCGACTCCTTCCAGCTCCTCGGCGACCGCGGCATGCTCGCCGACGTCGCACGGCTCGACCCGGATGTGGCCGGGGAGTACGTCCCCGGAGCCTGGGAGCAGTTCAAACTTCCCGGCAAGGGCGACAGCGTCTTCGCCTACCCCTGGTACGTGACCCCGGAGATCCTCACGTACAACACGGACCTCTTCCGCAAGGCCGGACTGGATCCGGACAGACCTCCGGTGGGCGTGGAGCAGTTCTTCGACTACGCCGAGCAGATCGCCGACCGGTCCGGCGGCCGGTACGCCGCCTTCATGGCGGACCCCAAGGGACGGCTCCCCGGGGACTGGCAGAAGATGGGCGTCCCGATCCTGAACGGCGCCAAGAACGGGTTCGTCTTCGACACCCCGAAGGCCGTCGAGTGGGTCGATCGGATGAAGTCCCTCTACGCCAAGGGCGCCATGCCCAGGGAATCCCTCCTCAAGTCCGATGACATCAACCAGCTCTACGGCGCGGGCAGACTCGTCTTCGGCCCCGGCTCGCCGGGCTTCGTCAAGGACATCAAGCAGAACGCCCCCCAGGTCTACGCCACCACCCGGGTCGCGGGCGCGGTCACCGGACGGCTCGGCCACATCGGCGTCTACGCCCAGTCGCTCGGCATCCGCAAGGACACCCCGCACCCGGACGCGGCGGCGGAATTCGCCAAGTGGGTCACCAACGGCCCCAACCAGGTCGCGTTCGCCAAGAGGGCCACCATCTACCCGTCCAACGCCAAGGGGCTGGCGGACCCGTACTTCGCCGACCGGGGCGACGGCCAGGACGCCGAGACGCTGGCCCGGGCGGTGGGCGCCGAGGAGCTGAAAAGCGCCGAACTCGACGCCAACACCCCCGTGCAGTGGACCAACCAGGTCGGTGACGCGGTGGTCCGCGAGGTGCAGAAGGCCGTCAAGGGCGAACAGGACGCCGCGACGGCGGTGCGGAAGGCGCAGGAGGAGGCGAACAGGCTGCTCGCCGACGCGGCGGGAAAATGAGGGCGGCGGCGCCCGCCCCGGCCGGGCCCGCGTCCCCCGGGGCGGCCCGCCGGCCGGTGCGGTGGGCGCCGTACCTCTTCCTCGCCCCCGGACTGCTGCTGGTGGTCCTCTTCAGCATCTGGCCGTTCCTGAACACGGTGATCCTCTCCTTCACCGACGCCCAGATCCTGCGCGGCGGCCGGTTCACCGGCTTCGCCAACTACCGGCGCGCCTTCGCCGACCCCGACTTCTGGCTCGCGACCGGCAACAGCGTGCTCTACCTGCTGGTCGTCGTGCCCTGCCTGGTCCTGCTCCCGCTGGCCCTCGCGGTCCTCGTACGCACGAAGATCCCCGGCATCGGGTTCTTCCGGTCGGCCTTCTACACCCCGGTGATCGCCTCGGCGGTGGTCGTCGGCCTGATGTGGCAGTGGGTGCTGCGCAGCGACGGCTTGGTCAACACGGTCTTCCGCGGCCTCCACCTCGTCTCCGAGCCCGTCCCGTTCCTGACCGACAGCACCATGCTGCTGGTCTCCGCGATGATCGTGACCGTGTGGAAGGGCCTCGGCTACTACATGGTCTTCTACCTCGCGGCCCTCGGGAACGTCTCCGTCTCCCTCTACGAGGCGGCCGCCCTCGACGGAGCGGGCGCCGTCCGACGCTTCTTCAGCGTCACCGTCCCCCAGGTGAAACCGATGATGCTCCTCGTGGGCACCCTCTCGGCGATCTCCGCGCTGCGCGTGTTCACCGAGATCTACATCCTGGGCGGCGAGAGCGGCGGCCCCGGCGGGGGAGCCCGTACCCTGCCCTTCCTGATCCGCCAGGTCGGCCTCGGCTTCTCCGGCGAGACCGGCTACGCCTGCGCCGTCTCCCTCCTGCTGTTCCTCCTGACGCTGGTGTTCAGCCTGCTGGGCCACCGCCTCACGAAGGGGGACGAGAGGTGAGCGCACGCGCCGCGGCCGGCGGCGCACGGAGCCGGCGCGCGGGCCGCGGCCGCCGGCTGACCGGTCTGGCCGGCCGGTACGCCACCTTGAGCCTGCTGCTGGTCGTCATGCTCGGTCCGATCGGCTGGCAGTTCCTCACCTCGCTGCGCGGCCGTACGGAGAACGTGTACGACGGCGTCCTGCCGGCCCGGCCCACCCTCGACAACTACCTCCGGGTCGCCGAATCGTTCCCGCTCCTCCAGTACACCGGCAATACGCTGGTGGTGGCGGCCCTCGCCGTGACCTCGAACGCGGTCTTCGCCTCGATGGGCGGCTACGCGCTCTCCCGCACCGGCTGGAAGGGCCGCAAGATCGTCTTCACCGTGCTGGTGGCGACCCTGATGTTCCCCTTCGAGTCCGTCATGATCTCGATGTTCCTCACCGTGCGCGCTATGGGACTGGTGGACACGCTCATCGGGGTCTGGCTGCCCGGCGCCGTCTCCGTCCTCAACATCATGGTCATGCGGGCGGCCTTCCTCGCCGTCCCCCGGGAGATCGAGGAGGCCGCACTGCTGGACGGCGCCGGCGAGTGGACCCGGTTCACCCGGGTGTTCCTGCCGTCCGCCAAGGGCGCCCTGGCCGTCGTCTGCCTCACCAGTTTCATGGGGGCCTGGGACGACTTCCTGTGGCCCCTGCTGGTCCTGACCGACAGTGAGCACTACACCCTGCAACTCGGCCTGAAGACCCTGGCCGGCGCGACCACCGTCAACGACCAGCGGATCATCGCCGCCGGCGCGATGGCCGCGCTGATCCCGATGATGCTCCTGTTCTTCGCCCTCCAGCGTTACTTCTTCAAGGGCGTGGGCGAGGGAGCCGTCAAGCTCTGAGCCCCGCCCCGCCGCCCGCCCTTCCCTTCCTGGAGCAGCCGTCATGCACGACGACCGCAGCGTTGCCGAACTCCGCCTCCGCCGGGTCCTCAAGGAGCGCGTCACACCCGCCGTCCACTCCCGCTCCCTGCCGCTGACCGTCGAGCGCTGGGACGCACCGGGCGAGCCCGTCCCGGTGGGGGAGGGGCTGGCGGCCCGCTACCGGCCCTGCGCGACCGGAGATCCGTGGGGCCCCGCATGGGGCACCACCTGGTTCAAGGTCACCGGCACCGTCCCGGACGACTGGGCGGGGCGCAGCGTCGAAGCCGTCCTCGACCTCGGGTTCGACCGGATGATGCCGGGCTTCCAGTGCGAGGGCCTGGTCCACGGCGCGGACGGCTCCGAGATCAAGGCCCTCAACCCGTACAACGACTGGGTGCGGGTCGCCGACCGCGCCGAGGGCGGCGAGCGGATCGAGTGGTACGTCGAAGCCGCCGCCAACCCGGTGCTGGTCGAGCACCGGCCCACCTACGAGGGGGACCGGCAGACCAGCGGGGACCAGCCCCTCTACCGGCTCGCCCGGATGGACCTCACCGTCTTCGAGAGCGAGGTGTGGGAACTCGTACAGGACCTCGACGTCCTGCACGCCCTCATGACGCAGCTCGACGGGGACGACGCCCGGCGGTACGCGGTCCTGCGCGCCGTCGACGCCTCGCTGGACGCCCTGGACCTGGACGACGTCCCCGGTACGGCGGCCGCGGCCCGGGCGCGGCTGGCCGGGGTGCTCGCCACCCCCGCCACCGCCTCCGCGCACCGGATCAGCGCGGTCGGCCACGCCCACATCGACTCCGCGTGGCTGTGGCCGCTGCGCGAGACGGTCCGCAAGGTGGCGCGGACGGCGTCGAACGTGGTGAACCTGATGGACGAGCACCCCGAGTTCGTCTTCGCCATGTCCCAGGCCCAGCAGCTCGACTGGATCAAGACGCACCGGCCCGAGCTCTTCGAGCGGATCAAGAAGAAGATCGCCGACGGACAGTTCGTGCCCGTCGGCGGCATGTGGGTGGAGTCCGACACCAACATGGTGGGCGGCGAGGCCATGGTCCGCCAGTTCCTCTACGGCAAGAAGTTCTTCCGGGAGGAGTTCGGGATCGAGACCCGCAACGTCTGGCTGCCCGACTCCTTCGGCTACACCGCCGCCCTGCCGCAGATCGTCAAACTCACCGGCTCCACCTGGTTCCTGACCCAGAAGATCTCCTGGTCCCAGGTCAACGCGTTCCCCCACCACACCTTCTGGTGGGAGGGCATCGACGGCACCCGCGTCTTCACGCACTTCCCGCCCGTCGACACCTACAACAGCGACCTGGGCGGCGCACAACTGGCCCACGCCGCCCGCAACTACCGCGAGAAGGGGCGTGGTTCCCGCTCCCTGGTGCCCTTCGGCTGGGGCGACGGGGGCGGTGGCCCCACCCGCGAGCACCTGGCGAGGGCGAGGCGCCTGCGCGACCTGGAAGGCTCGCCGCGCGTGGAGATCGAGCGGCCCGACGCCTTCTTCGAGAAGGCGCACGCGGAGTACCGGGACGCCCCCGTCTGGGCCGGAGAGCTGTATCTGGAGCTGCACCGGGGCACTTACACCTCGCAGGCCAAGACCAAGCAGGGCAACCGGCGCGCCGAGTCACTGCTGCGCGAGGCGGAGTTGTGGGCGGCGACCGCCGCGGTCCGGGTCGCCGGGTACGCGTACCCGTACGAGGACCTGGAGCGGATCTGGAAGACCGTGCTGCTCCACCAGTTCCACGACATCCTGCCGGGCTCCTCCATCGCCTGGGTGCACCGCGAGGCGCGCGAGACGTACCGCCGGGTACGGGAGGAGCTGACCGGGATCACCCTGGCCGCGCAGCTCGCACTGGCCGGGAAGGGGACCCGGGAACTGGTCTTCAACTGCGCCCCGCACACCCGGCGCGGAGTCCCGGCCGGGGGCGCCGGGGCGCCTGAGCCGGCCGCCGGGCCGGTCACCCTCGGCGAGCGGCCGGCCGGCGGGTACGTCCTCGCCAACGGCCGGCTGCGGGTGGAGGTCGACGGCCGCGGGCTGATCGTGTCGGCCTACGACCTGGAGGCCGGCCGCGAGTCCGTCGCGCCGGGGGCCGCCGCGAACCTGCTGCAGATCCACCCCGACTTCCCGAACATGTGGGACGCCTGGGACCTCGACGCCTCCTACCGCCACCAGGTCACCGACCTGGTGGACCTGGAAGCGCTGGAGGCGACCGCGGCCGGGCCGCGGGCGGCGGAGGTCCGGGCCGTCCGCTCCTTCGGCTCGTCCCGGGTGGTGCAGTCGGTGGCGCTGCGGGCGGGCGCCAAGACGGTCGACATCCGTACCGAGGTGGACTGGTACGAGACGGAGAAGATCCTCAAGGCCGCGTTCCCGCTGGACGTGAAGGCCGACCGCTCCGCCGCCGAGATCCAGTTCGGGCACGTGTACCGGGCCACCCACACCAACACCTCCTGGGAGGCGGCCAAGTTCGAGATCTGCGCCCACCGGTGGATCCACACCGGGGAACCCGGCTGGGGCGCCGCCGTCCTCAACGACTCCACGTACGGCCACGACGTGACCCGGGACGTACGCCCCGACGGCGGGCAGACCACCACCGTCCGGCTCTCGCTCCTGCGCGCCCCGCGCTATCCCGACCCGGAGACCGACCAGGGCACCCACACCGTGGCCTGCTCGCTGGCGCCCGGTGCGACGATCGGCGACGCCGTGCGCGAGGGGCACGCGCTGAACCTGCCGGAGCGGGTGGTGTCCGGGGCGGCCCCGGTGGCGCCGCTGGTGGTGGTGGACAACGACGCGGTGGTGGTGGCGGCGGTCAAGCTGGCCGAGGACCGCAGCGGGGACGTCGTCGTCCGGCTGTACGAGTCCCTGGGCGGCCGGGCCACGGCCACCCTGACCGCGGACTTCGGGCCGGTGGCAGCCACCGAGTGCGACCTGCTGGAGCGGCCCCTGCCGGCCACCGCCCTCGGCGCCCCCACCCCCGGCGGGGCCCTCCCGCTGACCCTGCGCCCGTTCCAGATCGTCACGGTCCGCCTGCGCCGCACCTGACCGGTCAGCGTACCCACCGCGGGCGAACGGGCGTCCGCGGGGGCGTGAACTGCGCCACAAGCGGGGCCGTCCTCCCCGGGAATCCCGGGGAGGACGGCCCCCAGGCTGTTATGCACCTAGTTGCAAAACCTGGGGTCCCTCGCTAGAACAGGTCCATCACCCCCGCGCGAGGAGGCGCCCCCCATGTCCCAGAGCCGGTACCCGCACCTGCTGAGCCCCCTGGACCTCGGCTTCACCACGCTGCCGAACCGCGTGATCATGGGCTCCATGCACACCGGCCTCGAAGAGCACGCGGGCGGCTTCGAGCGCCTCGCCGCCTTCTACGCCGAGCGCGCCCGCGGCGGCGCCGGCCTCATCGTCACCGGCGGCATCGCCCCCAACGACGCCGGCCGCCCCTTCGAGGGCGGCTCCCGCCTCACCACCGAGGACGAGGCCGCCGAGCACCGGGTGATCACCGAGGCGGTGCACGCCGAAGGCGGGAAGATCGCGATGCAGATCCTCCACTTCGGCCGCTACGCCTACCACAAGGACCTGGTCGCCCCCTCTCCCCTCCAGGCGCCCATCAGCCCGTTCGTCCCGAACGAGCTCACCGACGTACAGGTCGAGCGGACGGTGGAGGACTTCGTCCGCGCCGCCCGCCTCGCCAAGCTGGCCGGCTACGACGGCGTCGAGATCATGGGCTCCGAGGGCTACCTGATCAACGAGTTCATCGCCGCCGCCACCAACCGGCGCACCGACCGCTGGGGCGGGGCGTACGAGAACCGCGTCCGCTTCCCGCTGGAGATCGTGCGGCGCACCCGCGAGGCCGTGGGGGAGGAGTTCATCCTCATCTACCGCCTCTCGATGCTCGACCTGATCCCGGGCGGTTCCACTCTGGAAGAGGTCGTCCGCCTCGCCAAGGAGATCGAGGCGGCCGGCGCCACCATCATCAACACCGGCATCGGCTGGCACGAGGCCCGCATCCCCACCATCGCCACCTCCGTCCCGCGCGGGGCCTACACCTGGGTCACCAAGCGCCTCATGGGCTCGGTATCCGTTCCCCTCGTCACCAGCAACCGGATCAACACGCCGGAGACCGCAGAGGAGCTGCTGGCCGACGGGCGCGCCGACCTGGTGTCGCTGGCCCGCCCCTTCCTCGCCGACGCCGATTTCGTCAGCAAGGCGCGCGCCGGTGCCGCCGAGACCATCAACACCTGCATCGGCTGCAACCAGGCGTGCCTCGACCACACCTTCAGCGGCAAGATCACCAGTTGCCTGGTCAACCCGCGCGCCTGCCACGAGACCGAACTGGTGCTGTCGCCGACCCGGACGAAGAAGCGCGTCGCCGTCGTCGGGGCCGGCCCGGCCGGACTCGCCTGCGCCGTCTCCGCCGCCGAGCGCGGCCACGCCGTCACCCTGTTCGAGGCCTCCGGGCACATCGGCGGCCAGCTCGACATCGCCCGCCGCATCCCCGGCAAGGAGGAGTTCGCGGAGACCATCCGCTACTACGCCAACCGGCTCACCGCCCACGGCATCGACCTGCGCCTGAACACCCGCGCCGACGTCGAGACCCTCCAGGGCTACGACGAGGTCGTCGTCGCCACCGGCGTCACCCCCCGCACCCCCGACATCGAGGGCGTCGACCACCCCAACGTGGTCAGCTACCTCGACGTCCTGCGCGACGGCGCCCCGGTCGGCGAGCGCGTCGCCGTCGTCGGCGCCGGCGGCATCGGCTTCGACGTGGCCGAGTTCCTCACCGACAACGGCGAGGGCGCCGCCCAGGACCCGGCCGTCTACTTCCGCCACTGGGGCGTCGACACGGCGTACACCGGCCCGGGCGGCCTCACCGCCCCCGAGCGGCCCGCGCCGCCGCGCCGGGTCCACCTGCTCCAGCGCAAGACCACCAAGGTCGGTGCCGGCCTCGGCACCACGACCGGCTGGATCCACCGCGCCGAACTCAAGCACCGCGGCGTCGTCTCGGTGGCCGGGGCGACGTACGACCGGATCGACGACGAGGGCCTGCACATCACCGTCGACGGCGAGCAGCGCCTGGTGCCCGCCGACACCGTCGTGCTCTGCACCGGGCAGGAGCCGCGCCGTGACCTGTACGAGGCGCTGCGCGCGGCCGGTGTCGACGCCCACCTGATCGGCGGCGCCGACGTGGCCGCCGAACTGGACGCCAAGCGGGCCATCCGGCAGGGCACGGAGCTCGCCGCGAGCCTGTGACCCGGTAGGACCGGTTCCAACCCCGGGACGGGGAAATCGTGTTGTGGCGGCCCCCGGCGGGCCGCCACAATCCCCTGATGACCCTCACACCGGCAGACGCCGACCGGATCCTCGCCGAGAACTTCGCCCCTTGGGTGCTCGCCCTCGGCCTCACCGTCCGGGAGACCGGCGAGCGGCACGCCGTACTGCGGCTGCCGTGGTCCGCGGAGCTGGCCCGGGACGGCGGCGGGCTGTCGGGCCAGGCCCTGATGGCCGCCGCCGACACCGCCACCGTCATCGCCGTCTGCGCCGCCCGCGGCGGGTACGGGCCGATGACCACCGTCCAGCAGTCCACGAGCTTCCAACGGCCCGTCGTGGACGCCGACGTGTTGATCGACGTACGGATCACCAAGCTCGGCAAGCGGATGGCCTTCGCCGACATCACCATGACCCCCGACGGCTCGGCCGAGCCGGCCGCGAAGGCCTCGACGGTCTACGCGCTGCTCGGGTGAGTGCGCTCTCCCGCAACCAGGACTTCAACGTCTTCTGGCTCGGGCAGACGCTGTCCGTCCTCGGCGGGTCCGTCTCCGCGGTCGCGCTGCCGCTGCTGGTGCTGGCCGCGACGGGGTCGGTCTTCCAGATGGGCCTCGTCACGGTGGTCTCCGCGGCCACCGCGGTGGTCACCGGCGTCTTCGCCGGATACGTGGTCGACCGGGCGGACCGGCGCCGGTTGATGATCGGCTGCGATCTGGCGCGGGCCCTGCTGCTCGGGGTGGTGCCCTTCCTGTGGCCGGCCACCCACGGCGTCTGGCTGCTGTACCTGCTGACCGCGCCGGTCGGCGTGCTGAAGGGCCTCTTCGACGTGGCCTACGTGACGGCGGTGCCCGCCCTGGTGCCGCCCGAGGACCTCATCCGGGCCAACGGGCGGCTGATGAGCGCCTTCGCCCTGGGCACCCTGCTCGGACCCGTGATCGCCGGCGCCGTAACGGCCGGGGTGGGACCGGCCTGGGCGCTGGGGCTGGACGGCGCGACGTTCCTGGTGTCCGCCGTCAGCCTGCTCCGGGTCCGGTTCGCCCCGCGGCCCGGCGACGCGCGGGAGCGGCCTGGACCGGGCGCAGCCGCCATGCTGCGCGAGATGTTCGCGGCCGGGTTCCGGTTCCTGTGGGCGCACCCGCTGCTGCGCCCGCTGACCGTCCTGCTCACCCTGCTGACCTTCGTCACCCTCGGCGCGACCGACCTGCTGATCTACCGGGTCGAGCACGACCTGCACGAGGGCTCCGCCACCCTCGGTTACGTGATGGCGGCGAGCGGCGTGGGCACGCTCGCCGGTGCCTTCGCCGCCGGGCCGCTGCGCCGGCGCCTCGGGTTCGGGGTCTGCTGGCTGGGCTCGGTCGGCGCGATCGCGGTGGCCTTCGCCGGGATCGGCGTCAGCCGGAGCGCGCCGGTCATCGCGGGGCCGGCCGCCCTGTTCATGTTCGGGCTGACCCTCGGCGGCGTCTGTTCCATGACCGTGCGCCAGGAGGTGACCCCGGAACACCTGCTGGGCCGGGTCACCTCCGCCTTCTGGACGGTGCACAACGCCTCGGGCCCGGCGGGGGCGGCCGTGCTCACCGCGCTGGCCGCCCGGCACGGGGTCCCCGCCGTCAGCCTGGGCGCCGGGGCGTTCTGCCTGCTGATCGTGGGCGCGGGACTGCTCACCCCGCTGCGCGCGAGCGGGCCCCGGGCGGGTTCCGGGGCCCCGGCCGCGCCGCTCAGCCGGCTGCGGCGGCCACTGCGGGGCCGACGCCCGTGAGGCGCTCCGCCACGGCCCAGAGCCGGGCGTTGGCGGCGGGATCCAGGGCGCGCCGGGTGATGCGGGACTCGGCCGTCGGGCCGACCAGGCCGAACAGGCCGCTCGGGCCGTAGTAGCCGCCTGCGGTCGCGTCCGGGCTCGTGGCGGCGTACAGCAGCGGTTCCGTACCCGGTCCGACCTCCTGCTTGGGGAGGAAGTCCAGCTTGCTCACGAGGCCGTGCAGCCGTGAGGGCTCGCCCCGGCCGAGGCTGGCGCCGGCGGTCTGGAGGTTCGTCTTCGTGTAGCCGGGGTGGGCGGCGGTGCTGCGCAGCGGCCACTTCTGCCCGGCGGCGAGGACGGCCAGGTGGCGGGCCATCATCAGGTCGGCCAGCTTGGACTGGGCGTAGGTGAGCATCGGGACGTAGCGCCGGCGCTCCCACTGGAGGTCGTCGAAGTCGACCTTGCCGAAGTTGGCGGTGCTGCTGCTCATCGTGGTGACGCGCGGGGCGGGCGCGGCGAGCAGGGCCGGCAACAGCCGTACCGTCAGCGCCAGCGGGCCGAGGAAGTTGCTGCCGAACTGGAGCTCGAAGCCGTCGGCGGTGGTCATCCGGGTCGGGGGAGCCATCACCCCGGCGTTGTTGACCAGCAGATCGAGCGGGACGCCGTCGGCGAGGAACGCGTCGGCGAAGGCGGCCACCGAGGCGAGGTCGGCCAGGTCGATCCGGCGCACCTCCACCCGGGCGTGCGGATGCCGGGCCAGGATCTCGGCGCGGGCCTGCTCCCCCTTGGCGGGCGTACGCACCGCGAGCACGACGCGCGCGCCCGCCTCGGCGAGCCGGCGTGCGGCCTCCTTGCCCGTGCCGCTGTTGGAGCCGGTGACGACGGCGAGCTTTCCGGACTGGTCGGGAACGGCGTACATGACGTACTCCTCGGGGAAGTGCGATAACAGACCGGCGGTCTGATGCTCCTTCCGAAGCTAGCAGACCGCTGGTCTGATAACAACAGACCGCAGGTCTGTACGCTGGTCGGGTGACCCTGCCTACGAAGTTCCAGCGCGCCCGCAGCGAGGAGCAGCGTGCCGCCCGCCGCCAGGCGATCCTCGACACGGCGGCCGCCATGCTCACCGAGATGCCGGTCGCCCAGCTGACGCTGAACGAGCTCGCGCGCCGGGTCTGCCTCGCGAAGTCGAACGTGCTGCGCTACTTCGAGTCCCGCGAGGCCGTCCTGCTGGAACTGCTCGCCGCCGCGTCCCGTGAGCTCGTCGACCACCTCGACGGCGCGCTGGCCCGGGCGGTGGCGGACGCCCCGGCGGCCGAGCGGGCCGACCGGATCGCGGACTGCCTCGCGCAGGCCCTCGTCGCCCGCCCGGTGCTGTGCGACCTGATCAGCGCCCAGGCCGCCGTACTGGAGCGGAACGTCTCCCCGCAGGTCGCCGCGGGCTACAAGCGGGCCGCCATGGCCGGCGCCACGGCGCTGGCCGGGCAGATCGCCTCCCACCTGCCGGAGCTGGGCGAGGCGGACGCCTTCCGGTTCGTCCTGTCCGCGACCATGATCAGCGGCGCGGTCTGGGCCCACGCCCACCCCTCCGCCGCCATGCGCGCGGCCTACGAGGCCGATCCGTCGCTCGCCGCCTTGTGCGTCGACTTCGCCCCCACCCTGCGCGGGACGCTGGAGCTCCTGCTGTCCGGGCTGCTGGCGCGGGCCCGGACCGCCTGACCGGCCGGACCGGCGCACGGCAATGCCCCCGCGCCACGCGGGCGTCGGGGGCGTTGCCGGCCCGCGTTCAGCCGGCCGGCCGGACCGTAACGAGCACGATCAGAACAGGAAGGGCGTCGGAAGCGACGGGTTCGGCGACGCGGAGCGCCGCTCGGCCGAGCCGGGAGCGCTGCGGCACGTCACGTCCCGCGCCGGCAGCCGCCCGGTGGTCAGGTACGCGCCGACCGGTGCCATGACGCAGGAGGCGGGGTCGACCAGGTACACGCCGTGCCCCTCACCGCCCTCCGCCAGCACCATCCGCGAACCGGTCAGCGCGCGGTGCAAGCCCTGGCCGCTGACCAGCGGGGTCTGCGAGTCCCACTCGTTCTGCACCGTCAGTACCCGCGCCGGGGTCTTCATCGGCGTCGCGGCCTCGATCGGCCTCGGCCAGAAGGCGCACGGCTTGATGTTGGACGAGAAGTCCCCGTACAGCGGGTACGCGGCCTTGTCCCGGACCGTCTCCCGCTCGTACTGCTCGGGATAGCGCGGCCATTCCGTGTCCCCGCACACCACGGCCAGCAGCACGGCCGTACCGTTGTCCGAGGCCGGCTCGGCGGCGGGCCGCAGCAGCTCGCGCTGCGCCGGTGACAGCGCGGTCGGCCTGCCCTCGGACGCGTCCTTGAGCGCCTTGACGGCGGGAGCCGCCTGCGCGGGGTAGAAGAAGACCGCCCGCAGCGCCCGGACGTCGTCACCCGTCAGCTTGGCGCCGTCGAGCGGGATCGGGTCCTTGTCGGCGCGGGCCACCAGCGCCCAGAACGTCGCCGAGACCGCCTGCGGGGTGTCGCCCAGCCCGTACTCGGCCGACCGCTGCGCCGTCCACCGCGTCCAGCGCGCGAACGCGGGCTCCGTCTCGCTCGCCCACACCTGGAACATGCCGCGCCAGATCCGCTGCGGGTCGACGCCGCTGTCCAGTACGAAGCGGTCCGTGCGGGCCGGGAACAACTGGGTGTACACCGCGCCCAGGTAGGTCCCGTACGAGTAGCCCAGGTACGAGATCTTCCGCTCGCCCAGTGCCGAACGGATCGCGTCCATGTCCCGAGCGGTGTTGCGCGTGGTGATGAAGGGCAGGACCGACCCGGATGCCGCACGGCACTTGTCGGCCACGGTCCGCGCCCAGGCCACGTCGGACGGGAAGCCCTCCGGCCGGTAGGGCCGCAGGACGTCCTGCTCCTCCGGGGACAGTCCGCAGCTGATCGGACTGCTCGCGCCGACCCCGCGCGGATCGAAGCCGATCAGGTCGTACTGCTCCCGGACCTCCTGGGGCAGTTGCTCGTTCATCTGCAGCGGCAGGTCGAGCCCCGAGCCGCCCGGACCCCCCGGGTTCAGCAGCAGCACGCCGTGCCGCTTCGCGGGGTTCCCGCTCTTCATCCGGGATATCGCGAGGTCGATCGTGCGCCCCGCGGGGCGCCGGTAGTCCAGCGGGACCGTGACGGCCGCGCACTCGTACGCGGCCGGCTGGTCCGCGCTGCACCGGTGCCAGGCGGGCTGCCGCGCGACGAACCCGGTGTCCGGGGCGGCGGACGCCTGGGGGGCGGTCAGCAGCGGGAGGGCGGTGGCGATGAGCCCGGCTGCGGCGAGCAGCGGGGTGAGGCGTTTCATGCGCACGGGGAGGCCGTTCCTTTCGGCGGGGGCGACGGTTCCCGTCCACCCTGTGGCACGAGGGCCCGGAGCGGATCCTCCCGGAGAGCTGGTCGGGCTCCTCCCCGCGAATGAAGGCAATTCCGGACAACTGGCCGACACGCCCGGCGGATTGGGCTCCCCGTGGGGCAGAGGCCGAACGCGGCACCGTACCAGCCGTACGAGGCGTTGCCCGGATCTTTGTCCGTTCGTGATGGTCCTTCCGAACGGGCACCCCGACTGGCACTAGCGTCCCTTGGCACCCAGGGAGCTCGGGTGCACACGGCGTGGCCGCCGGACACTCCGGCCATGCCGCCCCTCCCTGCCCACGCAGCAAGGAGGCACAGTGCTGTCATTCCGCCGGCCGAACGGCGCCGCCATGTCCGTCGCCTCGCGACACGTGATGGGGACGCTCATCGTCATCGGCGCCCTCGCGTTCACGCTGGTCGCGCTGCTGATCCCGGTGCAGAAGTTCGGTGGTACCGCGGCCGCGGCCGCCGCCCCCTCCGGCGACGACGACGGCGGCGGAACCATGAGCACCGCCTTCGGGCCGCTGACGCCCCAGGACCGGGACTTCGTCCGCAAGGTGCGGCTCGCCGGACTGTGGGAGCTTCCCGCAGGACGGCAGGCGCAACAGCGGGCCACCCGGCCCGCCGTCCGCACCGCCGGCGAGCACCTCATCGAAGGCCACACCGCACTCGACCGCCATGTCAGGGAGGTGGCACAGGCCCTCGGCATGGAACTGCCCGACCGGCCCAGCGCCCAGCAGCAGGGCTGGCTCGACCAGCTCGACAAGGCCCAGGGCAACGAGTACGAGCGGCTGTTCGTCCAGCTGCTGCGCCGGGCGCACGGCAAGGTGTTCGCCCTCGTCGCCCAGATCCGCGCCCAGACGCGCAACTCGATGGTGCGGGACCTGGCCACCGACGCCAACTCCACCGTCCTGGACCACATCTCGGTCCTCGAAGCCAGCGGCCTCGTCGATTTCGACGGCCTGGCGGACGTCTCGCCCGCCCCTTCCACCGTTCCCCGACCGACGAAGTGAAGTGATCGCATGAGCCCAAAGGGCCACAAACGCCGACTGAGGCCGTCCCACAAGGCCCTCGCCCTCGTATCCGCCCTGGTCCTGGGCGGCGGCGGAGTCGTGATCGTCGAACAGGCGGCCTCCGCGGGACAGGACTCCGCGCGCACTGCGCCGGTGACCGCCACCATCGACTGTCCCGACGTGGGCGACCGGCTCCGCGAGGTACCGGACCCCGTACGCGCCGAAGTCGACCAGGACCTGGCGCAGTTGGACACCCAGATAGCCGACTCCTACCAGCGCCTCGCCACCGGCCGGGCCAAGGGCGACGCCCTGCTGGGCGAGTTGAAGGGCAAGCGGCAGAAGACCATCACCGGGATGGCCGACGCCATCGGGCGGTCCACGGCCCGCCCCGACGGGCTGGAGGCGCTCAGCGGCTGCTCGATGCAGCAGGCCGCGGCCGCCGACGCCGCCGATACCGCCGCCGAGGCGGGCGCTCCGGCCGACGCCCAAGGATTCGCCCAGGGCAAGAGCGCCGGTGGCAAGGGCAGCGGCCCGGCCCGCTCCGACTTCGTCGTCATCGGCACGGTGAAGCCCAACGTACGCACCCCCGCCCCCCAGGCGAGGGCGTCCACGGGCTCCTTCGCCGTCCAGTGCGGACGCAACGAGAACCGCCACCTCAACCCGGACAACGTGATCGTCGCGCCGGGCGTGAGCAACGGGGCGCACCACATGCACGACTACGTCGGCAACAAGACGACGGACGGGTTCTCCACCAACAAGAGCCTCGCCGCCTCCGGCACCACCTGCACGAACGGCGACCAGTCCACCTACTACTGGCCGGTGCTGCGGCTGCGCGACGGCCGGGCGGAGAAGGACGCCAAGGCACCGGGCGGCGGCCAGGACGCCAACGTCGGCACCATCCTCCAGCCGAAGCAGGTGACGATCGACTTCAAGGGCAGCGCCACGGGACCGGTCACCGCCATGCCGCGCTTCCTGCGGATCATCACCGGTGACGCGAAGGCGCTCACCAACGGCACGGCCAACGCGAACGCCTCCTGGAGCTGCACCGGTTTCGAGAACCGCCAGTTGAAGGACAAGTACCCGGTCTGCCCCAAGGGCAGCGACGTCGTACGGACGTTCAGCTTCCAGAGCTGCTGGGACGGGAAGAACGCCGACAGCGCCAACCACCGCACCCACGTGGCCTTCGCCCGCCGTGACGGCTCCTGCCCGGCCGGCTTCAAGGCCATCCCGCAGCTCGTACAGCGGATCACCTACGCGGTGCCGCCCGGCGCGCGGTTCGCCGTGGACAGCTTCCCCGAGCAGCTGCACAAGCCGGTGACCGACCACGGCGACTTCATCAACGTCATGTCGGACGGCCTGATGGCCGGCGCCGTGCGCTGCATCAACGGCGGGCAGGCCTGCCGCTGAGACCCTCGGGGCGACGCCCCCTCCCACTCCCCGCGTCGCCCCGAGAGCGGTGCCGGTCCGAAGCCGACTTCGGACCGGCACCGCGCCGTGCCGCCGCCCGGCGGCGGCACGGCCCCGACGCATGCGAGGAGCGATCGTCATGTCCGGCTCTCACCGCACCACGGCCGGTGCACCACCCGACGGCGGGGCGCCGCCCAGCGAGCGGGAACTCACCCGGCGGCTCAGGCGGTCCTACGCCCGGGGCGCCACCGACCCCTCTGTCTGCGACCTGCTGTACCGGCGCCACCGCGGTGCCCTCCTGGCCTGCGCGCGGGGCTGCTGCCGGGCCCCGCAGGACGCCGAGGACCTCGTCTCCGAGGCCTTCGTCCGCACCCTCCAGGCCGTCCGGTCCGGCGCCGGACCGCGGGACCACTGGCGCCCGTACCTGCTGGCGGTGGTCCGGCACACCGCCAGCGAGTGGCGGGCCGGTGACGGCCGGACCGTCCTCACCCCGGACGTCGAACCCTGGTGCCGCCCGGGGCCGGCCGGCGAGGACCCGCAGCAGCGGCTGCTGTCCGAGGAGGACCGCCGGCTGGCCGCCCGCTCCTTCCACACCCTGCCCCGGCGCTGGAAGGACGTGCTGTGGCACACCCTCGTCGAGGAAGACTGCCCGCACCAGGTCCCGGCGCTGTTCGGCATCACCCCGAGCGCCGTGACCTCGCTGGCCTTCCGGGCCCGCGAGGGACTGCGCGAGGCCTACCTGAGCGCGCACCTCGGCCAGGGCCCGGACGGCGACGACCGCTGCCGGCCGTACGCCCAGATGCTCGGCGCGGCCGTCCGGCGCCGCGGCGCGCCCCGGGCCGGCGGGCTCGGCCGGCACCTGGCGGGATGCCGGTCCTGCTCGCGGGCGTACGCGGAACTGCTCGACCTGAACGCGGTCATGGCCGCGCACGCCCACGGCCCCGGTTCCGCGCCGCGCTGACGGGGGCGGGAACCGGGGCCGGATATCTGGGGGCCAAGAGCCGGGAGACTAGAGGCCGTTGACCCGGGCCATCCGGCCGGCGCCGAGCGGCGGCCGGAACTCGGCGGTCACGACGCGGGCCCGGCGGCTGACGCGCGAGTGCTGGCGCCGTACTTGAGCCATCAGACGGCGGGTGCGCAGGGCCATCTCCAGCTCGAACCGGGTGCGCGGGTCCCGCAGGCCCGTCCCGAAGAGCTTCTCCAACTGCCGCATGCGGTAGCGCACGGTCTGGGGGTGCACGCTCAGCGCCTTGGCCGCCTCCGGTGCGCCGCCGCCCTCCAGCCAGGCGAGCAGGGTCACTTCGAGCCGCTCGCTCTGGCGCGGGGTCAGGTCCGCCAGCGGCCGCAGCCAGCGCGCGGCCAGCGCGTGCGCCAGGGGTTCGTCCTGGAGCAGCAGCAGGGTGGAGAGGTGGTCGTCCACGAAGACGGCGCGGGCCTCGGCGCCGGGCCGGACCGGGGTCAGGTGGAGCAGTCTCAGCGCCCAGCGCAGCGAGGAGGCGGTGTCCCGCAACGCGACGGGGTGCCCGACGGCGGCGAAGCGCCCGCGCAGCGCGCACTCCAACGGCCCGCGGGCGTCCGGATCGGGTGCGGGGACCAGCAGGCACGGCTGCCCGCCGACCATCCCGGTGAGCGCGTCGTCCAGTACGCCCGCCAGCTGCTGCATCTCCCCGGGGGTGGCCGGGGCGACGGCGCGTACGGTGGCCGGCAGGGGCCATCCGGCCGTGGCGGCCAGTTCCGACAGGGCTATTTCAGACATGGGCATGTCACCCGTAAGGCTGGTGAAGAGCTCCCGCCGCGCCCGTTCCGCCGCAGTGCCGTGAGCTTCGGAGCGCGGTGAGGGAACGGCCTTGAGGGGCACCAGCTGGCCGCCGGCGGAAGGCTCCCGGCCGGGGCGTCCGGACTCCTGCGGGTGTTCCCCCTCGGGCTCGGAGCAGGACTCCCGGTACCCGAGGACGGTGAGCAGCGCCGTCTCCACCCGCTGTCTGACCACCTCTTCGTCGGTGTCCCCGATCAGTTCGCCGAATCCGGGAATGCCCTCCCGGAGCTCCTCCACGATCCCCGCGGCCAGCGCGGGCAGTTCCCTTCGCAGGACCCGGGTCCATTCGCCGCGGGGGCGGGACCAGATGCGGTTCAGCAGTTCGCACATTGTTACCTCGTTCATGCCGGGGTATGGCCTGCCCCGTGGGAGGGTGACAAGCCTGTCGGGGCCGCCTCCCTCCCCCGCCGGCGTCAGTGCCGGCGGAGGAGTTCGAACGCCTCGTACTCCCTCCAGGAGCGTGCCATCCACTTGCAGTCCCGCGACCTTGCCTGGATTTTGCCGTCGGGGAGGTGTGGCGGCGGACAAGGCGTCAACCTCGTCGTGACCGCACCACTGGAAGGGAATCTTCCGGGGATGTTCGATGCGATGACTGCGCGGGCGCCAGAAATTATCACGTTTCGATAAATCCCGTGGAGGTGCTGCGAAGCTCCACGATGCTTCTGCACTCCGGCCCCCGCTCCCCGGTCGGTGAGGCGCCATCTCCCGCCCGCCGCGGAGCAGTTCCGACGACTACCCCGGGCGCCGAGCGCGAGGTGGAGTGCTCGGGTCCGGGCGTATGGGAGAACCAGATGCCCTTGCCCCAGCCGCGTACGCCACGCTCACACCGGGCCCGCCGCACCAGACGCCACGCCGGTACGGCCACCGCGGCGGCGGGACGGCGCGCCGTGCGCCGGCCGCCACTGCTGTCCGCCGCCGGGGGGCTGCACCCCGCCGCGCTGTCCGCCGCCGCCCTCGCCGGCCTGGTCTCACTGACCGTCGCGGTCCAGGCGGGCGCCCTGGCCCGGCTGTGGGACTTCCTGGACTACGGCGCGGGCGTCCTCTCGCTCGTCTCGCTCACCTCAACGGTCCTGTGGGGCCTGGCCGCCACCGACCGCACGGTCCTGGCATCCGGCCACCGGCTCGTCGCCCAAGGAGTGCACCGCGGACTCGCCGTCGCCGGGCTGGCCTTCCTCGCCCTGCACATCTGGGTCAAGGTCGCGCAGGCGCAGACCGGCGCCGCGTCCGTCGTCCTGCCGTTCGCCGATCCCGACCGGCCCGTCCTGATCGGCCTCGGCACGCTCGCCGGGTACCTCTTCGTCGCCGTGGCCGTCTCGGGCGCCGCCCGCAGCGCGTTCGCCACCAAGGGCCGCTCGATCTGGTGGCGGGCCCTGCACGTGGGCGCCTACCCGGCGTGGGGAGCTTCCCTGGTCCACGGCCTCAAGGCCGGTCGCCCCGCCTCCGGTTGGGTGACCGTGGCGTACGGACTCTGCCTGGCCGGCGTCGCCGCCGTCCTCGTCGTCCGGCTGCGCGCGCGCCTGCGTGCGCTTCCGGGCCGCCCGCCCGTCGCCCCGCCGACCGCGCCGCGCGTGCCCGGGCAGGGGCCGCCGCGCACGCCGAGGCCGTTCGTCCGCAAGCCCGCCGAATGGGCGGCCGCGCGGCTGACCGCGCGGCTGGCCCGGCAGACGCAGTCGGCCGCCGCGGGCGGGCCGAGCCCCGGTCCGCTCGGCGATGCGCCGGCCGCCGCCCGGGCGGCGGCCGGTCCGTCGGCCCCGCCCCGGCCGGCCGCGCAGCCGTATGCCGGACAGCCGTACGCCGGGCAGTCGGTCTCCGGCCAGTCGGTCGCCGGGCAGCAGTACCCCGCGCCGCCGTACGAACCGCCGCCGGCCGCCGCGCCGCCGTACGAGCCGCCGCCGTACGGCACGCAGCCGTACCCCGCGGTGTTCATACCGAGCAGGCTCGGCGTGGCCGACCGCCCCGGTGAACCGCTCGGCGGGGCGCGGGGGCGCCAGTGACCGGCGTGTCCCGCCCCGCCCTCGGCTGCGTGGGCAGCCCCCGGCTGCTGGCGGGGCTCGACCTGGCCGCGCGCCTCGACCTCGCCGGGCACCTGGCGGTGCACGGGGCCCTGCCCCGCTATCCCGCCGAGGAACTGGCGAACCTGGCCGAGAGCGTGGACCTCAAGGGGCGCGGCGGAGCGGGCTTCCCCTTCGCCCGCAAACTCCGCGCCGTCACCCGCTCCGCCCGGGGCCGCGACGGCCGGACCGCCGTCGTGGTCAACGGCAGTGAGGGCGAGCCCAGTTGCCTCAAGGACACCGCCCTGCTGCTGCACGTCCCGCACCTGGTGCTCGACGGGGCACTGCTGGCCGCCGACGCGCTCGGCGCCGAGGACGTGGTCGTCGGCGTCACCCGGGACGACGTGGAGGGTTCGCTGCGCGCCGCCGTCGCCGAGCGCGACCCGGCGGACCGCCGGGTCCGCGTGGCCCGGCTCCCCGAACGCTTCGTCACGGGGGAGGGCACCGCCCTGATCAACGGCATCGAGGGCGGCCCCGCGCTGCCGTCCGGACAGAAGGTGCGGACCAGTGACCGGGGCCTGGGCGGGCTGCCGACGCTGCTGTCCAACACCGAGACCTACGCCCAGCTCGCCGTCGCCGCCCGGCTCGGAACCGCCGGGTACGGGATGGCCGGCCTCGACGACGAGCCGGGCACCGTCATGCTGACCGTCGGGGGAGCCACGGTCGTCGAAGTGCCGACCGGGACGTCCCTGGCGTACGTCCTGGAGCTCTGCGGATCGGAACCCGGCCAGGGCGTCCTGGTCGGCGGCTACCACGGCCGCTGGCTGGGCCCGGCCGCCGCCCGCTCCGCCGCGCTCTCCCGGCGCTCGCTCGCCTCGCTCGACGCCGTACTCGGGGCGGGCGCCGTACTGCCGCTGCCCCACGACACCTGCCCCGCCGGGGAAGTCGCCCGCGTCACCCGCTGGATGGCGGACGAGTCCGCCGGGCAGTGCGGGCCGTGCGCGCGCGGACTGCCCTCGCTCGCCGACGCGGTGGACGCCCTCGTCGGCGGCGGGGGGCGCCCGGCCCTGGAAGCCGTCCAGGCGCGGATGCGCTCGGTGCTCGGCCGCGGCGCGTGCAGCCACCCCGACGGCACCTCCGCCTTCGTGGCCTCCGCGCTGGCCGTGTTCCCCGACGAGTTCCGCGACCACGCGCTCGGCAGCGGCTGCGGGCGCCGCGCCCTGGGCGCGCTGCCGCTGCCGGCCGACGAGAGCCCCGAACGGCTCGTCGTGGACTGGACGCTGTGCAAGGGCCACGGCCTCTGCGTCGACCTGCTGCCCGACATCGTCAGGCTGGACCCCGACGGTTACCCGGCCCAGGGCGTCATGCCGGTCCCGGGACGGCTGCGGCCGAAGGCGCTGCGCGCGGTCCGCCGCTGCCCGGCGCTTGCGCTGCGCATCCAGGAGTGAGCAGGGCCAGAAATGAGCGGGGCTTCCAGGTACGGGCGCGCAACCGGAAATGAGCGCGCCCCGAAAGCCGTGAACGGCTGCGGTCGGCCCCAGTTCAGCCTTTGGCGCGATCTGACAAATTCCCGGCCATTCGAATTCGGGGGGCTTCCCAGGCCTTATGAATGACCCAGGAAGAAAAACCACCGAATGGAAACGCAGGGAGTGAGCAACCGTGAACAACAAGCGTCGTGGGGCGGCCGCAGCCGGATCGGTGATGGCGGTACTGATACTCGCCGCCGGATGCGGGAGCGGCGGGTCGAACGCCGGCCGCGCGGGAAATTCCGTACAGCCGGTCGGGGACAGCAAGGCCATCGGAAGCGGATACGGCACCGCATACGGCTCGGGCGGCTCGGGAGCGGATCCGGCCGCCGGAGCGGCCGCCGGCTACGGCGGCGACGCGGCGGCCGGGACGTCGGCGCGGGCCGGCCAGCTCGCCGTCCGGGACGTCGCGAACGTCGGCAGCGTGGTCACCGACAGCGCCGGTATGACCCTCTACCGGTTCGACAAGGACACCGCCAAGCCCCCCACCTCGAACTGCTCCGGCGACTGCGCCACCGCCTGGCCGCCCGTCCCGGCGGCGGACGCCTCGGCCGCCGCCGGCATCGACGCCGCCATGCTCGGCGAGGTCACCCGCGCCGACGGGAGCAAACAGCTGACGCTGGGCGGCTGGCCGGTGTACCGCTACGCCAAGGACACCCAGGCCGGCCAGGCCACGGGTGAAGGCGTCGGCGGTACCTGGCACGCGCTCGCCGCCGACGGCAAGAAGGCCGTCGACCAGAAGGGCGGCCAAAAACCCGGGACGCCCGCCACCGGAGGAACGGGCGCGGGAATGGGCGCCGGAATGGGCAGCGGTTCGGGAAACGGCATGGGCGACATGAACACCACATCCGGTACCGAACTCTCCGTCGCCACCGACCCGAAACTCGGAAAGATTGTCGTGGACGGGCAGGGGCGCACCCTTTACCGGTTCAACAAGGACAGCGCCTGGCCGATGAAATTCGGCTGCCTCGGCGCCTGCCTGGACACCTGGAAGCCCGCCCTGCCGGTGGACAAGACGAAGGTGTCCGGGATCGCCGCCAAGCTGGTCGGATCGGTGAAGCGCCCGGACGGCACGGAGCAACTGACGATCGACTGCTGGCCCGTCTACCTCTTCACCGGTGACACCCAGCCCGGCCAGACCAACGGACACAACAAGCAGGGCCTCTGGTTCGCCGTCGACGACGCCGGCAAGAAGGTCCCGGCCGGCCAGTAGCCCCCTTGCCCCGAACCCCTGCGAGGGAGACATGCCGCAATCACCCCGTATCACCGTCCGCCACCTGGCGCCGTGCGTGGCCGTGCTGCTCGCCTCCCTGCTGTGCGGCGGGTGCGGGACCGGACACGCCAAGGCCCGCGCCGCCGCCGCGACCCCCGCGGCGGGCGGCGTCACCGTCCAGGACCTGGCGGCGGCCCTGGGCTGCACCGCCGAGATCACCGTCGATGCCGAGGAACTGCGGGAAGGGGCGTGCGGGGCGGGCGCCGCCGGGTTCCGGATCGCGACCTTCACCGCCGACGAGGGGCAGCGCGCGTGGCTGGCGCAGTCCCGCGAGTACGGCGGTACCTACCTCGTCGGGGACCGGTGGGTGGTCACCGCCGCCTCCGCCGAAGCCCTGGCGCCGCTGCGGGAGCGCCTCGGCGGGCAGGTGGAGACCGGCGACTCCCACGGCCCCGGCCACGGCGCCCCCGGCGCCATGGACCCGGGCCACATGGACCCCGGCGCCATGCAGTCCGGCCCCACGGACCCAAGCCAGGGGGAGGCCACGCCCTAGAGCCCGGCGGAGCACCGAGAGGGACACTGGAGGTGAGGCCCCGGCCGTCCGGTCCGCGGGGTACGGGTCGCGTGGTGCGGCCCGGGTGGACCGGCCGCCGGGCCGCCGGGAGAGGCCATGAACGGCTCGGTCCCCGTGGGACGCGTGGTGGGCGTACCGCTGCGCATGCACTGGAGCGTGCCGCTGCTGGCCGTCTTCCTCGCGTACGGCCTCGGCCGCCAGACCCTCCCGCTGTGGACCCCGGGCCGTTCGAACGCGGTGTACACCCTCGCCAGCGCCGTCGGTGCCCTGCTCCTGATGGCCAGCCTGCTGCTGCACGAGGCGGCGCACGCCGCGATGGCCCGCCGCAAGAAGATCTCCGTACAGGACGTGACGCTGTGGGCCCTCGGCGGAATGACCCGCATGGGCCGCCCGCAGAGCGCCTCGGCGGCCTTCGCGGTCGCCGTCAGCGGGCCTGTCACCAGCCTGGTCATCGGCGGGGCCGCCCTCGGGGCCGGCATCGGCCTCGACCGGCTCCCGGGCTGGGCCGTGCCCGGCGCGGTCCTCGGGTGGCTCGGCTGGGTGAACCTCGCCCTCGGGGTGTTCAACCTGCTGCCCGCCGCTCCGCTGGACGGCGGCCGGGTGGTGCAGGCGCTGCTGTGGTGGCGCACCGGGGACCGCGATCGCGCCGAGCGGGCGGCGTCCCGCAGCGGCCAGGTACTGGGCGTCCTGCTCATGGGTGTCGGCTGGGTCTCGTTGCTGCGTGGCTCCTCCGGTGGACTGTGGCTCGTGTTCACCGGGCTGTTCGTCATGGTCGTCGCGGGTGCGGAACGGCAGCGCGCCGTCATGGGCACGGCCCTGCAAGGCGTCCGCGTCACCGATGCGATGACCAGCCCGGTCACCACCGGCGCCGACTGGCTGACCGTGCGCCGCTTCATCGACGAGGTGGCCCTCCCGTCCCGCCACTCGGTCATACCGCTGCTCGACTTCGACGGCCGGCCCAGCGGCGTCGTCGAACTGCGCAGGCTCGCCGCGGTCCAGGCCCCGCTGCGCGACACCGTGCAGGTGCGCGACCTGGCCACCCCGCTGTCGCGGTGCGCGGTCGCCGCTCCCGACGACCTGCTGACCGAGGCCCTGGACCGGCTCGGCACGGCGACCGGCCCCCGCCTCCTCGTGGTGGACGAGGGCCGTCTGATCGGCATCGTCACGGCGAAGGACATCACCCGGCTGATGCGCCGCCACGTGCTGGGCGGCGAGAAGCCGGGCTGAGAAGGCCGGCGGACAGGCCGGCGGACGGGCGGCGGCCCCACCTTCACCCGTACGCGCGTGCCCGTCGTACGGCCTCGCGCGGACGGTGGCAGTAGACAGGAAGGGCGTGCGGCGGCCGGGCCCGGTCGCCCGCGCGCGAGCGAACCCGCCGCCGTCCGACGCCCAGGGGACCAGATGACCGCTGTCACCGAGCCGATCGCGACCGCTCCCGGGCCGCGCAGATCCGCGGGACGGGTGGTGGTGGCCTGGCTGTCGACGACGGACCACAAGACGATCGGGCACCTCTACCTGATCGCCTCGTTCGTCTTCTTCGTGTTCGGCGGGATCCTGGCTCTGGTGCTGAGGGCGGAGCTGGCCCGGCCCGGGATGCAGATCGTCACCAACGAGCAGTACAACCAGATCTTCACCCTGCACGGCACGATCATGCTGCTGTTCTTCGCGACGCCGACCTTCGCCGGGTTCGCCAACGCGGTCATGCCGCTCCAGATCGGCGCGCCGGACGTGGCGTTCCCCCGGCTGAACATGCTCTCGTTCTGGCTGTTCTTCTTCGGCGGCCTCATCGTCGTGGCCGGCCTGCTCACCCCCCAGGGCAGCGCCGACTTCGGCTGGACCGCCTACACGCCGCTCAGCGGCGTGGACCGGACCCCGTACATCGGCGGCGACATGTGGATCATGGGGCTGGCGATGTCGGGCTTCGGAACGATCCTCGGTGCCGTCAACTTCATCACCACGATCATCTGCATGCGTTCGCCCGGGATGACGATGTTCCGGATGCCGATCTTCACCTGGAACATCCTGCTGACCTCGGTCCTCGTCCTGTTCGCGTTCCCGGTGCTGGCGGCGGCGCTGCTGGTACTGGAGGCGGACCGGAAGTTCGGCGCGCACGTCTTCGACCCGGCCAACGGCGGACCCATCCTGTGGCAGCACCTGTTCTGGTTCTTCGGGCACCCGGAGGTCTACATCATCGCGCTGCCGTTCTTCGGGATCATCACCGAGATCCTCCCCGTCTTCTCGCGCAAGCCGGTGTTCGGCTACCTCGGCCTGATCGGGGCGACCATCGCGATCGCCGGGCTCTCGGTGACGGTGTGGGCGCACCACATGTTCGCCACGCAGGCCGTACTGCTGCCGTTCTTCTCCTTCATGACGTTCCTGATCGCGGTGCCGACCGGGGTGAAGTTCTTCAACTGGATCGGCACGATGTGGAAGGGCTCGATCTCCTTCGAGACACCCATGCTGTGGTCGGTCGGCTTCCTGGTGACGTTCCTGTTCGGCGGCCTGACCGGCATCATCCTCGCCTCCCCGCCGATGGACTTCCAGGTCACCGACTCGTACTTCGTCGTCGCCCACTTCCACTACGTGGTCTTCGGCACGGTGGTGTTCGCGACCTTCGCCGGCTTCTACTTCTGGTGGCCGAAGATGACCGGCACCATGCTCGACGAACGCCTCGGGAAGATCCACTTCTGGACCCTCTTCACCGGCTTCCACCTCACCTTCCTCGTCCAGCACTGGCTGGGCGCCGAAGGCATGCCGCGCCGCTACGCCGACTACCTCACCGCCGACGGCTTCACCACCCTCAACACCGTCTCGTCCATCGGGGCGTTCCTGCTCGGCGGCTCGACCCTGCCCTTCCTCTACAACGTGTGGAGGACCGCGAAGTACGCGCCGCGCGTCACCGTCGACGACCCGTGGGGCTACGGCCGCTCCCTGGAGTGGGCCACCTCCTGCCCGCCGCCGCGGCACAACTTCGTCACCCTGCCCCGCGTACGCTCCGAATCCCCGGCCTTCGACCTGCACCACTTCGAGGTGTCGGAACTGGAGCGCAGGGAGAACGAGGGCCAGCGCGACGTGGTCGACCAGGACCAGGCCCTCTCCCCGCCCCGCGACGACTCCGCCGGACCCACGGGCGCCGGATAGCGGGACGGCGGCGGCGGACGATGGACGAGACGGGTGAGGCGGAGGCCGCGGCCGGCCTGGCGCGCCTGGAGGGCTACCTGATCAGCCAGGCGGCGCTCCGCGAGGCCCACACCGAGGCGCAGGCCTTCGCCGGGCGCCTGACCTGGCTCGGCCCGGGCGAACGGCAGGAGATCGCGGGCCTCTTCGCGGAGCACCACCTGCGCCTCAAGCGGCAGATGCTGGCCGCCGTCGTGGCCCGCGGGGAGGAACTCGGGGCCGCGTACGAGCACCGCTACCGACTGCTGCGCCGCCGCCTCACGGCCGGCGTGCTGGTGGCGGTCCCGGTGGTACCGGCCCTGCTCCTCGGCCTGCTGCTGCTCCGCTAGGCGGTGCCATCTCCAGGGCGGATCACGGTGTCGTGATCCGGGGCAGGCGGTCCCAGAACGCGCAGTGGTGGGCGGAACCCGCGTCGACGGGGTGGATTCCGTCCGGTCCCGGAGCCAGTGACTGCACCGACGGTGCGAGGGGTGCCGTAGAGCCGAGCGCGGGCCAGAGCGGGGCGCCGGGGGTGTTCGGGTCGCCGGTGTGCGCGAAGCGCGTCCAGTAGCCCACCATCCGGTCGGACAGGGCGCGTTGGGCGTCGCTCAGCGGTCGCTCCGTAGGCAAGGAGGAGAACAGGAACGGCAGCTCGAAGCCGTGCGCCGCACCGTAGGGGAAGCCCGGGTTGGCGGGCAGGCCGGTGGGGACGGGGGCGTCCGGGTCGCTGAACTCGTAGCCGTAGAGCGGGAGGCCGGGGGCGTGGGCGGCGATGGCCCGGCCGGCCGCCAGCGTGGTGCACGCGAGCGACCGGTCGGTCAGCACCGCGGCCCAGGCCAGTGCCGGCGTGGGGTGGCCCGCCGTCGGGTACTGCGCCTCGACGGCCGGGGCCGCGGGCCCGAAGGCGTCCACCAGCCGAGCGCGGTAGTCGGCCTCGGTACGGATCGGGAACGCGGCGAGCGACAGACCTACGAACATCCGCATCTCATCCCGGTTGGTGCCCTGGAGGACCGGAACCCGCTGGAAGCGTCCCGACGCCAACGCCTGGTCCGGTGCCTCGGGCAGCAGCGCGTTCCCGAAGGCGGGCCGGTTGAAGGACTGCATCAACTGCGCGGTGGCCAGGCGATCCGTGCTCTGCCCGCGCAGGCACGCCAGCACCTCGTCGGCCCCGCCCGCCGTGCAGCCGAGCTGTCCGGCGACTGCCGAACCGGCCGTCCGGACCTCGTGCTGCGCGGCGAACGGCTCGTACGCCGGTGTTCCCGGTCCGAGTGCGCCGCGCGGGAAGGACATGAGGCAGGAGCCGCTCTGGAGCACGGCCCGCTGGAAGAGTCCGACGGCCGTCGGGGAGGTGAGGTGTGCGCAGACGCTGAGTGCGCCCGCGGATTCGCCGAACAGCGTGACCTTGCCCGGATCACCGCCGAAGCGCTCCGCGTTGGCCCGTACCCAGCGCAGGGCGGCCTGTTGGTCCGCGAGGCCGAACGGCACGGCGGAGCCCAGAGCGGGATGGCCGAAGTAGCCGAAGATCCCCAGCCGGTAGTTGACCGTGACGACGACCGTGTCACCCCGGACCGCCAGTTGTCCGGTGCTGTAGTCACTGCCGGCACCACCCAGGAACGCGCCGCCGTGCAGCCACACCAGTACGGGCCGCTTCCGGCCCGCCGGGTTCGCAGCCGGTGCCGGTGCCGGTGCCGGCGTCGTGACGTTGAGGTAGAGGCAGTCCTCCGACCCGACGACCGCGCCCGCGCCCGGTGCCGGCATCTGCACGCAGCGCTGAGCCGTCGTCGTCGCGTCCCGGACCCCGTGCCACGGGGCGGCCGGCGCCGGCGCGCGCCAGCGCAGCGGTCCCGTCGGCGGCGCGGCGTAGGGGATGCCGTCGAAGGTGGCGTACGAGCCGTGCGACACGCCGCGTACCAGGCCGTGGTCGGTCGGCACCACGGGACCGGCCGCGGCCGCACCGGCCGCCGGTGCGGCGGTGGCCGTGAGGAGCGCGACGGCGCTGAGCAAGGGCAGGAGCGCCGCACGGAGTCTGTCCCTTCCGCGGGGACGCGGTGCTGTCGTGGTCGGAGGCATACGTATCACCGTTCTCGGCCGGACGGGCCGGAGGGGGTCGCACGCGGCCGTCCGGGCCGGAACGAGGGCCCGAGCGGCGGCGACGGTGCGACCGGCGCGGTCAGTGATCCTTACGCTAGAACCTCCCGCGCGCTGGAGGTTCAAGGCATTGTGACGCACGACACGTGGAGCATCGGTGAGCTCGCGGCAGCGACGGGGGTCCCGGTGAAGACCCTCCGCTACTACTCCGACAGCGGTCTGCTGCCGGTGACCGGCCGCAGTACTGGTGGTCACCGGCGCTACGGTCCCGAGGCGTGGGAGCGGATCCGTCTCATCCGACGCCTACGGGCGCTGGACACTCCGATCGCGACCATCACGCGGGTGGTCACCGGCGAGTGCTCGCTGGGCGAACTGGTTTCGACCGAGCTGGAGTCGGTGCAGGAACGACTGACCGAACTGCGGTGGCGCGAAGCCACGCTCAAAGCCCTGGACGACTGCCCGAGCGAAGAACGGCTCCGGCGTCTGGAGATCCTCTCGCGCGTCCAGCGGCTCCCGCAGGCGCATCGCACCCTCACCGATCACTGGTACGGCGAGCTGTCCGCGGCCATGCCCAAGCGCCGGCTCGACATCATGGTCGCCATGCTGTCCCCCGGACCGCCGCAGGACCCCGGTCCGGATACGGCCCTGGCCTACGCCGGGCTTCATCTGCTGGTCGCCACGCCCGGCTTCACCCGCTGGACCCAGGACCACGACGAGGAGATGAGGGACGCCCCGGCCTTCTACGGGGAGATCGACGAGGCGGCCGCCCTGACGGCCGCCGCCGTGACGCGGGGGCTGCCGCCCAGTGCCGGGGACGCGGTGAACGCGTTCGTCTCCGCCCACGCACGGGCCCGGCGGGAGTCGGACACCCCCGCCTTCCGCGCGTACCTGCACGGGCTGGTGTCGAGGTCATCCGGCTACGACCCACGCCTGGAACGCTATTGGGCCCTGGTCGGCACCGCCACGGGCGGCCGGGTGCTGAACATGACGGTGGCCCACAAGTGGCTGACCGACGGACTGGCGCTCTCGATAGCCGGCGCCGAACCGCCCCCGGCCCAGGGCGAGGGGCTTTGACGACAGACCCGAGCGAGCACACCCGAGCGGCGGCGCGTCCGAGCGGCGGCGCCTCCGAGCCCTGTGCCGTGGGCCCGCCGGGTACGGCACTCGCGCCACTTGCCCTCCAGAGCCGCCACCAGCTGGGGCAGGCCACCGCCGGCCACGATGAGGGCGAGGTGGTCGTGGTAGTCCCGGCTGCTGACGACCAGGCCGTCGCGGACCCGCAGCACCTGGATGTCGGCGGCCCGGAAGGTCCGCCCGGTCACCCGGTGGTGCACGTGATAGTCCAACTCGGCGATGACCACCTCCGCGTCGTCGGTCTCCCGGACGACCACGTTCACCGGGGTCAGGGTCACGGGCGAACCCGCGGCGACCCTGGCGAACCGCTCCCCGAGCGCGGCCCGCCCTTCGATCCGCCCCGGCCCGACCGGCTCGAAGACGGTCTCCGCGACGGCGCGTCCTGGAGACTCCGGTTGTCCAGGGTGGTTCCGTCGCGATGTCGAAAGGTGGGAGAGGGATGGGTGGCGCTCAGGAGCGCCCGCTGCGGGCGGGCGCGGCCCGAAACCGGGCCAGGCTGCTGGAGACCGCCACGGAGGTGTTCACCACCCGCGGCGTAGCCGTGCCGACCGAGGAGATCGCCCGGGCCGCCGGGGTCGGCGTGGGCACCCTCTTCAGGCACTTCCCGACCAAGGAGGCGCCGCTGGCGGCCGTGATGGTCCGCAGGCTGGAGACGGCCCGGACCGCGCAGCTGGCCGCCGCGGCCGGGCCCGCCGAGGCCCTCTTCGCCTGTTTCCGCCCGGTGGTGGAACAGTCCGAGGGCGGGGACGAGTCCGCCCGGTTCCTCGCCGCGGCCGGGGTGGACGGGTACGCCTCCCCGTACGGGCCGAGTACGGAGATCAGGGACCGGTTCGCCGGGCTGCTGGCCGGTGCGCAGCGGGCGGGAGCGGTCCGCCCGGAGCTGGGCCTGCCCGAGTTCCTCGCCCTCGTGGTCGGCACCGGCAGGGCGCTGGAGCAGCTCGGAGCGGATCCGGCGCCCCGGGAGCGCGTCTTCGAGGTCGTCTTGGACGGCTTGCGGACGCGCTGAGCCGGCGGTGGTCACAATGGAGGTCTGCCCGGCCCGCGGAAGGCGGCCGGGGCCGAACCGGGGGAGCACGCATGTCACGTACGCGGTCCAAGTCGGAACTCGACGCACTGACAGCCGAGTTCTTCGGCGCCTTCGACAACCGCGACGGCCGGACCGCCGACGTCGGCCGGCTCCGCAGGCTGTTCCTCCCCGGCGGGGTGATCGTCAAGACCGGCCCGGACTTCACGGTCTACACCGTCGAGGGGTTCATCGAGCCCCGCCGGCGGCTGCTGGCCGACGGGCGCCTGGTCGGGTTCGCGGAGTGGGAGACCTCCGAACGCACCGAGATCCAGGGCGACATCGCGTCGCGCTTCGGCGGATACCGCAAGTCCGGCACCCTGGACGGCGTCCCCTTCGAGGGCTCCGGCACCAAGACCCTCCAGTTCGTCCGCACCCCCGAGGGCTGGCGCATAGCGGCCCTCTCCTGGCACGACCGCCCCTGAACCGCAGGTCAGGGCGGCCCGGCCGGGGCGTCGGCGGCAGCGGCCGGGTTCCGGGGCAGGAACACGGCGGCGGCGAGTCCGAGGAGTCCTGCGCCGGCGAGGGTGATCATCGCGGCGGCGTAGGCGCCGGTACTGAGCCCGGCGACGAGGATCGTGCCGGCGACGGCGGTGCCCAGCGAGGAGCCGAGGTTCGACACGCTGCGGGACAGCCCGGAGATCTCGCCCTGCTGCGCCTCGGGGAAGCTCGACTGGACGACGTTGACCGAGGGGGTCAGCATCACGCCCAGGCCCAGTCCGAGCAGGAGGAGCCCGGGGGCGAAGGCCCAGGCGCTCGTGAAACTGTTGACCATGGCGATGAGGACGACGACGCCGACGATCGAGACGACGAACCCCGTCGTGATGAGCGTGCGCTGGGCCCGTCGTTTCGCCAGGCGTTCGGCGGCGAGGGACGAGGCGAGCAGGCCGAGCGTGGCCGCGGTGAAGACGACGCCGGTCTCGATCGCGTTGTAGCCGCGTACGACCTGGAGGTAGGCCGCCACCGTGAACGAGGAGCCCATGAGCAGCAGCCACTGGACGTTCTGGGTGACGAGACCGAGGTTGGAGGTGCGGTTGCGGAACAGGCTGGTGGACAGCAGCGGTTCCCGGCCGGCGGCCTCGCGGGAGCGTACGTGGTGGAAGAACCACAGCAGCGTGAGCGCGCCCAGCACGAGCAGGGCGATCATCAGCCGGACGTCGTTGTCGGCGGCCAGGATGCCCATGACGACGAGGACGAGACCGACGGCCGAGAGGGCGGCTCCGACGGTGTCGAAGGAGCGCGTCGGATCCGGTGGCAGGGGGTCTTCGAGATGACGGCTCAGTACGATGATCAACACGATCACCAGGGCCTGGAACACGAAGGCGGCCCGCCAGCTGATCCACGAGGTGATGAGCCCGCCGATCAGCGGCCCCGCCGCGGCGCCGATGCCGCCGAGCGCCATGACGGCCCCGAACGCGCGGGCCCGGGAGGTGAGGTCCGTGAAGAGGAGCGTGGTGAGGATGTACACGGGCGGGATGAGCAGGGCCGTGCCGACCCCCTCCAGGATCGAGTTGCCGAGGATCAGGACGCCCAGGCCCGGGGCGACGGCGCTCAGCACGGCGCCGACACCGTAGACGGCGAGGCCGGCCAGGAAGCACCGCTTGCGGCCGTAGCGGTCGGTCAGCTTGCCGCCGGGGATCATCAACGCGGCCATGACCAGCAGGAAGACGGTGATCGCGACCTGCACGCCCTGCACGGTGGTGTCGAGGTCCTCGCTCATGTCGTTGATCATCACGTTCATGTTCGAGCCGGCGAAGCTGCAGATGAACTGGGCGAGCGCGAGCGGCGCGAGGACCCGCCGCTGAGCCGTGGACGGCCGTCCCCGGGTACCTGGGTCAGCCACCGGCCCCACCTCCGCGCGTGAGTAGATCGACCACGCTCACAGCGTGCGCCGAGCGCCGCCGCCGCGCATGTGGAGCGGGCGGACGGCCCGCAGTGGCGACGGCCCGCAGTACCGCCGGCGCACCCGTGCGCGCGGGCCCGTCCCGGGCCTCAGCCCGCGAGTGCCTTGGCCCAGCCGCGGTTGACGGTCTCTCTCGCCTTCTGCGTCTGTGCCTCCGTCGGAAACGTAGGCGTGCCCTCGACCGTCGGCAGTTTGTCCGCGGCGGCCTTGTCGAGAGTGCCGTCCTTCCTCATCGCGTCCATCAGGACCGGGCGGGCATAGGCTCCGAGCCGGATGTTCTGGCCTTCCGGGCTGAAGAGGTACTCCTCCCACAGCCGTGCCGCCGCCGGGTGCGGGGCGTCCTTGTTCACCCCGCCCGCGTAGTACTCGGCGAAGCTGCCGTCGAAGGGGATGGCGGTCCGCCAGTCGACATCCGCCCCCTCGGCCCGGAACTCGTCGGCGTATCCGAGGTTGAGGAAGTCCCAGTCGATGCTGATCGGGGTCTGTCCTTTGGTGATCGTGGCCGGTGAGGATTCGACCGGGGTGAAGTTGCCGTTCCTGCGGAGCTCGGCGAAGAAGTCGATACCGGGCTGGATGTCGTCGAAGGAACCCCCGTTCGCCAGGGCCGCCGCGTACACCCCCGCGAAGGCGGAGTTGGATCTGGTGGGGTCGCCGTCGAGCGCGACCTGGCCCTTGTACTCGGGCTTGCGCAGATCGGCGAAGGTCGAGGGGCAGGTCTTGACGCGCCTGGCGTCGCAGCCGATCGAGACGTAGCCGCCGTAGTTGTCGTACCAGCGGGCCCGCGGGTCCTTCTGGTTTCCGGGGATCTGGTCGTACGCGGCGACCTGGTACGGCGCGAGCAGGCCCTGCCGGGCCGCGGCCTGCGCGAACGAGCCCCCCACGTCGACCGCGTCGGGGGCCCGGCCTGCGCCCCTGTGCTCCTTCAGGGCGTTGATCTCGCCCTGGCTGGTGCCTTCCGGGTCCTCCACCGTGACCTTGATCCCGTACTTCTTCTCGAAGCCGTCGATCAGCTCGCCGTAGTTGGCCCAGTCGCGCGGGAGCGCGATCGCGTGGAGCGAGCCCTCCTTCTTCGCTGCCGCGGTCAGTGCCGCCATGCCGCCGGCGTCCGCGGCGGAGGTGGCCACCGCGGGTGCTCGGGGCGCGGCGGCGGGTTTGCCTCCACAGGCACCGAGGGGAGCCGCGGCGAGGGCCAGGCAGGTGGCGAGCAAGGCTGTCCGGAGACGGGGTGCGGGCACAAAGGCTCCATAACGGGCGATCGTGTACTGATCGAGGCCAGCGTACGTTCGGCGGCCTGGCCAGCACAGCCCCGAACGGTGGTGTCCGCCGTCTTCCCCGCGCCGCCGTACCGGCGGGTGCTCAGAAGCCCTCGTCGTCCCACCCGGCCAGGAGCGCCTCCGCGAGATCCATCGCGGGCGGTGCGGTCCCGTCGTGCAGGGACTGCTCGCTCCAGATGATCTTGCCGCGGGCGGTGTAGCGGGTGCCCCAGCGCTCGGCGAACTGCGCGACGAGGAACAGGCCGCGGCCGCCCTCGTCGGTAGCCTCGGCCCGGCGCAGGTGCGGAGAGGTGCTGGACCCGTCGGAGACTTCGCAGACCAGGCTGCGGTCGTACAGCAGCCTCACCCGGATGGGCGCGGAACCGTAGCGGATGGCGTTGGTCAGCAGCTCGCTGAGGATGAGTTCCGTGGTGAAGGCGATGTCCTCCAGACCCCAGTCCGCCAGTCGGCGGGCGCAGGCCTTGCGCACCGGGGACACCGCCGCAGGATCGGGGGACACGTCCCACTCGGCGATCCGGGCCGGGTCCAGCCGGCGGGTGCGGGCCACCAGCAGCGCGACGTCGTCGGCGGGTCTGGCGGGCAGCATCGCCTCGATCACCGCGGTGCAGGTCTCCTCCGGGGTGCGGGCAGGGCCGGCCAGGGCGGCGCGCAGCGCGGCCAGGGCAGAGTCCGGATCGCGGTCGCGGCCCTCGATCAGCCCGTCGGTGAAGAGTGCCAGCCGGGAGCCTTCCGGCAGGGTGACCGTCATGCTCTCCATGGGCATGCCCGCGCCCAGCCCCAGCGGCGGGGCTACGGGCACCTCGGGGAAGGACACGGTTCCGTCGGGGCGGACCAGCGCGGGGCCCGGATGCCCGGCGGTGGCGGCCGTCACCTGCCCCGAGGCGGGGTCGTAGATGGCACACAGGCAGGTGGCCCCGGTGATCCCCTGCCACTCCTGCTGGTCGGTGTCGATGTGCGCGACCAGCTCGTCCAGGTGGCTCAGGAGCTCGTCCGGCGGCAGGTCGAGGGTGGAGAAGTTGTACACGGCGGTGCGCAGGCGGCCCATGGTGGCGGCGGCGTGCAGACCGTGGCCGACGACGTCGCCGACCACCAGGGCCACCCGGGCGCCGGGCAGCGGGATGACATCGAACCAGTCACCGCCCACCCCGGCCTGGGCGGGCAGATAGCGGTGGGCGACCTCGACGGCGGACTGCTCCGGTACGCCCCGGGGCAGCAGACTGCGCTGCAGGGTGACGGCCAGGGTGTGCTCGCGGGTGTAGCGGCGGGCATTGTCGACGGACAGCGCCGCCCGGGCGGTCAGCTCCTCGGCGAAGGACACGTCCTCCTCGTCGAACGGCGGGGAACTCTGGGCCCGCCAGTAACTGGCCATGCCCAGCACCACGCCCCGCGCTTGCAGCGGCACGGAGATCAGGGAGTGGATGCCGCGCTCCAGGATCCGTACGGCGTTGGCCGGGTCCTGGGCCCGCCAGCCGTGGGTGGCGCGCAGGTCCGCCACCAGGACCGCATGGCCCCCGGCCAGTCCGGCGGCCATGGGGCTGCTGGGAACGAACCGGATCAGCCTGCCGACGGGATACAGCGGATGGTCGCCCTGCAGGCCGACAGCGGCGGTGCGGCGCATCTCGGTGCTCTCCTCGGGCGGCTCCTCGCCGTGCAGCACGCGGTCCAGCAGGTCGACCGTCACCACCTCGGCGAACCGCGGGACCGCCACCTCCGCCAGCTCCTGCGCGGTGCGCTCCACGTTCAGCGTCGTTCCGACCCGCACGCCCGCGTCGTAGAGCAGCCTCAGCCGTTCACGGGCCACTTCGGCCCGGCCGGTGAGTGCCCGCAGCTCGGTGGTGTCCCGCAGCGTGACGACGGTCCCGGCCTGCCCGTAGGGCGCGGTGGGCCGGATGTTCACCGCCAGTAGCCGATCGGCCGCCATGTGCACCTCGTCGGTCACGGGCCGGCCCGAGGCGATCAGCTCGGCGGTCGCCGCCTCCAGACCCAGGTCCGTGACGGGGCGCCCCTCCGCGTCCGCCGGCAGCTCCAGCAGCCGCCGCGCCTCGTCATTGGCCAGCAGCAGCCGGCCGCCGCTGCCGACGATCAGTACGCCCTCCCGCACCGCGTGCAGCACCGCGTCGTGGTGCTCGTACATCCTCGTCATCTCGGCCGGTCCCAGGCCGTGGGTGCGGCGCAGCAGCCGACGGCTCACCAGAGCCGTCCCGCCCGCGGACAGGGCCAGCACCACGGCCGCGCTGCCGAGGACGACCGGCAGCTGCCGGTTCACCATGTTCTGCACGTTCTGGACCGTGACCGGGGAGGAGACGACGGCGATGACGTGGCCGTCGGGGTCCTTGACGGGGACCACCGAGACCACCGACTGACCGAGGGACCCCTGGAACGTCTCGGTGAAGGACTTGCCGGCCGCCGCCTTGGAGAAGGGGCCGATCACGTGCTTCCCGACCTGCCGGGGGTCGCTGTGGGTGATGGTGAGGCCGTCGAGCGTGTACACGTTGATGCCGTCGACCTCGGAGATCTTGCGGGCCGCCTCCGCGCGCGGCTGGAGCACCGCGCTCGGATGGGCGCTGCGCAGGGCCGGGACGATTCCCGGGGATTCCGCGAAGGTGCCGGCGGCGGCGAGCGTACGGTGCCGGGCGTCCAGCATGGCGGCGCTCCGCGCCTGCACCACGAGGGCGCCCACCGCGGCGGCGACCAGGAGCACCACCACGGCCAGCTGCAACAGGAACACCTCGCCGGCCACGCTGCGCACGCTCAGCAGGGCGGACAGCCCCTGCCGGCGCGCCCTTCCGCCGGGGGGCGAGGGGTTCTCCTGAGGCGCCCGGCGGTGTGCTGAGCGGTGCCGCCGAGGGGGAGCGGAGGGGCTGGAGGTCAAGCCGAGCAGCCGGCGCCGGAAATCACCCAGGAAGTCGCCCATACTCCATTTTCTAACCTCTTCGGCGGTCGGCGCGCGGACGGGTTCTCCGTAAGGGCAGTGGCGCGGAACGGAAATCGGCGGACGTTCGTGCTGGGCGCGGTGATCGCGGCGACGGCCCTGGTGGGAGTCGGCCTGCACTGGTGCCAGCCGTGGAAGCTGTGGCAGGACCGGACGGTGATCGAGACGCTCCCGAGCGCGTCGGCGCTGCCTCCCGCGGCCACGTCGTCCCCGTCGGCCACGAGCACCACACCCCCGAGCACGCCGCCCGGCCCCGTACCCTCGGCCGGGGCAGCTTGATCAGCCACGAGCACGCCACCGCCGGCACGGTGAAGTCCTCCAGCCCCCGGACGGCTGCTCGTCGTCGCCGGGCTGCCCTGGTTCGGGCACGGCGCGCGGCTGCTGTTCGCCGTCATGACCGTGCTCTTCGTGCTCGTCTGCATCGCCGTGCTCGTACGCGGCTTCGTCTCGCCCCACACCATCGGCGAGGCCCCGGCCTCGACCGACCCGGGCCGCTCCGCCGCCCTCGCGGTCGCGATGGCCCCGGCCACCGGCGTCGCGGCCCCGTCCCCGGCCATCGCCCAGCTCGGGCAGTTGGACGACACCCACCGCCGCCGCTCCGGGCGAGGCTCCCTCGCCCTGCTCCTGGCCGCGGCCAGCTTCTCCTTCCAGGCCAACCCCGGACTCCTCAACACCCTCGCCGGATCCCCGGACCACCCGGGCGTCCTGCCGGCAGCGCTGGGCCGGACGAACCGCCACCACACCCCGTACTGGTCCGTCCTCGTCTACCTGGCCGCGGCAGCCGTGATCATCGTGGCTGCGGCAGGGGAGGAGCAGGAACTCGTCCTCTGGGGGTGTGACGAGCCGCCTGCACGCCGGGGCAATGGATCTGTATCTGGGACCCGTCGATCTCGACGGGCTGCTGAGCCACTGACCGGGCACGCAGCAGCCACTGACCGTCGATCACTGCAGGCCCGAGACCTTGAAGACCGTGAGGGCCGTCTCGCGGTCGATACGGACCGCCAGCCGGCGCAGGGCGGTCTCGCCGCACAGCAGAGTGCCGCGCTGGACCGATGTGCGGGTGTCCGTGTCGAGGCGGCGCCACATCTCGGGATTGCGGACCAGGACGGCCGGATCGATCTCGACCTGGTTTCCCTCCGTGTCGCGGAGGAACATCCGCTGGGCCACCTGGTCGGACCACCTGACCGAGACGAGGGAGTCGGTGCGGGCAGTGTGTTCCATCAGCAGTCCCCGGGCGATCAGCAGCCCGGGACCCACGGAGACCCTGGGCGGCAGCAGGATCACGAAGAGGAGGGCGGCCAGGCCGGTCCAGAGGGCGGCGCGGGTCGCGTCGAGCTTGCCGAACCCCGCGTCCATGGCGAGCAGGGTCGCGTACAGGAGGGACGCGACACCGATGGCCGAGCGCATCTCGCCGGCCCAGTGGATGTCGCGTGCGATAGGTCCCGGAGGCTCCGCGCCGGCGTGAGCACCGGTCGCGGACTGCGTGAAACGTCGTCCCATGGGGGTGACGTTAGGGCCGGTGCGGGCCTCGGCACCGGACCCTGACGCACCGCTGATGTGGTGGCTACGGCATTTTGACGGGCGCCGGTTCGAGGCCCGTACGGGTCGGTCCACGGGTGCGCGGCGGACCGCGTCGCCGGCGCCGGGTGCCGCGCCCAGGAAGACCTTGGGCCTCCCCGGCCGTACGGTCGGCTGTTCCGCGGCGGCCACCGGGCCCGCCTCGTGCGGGGTCGTCAGCTCAGAACTTCTCGGGGAAGAACAACGCCAGGACCAGGTACCCGACCAGGCTGACCGCGACGATGATGCCCACGACAGTTTCCGCACTCACCCGTACCCGACTCCTCAGCACGTCCCCGACACCACCAGCGAACATCAGCCAAGACGTGAGGGAAACGGCCCTGACGCGCTCCTGATGCGAGTCGTCCGGGACTTTGACGGTGTATTGACTGCCGTTGCGTCGATAGGGTGACGTCCCGGCCCGCGTGGTGCCGCCCACGCCCACCTCCACGGCCGCGGCCACGGTCGTGGCCGCGGTGCTGGGACGGCTCCGCCGGCCAGCTGAATCCCCGAGTGCGCACCGCACCCACTGAGCCGTCAGTGACGCCTGGCTCGCCCGGGGACCGGGGGCGTCCGGACTCCGGGCGCCAAGGCCCTGCCGGTGACGTGGTGGACGTATTCACGGGTCAGCCGGAAGCCGGCCGTCCAGGCGAGCAGTCGGCCGGGCCGGTTGTCGCGCGAGCAGCACCAGCTCGCGGTGTGTCCCCGCGCCCGGATGTCCGCCGTCAAACCGGCGACGCAGGCCAGTGTGGTGGGAGCCCCTCCCAGCGGTAGCCGGGAGGGTTCGCGGCGGCGATCGGGCACGGTGACGACCGCGATGTCCTCGTAGGTGCTGCCGAGGAAGTAGGTGCAGGCTACGGAGAGGACCCGGCCCCCGGAGAACGCGGCCCAGCCGTGGCCGGAGGCGGCGAGGCCGCCGGGTCCGCCCCAACTGGAGTGAACCCAGGCGCTCTCGGAATCCATCGCGGCCAGCGCCGGAACGTCTTGGGGAGTCAGCCGCCGCACTGTCACGCCACGCGGGGTGCGGGGGAGGGACACTGGTGCCTGAGGCTGGTGGACGTACAGCATCCGTTCCCAGGGGACGACGCGTTCGAATGCGGAGCCGAGCGACGGCCAGAACCGGGCGGGCGTCTCTACGCACCGGCCGGCGAACCGGGCCAGGGCGTCCTGGGTGAGCACGCCCGGATCGCCGCGCATCAGCACGTGGTCCGCGCAGCTGACGGCGAGGACGCGAGGGCGCTCGGGGCGGTCGGCCCACCAGCGGCCGACGCCCGTGGTCAGTACGTGCTCGGCCAGCGTCCCGGGACCTGGCGAGCCGGTGGGGAACCAACGGCTCAGGGCGGGGAGTTGTTGCGTGGGGATCTCGATCACGAACGTCTCCAGGTGGTGGGCGGGTTTCCCGGGCAGGGGGAGCGGGCGGTACAGGGCTGGCAGGAGGGCTTGCGGCCGTGGTTGGAGCCCTTCTCGCGGCGGGCCCTCTTCTTGCGTGCGCGCTTGGACATGGACGGGTGTCCCTTCACGCGGTGTGGCCGACGCGGAGGTCGGCGAGCTTGTTGAGGCGCTCGATCGTGCGGTCCTCGGTGGCGGCGGCCGCCGGGGTGACGCGTTCGTCGCGGTCGTAGTAGGCGCCGTTGACGATCTCGGTGCTGGGGTCGCAGAGGCGTACGACGTGCTGGGCGCCATCGGCGGCCGGTTCGCCCTCGTTTCCGTAGAGGGGGAGCAGAGCGGTCTCGCAGACACCGGGGTGGACGGACACGGCGGTGATACGCGGGTCGGAGGCGAAGACGGTCAGTGCCAGCTGCGACTGCGCGTAGGCGGCGAGCCGGGCGTAACGGCGCTCCCGGTTCGGGTCGCTCCACTGGATGGCGGCGGTGCGGTGGAGCGAGGAGGAGACGTTCACGACGCGCCCGCCCGGGTCGCTGGTGAGGGAGGGCTCCAAGAGGTTGGTGAGGAGGTAGTGGGCGAGGAAGTTGACCTGGAAGGCGACCTCGTTGCCGTCGACGGTCAGGGTGTGCCGCTCGGGTGCGGCGATGGCTGCGTTGTTGACGAGTACGTCGAGGCGAGGGTGGTCCCGTACGACGGCGTGGGCCAGGTTCTCGACCTCCTCCAGGCGGACGAAGTCGGCGGCGAGCGGGCGCAGCAGGGCGCTGTCGATGCCCTCGGTGGTCACCAGACGGTCGGCCGCGGCCCGGGCCTCCTCGGCGGTACGGCCGTGCAGCAGGACGACCGCGCCGCGCTGGGCGAGCCGGCGAGCGGTCTCGTAGCCGATGCCGGAGGTGGCGCCGGTGAGGAGGACGGTGCGTCCGGACAGGGATGAAGACATGGCGGATTCCTGGAAGCAGGCATGGCTGACGCGGCCGCCCTCGGCGTCGGGCAGGGGGCGAGGGCTCAGTTCATGCGGTGAAGGTGAAGGTGAGGCCGCGTACGAAGCCCCGGCCGGAGTCGGTCAGGACGCCGGCGGCTGGTACGCGGGGGGACGCGCGGCCGGTGTCAGAGGGCCGGGCGGACAGCGGGCGCCGTCGGCTGCACCGGATGCGGTGGCCGATCGTCGTAGCGCGGGCCGCTGTTCATGACTCCATACCAGCGCATCACGGATGCCGGGGCAAGATCCTGAACGGGACTTTGACGGCCTTCTGACGCAGGTCGGGCGACCGTGCGGATCCGGTCTCTTCGCGCAGCTCATCAGGGCCGCGTCAAAGATCGGCGACCGCGCGGAAGGAACACGTGAAGGAGCGTTGTCACGTCACCCGTCGCGCAACACATGACCCGTCCAGCTCCCGGTGTGGGGATACCGGAACTGGGCGGCTCGCGTGTTTCGGGCGTGAGCGCGTGCACCGGGAGATGATCCCTTCGGGCAAGTAGTTGCTACTGTGGAAAGTAGATGCCGAGTGAGCAGGTAGGAGCTCCTCGGCGACGACGGAGGGGTTTGCCATGCCTGAACAGGCCGACGCAATCGCATCGTTGCAAGGGATCGGGCGGATCGAGGCGACCGCGCGGGGGCGGAGCGGCTGGTACGCCGGCTATCTCTGGCTGTTCGCCGCGTGGCAGCTCGCTCTCGTTCCGGCGGTGCTGATGTGGCATGGGCGGACGGGGACGGTCGTCAGCACGGTGGCGAACGCCGTTGTGGTCATGGGGTTGTCCGTGTTCGCCACGCGGCAGCCCGTCGTCCCGCGCGGCTACGGCGGCCGGCACCTAAGGGTGATCGGTGCCTGGGCGGTCGGCTACGTCCTGGCGCTCGTGCTCGGCTTCACCGTCTTCCTGGACAGTGTCCCCTTCGTGCTCGTGGCCGCCGTCGCCTGCGCGCTGCCCGCCGCCGTCGCGGCCTGGCGTGAGGGGCGCGCCGTATGACGCCGGAAGCCTCAGCGGGCGCCGGTCAGGGACCTCATCCGCGACATGGACTCGTACCCCTTCTGGCGTCGGCCGTGCGACTGTCGATCGTCGCGGCCCTCGCTCCAGTGGAGAAGGCCGAGTTCGCCTATGTGCGGGACCTCGTGGAGATCACGGACTCCGCACTGTCGAAACAGGTCTCGCGCCTGGAGGAAGTGGGCTGGGTGACGGTGGAGAAGGGGCAGGTCGGGCGGCGGCCCCGGACCTGGCTGTCTCTGACCGAGGAGGGGATGACCACCTATCGGCGTCACCTCGCCGCGCTCACCGCCATCGCGGGCCCTCTGAGTTGACGCGGGGGGATGATCGCCGGCCACCCCCAGGACGGGACCGGCGATCGCCGGGCCGGTCCGCGGGCTGGTTCAGGTGACCGCCGACGTCGGGAGATCCGCCGTGACCGGCGGTGCGCCGCCCACTATGGGGAGGGTGATGACCATGGTGAGGCCGCCGCCGGGAGTGTCCTCGGCCGTCAGTGTGCCGCCGATGGCCTCGGTGAAGCCGCGGGCGACCGCGAGGCCCAGTCCCACGCCCGCCCCGCGCGGGGCGTCACCGTGGCGCTGGAACGGCTCGAAGATCCGGTCCTTGGCCGCGTCCGGGACGCCCGGCCCGCGGTCGACGACGCGCAGTTCCACGCGCTCGTGCAGGGCGCTGGCCGTGACGTTCACGGGTTGGCCGGCGGGGCTGTACCTGACTGCGTTCTCGACGATGTTGGCGACGGCCCGTTCCAGCAGGCCGTGGTCGACAGCGATCATGGGGAGGGTTTCGGGGATGTCGAGTTCGACGCTGTCCTCCGGTACGCCGCCCAGGGCCATCGGGACGACCTCGTCCAGGTCGCTGTCGCGGATGAGCGGGACGACGGTGCCGACGGAGGCGGACATGTCCAGGAGGTTGCCGATCAGTGCGGCGACGCAGTCGGTGCCCCGCTCGATCCGGCGGTGCGCTTCGGACAGCATGGCGTACGTCTTGCCGACGCCCGGCGCCGCGCCGAGGTAGATGCGGAGCTTGCCGCGTCCCATGTTCCGACTCTTCTTCTCTGCTGACGACGGGGGGCCGTGCCGTGGGTCGGGCGGGTGATCAGGGTTCGAAGCGGTAGCCCATGCCGGGCTCGGTGATCAGATACCGCGGGTGCGAGGGGTCCGCCTCCAGTTTGCGCCGGAGCTGGGCCATGTAGACGCGCAGGTAGTTGGTGTTCTCCCCGTAGGTCGGTCCCCAGACCTCCAGCAGGAGCCGGCTTTGTGTGATCAGCCGCCCCGGGTGGGTGATCAGGATTTCCAGCAGGTGCCACTCGGTCGGGGTCAGCCGTACGGTGCGCTCGCCCCGACGCACCTTCTTCGCGACCAGGTCGACGGTGAACTCGTCGGTGGTGACCACGGCGCCTTCGTCAGCCTGTGAAGCTCTTGGCGCTTCATGTCTCCGGGCGGCTGCCCGCAGCCGGGCCAGGAGCTCGTCCATGCTGAACGGTTTCGTCACGTAGTCATCGGCGCCCGCGTCCAAGGCCCGGATCTTGTCTTCCGAGGTGTGACGTGCGGACAGGACCAGGATGGGGACCTTGCTCCAGTCGCGGACACCCTTGATGACGTCGATGCCGTCCATGTCGGGCAGTCCGAGGTCCAGCACTATGACATCCGGCTCGCGGGCGGCTGCGAGCCGCAGGGCCGATCCGCCGTCTGAAGCCTCTTCGACCTCGAATTCGCGTGCCTGGAGATTGATCTTCAGCGCGCGGACGAGCTGAGGGTCGTCCTCCACCACCAGCACCCGGGTCATCGGTGTGCAGCCTTTCCGTTCGTGAGGGGCACGGCGGGAAGCCGGCGGGGCGCGGTGGGCACCCCCGCCCAGCAGTGGCTGGGGGGAGTTCCGTGCCCCGCCGGCGCGCAGTCCGTGCGGATGCGGACCTCAGCTCTTGGACAGCGCCTTCAGCGCGATGTTGAGCTCCAGGACGTTGACGCGGGGTTCGCCCAGGAAGCCGAGCGCGCGGCCCTCGGTGTGGTCCTCGACCAGCTTCTCGACCTGCTTGACGTCGAGCTCGTTCCGCTCGGCGACCCGGTGTGCCTGGAGCTTGGCGTACTCCGGGGAGATGTCCGGGTCGAGGCCGGAGCCGGAGGAGGTGACGGCGTCGGCCGGTACGTCCTCGGGCTTGACCTGGTAGCCGGCGGTGGAGTTGTCCGCGACGACCGCGTCCTTGGCGGCGGCCACCTGGGCGCAGAGGGTGCCCTCCTGCGCGTCCTTGGTGCACTTGCCGCCCACCGCGCCGTTGTCGGCGGACCGGTTGGTGGCGCCGGAAAGGATCAGCGAGTACTGGGTGTTGACGCTGTTGCTGCCCAGACCGTTGGACGGGCGCGGCTGGAACCACTTCAGGTCCGGCCGGGCCGCCTCCTCGGTGTGGCCGGGGTCCTTCTTCGGCAGGTTGTAGGTCTGCCCGATGAGGGAGGAGCCGACGACCTGGCCGCTCTCGTCGTTGATCTCGGATCCGTTGGCCTTGTCGTTGAACAGGGCCTGGGCGATGCCGGTGACGGCCAGCGGGTAGATGACCCCGCAGATCACGGTCAGGACGAGCAGGGCGCGCAGGCCCGCACCGATCAGGCGCGCTGTGGTGCCTACAGAGTTGGTCATTGTCGTCTCAGCCGATTCCGGGGATGAGGGAGATGAGCATGTCGATGATCTTGATGCCGATGAACGGGGCGATCAGGCCGCCCACGCCGTAGAGGCAGAGGTTGCGGCGGAGCATCTTGTCGGCGCTGGTCGGCTTGTACTGCACGCCCTTGAGGGCGAGCGGGACGAGCGCGATGATGATCAGGGCGTTGAAGATGACCGCGGCGAGGATCGCGGACTCGGGCGAGGTCAGGCCCATGATGTTGAGCTTGTCCAGGCCCGGGTAGACCACCGCGAACATGGCCGGGATGATCGCGAAGTACTTCGCGACGTCATTGGCGATGGAGAACGTGGTCAGCGCGCCGCGGGTAATCAGCAACTGCTTGCCGATCTCGACGATTTCGATCAGCTTGGTGGGGTTGGAGTCGAGGTCCACCATGTTCCCGGCCTCCTTGGCGGCCGAGGTCCCGGTGTTCATCGCCACGCCGACGTCCGCCTGGGCGAGGGCCGGGGCGTCGTTCGTGCCGTCGCCCGTCATCGCGACGAGCTTGCCGCCCGCCTGCTCCCGCTTGATGAGCGCCATCTTGTCCTCGGGGGTGGCCTCGGCGAGGAAATCGTCGACACCTGCCTCCTCCGCGATGGCCTTGGCGGTCAGCGGGTTGTCGCCCGTGATCATGACCGTTTTGATGCCCATGCGGCGCAGCTCGTCGAACCGCTCCCGCATGCCCTCCTTGACGACGTCCTTGAGGTGGATGACGCCCAGGACCCGGGCGCCCTGCTCGTCCTGGACGGCGACGAGGAGCGGGGTGCCGCCCGCTTCCGAGATCTCGTTGGCGAGGGTGTCGGCGTCGTCGGCGACCCGGCCGCCCTGCTCCGTCACCCACGCGATGACCGAACCGGCAGCACCCTTGCGGGTCTTCTTGCCGTCCACGTCCACGCCCGACATGCGGGTCTGGGCGGTGAAGGCGATCCACTCGGCGTGGGCGAGCTCGCCCTGGTGGCGCTCGCGCAGTCCGTACTTCTCCTTCGCCAGGACCACGATCGAACGGCCCTCGGGAGTCTCGTCGGCCAGCGACGAAAGCTGCGCGGCGTCGGCCAGTTCGGCTTCCGTCGTCCCCTTGACCGGGACGAACTCGGAGGCCTGCCGGTTGCCGAGGGTGATGGTGCCGGTCTTGTCCAGGAGGAGGGTCGAGACGTCACCGGCGGCCTCGACCGCGCGCCCGCTCATCGCGAGTACGTTGCGCTGCACGAGCCGGTCCATGCCGGCGATGCCGATGGCGGAGAGCAGGGCGCCGATGGTGGTGGGGATCAGGCAGACCAGCAGCGCCGTGAGCACGATCATCGACTGCTCGGCGCCCGCGTAGATCGCGAACGGCTGCAGGGTGACGACCGCGAGCAGGAAGACGATCGTGAGGGAGGCGAGCAGGATGTTCAGCGCGATCTCGTTCGGCGTCTTCTGCCGGGCCGCGCCCTCGACCAGGGCGATCATGCGGTCGATGAACGTCTCGCCCGGCTTCGTCGTGATCTTGATGACGATCCGGTCGGACAGCACCTTCGTGCCGCCGGTGACCGCGGACCGGTCGCCGCCGGACTCGCGGATGACGGGCGCGGACTCGCCGGTGATCGCGGACTCGTCGACGGAGGCGACGCCTTCGACCACGTCACCGTCACCGGGGACGGTGTCGCCGGCCTCGCAGACGACCAGGTCGCCGATCTTGAGGTCGGTGCCCGGGACCTGCTCCTCGCCCGTGCCGTCCTTGGTCAGACGGCGGGCGACGGAGTCGGTCTTGGCCTTGCGCAGGGTATCGGCCTGCGCCTTGCCGCGGCCCTCGGCGACGGCCTCGGCGAGGTTGGCGAAGACCGTGGTCAGCCACAGCCAGGCGGTGACGGCCCAGCCGAACCAGTCCGTCGGGTCCTTCAGCGCGAGGACGGTCGTGACCACCGAGCCGATCAGGACGACGAACATGACCGGCGACTTGATCATGACGCGCGGGTCGAGCTTGCGCACGGCGTCCGGGAAGGACTTCAGCAGCTGCTTCGGGTCGAAGAGGCCCCCGCCCACGCGCCCGGCGGGCGGCTTGTGGCCGGTTGGCAGGTCGTCGTGCGGAGCACGGGTCACAGTGGCGGTGCTCATGATGCGAGCCCTTCGGCGAGCGGACCCAGCGCCAGGGCCGGGAAGTAGGTCAGACCGGTGACGATGAGGATCGTGCCGACGAGCAGGCCCGTGTAGAGGGGCTTGTCGGTACGGAGGGTGCCCGTCGTCTCGGGGACGGGCTTCTGCTCGGCGAGCGAGCCGGCCAGCGCCAGGACGAACACCATGGGCAGGAAACGGCCCAGCAGCATGGCGATGCCGATGGTGCTGTTGAACCACTGGGTGTCGGCGTTCAGGCCCGCGAAGGCCGAGCCGTTGTTGTTGGCGCCCGAGGTGTAGGCGTACAGCACCTCGGAGAACCCGTGCGCCCCGGAGTTCAGCATGGAGTGCGGCGGTGTGGGCAGGGCCATCGCGGCGGCGGTGAAGCAGAGCACCAGCGCCGGGGTGACGAGGATGTAGCAGGCCGCGAACTTGATCTCGCGGGTGCCGATCTTCTTGCCGAGGTATTCAGGGGTGCGGCCGACCATCAGGCCGGCGATGAACACCGCGATGACCGCCATGACCAGCACGCCGTACAGGCCGGGTCCCACACCGCCGGGGGCGATCTCGCCGAGCTGCATGCCCAGCAGCTGGATGCCGCCGCCGAGACCTGTGAAGGAGGAGTGGAAGGAGTTGACCGCACCCGTCGAGGTCAGCGTGGTGGAGACCGAGAAGATCGCGGAGGCGCCGATCCCGAAGCGGGTCTCCTTGCCCTCCATCGCCCCGCCGGCGATGTCGAAGGCCGGGCCGTGGTGGGCGAACTCCGTCCACATCATCAGCGCGGTGAAGCCGAGCCAGATGGTGGCCGTCGTCGCGAGGATCGCGTAGCCCTGGCGCAGGCTGCCGACCATGCGGCCGAAGGTGCGGGTCAGCGCGAACGGGATGACCAGGATCAGGAAGATCTCGAAGAGGTTCGAGAAGGGGGTGGGGTTCTCGAACGGGTGCGCGGAGTTGGCGTTGAAGTAACCGCCGCCGTTCGTTCCGAGCTCCTTGATGACCTCCTGCGAGGCCACCGCCCCGCCGTTCCACTGCTGAGATCCGCCCAGGAACTGGCCGACCTCGTGGATCCCGGCGAAGTTCTGGATCGCGCCGCAGGCGACCAGGATGATCGCGCCGATCACCGAGATCGGCAGCAGGATGCGGAAGACACCGCGGACCAGGTCGGACCAGAAGTTGCCGAGTTCACCGGTGCGCGAGCGGGCGAAGCCGCGTACGAGGGCCACCGCGACGGCCATGCCGACCGCGGCGGAGACGAAGTTCTGGACCGCGAGGCCGCCGGTCTGTACGACGTGGCCCATGGCCTGCTCGCCGTAGTAAGACTGCCAGTTGGTGTTCGACACGAAGGACGCGGCGGTGTTGAAGGCCTGGTCGGGGTCGATCGCGGAGAAGCCGAGCGAGCCGGGCAGGATGCCCTGGGCCCGCTGGAGGGCGTAGAGGAAGAGGACGCTCACTGCGGAGAAGGCGAGGACGGCGCGCAGGTAGGCGGGCCAGCGCATCTCGGCCGACGGATTGGCGCCGATCGTCTTGTAGATCCACTTCTCCGGCTTGTAGTGCTTCTCGGAGGAGTACGCGCGGGCCATGTAGTCGCCCAGCGGGCGGTAGGCCAGCGCGAGCGCGGCGATCAGTGCGAGGAGCTGGAGCACACCAGCGAGAACGGGACTCATCGGTGGCTAGAACCTCTCCGGGTACACAAGGGCGAGGACGAGGTATCCGAGCAGGGAGACGGCCACCACGAGGCCGACGATGTTTTCGGCGTTCACAGCTTGGTCACCCCCCGGGCGATGAGAGCCACCAGCGCGAACACCGCGACCGTGGTGACGACGAAGGCCAGATCGGCCACCGTGAGCTCCTGGATGAAGAGGGAAGGAAACGAATCGGCCAGATGGCCGATGACGAGATAACCGTGTCTTCATCCCGGCGTTAAGACACCTTGACGGGGCACATACGGGCGCAGGGGAACTCTTAACGCCACGCTGACGCGCGGGGCCACGAATAGGGGGTCAGCCCTGCTGGGGCAGGCCGGCCGTGTCCAGGGCGGCGCCGGCTTCCGCGGCCAGCGCTACGGCCACCAGACGGGCCTCTTCGGGGGGCAGGGGGCGGTTCGGGAGCGGGTCGAGGAGGAAGCGGCCGTAGTAGTGGCCGCCGCCGACGACGCGCAGTTCGCTCTCCCCGTCCGGCCAGTCGGCGTACTCGGTGATGCGGCTGCCGCTGCGCAGCCACAGGCTGCCGTCGTGCTCCAGGCGCGGCAGGTGCCCGATCAGGGTCCCGTACTCGAAGCGGCAGCTGCGCAGGCCCAGCAGGCTGACCAGTTCGCGGCGCACGTACTCGACCACCGCCTCCGGCGAGTCGCCCTCCTCGACCAGCCGGGCGGTTCCCTGGAGGCTGGAAAGGTGCGCGGCGTCGGTGACCACGACGGTACGGAGCCGCTGCACGCGTACGGCCAGCTGCGAGACGATCAGCCCGACGACGAGCAGGAGGACGGCCGTCTGGACCTCGTCACCGTCGGCGATGGTGAACTGCCGGTAGGGCCTGGTCAGGAAGAAATCGAACCAGGCGGTCGCCGAGAGTGCGGCCAGCGCACCGGCCGCACGCGTGCCGAGGGCGGCGACCGCGACCACGGCGACGACCATGATCAGGGCCTCGTTCGTTGCCGAAAGATCCGTACGGAACGGCACGAGCCCGAGCGCGACGAGGAAGGGGACCACGAGGGCCGCGAGCAGGACCGCACGGTCATGGAACCGGTACCCGGACATGTGAGGCCTCCTGTCCGGACGCGACGATGAATCAGAACCTCTCGGGCTTGACCAGTGCTGCCACGAGATAGGTGAGCAGAGCGACGGCGACGATGAGCCCGACCACGTTCTCCGCGTCCATCAGCGTGTACTCCTTGCGATTCCGTCGGGCATGAGTCGCCCACATCAAGCCTGCCCCCGGTCGAAGCGGATGCCCCGCGCCCTGGCGCGGTCTTGACGCACCTCATACGACATGCCGGCCCGGCGTCAGGAGTTCGTGAAGAGTGCCGCGGCGGGCGTATGGATCACGCCAAGAGTGCTGGTCATTCGGCCGTGCCGTCCCGACGCTGTCCTCACTTTGTCCAAGCGGAGGAACAGCGAAGATGGCCATAGACACGGGAAAGACGACCGCGGCAGGACAGGTGCCGGGAGCGGAGGAGCCTCCTGATACCGGCGTACGGACGCCTCCCGAGGCACCGGACCGGCACCGGCTGACCGCCCTCCAGGGCCTGGCCGCGCTGTCGCTCGACGCGATGGCCTCCGTCGCCTACGGGCCCGAGTCGATCGTGCTCGTGCTGGCGGCGGCCGGTGCCTACGGCCTCGGGTTCACCCTTCCCGTCACCCTGGCGATCGCGACGCTCCTGGCCGTGCTGGTGGCCTCGTACCGGCAGGTCATCGCCGCGTTCCCGGACGGCGGCGGGTCGTACGCCGTCGCCGGGAAACACCTCGGCCGACGCACCGGCCTGGTGGCCGCGGCCTCGCTGATCCTCGACTACGTGCTGAACGTGGCCGTCTCCGTGACCGCCGGTGTCGCCGCCCTGACCTCGGCCTTCCCGGAGCTGTACGGGGAGCGGGTGTGGATCTGCCTCGGGGTGCTGGTCCTGGTCACGGCGGTGAACCTGCGCGGGGTCGTGGACTCCGCCAAGGCGTTCCTCGTACCGACCGCCGTGTTCGTGGGGTCGATCCTCGCCATGGTCGTGGTCGGTCTGTTCCGGGACGGCCCGGTGAGCACCGCCTCGGCCGCCGGCCACGCCTCCGCGCTCGGAGAAGGCACCACCACCGTCGGCGCCCTGTTGCTGCTGAAGGCCTTCGCGGCCGGCTGCTCCGCGCTGACCGGCGTCGAAGCCGTCGCCAATGCCGTCCCGTCCTTCCGCGCCCCGGCGGCCCGCCGGGCCCAGCGCACCGAAGTGGCCCTCGGCGCCCTGCTCGGCGTGATGCTGATCGGCCTGTCGGTGCTGATCGGCCGCTTCCACCTCCAGCCCGTGGCGGGCGTCACCGTCCTCGCCCAGCTCGCGGACGCCTCGTTCGGCCACAACGCCGCCTTCTACGTGGTCCAGTTCGCCACCATGGTGCTGCTGGCGCTCGCCGCGAACACCTCCTTCGGCGGGCTGCCCGGCCTGATGAGCCTGCTGGCCCGCGACCACCACCTGCCGCACGTGTTCGCCCTCAAGGCGGACCGTCAGGTGCACCGGCACGGCGTGGTGTGGCTGGCGCTCGTGTCGGCCGTTCTGCTGGTGTTCTCCGGCGGCGACACCAACACCCTCGTCCCGCTCTTCGCGGTCGGCGTCTTCGTCGGCTTCACGATCTGCCAGGTCGGCATGGTCCGGCACTGGTCCGGCGAGCGTCCCAAGGGCTGGCCGGCCAAGGCCGCCCTCAACGGCTTCGGCGCGCTGCTCACCGGAGTTTCGGCGATCGTCGTGACCGCCACCAAGTTCACCGAGGGCGCCTGGCTGATCGTGCTCGCCCTGCCGCTGATCGTCCTCGCGTTCGAGCAGGTCCACCGCGCGTACGCCCAGATCGGCGAACGCCTGGAACTGGGCCGTATCCCTCAAGCACCCCAGCGCTCCCGCTCCCTGGTCGTCGTGCCCGTCTCAGGGCTGTCCCGCCTGACCTGCCAGGCGCTCACCGCCGCCCGCTCACTCGGCGACGAGGTCCTCGCCGTGACCGTCATCCACTCCGGGTCGGAGGACCGGCAGGAAGCCGAATCCCTCCGCCGGGACTGGGAGTTGTGGAAGCCGGGCATCGCGCTGATCGAGGTCCCCGCCGCTATCCGTTCGCTCGGCCGCCCGGTGTCGGCGTACGTGCGCGAGCTGACGCAGGCACACCCCGACGCCCAGGTCACCGTCCTCATCCCGGAAACCGAACCCGCCCACCTGTGGCAGCGGATGCTGCAGAACCAGCGCGGTTCCCTCGTCGCCCACGCAGTCCGCCGCGACACCGACGCCGTCATCTGCCGACTGCGCTTCCGCATCACCTCCGACGAGCGTTGACGTCCCGTTGACGGTGGCTTGACGCGTCTCGCGCGCCGCCGTCAAGAAGGTGCCAATTCGCCCGGACGCACGGAGGATTCCGCCGGAACGGGCAGTAGTTTCCTGCCTGTTGCGCCGCCGGGGATCTCGACTGCTCACATGACGGCCGAGGGGGTCCATGCGAGACGGTCCCCGGCGGCGACACCCGTCACCCGCACCCGGTCCTTGCCCGCCCTTGCCGGCAGGGGGGTGCTGCAACGCCCTGATCATCGTCGCCCTCATCCCGCTCGCCCTGCGCGGTGTCCGCTACCAGCCCGCCTCCGCGCACGACCTGCTCCGCCGCAACCTCGGCGTCTACGACCTCGGTGGCCTGATCCTGCCCTTCGCCGGCATCAAGCTCATCGACCTCCTGGTGTCCACCGTCCCCGGCCTCGGCTGACGTCGGGCAACGGCCCGTCGGAGGAGAGACCACGGCCGCGTCAGGGCGGCCGGCGTCGCTCCGCACTCCGCTGGTTCCCCTGCGGGGGCGGCCTCCGTCCGGGCCGCCCCCGCTCCTCGTTCCGTGACCACGGTGCCTGCCTGCCTGCCTGCGTGCCCGCCTGCCTGCCTGCGTGCCCGCCTGCCCGCTTGCCGCGGTCAGGCTGCTGTCACTGACGGGCGAAGACGTTCAGTACGTCGTAGGCGGCTCCCACGCGTTAAGGACGCGTCAGGATTGGGTCATCTGCGGGCATAAGCGATCAGTCTGCGTACGCTTGCTCAGCCGTCGGTGTCGATGGCTGATTCTTTTCCGTACGACAGGAGCTCCACGATGGCCACCCCTGCCCGCACGTCGCGCCTGCGCGCGTGGCTGCTGGAAGGCTTGACCGCCGAGAACAGTTCGCCCGCCGCCAAGGAGGCGGCGGCCCAGCCCCACGGCCGGCCGTGGTGGCGGGTGATGTGCCTGACGGGTCTCGACTACTTCTCCACCCTCGGCTACCAGCCCGGCATCGCCGCCCTGGCGGCCGGCCTGCTCTCACCGCTGGCGACCATCGTCCTCGTGCTCCTCACCCTCTTCGGCGCGCTGCCCGTCTACCGGCGGGTCGCCGAGGAGAGTCCCCACGGCGAGGGCTCCATCGCGATGCTGGAGCGGCTGCTGACGTTCTGGAAGGGGAAGCTGTTCGTCCTGACCCTGCTCGGCTTCGCGGCGACCGACTTCCTGATCACCATCACCCTCTCGGCCGCCGACGCGACCGCGCACTTGGTGGAGAACCCGCACCTCACGAGCACCCTCCACGGTCACGAGATGCTGATCACCCTGATCATGATCGCGCTCCTCGGCGCGGTGTTCCTCAAGGGGTTCAGCGAGGCCATCGGCGTCGCCGTCGTCCTGGTCGCCACCTACCTCGGCCTGAACGTCGTCGTGGTGGCCGTCGGGCTGTGGCAGGTGATCACCGAACCGCACGTCATCACCGACTGGACGACCGCGCTGACCACCGAGCACGGCAATCCGTTCATGATGATCGCCATCGCGCTCATCGTGTTCCCGAAGCTCGCGCTCGGCCTGTCCGGCTTCGAAACGGGCGTGGCGGTCATGCCGCACGTCAAGGGCGACACCGAGGACACGGTCGAGAAGCCCGCGGGCCGGATCCGGGGCGCCAAGAAGCTGCTGACGACCGCGGCCATCATCATGAGCGTCTTCCTGATCTGCTCCAGCTTCATCACGACGCTGCTGATCCCCGCCGACCAGTTCCAGCCAGGCGGCGAGGCCAACGGCCGCGCGCTGGCCTACCTCGCCCACCAGTACCTCGGCTCCGCGTTCGGCACGGTCTACGACGTCTCCACGATCCTGATCCTGTGGTTCGCCGGTTCCTCCGCCATGGCGGGCCTGCTCAACCTGATGCCGCGCTACCTGCCCCGCTACGGCATGGCCCCGCAGTGGGCCCGGGCCCTGCGACCGATGGTGATCGTGTTCACCCTGGTCGCCTTCCTGGTGACGTGGATCTTCGACGCGGACGTGGACGCGCAGGGCGGCGCCTACGCCACCGGTGTCCTCGTCCTGATCACCTCGGCCGCTGTCGCCGTGACCATCGCCGCCCGTCGGGCGGGGGAGCGCGGCTGGACGATCGGCTTCGGCGTCATCTCCGCGGTCTTCGTCTACACCACGGCAGTCAACGTCGCCGAACGCCCCGACGGCGTGAAGATCGGCGCCTGCTTCATCGGCGGCATCATGGCGCTCTCGCTCCTCTCCCGCCTCGCCCGCGTCTTCGAGCTGCGCGTCACGGACGTCGAGCTCGACCACATGGCCCAGCGGTTCATCCGCGACACCGCCAACCGCACGATCCGGTTCATCGCCAACGAGCCCGGCAACCGCGACCGGTCCGAGTACCGCGAGAAGGTCGACCAGATCCGCGCGGACAACGACATCCCGCCCGGCGACGACGTCATGTTCGTCGAGGTCACCGTCCTGGACGCGTCCGAGTTCGAATCCGGCATGCGGGTGCGCGGCGAGGTGCTCCACGACCGCTACCGCGTCCTGACCCTGGAGAGCTCCAGCATCCCCAACGCCCTCGCCGCGCTCCTCCTGCACGTCCGCGACGAGACGGGGCAGCGCCCGCACATCTACTTCGAGTGGACCGAGGGCAACCCGATGGCCAACTTCCTCCGCTTCTTCCTCTTCGGTCAGGGCGAGGTCGCCCCCGTCACCCGCGAGGTCATCCGCGAGGCCGAACCCGACCGCACCCGCCGGCCGCACGTCCACGCCGGCTGACACCAGCCCGTGCCTCTCCCCGGCACGCCGGGCGCCGAGGAAGCCCCGCTCGCCACTGCGCACGATGTGCTGGAAAGCCTTCGAGTCGAAGGCGTGCCGATGTACAGTGAACGACGCCCTTGACCAGCAGAAAGCCGGCAGGGAGCCGTCTTCCGGGAGTTCAGAATGCTGCGCACCATGTTCAAGTCCAAGATCCATCGGGCCACCGTCACCCAGGCCGACCTGCATTACGTCGGGTCCGTGACCATCGATGCCGATCTGCTGGACGCCGCCGATCTGCTGCCGGGGGAGCTCGTCCACATCGTGGACATCACCAACGGGGCGCGGCTGGAGACGTACGTCATCGAAGGGGAGCGGGGGTCCGGGGTCATCGGGATCAACGGCGCCGCCGCGCACCTCGTGCACCCGGGCGACCTGGTCATCCTGATCAGCTACGCGCAGGTCGAGGACGCCGAGGCCCGGTCGCTGGAGCCCCGCGTCGTACACGTCGACGCGGACAACCGGATCATCGAGCTCGGGGCGGACCCCTCCGCCCCGGTTCCCGGAACGGACCAGGAGCGCAGCCCCCACGCGGTGGCTGTCTGAGGAGAGCGGGGGAGCATGGCCGAGAACCAGGCGATCGAGTTCGAGGACGACCGGAAGGGCGGGCGGCTGCTGGCCGTCGAGGGCGGGGCGGTGATCGGCTTCATCGCCTACTTCGTGCTGGCCCGGGACCCCCGCGCGCTGGTGGCCGTCCACACCATCGTCGAGCCGGGCCACGAGGGCCGCGGCATCGGCGGGCAGCTGGTGCGGACCTTCTACGGGATCGCCGCGGCCGAAGGGGTTCCCGTGGTCCCGCTGTGCCCCTACGCGGCGAGCTGGGCGGCCAAGCACCCCGATCTGGCGCCGGCGGCCCCCGCCGAGCTGGTCGAGGCGGCGAAGGCGCAGCTGAGCGCCGACTCCGACCTCTGGTGACCGGCCGCTCCCTGACCCTGCTGCACACCTCCCCGGTGCACGTCCCGGTCTTCGACGCGCTGCGGGACCGGGACCACCCCGGCGCCGTGCTGCGGCACCTCGTGGTCCCGGAGCTGCTGGAGCGGGCCCGTGCGTACGGGCCCGCCTCGGTGGCTCCGGACGTACGGGACGCGCTCGCCGGGACCGCGGGGCCGGTACTGGTCACCTGCTCCACGATCGGGGCCGTCGCCGAGTCCCTCGGGCCGGCCATCGGCCGGCCCGTGCTCCGGGTGGACCGGCCGATGGCGGCCGAAGCCGTCCGCACCGGGCCCCGGATCGTCGTACTCGCCGCCGTCGCGTCCACCCTCGCCCCGACGGTGGAGCTGCTGGAGCAGGAGGCCGCCGGGCGGCCCGTGGCCATCCGTACCCGGCTGGTCGCGGGGGCGTGGGAGCACTTCGAAGCGGGGGACCCCGCCGGGTACCTCGCCCGGGTGGCCCGCGAGGCGGACACCGTCGCCGACGCGGACGTCGTCGTCCTCGCCCAGGCCTCGATGGCCGGCGCGGCGGATCTGCTGACGACGGCGGTCCCCGTCCTGAGCAGCCCCGCCACCGGACTGGCCGCCGCGCTGCGCCCGCAGGACGCCCCCGAGCGCACCCGTTAGGACGCCGGCGGGCGTAGCCGCCCGGTTCCGGGGAAGGTGGGGCTTATGGTGCTCGACCTCGTGGTGCTCGACGAAGACCAGACGCAGCCACCCGCCCCGGAGCCCGACCCGGTGCCCGCGCCCCCGCCCGGGCCCGGACCGTTCCCGGAGCCCGACCCCGTGCCGCGGCCCGTGCCGCCGGTTCCGGGGCCCGTCCCGGAGCCCGATCCGGTGCCGCCGCCCCCCGGGCCGGCCCCGATCCCGCAGCCGGGGCCGCTGGGTCGCGGGTAAAGCGTCAATTCCCCCTCGAAGACGGCCGGTTGTCGCTATTGTCAGCCTCCACCGGCGCCGTTAACTTGTGCGGTTCCGGCACGTCTTCAAGGGGGGCTCCCATGGGTGTACGGGGCCGGCACCGCCGGTACCAGCCGAGCAGCATCAACCGTGCCTCGCTCGCCGTCACCGCCGGTGGCGCGGGCATCGCGCTCCCGCTGATCGGCGCCGGGGCCGCCCACGCGGCCTCCGAGGACACCTGGAACAAGGTCGCCGCCTGCGAGTCGACCAACAACTGGCACATCAACACCGGCAACGGCTACTACGGCGGCCTCCAGTTCAGTCAGAGCACCTGGCGCGCCTTCGGCGGCACCGCCTTCGCGGCCCGCGCCGACCTGGCCAGCAAGGACCAGCAGATCGCGGTGGCCGAGAAGGTGCTGAAGGGGCAGGGACCCCACGCCTGGCCCGCCTGCGGCCCGCAGGCCGGGCTCAGCCGCAGCGGCCCGGCCCCCGGCCCGGCGCCCGCCGTGATCCCGCGCCAGCAGAGCGCGCCCGCGGCCGTCCGGGCCCAGGCCCCGAGCGCGCCCCGGCCCACCGGCACCTCGGTCCTGCCGAACCCGTACGTCGTCGCCCCCGGTGACTCGCTCTCGGCGATCGCCACCGGCCAGCACGTCGAGGGCGGCTGGCAGGCCCTGTACGAGACCAACCGGGCCACCATCGGCGGCAACCCGGACCTGATCTTCCCCGGGCAGCGGCTGACCCTGCGCGTCACCACCGCCCCCGTCGCGCCGCCCGCCCAGAACCCGGAGAAGCCGCCGCGCGTCGCCGAGCCGGTGACACCGGTACAGCCCGCCGCCCCCAAGCCCGAGCAGACCCAGCCGCAGACCAGGCCCGAGCAGACCAAGCCCGAGCAGACCAAGCCGGCCGAGTCGGCGTCAGCGAAGGAGAAGACGGCGACGGGGGGCTTCACCGCTCCCGTCGACGCCGCCATGGGCACGGCCTACCACGTCGCCGGTTCCTCCTGGTCCAGCGGCTACCACACCGGGGTCGACTTCCCGGTGCCGACCGGCACCAGCATCAAGGCCGTCGGCCCCGGCACGGTCCTCTCGGCCGGCTGGGCCGGGGCGTACGGGTACCAGGTCGTCATCCGGCACGCCGACGGCCGGTACTCCCAGTACGCCCACCTCTCCGCCCTCGGCGTCAGAGCCGGGCAGCAGGTCTCCGGCGGCCAGCGCATCGGCCGCTCCGGCTCCACCGGCAACACCACCGGACCGCACCTCCACTTCGAGATGCGCACCGGGCCCGGGTACGGCACCGACATCGACCCCCTCAAGTACCTCCGCGGGCGCGGCGTCGACATCTGACCCCCGTACGTGCGGCGGCACGGCCGTGAGCAGGACCAGGCCGGCCGCCGCCACCACGGCGCTCACCAGCGCCGCCGCCGTGCCCGCGTACCCGTACCGGAAGCCCTCGTCGAACAGGGTGAGCCCGACCACCGCGGCCACCACCGGGTTGACCACCGTCAGCGTGGCGAGCGGCGCCGCGAGCCCGGCCCCCCGGTAGGCCGCCTGCGACAGCAGCAGCCCGCCGCACGCCAGGACCGCGATGGCCAGCAGGTCGGGCCACCGGGCGGCCGGCGCGTGCACGGAGAAGCCGTCGGCCGCCGACTTCGTGAACACCGAGGCCATGCCGAAGGCCGTCCCCGCGGCCGCGGCCAGCAGCACCCCGCGCAGCACGGCCCGGTGCATCCGGTGCGCCGCCACGACCAGCGCCGCCACCACGGCGCCCGTCACGATCAGCAGCAGGCCCCGCTCACCGCCCGCGAGGGTCCGCCCCGCGTCGCGGTCACCGCCGGTCAGCGCCAGCAGTCCGGCCAGCCCGACGGTGGCCAGCACCGCCCCGCGCCAGGCCGCCGCACCGGCCCGGCGGTGTACGAACACGGCCGCCATCGGGAGCGCGAAGACGATGGTCAGCGCCCCGAGCGGCTGCACCAGGCTCAGCGGCCCGTAGGCGAGCGCGACCACGTGCAGCGCGGCCCCGAGGCCGTTCAGGGCCACTGCCACCCACCAGACGGGCCGGTGCAGCGCAGCGTAGGGGCGGTCCGGCGATCCCTCCGCGACGCGCTCCTGGACGATCGCGGCCGCCGCGTACGCGACCGCCGAGGCCAGGCAGAGCAGGACCGACAGTGCCAGTGCACTCATGCTGTGCACAATGCGCCACCCGGTCGGCCTATTCCTGCCCCTCTCCGATCCCTGTCCCACCCCTGTCCCGCCCCCGCCGACCCAGGCCGGCTCCCTTCCCGGCGAGCCGTTTCCGGCCATCCCCAGGGTGACGGTTCCTCGCGCTCCGTGAGGGGGCCGGGCACGGGTTTGGTGCCGGGCGCGTGGCCTCCGTACAGTTGCGGTTTTGAGGACTTCCGCAGCAGGCGGATGCGGACGAGTGAGCAAGGAACGGCAGCGGCCATGACGGTGACCGAAGACAACCACGTAACCGGGGACGACACCCCGGCGTACGGCCCGGGCATCGATCCCGACCGGCTGGCCCTCTGCCTCAGCGTCCTGGACGAGCTGGACAAGCTCGACGTGGACCACCCGGACGCCGTCACCGTACGCCGCGCCACCGCGGGCCTCTACCGCACGGTCAAGCAGCGCCGCCGGCAGGAGCGCCGCGCCGCCAAGACCGCCAACGACAAGGCCGTCACCGAGGCGACCGCTACCGGTTCCGCCGAACGCATCGACGACGAGACCCAGGGCAACGCGCTGACCGCCGCCACCAAGGGCCCGATCGCCGGAATACTCCAGCGCCCGCGCTCCTGCTACATCTGCAAGACGCGCTACGTCGAGGTCGACGCGTTCTACCACCAGCTGTGCCAGGACTGCGCCGCCTTCAACCGCGCGCGCCGCGACGCGCGCACCGACCTGAGCGGCCGCCGCGCCCTGCTCACCGGCGGCCGCGCCAAGATCGGCATGTACATCGCGCTGCGGCTGCTGCGCGACGGCGCCCACACCACCATCACCACCCGCTTCCCCAACGACGCGATCCGCCGCTTCAAGGCGATGCCGGACAGCTCCGAGTGGCTGCACCGGCTGAAGATCGTCGGCATCGACCTGCGGGACCCGGCACAGGTCGTCGCGCTCGCCGACTCGGTCGCCGCCGAGGGCCCGCTCGACATCCTGATCAACAACGCCGCCCAGACGGTGCGTCGTTCGCCGGGCGCCTACCGCGAGCTGGTCGCCGCCGAGAGCGCCCCGCTCCCGGCCGGTGAGCTGCCCTCCGCCGAGGTGATCGGCACCTTCGGCAGCGGCACCGTCGACCGGGTCGCGGCCCTGCCCACGGGCAAGGGCGAGAAGCTCACCGCCCAGGACGTCACCGAGCTCGCGCTGGTCTCCGGTTCCGCGTCGCTGGAACGGATCGCGGCCGGTACCGCCATCGACGCGGGCGGCCTGGTCCCGGACCTGCACGACACGAACAGCTGGATCCAGACGGTCTCGGAGGTCGACCCGATCGAGCTCCTCGAAGTGCAGCTGTGCAACTCCACCGCGCCGTTCATCCTGATCAGCAAGCTGCGTCCGGCGATGGCCGCGGCCGGGGCCGACCGCCGCTACGTCGTCAACGTCTCCGCGATGGAAGGCGTGTTCAGCCGCGGCTACAAGGGCGCCGGACACCCGCACACCAACATGGCGAAGGCCGCCTTGAACATGCTGACGCGCACCAGCGCCCAGGAGATGTTCCAGAAGGACCAGATCCTGATGACCGCCGTGGACACCGGCTGGATCACCGACGAGCGTCCGCACCCGGACAAGGTCCGGCTCGCCGAGGAGGGCTTCCACGCCCCGCTCGACCTGGTGGACGGCGCGGCCCGGGTCTACGACCCGATCGTCCGCGGCGAGGCCGGCGAGGACCTGTACGGCGTCTTCCTCAAGGACTACGCGCCCGCCAACTGGTAGGCCGCTCCTCCGGACCGCGCGCCCCGGCCCTCCCTCGCGGAGGCCGGGGCGCCGCCGTATCAGCCGGTCGGCCGGGCCGCCGGACGCGCGAACTCCCCGGCCGCCACCAGTTCCAGGACCGGCCGCCAGTCCTCCACCACGCCCGCGTCCAGCCCGACCACCTTGCCCGCGTCGTCGGCCCGGCGCAGGATCACCGCGGCCGCGGCGTCCGGGTCCGCCTCGAAGGCCCGGACTTCCGCCCGGTCCATCAGGCCGCCCTGCTCGCGCAGGGTCAGCGCGCTCTGCGGGGACAGGGCCCGCCCGGGTTCGGTGGTGGCCAGGTAGCGCTTCGCCGGCACGTGCAGCCGGACCAGCCGTGCCACCCGGTCACCGAGCAGCGGCCGGACGGCCTGCGCCGCGTGGTCGGCGTGTTCCGCGTCGTCCCCAGGGACCAGCAGGTGGCCCAGGTCGTGCACCAGACCAGCCACCTGGAGTTCCTTGTCGGAGGGGTGCGACCGGCGCAGCAGCGCAGCCGTCTGCAATCCGTGGTCGTGCAGGTCCACCGGGTCGCCGCTGCGGTCCGGGGTGTCCCACGCCCCGCGGCAGGCGTGCAGCAGTTCGATCAGTCCCTCGACACTGTCCACTTCCGGCACCTCGGACCTCGTCACCGCCACCGCTCCTTCGTTCGCGACCGCACGTACGTACGTACGCCCGAGCAGAGCATCCGCCGACGACGCGCCGTGCCACGACTTCCTGAACTCGGGGAGAAGGCAAGAGGACAGGAGTGAATTTTGCCTTTCCATCGAGCGGGGCCCCGCTCATATGTGTACTCTTGAGCGCATGAAAGGGCCCCACCACGGCCCTCCCTCGCTCCATCACGGCGCCACCGCGTCCGGTATCCCTTTATTCCTGCCCGGCGCGGCGTTCGCCCGCCGGGTTACGCGACACAAAGGAGTGCGCGGTGACAGAACTGACGAAGTCCGACCAGGTCCTGCTGGAACGGTCGGGGTGGCAGGGCAAGACCCGCTCCGCCGAGCTCGGCAGCCTCGAAGTGTGGGCCCGGTCCGCGCCGATCCGGCTGGCGGGCTACGAGGACGACCTGGCGGAGCCGCACATCCTGCCCGGCATCGACTGACGGCCCCGGCTGAACGGCCCGGTGACACCGCGCCCCCGCGCCGACTCGGCGGCGGGGGCGCCGTACGTCCCCGCGAAGTTCCCGCACCGGGTACGCCCTGGGCGTCATCGCTGAGGGCGATCAAGGGTTCCGGGCCCGGGCCGCGGCGGGCAGGCTGGCCGGCATGAGACTGCTGATGCTGGGCGGCACCGAATTCGTCGGACGCGCCGTCACCGAAGAGGCCGTGGACCTGGGCTGGGACGTCACCGTCTGGCACCGGGGGCACCACGCGCCCCCGCCGGGCACCTCCGTCCTGCACGGCGACCGCACCGCCCCCGACGGGCTGGCCGCGCTCGCCGAGGGGGAGTGGGACCTCGTCGTCGACACCTGGAGCGGGGCCCCCGCCGCCGTGCGCGACAGCGCCCGGCTGCTCGCGGGACGGGCGGGCCGGTACGTCTACATCTCCAGCCGCTCGGTGTACGCCTACCCGGCCCCCGCCGGCCTGGCCGAAGACGCCCCGCTCGTGACGGGCTCGCCCGACGCGGAGGCCACCGCCTACGCCGAGGACAAGCGGGGCGGTGAGCTCGCCGCCCTCGACGCCTTCGGCGAGCGCGCCCTGCTCGTGCGCGCCGGGCTGATCCTCGGCCCGTACGAGAACGTCGGCCGGCTGCCCTGGTGGCTGAACCGCGCCGCGCGGGGCGGCCCGATGGTCGCCCCGGGCCCGCGTGACCACCCGCTCCAGTACATCGACGTCCGCGACCTCGCGCGCTGGACGCTGGGGGCCGCCCTGGCCGGGCACGGCGGCGCGTACGACCTGGTCTGCCCGCCCGGGCACGCCACGACGGCCGGTCTCCTGGAGGCCTGCGCGGCCGTCACCGGAGGCTCGGCGGAGCTCCGCTGGACCGATCCGGCCGTCATCGAGGCGGCGGGCATAGAGCCGTGGACGGAACTGCCCGCCTGGCTGCCGCCGGGCGAACTCCACGACTTCATGTGCCGCGTGGACGTCACCAAGGCCCTGGCCGCGGGCCTGACGTGCCGGCCGGTCGAGGAGACCGTCGCCGACACCTGGACCTGGCTCCGGTCCCTCGGCGGGATCGCTCCGCACCGCCCCGACCGGCCGTTGAAGGGCGTCTCAGCGGAGCGGGAGGCGGCGCTACTCGGGCTCTGACCAGGCCGCTTCGGCGAGCCGCGTGGGCGGCAGGTACTCGCGCAGCAGGGTGCGGTGCCACCAGGCGCCGGTCTCGCGGAGTTCGCGCCAGGTGGTGAACCGGTAGCGGTAGAGCCTCGCCCGTACGTACACCGGCGGCGCGTCCGGGAAGGGGTTGTGGCGCAGCAGCCGCAGCGTGTCCCGGTCGTTGGCCAGCAGCCGCTCGACGAACGGCCCGAACCAGTCCCGCGCGTAGCCCGGGGAGAGCGCCGCGAACCACATCAGCCAGTCCAGCCGCAGGTGGTAGGGGGCGTACTGGCGCGGGACGCGCCGCGGATCGCCGGGCTTGCCCTTGAAGCCGTACTCGCGCCAGTCGCCGTCCGCCCGGGGCGCCTGCTCGGCGGTGCCCTCCACCACCACCTCGTCGCGGATCCGGCCGACCGTGCCGAAGGCCCCGTACGTGTTGACCAGGTGCAGGGAATCGAAGGAGCGGTTCATCACCTGGCGCCGGGAGAGCATGTTGGCCACCGGATGCCGGCTGAGGACGAGCACCAGCGCGGTCACCGCGCACACCAGGACCGCGTACCAGAGCGGCGCCGGGCGCGAGGCGGCGGCCGGGGGCGGGCCGGTGAGCCCGGTGAAGTCGACGGCGGACAGCGCCGGCGCGATCGTGATCCAGTTCAGCCAGGCGAAGTTCCCCGACAGCACCAGCCACAGCTGCGTCGCGACGATGATCCCGGCGGCGTACGAGGCCACCGGCTGCGGGGTGAACAGCAGGACCGGCACGACCAGTTGGGTCACGTGGTTCGCGGCGCACTCCACCCGGTGCAGCGGCTTCGGCAGATGGTGGAAGAACCAGCTCAGCGGCCCCGGCATCGGCTGCGTCTCGTGGTGGTAGTAGAGGCAGGTCAGCTTGCGCCAACAGGCGTCGCCCCGCAGCTTGATCAGCCCGGCGCCGAACTCCACCCGGAACACGATCCACCGCAGCAGCCACAGCACCAGCACCGGCGGCCCGGTCCGCGCGTTGCCGAGGAAGACGGCGAGGAACCCCACCTCCAGCAGCAGCGACTCCCAGCCGAAGGAGTACCAGGTCTGCCCCACGTTCACGATCGACAGGTAGAGCAGCCACAGCACGGCCCACATCGCCATCGCCGCTCCCAGCGGCACGGCGTCCCCCGCGCCCGCCAGGAGCGCGGCGGCCAGCGCCGCGCCAGCCCAGGCGCAGCCGGCGAAGAGCGGGTCCGAGTAGCGCCAGTGGAACAGGCTCGGGGCGCGCCGGAAGGGGACGTGGCGTACGTAGCGCGGGACGGGGAGCATGCCGTGCGCCCCGATCAGGGCGCGGAACTGGAGGGCGGCGGCGGTGAAGGCGCAGAGGTAGACACCGGCCAGGGCCCGCTGGAAGACCAGCCGGCCCAACCAGTAGCCGGGCGCCGTGAACCAGTCCATCCCCTCCAGTATCAGGCGCCGGGGGCCCCGGCTGCCAGCTTGCGCACGGTGCGGCCGAGCAGCCGGGCGTAGCCCAGCTGGAGTACGGGGACCACCGGCCCGGCGAGGCGGGTGTACCAGCGGGCGGGGCGGCTGAAGGCGGTCACCTCGAACCACACCGTGCCGTCGGGGTCCATCAGCACCATGAAGGACTCCTCGCCGGATTCGGGGTGGCCCACCAGGGTTCCGTAGGCGAAGCCGACGCGGGCGGTCTCGTACGCGGTGCGCAGGATCAGGCAGGGCGCGTCGATGCGCAGGGGGCCGAAGCCGATCCCGACCGTCACCCGCGCGCCGGGGCGCACCGCGCCCGCCTCCGCCCGGATCCGCAGGCCCGAGGTGCGGTGGGCGTGGAAGGTGGTCACCGACGTGCCCGCGGCTTCGAAGACGGCCTGTCCGTGGCCGATGCGGGTCCGGTGGTGGAGGTGGTGGTACCCGTCGGGCAGCGGGCGGTGCTCCGTCGCGCCCCGTTCCGGGTAGCTGAGGGTGTCGCGGCCGGTGCTGCCGGTGCTGAGGAGTCGGGTCATCGGGTCATCTCCTGTCGGTCCATGGTGAGCCGGCGCCAGGCCAGCAGCGAGCAGAGGGCGAAGCCGAGCGCGTTCCCGAGGCCGTGGGTGGCGGCCATCCAGGTCAGGGTGGGGTGGGTGATTCCGGTGGCCTCGCCGGTCGCCCACCACAGGGCGAGCAGCATCGTGGCCACCAGGACCCCCGCCGAGGTGGCGAGGAGCGTACGGGTGGTGCGGTCGCGGACGCCGGTCCGGATCCCGCGCCAGGTGGTCAGCGCCACCGCCCACATGCCGGCCGTCAGCACCACCGCCCCCACCAGCTCGGCCCGGTCGTCGATGAAGTAGCCGAGCAGGACGAGCAGGGTGCCGGTGGGCACGCTGTACGCGGCCCAGCGGGCCAGGGCCGCGCCGGGCCCGGGATCCGCCCCGGGCGGCCGGCCGGCTCCGGCCGCGCGGCACACCAGGCCGCCGACCAGGGCGGCGGTGAACCCGGCGAAGTGGAAGTGCGGCACGGTCAGCGCGAGGACGTCGAGGTCGAAGCCGAAGAGCCGGTACCCGGCGCGCTCCGCGACCAGGGCGCCGCCGGCGACGGCGGGTGAGACGAGCGCGGTGAGCACGGCTGCCTCGGCGGGCGCGGGTCTTCCCGTGCGCCGGAGGGTGCGCAGCAGCCGGGCCGGGGCCCTGACCGCGAGGGCCAGGGTGGCGGCCGCGTAGAGCGCCGCGAGCACCGTGGCGGGTGCGCCGCCCGGCAGCCACAGGCACACCGCCCCCGGTGCGGCGAGCAGGGGCCAGAGCCGGGCGGTGCGGCGGAACCCGGCCGGGTCGATCAGGCGCAGGCCGGCGGGGACGACGTAGAGCATGCCCAGCGTGACGATCAGGTTCACGAGTACCGTCACGGCCACTCCCGGGGGTCGGTGCGCCAAACGTTCTTGAACGCGTTCAAGTCGCGATCGTGACCCTACGCGGTTCTTTGAACATGTTCAAGGAGTGCGGGCGGCGCTCCGGTTGCGGTACGGACGCGGATGCGGCAGACAAGAGTGAGCAACCGGGGCGAAAAGGGAGAATCTCGTGAGCGACGAGCACGCACCGACATTCCGTCAGGCGCCGCGCCGTCATGCCCCGGGCCGGGCAACGCTCTTTACGGCCGTCGGCCTGCTCGGGCTGCTCACCACCGGCTGCGGCGGCTCCGAGGAGCCCGTGAGCGCCCCCGGCCCGCAGACCCAGGAGGTCCACCTCCAGCCGGTCGGCTCGGCGGGACCGGACCCCTTCACCACCTCCACCGCCACCGGGGAATCGGCCCCCGCCCAGCCCCCGCTGCCCAACCCGAGCGGCCAGGGGATCCGCACCGTCAACGCCGCGACCCCCGGCCTGTACGGGGGCATCCAGCGGCTCGGCAGCTGCGACGTGGAACACCAGTCGAGCCTCATCACCGCCGACAACGCCAAGGCGGGGGCCTTCGCCGAGGCCTCCGGCGTCGCCCAGGACAAGATCGGCGACTTCCTGCGCGAACTGACCCCGGTCGTGCTGCGCGCCGACACCCGGGTCACCGGCCACGGCTTCCGGGACGGCCGGGCCGACGCCTTCCAGTCCGTGCTCCAGGCCGGGACGGCCGTGCTCGTCGACGGCCACGGCATGCCGCGCGTCCGCTGCGGCTCCGGCCATCCCCTCTCCGCGCCGCGCGCCCCCAAGGGGAACCCGTTGATCAAGGGCGAGCCCTGGAACGGCTACCAGGCCAACCAGGTCATCGTCATCGAGCCGACCGTCCAGCAACTGGAACACCTGGTGCTGGTGAACCTCGCCGACAACACCTGGCTGGAGCGCAAGACCGGCGACGACGGCGCCCAGGACCGGACGCCCCAGGGAATGCCGCCCTACGACCCGGCCGAGAGCATCCCGAGCGGTCCGCCCACCCCGGAAGGACCCGCTGTCCCCGACGGCCCGGCCGCGCCGTCCGAGCCGGGTGGACCGGCCGGGCGGACCAGGCCGGTCCACCCGGCCGAGCCGCTGCCCAAGCAGCCGCCCGCGCCACCCTCCGACGCCCCGCCCCAGCTCCCGCCGGACCTGCCGAACGGCCCCGCCCAGGACCTCCCGCAAGACGTCCCCCCGAACGCGCCGCCGGACGGCACCTTCGGCCTCCCGCCGGACCAGTACCCCACCGCTCCGCCGCCCGGCGAGCCCGGACTGCCGACCGGGCCCGACGGGGTGCCGCCGGAGCGGTCGGACCCGTACGGATACGACTCCCCGGCGCCCTACGACCCGTACCCGCTGCCCGACGCCCCGCCCCTCGACCCCCTCCCCTCCATGGAGAGCGCCTGACCCGCCGGTGTGTCATGGTGGACCGGTGCCGACCGCCGTATCGCTCCCGGACGACTGGCCCGCGCACCCGGACCGGTCGCTCGCGCTGAACCGGATGGGCAGTTTTGACTGGGACCTGCTCACCGGTCTCATGCACATGGACCTGGCGGCCCTCGAGGTCTTCGACACCAGCGCCGCCGAATACGACGGCCGCCCCGAGTCCCTCGGCCCCCGGGTGCCGCCCGCCGAGGCGACCCGGCTGGACGCGCTCGTCTCCAATGCCCTCAAGAGCGGCATGGACAGCTACGGCGCCTACTTCCGCATCCGCTGCCAGGACGGCGAGCTCCGCTGGACCCACACCCAGGGCCGCGTCATGCGCGACGCCGACGGCCACCCGTACCGGATCATCGGCATCGTCCGCGACGCGACCGAGGAGCTCGGCCACTCGGCGGAACGCCTCGACCTGGACGAGGAACGCCGTCGCCAGACCTCGGTGGTCGAAAGCACCACCGCCGCCCTCGCGCACGCCCGGACCGTCCAGGACGTCATCGACGCGCTCGGCGACGCGCACGGTCTGGAGCGGCTCGGCTCGATGGGCATGGTGATGGGACTGGTCGAAGCGGGCCGGATCCACCTGGTGGCCGAAGGACCGGAAGGCAGTTTCGTCCCCGGCACCCGCTACACCCGCATCGACGAGCAGTACCCGATGAGCGAGGTCGTCCGCTCGCTCCAGCCCCGCTTCCTCGAATCCGCGAAGGAGTTCGCCGAGGACTACCCCGGGCTCTGGGCGAAGATCTCCACGATGGACATCTCGGCGGCCGCCTACCTGCCCCTGATCGCGCAGGCCCGCCCGATCGGCGCCATCGGACTGCTCTACCAGGACAAGGACGGCTTCACCCAGGAGGAGCGGAACCTGCTGGTCGCCCTCGGCAGCAGCATCGCGCAGAGCCTGCAACGGGCCATGCTGCTGGAGCAGGAACACGACCTCGCCGAAGGTCTCCAGCAGGCGATGCTGCCCCGCCGGATCCCGTCCGTGCACGGCGCGGACATCGCGGTCCGCTACCGGTCCGCACGCATGGGCCAGGACATCGGCGGCGACTGGTACGACGTCATCCCGCTGCCCGGCGGCCGGGTCGGGGCGGTCATCGGCGACGTCCAGGGCCACGACACCCACGCCGCCGCCGTCATGGGCCAGCTGCGCATCGTGCTGCGCGCGTACGCCACCGAGGGCCACTCGCCCGCCACCGTCATGGCGCGGGCGTCGGTGTTCCTGCACGAGCTGGACACCGACCGCTTCGCGACCTGCACCTACGTCGAGGCCGACCTCGCGACCGGCGTGCTCCAACTGGTGCGGGCCGGGCACCTCGACCCGCTCCTGCGCACCCGCGAGGGGGACTGCCGCCGGATCGACGCGGAGGGCGGGATGCCGCTCGGGCTCTCGGCGGAGTTCGGACCACTGGAGTACCCGGTCACGACGATGGAACTGGAACCCGGGGAAACGCTACTGCTCTGCACGGACGGCCTGGTCGAGCAGCCGGGCCGGGACCTCGACGACGGGATCGGCGAGCTGACCGAGCTGATCCACGGGGGCCCGGGGGACCTCCAGGAACTGGCGGACCAGCTGTGCGGGGTCATCGACGAGCGCGGCGGCGACGACGACATGGCGCTGCTGTTGCTGCGCCGCCAGGTGCCCGACGCGCCGCAGGGCGGCGGCCGGCTCCAGCAGCACGTGGCCCCGGGAGACCCGGAAGCCCTGGTCGCGGCCCGGCACATGATCGGCGCGGCGGTGCGCGCGTGGGGTGCGCGGGAGCGGGCCGACGAGATCGAGCTGGTCGCGGACGAGTTGATCGTCAACGCCCTCATGCACACGGACGGCCCCGCCATCGTGACGCTCCGGGTCCTGCCCGGGCCCCGGCTCCGGGTGGAAGTCGAGGACCGCTCCAGCGCCCTGCCGCGGCGCCGAGAGGCGGGTGAGGCGGGGGTCTCGGGGCGCGGCCTGATGCTGGTGGACCGCCTGGCGGACGTCTGGGGCGTGGACCCCCGGGGCAGCGGCAAGTGCGTGTGGTGCGAGTTCGCCCTGACGTAGGCCGGGCCCGACCCCGGGACCGGACCGCCCGGGCCGTACCTCGCACCCGAGCGCCGTCGCGGGCTGCGGGCCTCCTGGCGGTGGCCGGCGTCCCGCGCACCCGGGCCACCGCCCCACCCCGGCCCCCGGGCATGCTCCGGCCGGGGCGGCGCCCCCGCCTTCCCCGGCGTACTGCAGAGCTCGGGCCGCCCCGCCGCTTTGCGATCCCCGGCCGGTCGCCCGGGGAGGTGGCCGGCTCGGCCGGCCGGGGGCCGGTCCCGGGGTACGGCTCGCGTTCCGCCAGTGGTGGCGGCACGCTGGGAGCATGCCGGAGCTGCCCGAAGTCGAGGCCCTGAGGGAGTTCCTCGACGAGCACCTGACCGGGCGGGTGGTCGAGCGCGTCCTCCCGCTCGCCGTCAGCGTGCTCAAGACGTACGAGCCCCCGCTCACCGCCCTCGAAGGGCAGCCCGCGGGGTCCACCACCCGGTACGGGAAGTTCCTCGCCCTGCGGATCGGCGAGCTCCACCTCGTCACCCACCTGGCCCGGGCCGGCTGGCTGCGCTGGCAGGACGCCCTGCCCGCCCAGCCGCCGCGCCCCGGCAAGGGGCCGCTCGCGCTGCGCGTGGTACTGGAGGGTGGCGGGGGCTTCGACCTCACCGAGGCGGGCACCCAGAAGCGGCTCGCGGTCTACGTGGTCCGCGACCCCCAGGAGGTCCCCGGCATCGCCCGGCTCGGGCCCGACCCGCTCGCCGACGGCTTCGACCGGGACGCCTTCGCCGCCCTGCTGGCGGGGGAGCGGCGGCAGATCAAGGGGGTGCTGCGCGATCAGAGCGTCATCGCCGGCATCGGGAACGCCTACAGCGACGAGATCCTGCACGCCGCGAAGGTCTCGCCGTTCAAGCTGGCCGCCTCCTTCGACGAGGAACAGGTGACGCACCTCCACCACGCCGTCCAGGACACCCTGCGCGCGGCCGTCGAGCGCGCGCACGGGGTGGCGGCGGGGCGGCTGAAGGCCGAGAAGAAGAGCGGGCTGCGGGTCCACGGCCGCCCGGGGGAGCCGTGTCCGGTGTGCGGGGACACCATCCGCTCGGTGTCCTTCGCCGACTCCTCGCTGGAGTACTGCCCCACCTGCCAGACGGGCGGCAAACCCCTCGCGGACCGCCGCCTCTCGCGCCTCCTCAAGTAGGCCCGGCCCGGGCCGCGAGCTCCGACCGGGCCGCGTCCCAGACCTCCTCGAACCGCTCTGCCGTCAGCGGCTCCGGCACGTGGGCCGCCCACTGCGAGACCGGCCTCTCGGCGGTGCATCCGTACCGCCCGTCGTCGTCCGTGTCCCGGGCGGCGGCAACGGGCCGCAGCTCCGGGCCCTGGAGTTCGACCTGCCTGACCACCCACCCGTCGGCGTCGACCTCGAAGTAGAACCAGGTGTCCTCCTCGTCCCAGTAACAGCGGAACCAGGGGCCGCACTCCTCGGCGAGCCCGTGCCCGCGGTCGTCCGGCGGGGTGCCTCGAGGCTTCGTGCTCATGGGAGCCACCCTAAGAGGCGCTGTTGCGCCGAGCCGCGGTCTCCGTGGCGGCGGCGGCCGGGGCTCCGCAAAGCCGGGGGCGGTGCGTAGACTCCGGCTCCATGGCCGAGGAGCAGCAGGCCGCGTTGCGGCGGGAGGTCGTCACCGGGGTGGCCCGGGGGGTGCGGCGCAGGGCGCCCGCGCATACCCCGGCGCGATCGGAGATCTCCGAGCAGACCAGCGTCGGTGCCACCTACGTACGGGCCCTGATGCGCAGCCAGCTCCGCGCCGCGCTCTGGGCGCTGGGCGCGCTCGCGCTGCTGGTCGGCGGGCTGCCGCTGGTGTTCCTGGCGCCGCGGGTCGCGTCCGGCCCGCTGGTCTGGGCGGCGCTGGGCCTGCTCGTGTACCCGGTGATGTGGCTCGTCGCCCGCTGCTACGTGACCCGGGCCGAGCGCAACGAGGCCGATTTCACCGGGCTGGTCACCGACCCCGCGGAGGCGCCCGGATCCCGGACCGCGGGCGCCTGAGGGCCGCGGCCTCAGAACAGGTGCATCGCCAAGTGCCCTAGTGGCAGCCCCAGTTGCCAGGCGGGCGTCCAGACGCGGGCGTTCTCGTCCAGCGCCGCCGGGGGACCCGGATGCCCGGGCCGGGCCGGGTCGAGGTTCGTCGCGAACAGCTCCGTGCGGTCCAGCCAGCGCCAGGCCCCCCGGGCCAGTTCGAGGTCCGGGTCCTCGTCCCGGCCGTCCTCCCTGGCTTCTTCGCCGAGCTGGAGGAACCGGGTCTCCACCCAGTCGCGCCAGGGGTGTCCGTAGGCCGTGAGCGACAGCCACTCGTCGAGCTGTGAGACCACCCGGATCCCGGAGAGCTCGCCGGCCGCGTCCGAGAGGTAGATGGTCAGCGCGAGCGTGTCCCGGCCGGCCCGGAACTCCAGCGTGCCGGCGGGGATCAGCCGGCCCGTGCGCAGCAGCTCGTCGGCGATGTACTCCGCGTAGAGCCACGCCATGGGCACCGCCAGCCCACCGCCGCCACCGTCACTGGTGCCGTTCGTACCCTCGGGCCGCACCGTTCCACCTTCTCCCGCGTGCCGAGCTTCCCGCCGTCAGGCCCGAGCCTTCACCGCGGGCCTCGCGGAGCGGAGGATGTTTACTCAACTTGAACGGACTGGTACCGATTTTGCTGCGGTTCGTGTCCGGTCCGTACCCCTTAAAGGCGTTCTTCGGATCGGATGTCGGTGCACCGCCCCGGTCCGCCCCCGGTCCGCCTTGACGGTACCTCAGGCGCCGAGCCCGTACCCCTGGAGGCCCTTGCGCAGGGCGCGCAGCGCGTAGTACGTACGGGACTTGACCGTTCCAGCCGGAATGCCCAGTTCCGCGGCCGCCTCGGCCACCGACCGGTCCCGGAAGTAGACCTGCATCAGCACCTCGCGGTGCTCCTGCCCCAGACTGCCCACGGCCCGCCTGACGTCGATCGCCGTCACCGACCCGGCCACCGCGTCCTCCGGCGCGGGCGCCTGCTCCAGCCCGTCCGGCTCCACCTCCTGGGGCCGTGACAGGCGGGCCCGGCGGGCGTCGATCGCGAGCCGCCGGGCGACGGTGAACAGCCAGGGCCGCATCGAGTCGTGCCCGCTGGCCAGCACCTCCGGGTGCTGCCAGACCCGTACCAGGGTCTCCTGGACCAGGTCCTCGGCCCGCTGGGCGTCCCCCGCCGTCAGGCCGACCAGAAAACCGAACAGCGCTCGCCCGTGGTCGCGCTGGAGTTCGGCCAGCGCCTCGGGATCCGTGCGCAGGAGGGTGGGGGAGGGCGGCACGAGTGGCTCCTTCCGCTGTTCGCCGGGTCTGCCGGGGACCGTCCCGGCGCCCGCGTGGGGTCCGACGGATCCACCCTGACCTGCGCGGGGCGGCCCCGGGAACCGTCCGGCGCCGCCGTTGCGCCCAAGCCCCCCGCTCCTCCGGTGGGCGGCCGCGCCGGGCGGTGAACGGTCGAACGGCGCGGCGAACGGCCATCGGGGTGAACCGGCCCGGCGGCCCGACGCCGTTCCTTGACTTGCGGAGTCGTCTTCTGTGTATTCAGCTCATCGGATCGTCGTACAAATCATCCGCGGCCTGGGTACCCCGCCGGCCCGGGTGTCCTCCGAGTGAGAGCCGGTACAGATGACCCAGCGCACCCGCCAGGCCCTCGCCCTCCTCTCGGCCCTCCTGCTGTCCGCCACGGCCGCCGCCTGCTCCGCCACCGGGAAGTCCGCCCCCGCGCGCATGGCGGGCAGTCACGGCCCCGGGTCCGCCACCGGCGGGTCCGCCGCCGCGGGCGGCGCCAAGGGCTTCACGCTGGTCGCGAGCGGCGACGTACTGCCGCACACCTCGATCATCCGGCAGGGCGCCACCGATGCCGAGGGCGACGGCTACGACTTCCGGCCGATGTTCGCCGGCGTCAGACCGGTCGTCTCGGCCGCGGACCTCGCCCTGTGCCACATGGAGACCATCTACGGCGAGGACGGCGGCCCCTTCACCGGCTACCCGGCCTTCAAGTCGCCGCCGGAGATCGCCGACGGGCTCAAGGCGGCCGGTTACGACGGCTGCTCCACCGCCTCCAACCACACCCTGGACGACGGTGCCGACGGCGTGCAGCGCACGCTCGACAAGTTCGACAAGGCCGGACTGAAGCACGCCGGTTCGGCCCGGACGGCGGCCGAGGCGGCCACGGCCACCGTGTACCGGGCCGGCTCCGCGAAGGTGGCGCACCTCGCCTACACCTACGACACGAACGGCTACCCGATGCCCGAGGGGCAGCCCTGGGCCGTCAACCTGATGAAGCAGGAGAAGATCATCGCGGATGCGCGGGCCGCCCGGAAGGCGGGCGCCGACGTGGTCCTGGTCAGCGTGCACTGGGGCACCGAGTGGCAGACCGAACCGGACGAGACCCAGCTGTCGCTGGGCAAGGCCCTGACCGCGTCGCAGAGCGCGGGGCGGCCCGACATCGATCTGATCCTCGGCACACATGCCCACATTCCGCAGCCGTACGAGAAGGTCAACGGGACCTGGATCATCTACGGCATGGGCGACCAGGTGGCGGGCGAGATGTTCAACTACAGCGGCGCCCGGGACCCGCGCGGCAACTACGGTTCCATCGGCCGCTTCACCTTCGCCCCGCCGGCCGCCGCGGGCGGGCGCTGGCAGGTCACCAAGGCCGAGTTCATCCCCCAGATGACCGACGAGTCCCCCTGGCGCGTCGTCAACCTGCCCGAAGCCCTCGCCAAGCAGCCCGGCCAGGACGACTGGGAAACCGCCCGGGACGCCATCAGCGAAGCCGTTCTCAGCCGCGGCGCCGCGAAGGACGGCCTCACGATGGGCAAGTAGCGCCCCGTCCCGGCAACGGACTCCGTCCCGGCAACGGACCTCGTCCCGGCAACGGACTCCGTCCCGGCAACGGACCTCGTCCCGGCAACGGACCCCGGCCCGTTACGGCACCACCGTGACGGGCCAGCGGCCCGCCTTGACCAGTCTGACCGCCACCGAGCCGACGATCCGGTGCCCGGCCTGCTCCGACGTCCCTACCACCACCGCGTCCGCCTTGAGCTCCTCCGCCGCACGCACCAGACCGGCATAGGGATCCCCGCGGAAGGTGTGGAACTGCCAGCGCACCTCGAAGATGCCCCTCAGGCGCTCGGCGGCAGCCCGGATCTCCGCGACGAGGCCCTCCGCGATCTCACCGGTCGTGTCCGACACCGGCGCCCCCAACGAGGCCCCGGCCGCCATCACCGGCTGCACGTACACCAGCGCCAGCAGCGCGTTCTGCCGCCTGGCCAGCCCCGCCGCGTACGCCGCGGCCCGCAGCGAGGAGTCCGAACCGTCGATCCCGGCCAGGATCACCTTCGGACCGTCCGTACCGCGTTCGAATCCCGTACCCACGTGCTCCGTCACGCCCCGAGATTAGCCCGTCGGCGCGCGGACCGGCCCGGCCCTCCCTACAGTGCGAACCATGAGTGCCACCGCGGAGCAGACCCGCGGGACCCGCAGCCGCTTCCTGAACCGGGTCCCCGACGCGTTCGGGGCGTTCTTCGGAACGCTCGGACTGCTGTGCGCCCTCCTGTCGCTCTCCCCGGCGCTGCGCCGCCTGCTGCGCCACATCGTTCGCTTCCTGGACGACTTCGTCATCCCCGTCAGCGCGAACCTCGCCTACGCCGTCTTCCTCTTCCTGCTCGCCGCCGCCCTCGGCGCCCGCAAGAAGGTCGCCTGGTGGATCGTCGTCACCTATCTGGCCTTGCTGATCCTGGTCGACGTCCTGTTCATCGCCGACGAGGAGTACTGGATCGGCGGCGTCTCCCTGGCCATCGCGGCCGCCGCCCTCGCCCTCCTGATCGCCGGCCGCCGCGAGTTCTACGCCGCCTCCCGGCCCGGCGCCTTCTGGCGGGCCCTGCTCGTCCTCGGCGTGGGCCTGCTCCTCGCAGTCCTCGCCGGGTGGGGCCTGGTCGCCCTGTTCCCCGGGACCCTGCCCAAGGACCAGTGGCTCGACTGGGCCGCCAAGGAGGTCTTCGGCGGCCTCTTCTCCGACCGCCGCTTCGACGGCCGTCCGCCCCGCCCGCTGTCCTTCGTACTCGGCCTCTTCGGCGCGATCGCCCTGCTGAACGCCGCCGCGACCCTCTTCCGGTCCCAGCGGCTGACCGCCGCCCTGCACGGGGACGAAGAACCCCGCATCCGCGCCCTCCTCGGCGCCTACGGGCGCAGCGACTCCCTCGGCTACTTCGCGACCCGGCGGGACAAGGCCGTCGTGTTCGCCCCCAACGGCAAGGCCGCCGTCACCTACCGCGTCGAGGCCGGCGTCTGCCTGGCCAGCGGCGACCCGGTCGGCGACCCCGCCGCCTGGACCCCGGCCATCAACGCCTGGCTGACCATGGCCCGCCGCTACGGCTGGCAGCCCGCCGTCATGGGTGCCTCCGAAGACGGCGCGACCGCGTACGCCCGCTCCGGACTCGGCGCGCTCCAGCTCGGCGACGAGGCGATCCTGCACGTCGCCCACTTCGACCTCGACGGCCGCGACATGCGCGTCACCCGGCAGGCCGTCAACCGGGTCCGGCGCACCGGCGCCACCACGGTCATCCGCCGCCACTCCGCCCTCTCCGAGGAGGAGATGCACACCGTCGTCGAGCGGGCCGACACCTGGCGCGACACCGAGACCGAACGCGGCTTCTCCATGGCCCTGGACCGGCTCGGCGACCCCGCCGACGGCGACTGCCTCCTGGTCGAGGCCTTCGACGCCGAACGCCGGCTGATCGCCCTGCTGTCCTTCGTCCCCTGGGGCAAGGACGGCATCTCGCTCGACCTGATGCGCCGCGACCGCACCGCCCCCAACGGCGTCATGGAGTTCATGGTCGCCCAGCTCTGCGCCGCCGCCCCCGGGCTGGGCGTACGCCGGATCTCCCTCAACTTCGCCGTCTTCCGCTCCGCCTTCGAGGAGGGCGGCCGGATCGGCGCCGGGCCCGTCCTTCGGGTGTGGCGCAGGCTGCTGCTGTTCTTCTCCCGCTGGTGGCAGCTGGAGGCGCTGTACCGCTCGAACGTCAAGTACGGCCCCGAGTGGTACCCGCGGTTCCTCTGCTACCAGGACGCCGGCTCCCTGGCCCGGGTCAGCCTCGCCTCCGGCATCGCCGAGGGCTTCGTCTCCGTACCGAGCATGCGCAAGCTGTGGGGCAACGCCCACCCCAAGGGCCTCACCGCGCCCGCCACCACCGAGGGCCTGCCCTCCATCGACTCCCTCGGCCTCGACCTGGTGGGCGAGGCCGGCGAACGCGCCGCGGCCGAGCGACTGCCCGAGCAGGTCCGGGTGCGGCACGCCAAACTGGACCGGATCCGGGCGGCCGGCACCGACCCCTACCCGGTCGGCATCCCCCAGCGCACCCACACCGTCGCCCGCCTCAAGGAGCTCCACCCCGGCTACCCGCCCGGCACCCGCACCGGGGAACAGGTCACCCTCGCGGGCCGGGTGATGGTCGTACGGGACCTCGGCGGCGTCGTGTTCGCCGTACTGCGGGACTGGACCGGCGACACCCAGCTGATGCTCACCCGCGACGAGGCGGGCCCCGCCGTACTGGAGTCCTTCACCTCGCAGGTCGACTTCGGCGACCACGTCGTGGCCACGGGCGAGGTCGGCGCCAGCAAGACCGGCCGGCTGTCCGTCGTCGTCCACTCCTGGCAGCTCACCGGCAAGTGCCTGCGCCCCCTGCCCGACAAGCGCAAGGGCCTCGCCGACCCCGAGGCGCGGGTCCGGCGCCGCTACCTCGACCTGGTCGCCAGCCCCGGCGCGCGCGACGTCGTACGGGCCCGCTCCAGCGCCGTGCAGGCCCTGCGCCAGGGGCTGCTGGACCGCGGCTACCTGGAGGTCGAGACCCCGATGCTCCAGCAGATCCACGGCGGGGCCAACGCCCGTCCCTTCCGCACCCACATCAACGCCTACGACCTCGACCTGTACCTGCGCATCGCCCCCGAGCTGTACCTGAAACGGCTGTGCGTCGGCGGCATGGAGAAGGTCTTCGAGATGGGCCGCACCTTCCGCAACGAAGGCGTCTCCTACAAGCACAACCCCGAGTTCACCATGCTGGAGGCCTACCAGGCGTTCGCGGACTACGACGTCATGCTCGACCTGACGCGCGAGCTGATCCAGGGGGCGGCCACCGCCGCCTTCGGCTCGCCCGTCGCCCACAAGGCCGACGCCGACGGCAAGCTCGTCGTCCACGACATCTCCGGGAACTGGCCGGTCAAGACGGTGTACGGGGCCATCGGCGACGCCCTGGGCGAGGAGGTCGGCGCCGACACCGACGAGCGGACGCTGCGCCGGCTGTGCGATCGGGCCGGGGTCCCCCACGCGCCCGACGACACCCGCGGCGACGTGGTCCTGGAGATGTACGAACGGCTGGTGGAGGAGAAGACCGGGCTGCCCACCTTCTACAAGGACTTCCCGACCGACGTCTCCCCGCTGACCCGTCAGCACCGCGAGGACCCCCGGCTGGCGGAACGCTGGGACCTGGTCGCCTTCGGCACCGAGCTGGGCACCGCCTACTCCGAGCTCACCGACCCCGTCGAGCAGCGGCGCCGGCTGACCGAGCAGTCGCTGCTGGCGGCGGGCGGCGACCCCGAGGCGATGGAGCTCGACAACGACTTCCTGGACGCGCTGGAGTACGCGATGCCGCCGACCGGGGGGCTCGGCATCGGCGTGGACCGGCTCGTCATGTTCCTCACGGGTCTGACGATCCGCGAGACGCTTCCGTTCCCGCTCGTCCGCCGCGGCTGACCGGACCCCCCCCGCAGGCCGTACGGCGCTCCGGCTGGTCCGGGCGGGTGACCGGCGGCGGGCGCCTTCGCGCCTCCCGGGGTCTGCGCGGCAGTGGTTGATACCAGTTGAGAATGAAAAATGACGAGCCGACAGTAGGGCGACGCGTGCTCCTGCGCACCGCCGTCTTCCTCGGAGTCGCGGCGGCCGCCTCGCTGATCACCGGCGGCGAAAGCGACACCCCGGCCTCCGGCGGCGCCGGGACCGGCCCGGCGCCCGGACCCGGCGGCGCGGGCGCGGGCGGCCGGGGGGCGCCCGGAGCGCCCGCCCTGCGCGCCAAGGGACTCCCGCCCGACAGCTACCGGCTGACCCCGATGACGGCCGGGGCCCCGGCCCGGCCGCCCGCGGTGAAGCCCGCCGTGCGCACCCGGCCCATCCTGGAACTGCCCGCCGAAGCCAGCCGGTCCGGCCAGATGGTCCTCACCTTCGACGACGGCCCCGACCCCCGCTACACCCCCGGGATCCTCGACACGCTCTCCCGGCACGGCGTCCGCGCGGTGTTCTTCGTCTGCGGGGAGATGGCCACCGACAACCGCGACCTGCTGCGCCGGATGGCTGCCGAGGGCCACGTCATCGGCAACCACACCTGGACCCACCCGCTCATCCCCACCCTCACCCGTCCCGACCTGGCCGCCGAGATCGGGCGCACCAGCGACGTCGTGGAACAGACGGTCGGCGCAGCGCCCCAGTGGTTCCGGGCACCCTACGGGGCCTGGAACCGGGCCGCCTTCGAGATCGGCGCCGAACTGGGGATGGAACCCCTCGCCTGGACCGTGGACACCCTCGACTGGACGGAACCGGGCACCTCCACGATCGTCTCCCGCGTGCTGGGCGGCGCCGCGCCCGGGGTGATCGTGCTCTCCCACGACGCCGGCGGCGACCGCTCCCAGAGCGTCGAGGCGCTCGGTACGTACCTGCCCCGGCTGCTCGCCAGGGGCTACCGGATGACGCTCCCCGCCCTCCCCGCGGCGCGGCCGCACTGAGGCCGCGCCGCGGCGGCGCCCCCGGAGGCCTCAGCGGGCCTCCACCATCCTGGCGAACACGACCACGTTGCCGTCGTAGCCCCGGCCCTTCGAGTAGCCGCCGCCGCAGGTGATCACGCGGAGTTCCGGGTGCCCGGTGTCCCCGTACACCCGGGCTCCGGGGAAGGTCTCCTTGGAGAACACCTCCACCCCGTACACCTCGAACACCGCCGTGCGCCCGTCGTACCGCTCCACCTCGATGTGCTGGCCCTTGTTGAGGGAGCCCAGGCCGTAGAAGACCGCCGGGCCCTGCGCGTTGTCCACGTGGCCCACGATCACCGCCGAACCCTGCTGGCCCGGGGAGATGCCGTTGAGGTACCAGCCGGCCAGGTTCGGGTCCTGCGGGGGCGGCGCGTCGATGAAACCCTGCGCGTCCAGCCCGACCGTCATCACCGGCGCGTCCACCTTGATCGCGGGGATCCGGATGCGCTGCACCGACGAGTGCTCCAGCACCTCCAGGTCCGGCGGCGGCGCGGGCGGCGCCACGGCCGCCTGATCGGGGCGCACCGCGACGGCCGCGGCGGCGGCGGGCTGCGGCGGCCCGTCGTTCAGGTTCACGCCGTTGCGCATCATGGCGAGGCCGGTGAGCAGGACCAGTGCGAGTGGTCCCCACGGAGAGCGCCTCCTCCGCCGCTGCTCGCCCTCGTCCTCGGTCATGGCTCTCCCTTCCCGACGCGGGGGTCCCGACCCGCGTTCCAGTCCCTCCCCGGTACGCCCTTCTTCACGCACGCTAAGGGTGCGCGGCCGGGACGGCGATCGGGGACGGGCGAACGGGTGGTGGGGCCGGAAGGGGTGCGCCCATCCAGGTAATCGTCACATAAATGCCTGACGGGTCGTGACCTGCGGATCCGTCAGAAATGTCGCCGCGCGTCCGGCGTGTCGCTCAACCGGGCGGCCCAAAGCCGGAAATGCGCTGGTTGCGGGCCGCCCCGAGGGTTCGTGATGGGAGGCGTTCTCGTCGATCATCCCGGGCGACCGCTCCGGGGCGCTTTCCGCTGGAGGTTCCACCATGCGTGTTTTGCGCGCACTCACCGTGACCGCGGCGGCCTGCGCCGCCGTCGTCCTCGGCGCACCCCTCGCCTCGGCGAATCCGGCGGGCGGCCCGCCGCTGGGCGGCGGCACCGGGCCCAGCAACGTCACCGTCAACCCTTACTCCGTGCACCAGGGCTCCACGATGCAGGTCAGCGCGGCCGGCTGCACCCACGGCGGCACGGTCTGGTCGCACGGCAACTTTCCCGAGACGAGACTGTCGGCCGGCTCCATCGGATTCGCGACCGTACGCATCTTCAACCACGCCTCGCCGGGCCACCAGACGCTGTCCGTCAGGTGCAACGACAGCAGCCTCGTCGCGACGCACCGCTTCACGATCCTCGACGGCAACGGCGCCCAGGGCGGTCTCGGCGGCTCCTTCGGCCCGTCCGCCACCGAGACCGCCATCGGCTCCGGTCTCGTCGGTACGGCGGCCCTCGGCGCGGGCATCCACGTGATGCGCCGTCGCCGCCCGATCGGTAGCCGGGCCTGACCGGCCGACCTCCCCGGTCCGCCCGGCACCGCGGTCGCCCCGAGTCCTGACGAGGGCTCGGGGCGCGTGCGGTTCCCGGCACGGCCGGCGGGGGGCCCGCCGCGGTCAGTGGCCACGGGTGGAGCGGCGGCGCAGCACGTACCCCGTACCGGCCACGGCGACCAGCACGAAGCCGGTGCCGATGCCCAGTTCCAGCAGGTCCACCCCGGCCACGCTGCCGCCGAGGCCGCCCCGCACGCCGAGGGTGGCGCCGCTGGAAGTGGGTACGGCGGGTACGGCTGGTGCGGTGGGCGGGGACGGGAGGCGGCGCGGGGGCCCCACGGTGGAGCTCGTGGTGGGCCGGGTCGTACCGCCGGCGATGGTCAAGTCCGCAGAGCCGGTCTCCCCGTTGCAGGTGAAGGTGACGGAGTACAGCGCCCCGGGCCGGGCGTCGCGGTCGACGGTGACCCGGGCGGTCTGGCCGCGCGCGATGCTCACGGTGTCGAAGACGCCGGAGGAGGAGGTGGCGAACGCGGCGTTGCAGCCGCTGACGGAGAGCACCACCTGGCCGCCGGGGGCGACCGTCGACGGGGTGATGGCGAAGGCGAACGAGGTGGCGGGCTGGGCCTCGGCCGCGCTCGGCCCGGCGGCACTGGTGCCCGCCGGGCCGAGCGCGAGAACGGCGCCCGTGGCGGCGACGCTCAGCAGGGCTGTGGCGGAGCTGCGTATCGCACCCATGAGTGATTCTCCGGATCCCCGAGGAGCAGCCGCGGAATGGTTTCCGCACGTGGAGGGACGTGCGCCTCGATGCCCGTCACGCTAGGCGCGGACTCCGGGACCCGCGATCAGGAACGGGCGAACGGGTCATTTCGATGGGCCGAACCGGGGACGGGAGCCCCGTCCCCGGTTTGCCGGGCTCAGTCCTCCAGCCCGAGGTGCGGGAACTGGGCGAAGAAGGGTTCGGCGGTGGCCGCGATGCCCCGGCCGAAGGGCGCGTCGAAGTCCCAGATCAGGAACAGCAGGAAGGCGATCAGCGCGCTGAACAGTCCGGCCAGCAGCAGTTCGCGGAACGAGCGCCGGATCTGGAGCGTGAAGATCAGGCCCACCGTCACGAGCGCCCCCACGACCAGGCCGAACCACACGACCCCGGGCATGGTCGCCTGGGCGCTCTGGCCGCGGGCGTTGCGGGCGTCGTCCACCGCCGCGACCTGGTCGACCAGCGGCTGGTAGGCCTGCCCCTCGTGGTCGGTCTTCGGCTCGTAGTCCGTGACGTCCCGGCGGATACGTTCCAGCAGCTGGCCGCTGCGGTCGGTGATCTTGCCGTGGTCGGCCATCTCCTTCCACTCCGTGTCCACCACGTACGTCACGTACGCGTCGACATCGGCGCGGATCGTCTTGCGGACTTCCGCCGGATAGACCTCCGAGCGGACGCTGATCTCGTGCAGGGCCTGGGACTCCTGGCGCACGTACTCCTGGGCGGCCCCGCGGCCCTCCCAGACGCCGGCGATAGCCAGGCCCAGGACGATCGCGTAGATCACCCCGATCATCATCGTCATGTACTCGATGACGTCCGGGGTCTCGCTGGGATCGTCGTCCTCGCCGATCCGCCGCTGGTTGAAGAAGGCGATGCTCAGGACCACGGCGCAGGCCGCGGCCATCGCCAGGGACAGGACGAGCCATTCCGACACGATGACTCCTAACGAGGGGGGGGCTCAGCGGGGGCGCAGCGCGACGATCGCGAGCACCGCGGGGGCCGCGGTCATGAGCGTGAAGGTGACCGGCGAGATGTGGTGTTCGACCGGTTTGCGGGATGCCGTGTGGTACGAGGGACGGGCCACCGGCTTGGGGGCGGGCGGGGGCGTCACCGTGGGTGTGGGCGGGGGAGTGGGTTCCGGCTCGGGGGCGAGGGCGGGTTTCGGCGGGATGCGCGGGGCGGGCGGCGCGGCGGCCACGGGCGGGGGCGGCGGCGCGGGCTTCGTCGGCGCGGGACGCGGGGTCGGAGTGGGCTTGGGGGGCGGCGGCGTGGGTGTGGGGGAGGGGGGAGGCGGTGTGGGCGTCGGGGTTGGGGTTGGGGTTGGGGTGGGCGTCGGCTTCGGGGGGCAGGGCGGCGGAGGCGGGGGCGGGCAGTGGTGCCCGCCGTGGTGGTGGCCCCAGCCGGGTCCGTGGCCGGATCCGTGGCCGTCGGCGTGGCCGGGACCGTTGCCGTGGCCGTCGGGGGGCCCGTCTTCGGGTCCGTCTTCGGGTCCGTCTTCGTGATGTCCGCCACCCCGGCCGGCCGGGGCCCGGCCGCTGTGGGCGGCCGCGGAGACCCCGGCGGTGGCCGTGCCGTCGCCGGGGCCGATCGACGCGTGGGCGCGGCTATCGGCCACGGCCGGTGTGGCGGACATCGCCGCCCACACCAGGACCGGTACCGCCAGCAGGCGCCGGGCACATGCTCTGTTCACCCGGGGAGCATGGGCCCCCGCGCGCCCGCACACGCGAAGGTCGGCCACGGTTCGCCTGAACGGGCGGAGTTCGGACCATAGTGGTTTGAGCCACATTTTGATCGCCGTCCATGGTGGTCCGGTCAATTCCCAAAAGGTATTTGTCGGTTTCTGTCAGAGGGTGCGGCCGGACCCGGGCCCGGGTTAGGTGTGTGACCAAGAACGGATCGCCAATTTCCGCTTTTGCTCGCTCCGTTGGCCAATGATCAGTACATTCGGCTCGGACAGGAGTCCGGTTCCCGACCGACCCCCGACCGGACCACGGCACGACTACGGCTTGGAGACCCCGATGGAGCGCCCCGCCTGGGCCCCGCCAGGCATCGACATATCGGTGCCGAGCGTGTCCCGCATCTACGATTACTACCTGGGCGGCTCGCACAACTTCGAAGTCGACCGCCAGGCAGCCCGTCGCGCCATGGAATTCCTGCCGGGGCTCCCCAAGATCATGCAGGCCAACCGGGCGTTCATGCGCCGCGCGGTCCGTCATGCCGTCGACCAGGGCATCACCCAGTTCCTCGACATCGGCTCCGGCATCCCGACCTTCGGCAACGTCCACGAGGTCGCCCGCCGGGCCACCCCCGAGGCCCGCGTGGTCTACGTCGACCACGACCCGGTCGCCGTCGCGCACAGCCAGGCCGTCCTCGCCGGCGACGACCGCACCGGGGTCGTCTCCGCCGACCTGCGCAAGCCGCAGGACATCCTCGGCGCCCCCGAGACCGCCCGGCTGCTGGACCCGAGCCGTCCCGTCGCCCTGCTGCTCGTCGCCGTCCTGCACTTCCTGGAGGACACCGACGATCCGTACGCCGCCGTCGCCGAGCTGCGCGACGCGCTCGCCCCCGGCAGCATGCTGATCCTCACCCACGCCTCCTACGAGGGCATCCCGCTCGCCGAGGAGGTCGCGGTCGGGGCCGTCGGCGTGTACCGGGACATCCGCAACCCCCTCGTGATGCGCACGCGCGGGGAGATCACCCGCTTCTTCGACGGGTTCGAACTGCTGGAGCCCGGCCTGGTGTCGATGCCGGACTGGCGTCCGGACCTCACCGAAGCCCCGGCGGACGGTGACACGCCGGAGGATCCGTTCGCCTTCTCGGGCTTCGGCGGCGTGGGACGCAAGGCGTGAGACTCCCGGCCCCGACCCCACCACCCGTCAGCCCGAGCCCGGCCCGGTCGGCGGAGCCCACCGGGCCCGTGCCGCCCCCGAAGGACCCGTCGGTCAGCGACGCGCCGCCCGGCCCGCATGCGGGCCGGGCGGCCGTGCGCGAGCAGCACAGCGGGCTGGAGGACCGGATCGCGCGCTTCGCGACCATCTGGGGCCGGGCCATCTTCCCCGTCACGGCGACCTCGCTGACCCGCCCCGAGTTCGAACGGCACCTGGTCCCGCTGACCCGCACGCTCACCGAGGCGCTGCACGCCCGGCCCTTCGACGCCTCACCCGCCCAGCGGGTGGGCACCGAACTCGTCGCCGTGCACTGCACCGACCCCGAGGCCCTCGCGGGAACCCTGGGGGTCGTCGAGTCGTACCTGGTGCTGTACTGCGGCCCGGACGGCGCCGGGGCGGAGAGCACCGAGGAGTACCGCTCCCGCTGCGCGCGGCTCCAGCACGGCATCGCGGCCGGTTTCGCCCGCGCCCTGCGCGAGCGCACCCTCAAGGAGCAGGAGGCCATCGCCCGTTCCGCGCTGACCGCCCGCGCCGACGCGCAGCAGGCGCTGCACGCCAGCGAGGAACGCTTCCGGGCCGTCTTCGAAGGGGCGGCCATCGGCATCGGCATCGCCGACCTCGAAGGAAACGTCCTGGAGGTCAACGACGCGCTGCTGCAGATGTTCGGGGGCCTCGAAGGGCACGTCCGCAGCCGCAACGTCAGCGAATGGGGCCACCCCGACGACACCCCGCACGTCTGGCGGATGTACGGGGAACTGGTACGGGGTGAGCGCGAGCACTACCGGGTGGAGAAGCCCTACTACCGCAACGACGGGACCGTGCTCTGGACCAACCTGACGGTGTCGCTGCTGCGGGACGCCGAAGGCAGACCGCAGTACCAGCTGGCCCTGATGGAGGACACCACCGAACGCCGGCTGCTGAACCTGCGGCTGCGCTACGAGGCCACCCACGACGCCCTGACCGGCCTGCCCAACCGGACGCTGTTCTTCGAGCGGCTGGAGAAGGCCCTCAACGGAGCCGGCGGCCCCCGCTTCGGCCTGTGCTACCTCGATCTCGACGGGTTCAAGGCGGTCAACGACAGCCTGGGCCACTCGGCGGGCGACCGGCTGCTGGTGGAGGTCGCCGACCGGCTCCAGAGCTGCGCGACGGGACCGGGCGAGGTCGTCGCGCGGCTCGGCGGCGACGAGTTCGTGGCGCTGACCACCGGTGACGACACCGAGGAGAACGTCACCGAACTGGCGGTCCGGGTGCTCTCCGCCCTGTCCACCCCGATCCGGCTGGAGGGCCGGGAGCTGACGGTCCGGGGCAGCATCGGCATCGTCGAGGGACCGGCGGGCGAACGGACCCCGGCGGAGGTGCTGCGCAGCGCCGACATCACGATGTACCGGGCCAAGGCGGCGGGCGGCAACCGCTTCGAGTTCGCCGACGAGGAGGCCGACGCCCGCGCCATCACCCGGCACGGCCTGACCAACGCGCTGCCCGCGGCCCTGGAACGCGGCGAGTTCTTCATCGAGTACCAGCCGCTGGTGCACATGCACGACGGCAGTGTGCACGGGGCGGAGGCGCTGGTGCGCTGGTCGCACCCGCAGTACGGGGTGCTGGGCCCGGACCGCTTCATCCCGCTCGCCGAGCGGACGGGACTGATCGTGCCGCTCGGCCGCTGGGTCCTCGAAGAGTCCGTGCGCCAGGCCTGCAACTGGCAGCGCCAGCACGGCGGCGCCTCCCTCCGTATCAACGTCAACCTCTCGCCGACCCAGCTGCACCACCCCGGACTGGTCGCCGACACCGTCCGCGTGCTGGAGGCCTCCGGTCTGGCCCCGGGCGCGCTGTGCCTGGAGGTCACAGAGTCGGCGCTGATCGGTGCCGACGACGAACTCCTCGAACCGCTGCGCCGACTGGCCGCCCTCGGCGTGGACATCGCCCTGGACGACTTCGGCACCGGCTACTCCAACCTGGCCAACCTGCGCCGCCTGCCGGTCAGCGTGCTCAAACTGGACCGCTCGTTCACGCAGGGGATGCAGCAGCAGCCGGCCAACCCGGTCGACCTCAAGATCGTGCAGGGCATCGTCGCACTGGCCCACAGCCTCGAACTCGCGGTCACCGTCGAGGGCGTGGAGACCGGCGTCCAGGCGGCCCAGCTCCGCGAGCTCGGCTGCGACACCGCCCAGGGCTGGTACTACGCCCGCCCCGGCTCCCCCGACCGGATCTACGCGCTGTCCCTCTCGGACGCCGTCTCCACGCCTTACTGACGGCCGGAGCGCGGCGGGGGTCAGGCCATGCCCGCCTCCGTCCCCCGGCCGGGCGTCCGGACGGCTTCGACGACCCGGTCGTAGCGCCGCGCGGTGTCGGCCACGACCGCCGTGGCCACCGGCAGCCGCTCCGCCTCGTACGCGTCGAGTACGTCCTGCCGGGCCGGGTCGGCGAGGGCCCCGGCCAGTGTCCGTGCGAGGGCGGCCGCGTCCTGGATGCCGGTGTTCATGCCCAGGCCGCCGGCTATGGGGTGGACGTGCGCCGCGTCTCCGGCGAGGAAGGCCCGCCCCTCCCGCATCCGGGCGGCCACGCGGACGTTGACCCGCCAGCTGGAGAGCCAGGTGGGGTCGGTGAGCCGGATCCCCGGCATCCGGGCGCACCGGTCGAAGATCCGCTGGAAGCTCTCCAGCGAGGGCGGCAGCTGTGAGCCCTGCTCGTCCACCTCGGGTGCGGCCTGCAGTTGGAAGCTGTCGGTTCCCGGTATGGGGCAGAGCAGTATCCCGCCGCCCTCCGAGGTGAACCACTGGTGCCAGAAGTCGCGGCTGAGTCCCGGCACCCGCACGTCGCCGAGCACCATCGCGGGTTCCTCCCGCGTACTGCCCTCGAACGGGATGCCGAGCAGGCCACGGGTGGTGCTGCGCCCGCCGTCGCACCCCGCGAGGTAGCCGGCCGCCACCGCGCTGCCGTCCGCCAGCTCCGCCCGGACGCCGCCCGCGTCCTGGGCGACGGCGACGAGGCGGGACCCGTACTCGACGCGCACGCCCAGCTCGGCGAGCCGGTCGCGCAGGATCTGCTCGATCCGCCATTGCCCGATCAGCACGCCGTCGTCGTCCACGGCGGTGTCCGTGACCCGTTTCCCGTCGAAGTACTTGCGCAGGACCACCTTCCTGCTGCCGGCGGACCTCACAGCCCCGGCCACACCGAGGGTTTCGAAGACCTCCAGGCTGCTCGGCCGCAGCCCCTTGCCCCGGGACTCGCGGTGCGGTGCGGTGCGTTGCTCAAGGACCCGGACGGCGGCGCCGCGCAGGGCGAGGTCGCACGCCAGGGTCAGTCCGGTGGGGCCGGCGCCCGCGATCACTACGTCGGTCATCGGAAGTCCTCTCCTCGTCGTTGCTCCAAGGAAAGCCGCTCCCGACAGAAAAAGCAACTGGGTTACAAAAATAACCGAGTAAGAATTTCGTGGTACGCTCCAGGCATGGAAAAGACGACGGGTCCGCGCGCGACAGGTCTGCGCGAGAGCAAGAAGCTGCGCACGCGCCACCAACTGGCGGCCACGGCGCTCGAACTGTTCCTGGAGCGGGGCTTCGACGCCGTATCGGTCGCTGACGTCGCCGCCGCGGCGGAGGTCTCCAAACCCACCCTGTTCCGCTACTTCCCGACCAAGGAAGACCTGGTGCTCGACCGGTTCGCCGACCACCAGGACGAGGCCGCCCGCGTCGTGCGCGACCGGGAGAGCGGGGTCAGCCCGGTCGGGGCGCTGCGGGCGCACTTCCTCGCGGCGCTCGCCGAGCGGGACCCCATCACCGGTCTCTGCGACCATCTGAACGTGCTCGCCTTCCAGGGCCTGCTCTACGCGACCGCCAGCCTGGAGTCCCGGCTGAGCCACTACACCGCCCGTGAGGTGGACCTGCTCGCCGCGGTGCTGGAGGCGGAGCGGGTGGCGCCGCTCGCCGCGCGACTGGCGGCGCAGCACCTGGTGACCGTCCGTCATGAGCTGGGCCGGGAGAACTGGCGCCGCCTCGCCGCCGGACAGAGCGCCGACGAGGCCTATCCCACCGCCGTCGCGGACGCCGGCCAGGCCTTCGCGATGCTCGCCGACGGCCTCGACCGGGCCCTCCCCATACGCCGGTCCTGACCCGCGCCGCACCCCGCCGCACCGCCCGGGTCAGGACAGCAGCATGCGCTTGAGCTCGCGGGCCGCACGCGGGGGAGCGACGTCCGTGCGGTGGGCCAGGGCGATCGTGCGGCGCAACGGTGAACCGGCGAGCGGGGTGGCGCGCAGCCCCGGTCCGCCGTGGTCGACGACCATCGCCGGGACCACCGCGATGCCCAGCCCCGCCCGGACGAAGCCGAGGACCGCGTCCATCTCGCCGCCCTCCACCGTGAACACCGGCTCGAAGCCCGCCGACCGGCAGGCGGCCACCGTCAGGTCCCGCAGGTCGTAGCCGTGCCGGAACATCACCATCGGCTCGTCCCGCAGCGCGGCGATCGTCAGCGGCCCGCCCCCGCCCGGCGCCGGCCGGTCCGTCGACGAGACCACCACCAGGTCCTCGGTCAGCAGTTCCACCGTCGTCAGCGCCGGCGCCGACGGCGGAAGCGGCAGCGCGATCAACGCCAGGTCCAGCACTCCGCGCGCCAGTTCCCGTACGAGGTCCAGCGAACCGCTCTCCTCGATCAGCAGCTCGATCCCCGGGTGTGCGGCGTGAAAGGCGCGCAGCACGTCCGGGAGCAGCCCGGTGCACACACTCGGCGTGGCCCCCAGCCGCACCCGCCCGCGCCGCAGCTGCGCCAGCTCCTGCACCTCCAGCCGCGCCGTGTCCGCGTCCGCCAGGATCCGCCGGGCCAGCGGCAGCAGCGCCTCGCCCGCGTCCGTGAGGGCGATGTTGCCCCGCGCCCGGCTGAACAGCTCCGCGCCCAGCTCCCGCTCCAGGGCTTTGATCTGCTGCGACAGCGACGGCTGGGCCACGTGGACCCGCTCCGCCGCCCGGGTGAAGTGCCGGGTCTCGGCAACCGCCACGAAATACAGGAGCTGCTGGAACTGCATCATCCCAGGATAGCCCCGTGCATAGGCTGCACCTATCGAGTGCAGCTCCATCATGTCTTGGACCTTTCGGGACCTCTGTCCCTACCGTCGTTCCATGGCTCTGGCACCGCGGACGGATCGACGGCCGTCCACCACGCGAACGCTCTGGGACTCCACCGTCGGCAAGAAGTCCGTGATGGCCGTCTCCGGCCTGATCATGCTCGGCTACCTCGTCGTGCACATGCTCGGCAACCTGAAGGTCTTCTTCGGGCCGGCGGAGTTCAACGGCTACGCGCACTGGCTGCGCACCCTGGGATCCCCCTTCCTGCACCACGAGTGGGCCCTGTGGATCGTCCGCGTCGTGCTCGTCGCCGCCGTCGTCGCGCACGCGGTCTGCGCCTACCAGCTCAGCCGCCGCGACATCAAGGCGCGCCCCGTCCAGTACGCCCACAAGCGGCGCCGCGCGAGCTACGCGACCCGCACGATGCGCTGGGGCGGCGTCATCCTCGCCCTGTTCATCGTCTGGCACCTGCTCGACCTCACCACCCTCACCGTCAACGAGCGGGCGTGGGCCGGCCACCCCTACGAGAACGTCCTCGCCACCTTCTCCACCTGGTACGGCAACACGATCTACATCGTGGCCATGGCGGCGCTCGGCCTGCACGTGCGCCACGGCTTCTGGAGCGCCGCCCAGACCCTCGGCGCCGGCAACGCCCGGCGCGAGCGGTCCCTCAGGTTCCTGGCCAACGCCCTGGCCCTCGTCCTCTTCGCGGGCTTCGTGTCCGTGCCCGTCGCCGTCATGACCGGAGTGGTGAGCTGAGATGAGCAGCACCGACAACAGCGACTACACCGCCTACACCACCGGCGACCCGATCGCCGACACCAAGGCTCCCGCCGGCCCCGTCGCCGAACGCTGGGACCGCCGCCGCTTCGAGGCCAAGCTGGTCAACCCGGCCAACCGCCGCAAGCACACCGTCATCGTCGTCGGCACCGGCCTGGCAGGCGGCGCGGCCGGCGCGACCCTCGCCGAACAGGGCTACCACGTCGTCCAGTTCTGCTACTCCGACTCCCCGCGCCGCGCCCACTCCATCGCCGCCCAGGGCGGCATCAACGCGGCCAAGAACTACCGCAACGACGGCGACTCCGTACACCGGCTCTTCTACGACACCGTCAAGGGCGGCGACTTCCGCGCCCGCGAGTCCAACGTCCACCGCCTCGCCCAGATATCCGTCGAGATCATCGACCAGTGCGTGGCCCAGGGCGTCCCCTTCGCCCGCGAGTACGGCGGCCTCCTCGACACCCGCTCCTTCGGCGGCGTCCAGGTCTCCCGCACCTTCTACGCCCGCGGCCAGACGGGCCAGCAGCTGCTCCTCGGCGCGTACCAGGCGCTGTCCCGGCAGATAGCCGCGGGCAACGTCGAGATGCACGCCCGCACCGAGATGCTCGACCTGATCACGGTCGACGGAGTGGCCCGCGGCATCGTCGCCCGCGACCTGATCACCGGGGAGATCAGCACGTACTACGCCGACGCCGTCGTCCTGGCGAGCGGCGGCTACGGCAACGTCTTCTACCTCTCCACCAACGCCATGAACTCCAACGCGACCGCCGTCTGGCGGGCGCACCGGCGCGGCGCCTACTTCGCGAACCCCTGCTTCACCCAGATCCACCCCACCTGCATCCCGCGCACCGGCGAGCACCAGTCCAAGCTGACGCTGATGAGCGAGTCCCTGCGCAACGACGGCCGGATCTGGGTGCCCAAGGCCCAGGGCGACACCCGCCCCGCCGCCGAGATCCCCGAAGCGGAGCGCGACTACTACCTGGAGCGGATCTACCCGTCCTTCGGCAACCTCGTGCCCCGCGACATCGCCTCCCGCGCCGCGAAGAACGTCTGCGACGAGGGCCGCGGCGTCGGCCCCGGCGGCCAGGGCGTCTACCTGGACTTCGCCGACGCCATCCGCCGCATGGGCAAGGACAAGGTCACCGAGAAGTACGGCAACCTCTTCGACATGTACGAGCGGATCACCGCGGAGAACCCGTACGAAGTCCCCATGCGGATCTACCCGGCGGTCCACTACACGATGGGCGGCCTCTGGGTCGACTACGACCTCCAGACCACCGTCCCCGGCCTGTTCGCGATCGGCGAGGCCAACTTCTCCGACCACGGCGCCAACCGCCTCGGTGCCTCCGCGCTCATGCAGGGCCTGGCCGACGGTTACTTCGTACTGCCCTCCACCATCAACGACTACCTGGCCCGCAACCCGCACCACGACACAGTGGACGACAGCCACCCCGAGGCGGCGGCCGCCGTCCGCGAGACCCGCGACACCCTCGCGAAGCTGCTCGCCGTGGACGGCGACCGGACCCCCGACTCCTTCCACCGCGAGATCGGCGAACTCATGTGGGAGTACTGCGGAATGGCGCGCACCGACGCCGGACTGCGCAAGGCCCTCGCCCGCATCCCCGAGATCCGGGAGGAGTTCTGGCGGCGGATCAAGGTCCCCGGCAGCGGCGCGGAGTTCAACCAGTCGCTGGAGAAGGCCAACCGCATCGTCGACTACCTGGAGCTCGCCGAGCTGATGTGTCTCGACGCGCTCCACCGGGCCGAGTCCTGCGGCGGCCACTTCCGGGAGGAGTCCCAGACCCCCGACGGCGAAGCCGCCCGCCGTGACGAGGAGTTCGGCTACGCGGCGGCCTGGCAGTACCAGGGCACGGGCGCCGCGCCCGTCCTGCACAAGGAAGACCTCGTCTTCGAGTACGTCCACCCCACCCAGCGGAGCTACGCATGAAGCTCACCCTGCGCGTCTGGCGCCAGCGCAACGCCGGCGCTCCCGGCGCCATGGCCTCCTACGAGGTCGACGGCATCTCCAAGGACATGTCCTTCCTGGAGATGCTCGACACCCTCAACGAGGACCTCATCCTGCGCGGTGAGGACCCCGTCGCCTTCGACCACGACTGCCGCGAAGGCATCTGCGGCGCGTGCAGCCTCGTCATCAACGGCGACGCCCACGGCCCCGAGCGGACCACCACCTGCCAGCTCCACATGCGGGCGTTCGCCGACGGCGACACCATCGACATCGAACCGTGGCGGGCCTCGGCCTTCCCGGTGGTCAAGGACCTCGTCGTCGACCGGAGCGCCTTCGACCGGATCATCCAGGCCGGCGGCTACATCACCGCCCCCACCGGCTCCGCCCCCGAGGCGCATGCCAACGCGGTGCCCAAGGCCGACGCCGACTACGCCTTCGAGCACGCCGAGTGCATCGGCTGCGGCGCCTGCGTGGCGGCCTGCCCCAACGGTTCGGCGATGCTGTTCACCTCCGCCAAGGTCAACCACCTGAACGTGCTGCCGCAGGGTTCGCCCGAGCGGGAGACCCGGGTCCTGGACATGGTGGCCCGGATGGACGACGAGGGCTTCGGCGGCTGCACCCTGACCGGCGAATGCGCCACGGCCTGCCCCAAGGGCATCCCGCTGCCGTCGATCGCCGCGATGAACAAGGAGTGGCTCCGCGCGGTCCGCAAGGCCTAAGGGCTGTCCGCCGGGCCTCCGAACGAGGGATCCGCTCCGCCGACCGGGGGCTCGTGGGGCCGTACGCCGTGCCGCGGGCGGGCCGGGCCGGGGGCGTGCGGGACAGTGGGCGCATGGCACAAGCCCCCGCCGGGTCCGGCCCGCGCCGCCGAGCCGTGCTGGCCGCCGCCCTCGCACCGCTCGCGGTGGCCGGCTGCACCTCGCAGCCCGCACGCCCGAACCCCGGTCCGCAGGACTTCCCCAAGGACGCCCTCGTCATGGTCATCCGGCACGGGGAGCAGCCGCCCCCCGGGGACACCGGGGAGGACGACGAGGGCACCGAGCACCCCGGCTCCCTGGCCGGCCGGGGCGAGCGCCGCGCCGAGGAACTCCCGCGGCTGTTCCCCCCGGCGGCCCGGGCCCCGCTGCCCCGCCCGGCGGCGGTCTTCGCGACCGGCGGCGGCCCGTCCGCGCCCGCCCGCTGCAAGCAGACCGTCGAGCCACTGGCGACGGGCCTGCACCTGCCGGTCCGGACCGGCTTCGCCGTCGGCGCCGAGGCCGCCCTGGCCCGGGCGGTGCTGGCCGCGCCGATGCCCGTACTCGTCTGCTGGGAGTACCCCGGCATCCCCCGCCTGGTCCGCGCCCTCGGCGCCCACCGGGTGCTGGGGGTGCCCGCCGCCTGGCCCGACCGGCACGACCTCGTCTGGATGTTCACCCGCCACCAGGGCCGGTGGAGCTTCCGGGAACTCCCGCAGCACCTGCTCTCCGGCGACGCCTGAGTCCGGTCCGAGCGGGGGCATCGGACTGCGCGACCGTGCTCGATCCGGCCGCGTTCCGAGCAACTATTGACATGTGCCCGTCACTGGGCTGCACTTGTGCCCCCTTCCGCTCCGCGGCCCCAGTCGGCTGGAGGCAGCCATGCGTCTGCTCAGGTTCCTGATCGCCGCCGTCTGCGCGGTGTTCGCACTGGCCTTGCCCGGTGTCCGCGCCGACGCCGCCCAGGCGGCCGCCGCGGCCCCGCCGCAGACCGTACCGGCGCTGCGGCAGTGGACCCCCGGCACCGGTGCGTACACCTTCACCGCCGCCACCCGCATCGCCGTCGACCCCGCCTACACCGCCCAGCTCTCCGACGAGGCGGCCACCTTCGCGGCCGACCTGGGCGCGCTGGCCGGGCGCGGCGTGGCCGTGGTCACCGGATCCGCCGCCCCCGGTGACATCCGGCTCACCCTCGGGGACCCCGCGCTGCCCGCGGAGGGCTACCGGCTGACCGTCGCCGCCTCCCTCACCGTCCAGGCGGCCACCGGCACCGGCGCCTTCAACGGCACCCGCAGCATCCTGCAACTGCTGCACCAGTCACCGTCGGTGCCCGCCGGCACGGCGGTCGACTGGCCCGCCAAGGCGGAGCGCGGACTCATGGTCGACCAGGGGCGGAAGTTCTTCACCGTCGACTGGCTGAAGCAGCACATCAAGGAACTGGCCTACCTCAAGCTCAACACCTTCCACTTCCACCTCTCCGACACCTTCGGCTTCCGGCTGGAGAGCTCCACGCACCCGGAGATCGTCTCCACCGACCACTACACCAAGCAGGACATCGCCGACCTCGTCGCCCTCGGCCGCGCCTACCACGTCACCATCGTCCCGGAGATAGACACCCCCGGGCACATGAACGCGGTGCTGGCCGCGCACCCCGAACTCAGGCTCAAGAGCAGCTCCGGCGCGCTGAGCCCCGACTTCATCGACCTCTCGCTCCCCGCCTCGTACACGCTGATCAAGGACCTGATCACCGAGTACCTGCCGCTGTTCCCGGGGCCGTACTGGCACATCGGCGCGGACGAATACGTCACCGACTACGGCAAGTACCCGCAGCTCCTCGCCTACGCCCGCGCCCACTACGGCGCGAACGCCACCGCCAAGGACACCTACTACGGGTTCGTCAACTGGTCCGACGCCCTGGTCCGGGCCGGCGGCAGGACCACCCGCATGTGGAACGACGGGATCAAGTCCGGCGACGGAACGCTCAGCCCGAACCCCGGCATCGTCGTCGAGTACTGGTACACCTACGGCCTCACCCCGCAGCAACTGGCCGCCGCCGGGCACACCGTCGCCAACGAGTCGTGGACGCCGACCTATTACGTACTCGGCGGCGCCAAACCGGACACCAAGTGGATGTACGAGACCTGGACCGCGGACCGCTTCGAAGGCGGGAACACCCTCTCCGACCCCGCGCGGAACCCCGGCTCGCTCCTGCACGTCTGGTGCGACAACCCCACCGCCGAGAGCGAGGACCAGATCGCCGCGGGCATCATGTACCCGCTGCGCGCACTGGCCCAGCAGACCTGGGGGTCACCGAAGCCGGTGGCCACGTACGCCGCCTTCACCCCGATCGTCGCCGCCGTGGGCCACAACCCGGCCTGGCCGGGTCCCGCCCAGGCGGGCAACCTGGCCCTGGGCCGCCCCACCACCGCCTCCAGTACCGAGACGGCGGACTTCCCCGCGGCCGCGGCCACCGACGGTGATCCCGCGACCCGCTGGTCCAGCGCCTACGGCGACCCGCAGTGGCTCCGGGTCGACCTCGGTTCCGTCCGCCGCGTCGACCGCGTGGTGCTGCGCTGGGAGACGGCGTACGGGAAGTCCTTCCAGGTCCAGCTCTCCGACGACGCCGCCACCTGGCGCACCGTCTACTCCACCAGCACCGGCGCCGGCGGGGTGCAGGACCTGACCGGCCTGGCGGGCTCCGGCCGCTACATCCGCGTGTACGGCACCCAGCGCGGCACGGCGTACGGCTACTCCCTCTACGAGTTCGAGGTGTACGGGGACCCCCTGGCCGGAGTCCGCACGCTCACGGTGGCCGGCCAGGCCCTGGACGACCCGGGCAGCTCCGGCGCCGCCGGCACCCAGCTCATCACCTGGACCCCGCACGGCGGCGCCAACCAGCAGTGGCAGCTGAACCCCACGGGCGACGGCGGCTACACCCTCGTCAACGGAGCCTCCAAGCTGTGCGCGGACGTCTCCGGCGGCGCGACCGGCGCGGGCGCGGCCGTCGTCCAGGCGGCCTGCACCGGCGGCGACAGCCAGCGCTGGCGGATCACCGCACTCGGCGCCGGCGGCTACTCGGTGGCCAACAAGAAGAGCGCGCTCCTGCTGACCACCGCCTCCGGCTCGGACGGCGCCCCAGTCACCCAGCAGCCGCCCCAGGACCCGGCCTACCAGCAGTGGCAGATCACCTGAAACCACGCCTCCCGCCGGAAACCACGCGCCGCCGGCTCAGCCCAGGGCCCGGGCCAAGTAGCGTGCCGTGGCACTGCCGGGGGTGCGGGCCACCTCGGCGGGGGTGCCCGCCGCGACCACGCGGCCGCCGTCCGCCCCGCCGCCCGGGCCCAGGTCGATGACCCAGTCCGCGCCCGCCACCACCTCCATGTCGTGCTCCACGACCACCACCGAGTGCCCCGCGTCCACCAGGCCGTGCAACTGCCGCAGCAGCACCCGCACATCGGCCGGGTGCAGTCCCGTCGTCGGCTCGTCCAGCAGGTACAGCGTGTGGTCGCGGCGCAACCGCTGCAACTCCGTCGCCAGCTTGATCCGCTGCGCCTCGCCGCCCGACAGCTCCGTGGCGGGCTGCCCCAGCCGCAGGTAGCCCAGCCCGATGTCCTGCAGCGCCCGCAGGCTGCGCGCCGCCGCCGGGACGTCCGCGAAGAACGCCGACGCCGACTCCACCGTCAGCGCCAGCACCTGCGAGATGTCCAGTCCCTCGTACCGCACCTCCAGCGTCTCGGAGTTGTAGCGCGCGCCGCCGCACTCCGGGCAGGGAGCGTACGTACTGGGCAGGAACAGCAGCTCCACCGAGACGAAGCCCTCGCCCTGGCAGGTCTCGCAGCGGCCGCCCGGCACGTTGAAGGAGAACCGGCCCGCCTTCCAGCCCCGCTCGCGCGCCTGCGGCGACGCGGTGAACAGCCTGCGCACCACGTCGAACAACCCGGTGTACGTGGCCAGGTTGGAGCGCGGGGTACGGCCGATCGGCTTCTGGTCCACCTCCACCAGCCGCCGCACCGGGAACCGCGGGTCCGCGAGCCGCTCCCCGACCTCCCCGGCCAGCGCCTGGCCGACCAGCGTGGACTTCCCGGACCCGGACACGCCGGTGACGGCCGTGAACACGCCGAGCGGGAACCGCGCGTCCACCCCGCGCAGGTTGTGCCGCTCGATCCCGCTGAGCCGGACCGCCCCCGTCGCGGTGCGCGCAGCCCGGGCCGGGGCCGGCTCACCCGTCCCGAACAGGTGCCGGGCCGTCGCCGACCGCGCGACCTCCGCCAGCGCGGCCGGCGGCCCGCTGTGCAGCACCTGCCCGCCGTGCTCCCCGGCCAGCGGCCCGACGTCCACCAGCCAGTCCGCGTGCCGCACCACCTCCAGGTCGTGCTCCACGACGAACACCGTGTTCCCGGCCGCCTTGAGCCGGTCCAGTACGCCGAGCAGCGCCTCGGTGTCGGCCGGGTGCAGCCCCGCTGACGGTTCGTCCAGTACGTACACCACCCCGAACAGCCCCGACCGCAGCTGCGTCGCCAGCCGGAGCCTTTGCAACTCGCCCGCCGACAGGGACGGCGCGCTCCGGTCCAGGCTCAGGTAGCCGAGCCCGAGCTCGATGACCGGGCCGATCCGGGCCCGCAGGTCCTCGATGAGCACCCGCGCCGCCTCCCCGGCGGGCGGCGTCGAGGCCAGTACCTCGTCCAGGGCGGTCAGCGCCAGCGCCGCCAGCTCCGCGATCGTCCGCCCGGCGAAGGTCACGGCGAGGGACTCGGGCCGCAGCCTGCGGCCCCCGCAGCGCGGGCACGGCGAGTCCGTGAGGAACTTCTCGGCGCGGGCGCGCAGCGTGGCGCTCTTGCTGTCGGCGAAGGTCCGCATCACATAGCGGTGTGCGCTCATGTACGTGCCCTGGTACGGGCGCTGGATCCGGTCGGCGTCCCGTACCGGGTGCACGGTGACGACCGGCTGCTCCTCGGTGAACAGGATCCACTCGCGGTCCTCCGCCGGCAGCTCCCGCCAGGGCGCGTCCACGTCGTGGCCGAGCGCCTCCAGGACGTCCCGCAGGTTCTTGCCCTGCCAGGCGCCCGGCCAGGCGGCGATGGCGCCCTGACGGATCGACAGGCCCGGGTCCGGCACCAGGAGTTCCTCGGTGGTGCGGTGGATGCGGCCGATCCCGTGGCAGGAAGGGCAGGCGCCGGCGGCGGTGTTGGGGGAGAAGGAGTCGGAGTCGAGCCGTTGCGCGCCCGGGGGGGAGCTGCCCGCGCGGGAGTACAGCATCCGCAGCGAATTGGACAGCATCGTCACCGTGCCGACGGACGAGCGGGAGCCGGGTGAGGAGCGCCGCTGCTCCAGCGAGACCGCGGGCGGCAGCCCGGTGACGGAGTCCACCTTCGGGGCGCCGATCTGATGGATCAGCCGCCGGGCGTACGGGGCCACGGACTCGAAGTACCGGCGCTGCGCCTCGGCGTAGAGCGTGCCGAAGGCGAGGGAGCTCTTGCCGGAGCCGGAGACACCGGTGAAGACGGTGAGCGCGTCGCGCGGGATGTCCACGTCGACGCCGCGCAGGTTGTGCTCCCGAGCCCCCCGTACCCGTACGTAAGGGTCGCGGGCGTCGGTCTGGGGAGTGGTGAGCGGGTGCATTCGTCCCAGTTTAGGGGGTGTCGCGGCCCGCGCCCGAGTCCGCACCCGAGTCCACCCCGTGCAGGCCCGCGAGCCGGGCGAGCCGGGCGAGCGAGTCCCGCAGGGCCGTGCGGTCGTACGTGGAGGTCGTCACCAGCAGCTCGTCGGCGCCCAGCGCCCCGGCGAGGACGGTCAGCTCCGCCGCGACCTGTTCCTCGGTGCCGTGCACGTGCCCCTCGAGCGCGCCTTCGTACAGCTCGCGCTCCTTCGGCGTCCGCTCCAGCGCCTCGATCTCCTCGGCCGGGCGCAGCGGCGGGAAGGAGCCCCGGGTGCGGGAGTGCGCGAGGGACCACGCCTCCGGGACCAGGATCCGCCGGGCGGCTTCCTCGGTGGCCGCGACCGCCACCGTCCCGGAGACCACCACGTACGGCCGCGCGCCCCAGGGGGAGGGCCGGAACTCCTCCCGGTACGCCGCCACGGCCTGCGCGACCCGGCCGCGGGCCCGCAGGTCCCCCACGACCACCGGCAGCCCGGCCCGGCCCGCGATCCGGGCGCCCTCGCCGGTGGCCAGCACGTACGCCGGGATCCGCAGCCCCTCCGCCGGGCGGGCGTGCACCCCGGGGTGGGCCCGCTGGGTGCCGTCGAGCCAGCCCAGCAGTTCGGCGAGCTGTTCCGCGAACCGGTCCGCGTCCCCGGTGTCCCGGCCCAGGGCGCGCCGGATCCCGTCGGTGAACCCGACGGAGCGGCCCAGCCCCATGTCGATGCGGCCGGGGAACAGCGCCTCCAGCACTCCGAACTGCTCGGCGACGACCATCGGCTGGTGGTTGGGCAGCATCACCCCGCCCGTGCCGACCCGGATCCGCCGGGTGGCGGCGGCCACGGCGGCGGCCAGCACGGTGGGCGCGGAGCCCGCGACGCCGGGCACGCTGTGGTGCTCGGACACCCAGAAGCGGTGGTAGCCGAGCCGTTCCGCCTCGCGGGCGAGTTCCACGGTGTCCCGCAGGGCCTGCGGGGCGGGGTGCCCCAGGCGCGTACGGGACCGGTCGAGTACGGAGATTCGCGGTATCACACCCCCCTCAACACCGGGCGGCCGCCAGGATTCCCGTAGCTCATTCCCGTGGCTCCGGGCACCCCCTAAGGGCTGTCCCGTAATCCGCGGCGGGTCAGCGCGCGGCGTCAGATGCGGTGCATCGCAAGGCGGAGGGTCGCCCTCGTACTGGGCGTATTCGGGCGATCCCGACAACGCGGCGAGGTGCCGTAGCTGGCGCCGCGCGCCCTCCGGGGATTACGGGACAGCGCTTAGGCTTCCCCCCATGTCCCGAGAGAGCGCCGACCGCCGGCCCCTGGCCGTCTTCGACATCGACAACACCCTGTCCGACACCGACCACCGCCAGCACTTCCTGGAGCGCCGTCCGCGCGACTGGGACGGCTTCTTCGGCGCGGCCCCGGCCGATCCGCCGCTCGCGCGCGGGGTGGCCCTGGCGGTGGAGAGCGCGGCCGACTGCGAGGTGGTGTACCTGACCGGCCGGCCGGAGCGCTGCCGCGCGGACACCGTCGAGTGGCTGGCCCGGCACGGGCTGCCCGAGGGCCGGCTGTGGATGCGGGGCGACCGCGACCGCCGCCCCGCCCGGGCGACCAAGCTGGAGGTGCTCGGCCGGCTCGCCTGGACGCGGGAGGTGCGGATGCTCGTGGACGACGACGAACTCGTCTGCCAGGCCGCGCGCGAGGCGGGCTTCCGGGTGGTGCTCGCCGACTGGGCGGCGGACGCGCCGGAACTCACCGCCGCCCAGGAGACCGAGGGCCGTACCTGACGTACCGCCGGACGGGGCTCCCGGCCGCCCGCCGGGGGCCCACCGCGGCCGGCGGTACCTCAGTCGCCGTCGTCGAGCCGGAAGCCCACCTTCAAGCCCACTTGGTAGTGGGCGACCTCGCCGTTCTCGATGTGCCCGCGCACCTGAGTGACCTCGAACCAGTCCAGGTTGCGGAGCTTCGAGCCCGCCCGCGCGATGCCGTTGCGGATGGCGTGATCGATGCCCTCGTGGGACGTGCCGACGATCTCGGTCACCCGGTAGGTGTGGTTGGACATGGGCGTCTCCCGACAGTGGTCGCTGTTGCCTGGTTCTACGGTGCCCCAGTAAGTCCACTCCCGCGAACTTTGTGCGAACAGTCCCGAGGCCGAAGGCCTTGACCAGCCCATTGGTCCATGCCAATTTTCAAGCCATCTGAGATCCGTCCCCAGAAGGTGACTTTCCGTGAAGATGCGCTTCATCGCCCTGTGCACCGCGCTCGCCGCCGCGACCGCCCTCTCCGGCTGCGCCGGGTCGGCCGGATCGCGGCCGGGACCCGAAAAGGTGACCCTGTGGCTGATGAAGGGAAGCGCGTCCGACGACTTCATCACCAAGTTCACCGCCGACTTCGAGAAGGAACACCCCGGCATCGACCTCGTCGTCAAGATCCAGGAATGGACGGGCATCGTCGACAAGGTCAACGCCGTCCTCGACGGCAGGAGCAAGGAGGACGCCGACGTCATCGAGGTCGGCAACACCCAGGTCGCCCAGTACGTGGAGACCGGCGGCCTGCACGAGCTGACCCTCGAAGGACTGCGCGCCTGGGGCAGCAAGGACTGGCTCCGCGGCCTGTCCGACCCCGGCACCGTCAACGGCGCGCAGTACGGGGTCCCCTGGTACGCCGCCAACCGCGTGGTCATCTACAACAAGGACCTCTTCGCGGCCGCCGGCATCAAGACCCCGCCCAGGACCCGCCAGGAGTGGCTCGCGGCCACCCAGAAGCTCGACAAGGGGGACAGGGGCGGCCAGCAGGGCATCTACCTCCCCGGCCAGAACTGGTACGTCCTCGCCGGGTTCGTCTGGGACGAGGGCGGCGACCTCGCCGTACAGAACAGCGGCGAATGGTCCGGCGCCCTGGACGACGAGAAGGCCCTGACCGCCATGGAGTTCTACAAGCAGCTCCAGGGCCTCGGCAACGGCCCCAAGGACGCCGACGAGGAGACGCCCCCGCAGTCCGAGGTGTTCGCCCGGGGCCAGGTCGCCCAGATCATCGCCCCGCCCGGACAGGCCCGCGAGATCGAGGCGGCCAACCCCGCGCTCAAGGGCAGGCTCGGCTTCTTCCCGGTCCCCGGCAAGACCTCCGAGAAGCCCGGCGCCGTCTTCACGGGCGGCTCCGACCTGATCATCCCGGAGCGGACCGAGCGGCGCGCCCGGGCCGTCGACGTGATCACCGCACTGGTCAGCGAGAAGTGGCAGACCGAACTCGCCACCACCATGAGCTACGTGCCGAACAAGACCACCCTCGCGCACGTGGTCGACGGCAACGAGGGAGCCGCCGCCATGGCCCCCGGCGCCGCCCAGGGCCGGGCCACCCCGAACTCCGCACGCTGGGCCGAGGTCGAGGCCAAGAACCCGATCAAGCCGTTCATGACGGCCGTCCTCACCGGCCAGGACCCCAAGCGCGCGGCGACGACGGCGTCCGAGGCGATCGGCAAGATCCTCAACACCGCCCACTGAGCACCGGCCACAGCACACAGGGGCGCCGGCCCTTGCACCCCGCCGCGCCGCCCGAGCACCGAGTTCAGCGTCCGCACATCCCGCCGCCGCTGAGCGGTCATGTCGAATCCAGCCGGTCACGGAAGAAGTAAAGGAGCCAGGCCGCCGACCTGCCGGCCTGGCCCCCGTGCCCGGATCAGGAGCAGCCATGACCATCGCCCCCCTGTCCCCGTCCCCCCTCGCCTCCCCCACCACCCCCCGGTACGCCGTCCGGCTCGCCCGCGACGAGGACGAGGTACGCGCCGCCCAGCGGCTGCGCCACCTCGTCTTCGCCGGAGAGTTCGGCGCCCGCCTGGACGGACCCGAGCCGGGCATCGACGCCGACGCCTTCGACGCCTACTGCGACCACCTCCTGGTGGTGGACGAGAACACCGAGCAGGTCGTCGGCACCTACCGGCTGCTGCCGCCCGAGCGCGCCGCCGTCGCCGGCCGGCTCTACTCCGAGAGCGAATTCGACCTGACGGCGCTGGCCCCGATCCGTCCCGACCTCGTCGAAGTCGGCCGCTCCTGCGTCCACCCCGACCACCGCAACGGCGCCGTCATCGCCCTCATCTGGGCCGGCCTCGCCCGCTACATGGACCGCTCCGGCCACAACTGGCTCGCCGGATGCTGCTCCGTCCCGCTGGGCGACGGCGGGGTCCTGGCCGCCGCCACCCGCGCCAACGTCCTGACCCGCAACCTCGCGCCCGAGGAGTACCGGGTCACCCCGCACCTGCCCTGGAACCCCGAAGGCATCGCCTTCCCCCACCGCACGGAACTGCCCCCGCTGCTGCGCGGCTACCTGCGCCTGGGCGCCTGGGTGTGCGGCGAACCCGCACTCGACGCCGAGTTCGGCTGCGCCGACCTGTACGTCCTGCTCTCGCTGCGCCGCACCAACCCGCGCTACCTCAACCACTTCCTCTCGCTCGCCCCGGGCGCATGAGCGTCTGGCTGCCCACCGCGCCCTGCACCCCCGAGGCCTGCGCGGCCCACGAGGGGCGGGCGGCGAGCGTTCCGCACGCGGTGGCACGGCTCGCCTGCGCCGCCGCCCTGGTGCTGCTCGCCGTCCTGACCGCCCCGCCGGTCCGGCTACTGCCGCAGCGCCCCCGCCGCGCCCTGGTCCGGGCCTGGGCCGCCGCGCTGCTGGGGTCCCTGGGCATACGGATCACCGTGCACGGCAGCCCCGGGCCGGACGGCGGCCGCCTGGTCGTCGCCAACCACATCTCCTGGCTGGACATCCCCCTGATCGCCGCCGTCCTGCCCTGCCGGATGCTGGCCAAGAGCGAGATCGGCGCCTGGCCCGTACTCGGCCGCCTCGCCGCCCGAGCCGGCACCGTGTTCATCGAACGCGACCGGATCAGGGCCCTGCCCGACACCGTGGGCACCCTCGCCAGGTCCCTGCTGGCGGGGGACCGGGTCACCGTCTTCCCCGAAGGCTCGACCTGGTGCGGGCGCGCCCAGGGGCCCTTCCGGCGGGCCGCGTTCCAGGCGGCCCTGGACGCGCGGGTCCCCGTACAGCCGGTGCGGCTCTCGTACCGGCTGACGGCCGACGGGGGCCTGGCCGGGGCGCCCGCCTTCGTCGGGGACGATCCGCTGACCGCCTCCCTGTGGCGGATCGCCCGCGCCCGCGGGATACGGGCCGAGGTGCGGCTGCTGCCGCGCATCCCGCCGGGCCGGCACCCGGACCGCCGGGACCTCGCCGCGGCCGCCCAGGAAGCCGTCCGCAGCGCCGGTCAGCCGACGCTGCCGGGCCTGCCGGCTCAGCCCGCCAGGCCGCCGGCCACCGACAGGGACAGGGCGAAACGGCCCGCCTCGTCCGTCCACCACTGCGTGAGCTCCAGCCCGGCCGCCGCCAGCTCACGCCGTACGCCTTCCTGACGGAACTTCGCGGAGATCTCCGTCAGGATCTCCTCACCCGCCTCGAAGGGCACCACCAGATCAAGGGCCCGGATCTTCACCAGCACCTCCGAACGGGCGCGCAACCGCATCTCGATCCACTCCTGCTCCCGGTTCCACACCGCCACGTGCGTGAAGTCGGCGGTGTGGAAATCAGCGCCCAACTCCCGGTCGATCACGGCCAGTACGTTCTTGTTGAACTCCGCCGTCACCCCCTGCGCGTCGTCGTACGCGGCCACCAGCACCGCCTCGTCCTTCACCAGGTCCGTCCCCATCAGCAGCGCGTCACCCGGCGACAGCATCGCCCGTACGGACGCCAGGAACGCGGCCCGCTCCGGCGGCCGCAGGTTCCCGACCGTGCCGCCCAGGAACACCACCAGGCGGGGCCCGGCCGACTCCGGCAGGTGCAGCGGCCGGGTGAAGTCCGCCAGCAGGGCGTGCACCCGCAACCGCGGATGCGCGGCCAGCAGCGTCTGCGCCGCGCCTCTCAGGGCGCTCTCGCTGACGTCCACCGGGATGTACGTCTCCAGCGCGGGCAGCGCCTCGATCAGGTGCCGCGTCTTCTCCGAGGAGCCGGAACCCAGCTCGACCAGTGTGCGCGCGCCGGTCTCCGACGCGATCTCCTGGGCCCGCCCCAGCAGGATCTCCCGCTCGGCGCGCGTCGGGTAGTACTCGGGCAGCCGGGTGATCTCCTCGAAGAGCTCACTGCCCCGGGCGTCGTAGAACCACTTGGGCGGCAGCTCCTTCGGCGAGCGGGTCAGCCCGCTGCGCACGTCCGCCCGCAGCGCGGTGTCCGCGGAGTGCTCGTCGAGGGTCCGGGTCAACTGGAAGTCACTCACGAAAGGCTCTCCTTGAGCGGGGTCAGGTCGACCCGGGAACGGGTGGCGGTCAGCAGGGTCCGGTCGGCTACCTCGGTCCAGCGGCTGTCGTCGTCGTAGGGCTCGGACGCCACGACCGTGCGCCCGGCCCCCGGATCGGACAGGTACCAGAGGGAGTCGCCCCACGCGGTCGCGGCGATGCCCGTCCCGTCCGTCAGCAGCAGGTTCAGCCGGGAGCCCGGGGACGCGGCCGCCAGCTCCTGCACCGGCCCCGCGAGGGCCTCGCCGAGGCCGTCCCCCTCGCGCAGACGGCGCAGCACCAGCGCCCAGACCAACGCCGAATCGGTGCGCGCGGACAGCTGGAGCAGCTCGTGCGGCGGCAGCCCGGCCGCCAGCGGGGCCGCCGAGTCCGGCCAGTCGCGTATCGCCCCGTTGTGGCTGAACAGCCAGGGCCCCGACGCGAACGGCGCGGCCGCGGCCTCCCCGTCCGCCCCGGCCAGCGTGGCGTCCCGTACGGCGGCCAGCGCGGCCGCGCTGCGCACCACCCGGGCCAGGTCGGCGAAGGTCAGATCGCCCCACACCGGCCCGGAGCGCCGGTAGCGGGCCGGAACCGGGTCGCCCTCCGCGTACCAGCCGATCCCGAAGCCGTCGGCGTTGATCGTGCCGTACCGCTGGCGGCGCGGCGCGTACGACTGCCGGACCAGCGAGTACTCGGGCTCGCTGAGCAGCCGGCCCAGACACACCGGCGGTCCCACGTAAGCGAGGTGACGGCACATCAGGCCCCACCCCCGCGCGCGGTCCGGAAGCCGGCGAAGATCTGCCGACGCACCGGCAGGTCCCAGTTGCGGAACGTGCCCCGGCAGGCCACCGGGGCCACGGCGAAGGACCCGCCGCGCAGCACCTTGTGCTCCGGGCCGAAGAACACCTCCGAGTACTCCCGGTAGGGGAACGCCCGGAACCCCGGGTACGGCAGGAAGTCCGACGCGGTCCACTCCCACACGTCGCCGATCAGCTGGCGCACCCCGAGCGGGGAGGCCCCGGCCGGATAGCTGCCCGCCGGGGCGGGGCGCAGGTGTCGCTGGCCCAGGTTGGCGCGTTCCGGCGTGGGGTCTGCGTCGCCCCACGGGTAGCGGGTGGAGCGCCCGGAGCGGGGGTCGTGGCGGGCCGCCTTCTCCCACTCCGCCTCGGTGGGCAGCCGGCGTCCCGCCCAGCGGGCGTAGGCGTCGGCCTCGTACCAGCTGACGTGCAGCACGGGCTCCTCGTCGGGCACGGGCTCGGTGACACCGAAGCGGCGGCGCAGCCAGATCCCGCCCTCCCGGTGCCAGAACAGCGGGGCCCCGATCCCGTGCGCACGGATCTGCTCCCAGCCATCGGCCGCCCACCAGCGGGGGTCCCGATAGCCGCCGTCCGCCATGAAAGCCTGGTAGGCGGCGTTGGTGACCGGCGCCGCGTCGATCCAGAACGGTGCGACGTCCCGGGTGTGCGCGGGCCGTTCGTTGTCCAGGGACCAGGGCTCCGCGGAGGTGCCCATCGTGAACGGCCCGCCGGGGACGAGGACTTCCGCGGCGGGCGGCGGCGGCCCCTGCGGGGGGTCCGGGTCCGGAGCGGTCAGCACGGGTGCGCCGCGCCGCAGCTGATGGGTGATCAGCATCGTCTCGTCGTGCTGCTGTTCGTGCTGGGCGATCATGCCGAAGGCGAAACCGCCGTCCAGCAGCGGAGAGCCCTCCAGCGGAGTGCGCTCCAGCACGTCGAAGACCCGTCCCCGGACCTCCGCCGCGTACCGGCGGGCCTCTTCCGGCCCCAGCAGCGGCAGCTTCGGCCGCTCCGAGCGCGGGTGCTGGAAAGCGTCGTAGAGCGGGTCGATCTCGGGACGCATGGAGTCGCGCCCGGCCACATGGCGCAGCAGCCAGAGCTCCTCCTGGTTCCCGATGTGCGCGAGGTCCCAGACCAGCGGGGACATCAGCGGGGAATGCTGCGCCCTCAGGTCCTCGTCGGTCACGGCGTCGGTCAGCGCGGCGGTCCGGGCCCGCGCGGCGGTCAGCTCCGCGACCGCCCGCTCGCGCGGGACGGCGGGGCGGGATTCGGTGGTCACGATCGCGTTTCCTTCCCGGCGGGCTGCTGCTGGTCCTGATCGTCGGCCGGACAGCGGCCGCGCCGTACGTAGCGCTCGGCGAAGGTGCCGACCGTGTCCTGTACGTGGGAACTCGCGCCCAGCCGGGGCAGTGCCTCCCCGGCCGCCGCGAAGCAGGTGACGGCGGCCGCGCGCAGCTCGGGATCGGCCAGCCCCGCCCGGGCGGCGGTCCGCCACAGCGGATTGCGGGGCGCGCGCCGGCTCCCGTACGCGTCGGCCAGCGCCTTCACCGCCCGGTAGGCCGTCTCGGCGGCCTCGGGGTCGTCGAACAGCGCGTGCGTGACCGCCAGCGGAACCAGCCAGCCGTCCGCACCGGGCTGCGCGTCGATCATCCGCAGCTCCAGGTGGCCGCGCGGCCGCACCGGCGGGAACAGCGTCGTCAGGTGGTAGTCCAGATCCGCCCGGGTGGGCGGCCGGGGACCCCCGCCGCGCAGCCAGTCGCGGAACGTCAGCCCGCCCGGGACCGGCCACGACGGCCCGGGGGAGCGCACGCACATCACCTCGGTGTCCAGCGCGTGCCGGGCCCAGGCGGCGCGCGGCTCGGCGTCCAGCGGCGGGGCGAGCGCGCGCCGCGGGTCGATGTCGCTCCAGATCCCCTGCCGGGCGCACCGCCAGCCGGCGTACGGCCCTTCGGACGCCGGGGAGTTGGCGAACGCGGCCACCAGCACCGGGCCCAGCAGGTGCGCCAGTCGCCAGCGCCGGCCGTGCCCGAGCGGGCCAGGCTCCTCCAGGCCGGCGTCCACGCAGACCTGCACGGAGGCGGAGGCGCGCATCATGGCGCGTCCGGCCGGGCCCGTACGGTCGAAGTAGCTCTCCATCGCCCGGTACCGCGGGCTGTCCAGGAGGCGGCGATGGGGGCGGCGCGGATCGCGGCCGAGCCCCCGCAGCGCCAGGCCCCGTTCCCGCAGGGCGCCGCGGACGGCCGCGAGGTCGGCCTGGAGGCCGTCCACACAGCCGGTGAGGGAGTCGGCGGGGGCGGAGCTGAGCTCCAGCTGGCCGCCGGGCTCGACGGTGAACCGGGACCGCAGCGGCAGGGCGCCGGCCGCATCGTGTGCCGCGGTCAGCCGGCCGGCGTCCAGCGCCACCCACGGGCGCTCGGCGTCCACCACCAGCCATTCCAGCTCGGCGCCGACCAGGCGCGGCGGGCCGGTCTTGAAACAGATGCCGTGGATCACGTCCTCGGCGGCGGCTTCGGAGAGGGGGGAGTCGGAAGGGGGCTGGCAAGGCGGAGCGGGTGAGTCCTGGCGCATGACCGGAACCTCATCTCCTGTCGTCGGCCGTCACCTGTGGACGGCTCGGATGTCACCCGTGCCTACCCGCCACCGCGGCGCAAATTCCCTTGCCGCGGGAAGTCCTGCACCGCAGGATCACGGCGTGAGCAGCAGATTGCGTGATATCGCGCGGCAAAACACGGCCATCTTGGCGGCCGGCGGTTACCGGACGCGCTCCGGGCGGCAGATCTCCCTGGCCGCCGCCCTGGCGGACGCCAAGGCAGGAACCAGACTATATGGACCAAACCCGGTCATTCCAGGCGAGGTGTCGATGGCCGGATCCGTACGGACCGCCGTCGAGGTCACCGGGGAGAGCAGTACGGCCGCGGCCCGCAGGCTCGCCGGGCACCCCGACCGGGAGGCCGCCGTCGCCGTCCTCAACTTCGCCTCGGCCCGCAATCCCGGCGGTGGCTACCTGCGCGGGGCCAAGGCCCAGGAGGAAGCGCTGTGCCGTGCTTCGGCGCTCTACGAGACCCTGCTGGAGGCGCCCGAGTACTACGAGGTGCACCGTGCCGGCCGGAGCACCTTCTACACCGACCGGGTGATTCACTCGCCCGGGGTCCCCGTTTTCCGCGACGACCGGGGCGAACTGCTGGAGGCTCCCTTCCGGGCCGGATTCCTCACCTCCCCGGCACCGAACGCGGGCACGATCCGCCGCCAGGAGCCGGAGCGCGCGCCCGAGATCCCGGCCGCCCTCGCCCGGCGGGCGGAGCGGGTGCTGGAGGTCGCCGCGCTGCACCGCTACCGGCGGCTGGTCCTGGGCGCGTGGGGGTGCGGGGTGTTCCGCAACGACCCGGCGGAGGTGGCGGAGGCCTTCCGGGGGCTGCTCGCCGGGCGCTTCGAGGGCGTCTTCGAGCAGGTGGTGTTCGGCATCCTGGACCGCGCCCCGGGGCCGCGGGAGGCCTTCGAGCGGGCCTTCACGGGGCTCTGACCACGGGGCGGACGCGGGCCGCGCGGGCGTCGGCGCAGAGCACGGTGCGGGGCGGCCACCATTCGTATGAATTTACGGAGAGTCCGTACGCAGGTACGGGAACACGCCGGGATCGATGGGCTACCCCTGTCACGTCATGACGGCGCCCCTGACTTCCCTCCCACTCCACTCCACCACGGCTGGACGCAGGACGACGGCGCGGGGGCCCCGCCTGGGTACTGAGAGGAAGACAAGCGAATGAAGAAGCGTCTCGTGCTCGCCGGATCCGCTGTGGTGGCAAGCCTGGGCGTGGGCATCGCGGCAGTTCCGGCGGTGGCCCAGCCCCTGACCCTGAACGTGCGGTGCGGCGACGTCGCCGGACTCATCACCGCCGTCACACAGGCGAACAGCAATCCCGACGGCGGCACGATCTCACTGGCCCACCGCTGCGTCTACCGCTTCACGACCACCTTTTCCGGTGTCGACGCGCTGCCGCCGATCACCAGCCGGGTCACCATCAAGGGTGAGGACTCGACCCTGATGCGGTCCGCGATCGCACCTGCCTTCCGGCTGCTGGAGGTGACGCCGACCGGTTACCTGACGCTGAAGGGCATCGTCGTCAACGGAGGCAGCTCGGACGCGGGCGGTGGCATCTACAACTCGGGCACACTGCTGCTCGAGGACAGCACCGTCTCCGGAAACCACGCCGCGTTCAGCGGCGGCGGCATCTACAACAACAACGGCCACGTCACCGCGGTCGACAGCCGGATCCTGAACAACATCGCCGTCACCCTCCAGGGCGGCGGCATCTACAACGCCGGGAGCGGCAACGTCACCCTCAGGAAGACCACCGTCGCGGGCAACACGGCCAACACCGACGGTGGCGGCATCGAGAACGACGGCACGCTCAAGGTCCTGGAGCACAGCGTGTTCACGCACAACGAGGCGTTCGAACACGACGGTGGTGCCATCGACAACGACGGCATCACCACGATCAGCGACAGCCGGTTCGTCGCGAACTGGGCGGACTACGACGGTGGCGCCGTCAACAACAACGCCGGTGCGTCGCTGGAGGCCCGCGAGACGGTCTTCGAGCTGAACAAGGCGGGCCGCGACGGCGGTGCGATCAACAACCTCGGCGTCGCCACCCTGGAGCGGATCAAGGTCGAGAGGAACTCCGCCGGCCGGAACGGCGGTGGCATCAACAACGGACCGGCGAGCGTGCGCGTACCCGCCGTCCGGCTCACGCTGACCCGCTCCCTCGTCGTGGAGAACCGGGCGGCGGAGGACGGCGGCGGCATCAACAACGCCCTGAACGCGGTCGTGGAGCTCAAGGACACCAAGCTCAACCACAACCTGCCCACCAACTGCGCCGGCAACGTCGCGCACTGCCCCGGCTGACCGGAATCCACCCGGATCCCCCGGACGGCCGGCGGCCCCGCCCGAACAACGGGCGGGGCCGCCGCCCCATCTGACCTGCCTCCGGCTACTGCCAGCCGTAGCGCTCCCGCAGCCGGTTCACCACCAGCTGGAACCGTCCCCGGTCCAGCGCACACGCCTCGCGGCGCATGCCCGATTCGTGCACCCGCAGCACCCGGTCCACATCCACCCAGGAATCCCGCCCCGCGCCGTCCCACGGCCCGGTGCCGATCGGCACCCACTCCCGGTCGTGGTCGTGCCGCTTGCTGGACAGCTGCACCGCGAGCAGCGTCCCCCGCCCCGCCTCCCGCGCGACCACCAGCACGGGACGGTCCTTGCCGCGCCCGTCGTTCTCCTCGAAGGGGACCCAGGTCCACACGATCTCGCCGGGGTCGGGGGCGCCGTCCTTGTCGGGGGCGTACGAGGTCTGCACGGGCCCGATGGCGTGCGGATCGGCTTCGGTGGTGGCGGTGGGACCGCCGCGCCCGGGCTGGTCGGCCTGGTCGTTGCCGTGATGCGAAAGTGCCGTCATACGGGTGAGGTTACTGGCCCGACGCCGGCCCTGACACCGGCCGCGGCGCCCGCTGTCGGCGCGCCCTACCGGGCCGGGGCCAGGCCGTCGGCCACCAGCCCGGCCAGTACCGCTTCGCCCAGGGCCTGCACGGCGGACTGCGGGCGGACCATCACGGTGATCTCCTTGATCCGCTCGTCCGCATCGACGTGCAGCAGGTCGATGCCGTGGACCTGCTTCCCGTTCACGGTGGCCCGGAAGACCAGCACCGTGGCCGGAGCATCGGAGGCTTCGGGCGCCCGGTCGGCGCTGGTCCGGGCGGCGCCGGCGAGCTGCCCGACGTAGTGGAAGTCCTCGAAGGTGCGCAGGAGCACGCCGAACAGGCCGAGGACCATCGGCTTGCCCTCGAACGGCGTGAACTTCACGGGGCTGTACAGCCGTACGTCCTCGGTGAACAGTTCCGCGAGGGCGGCCAGGTCACGGCTGTCGACGGCGGAGCGGAAGCGGTCGGCGGTGGTCTCGGGCGTGGTGGGCGTCATGGGAACACACACTCCTCAATTTGATTAGTCATTTTATTGACTATCATGGAGGCGGATCCCTGACCAGAGGAAGGAGACGGCCCGATGGCTTTGCGTCACGCCGTCCTGGCGGCCCTGCTGGATGAGGAGCTGAGCGGATACCAGCTGGCCAAGGCCTTCGACATGGGCGTGGCGAACTTCTGGCACGCGCTCCCGCAGCAGCTCTACGCCGAACTGGCCAAACTCGAACGCGAGGGCCTGATCACCGGCCGGGAGGTGGTGCAGGAAACCAGGCCCAACAAGCGCCTGTTCAAGGTCACGGAGGCCGGCCTGGGCGAACTCGAACGGTTCACGGCGGCCGCCACCAAGCCCTCCGTCATCCGCGACGATCTGCTGGTCAAGGTCCAGGCCGCCGACCACGTGGACACCGAGGCGCTCGTCGCCCAGCTCACGGAACGGATCGCCTTCGCCGAAACCAAGATCGACCTGTTCGACACCCTGCTGCGCACGATGCGCGGCGACCTCCCCGAGGAACAGTTCCTCCGCCACGGCAACCGCATCGGCCCCTACCTGACCTGCCTGCGCGGCCTGCACTTCGAACGCGCCAACCGGGACTGGTACGAGCGCACGGTGGAGGTCTTGCGCGAACGGTAAGGGGGCTGTGGGGCGCGGGGTCCCGTTGGGCGGGGTTGGTGGGGTCCCCAGAACGGCCGGGCACTTCGGGTTCACGACTGAGCCCCGAGCGCAGCGAGGGGGCCCACCCACTGCGCCGCAGATCGCTACGCGCTTCTCCGGCACGGCGACTGCGGCCCGTCTGGGGCTGGGTCGTCAATACACCTACCGCAGCACGCGATGGCGGAGGTACACAATGTTGGAGCTGAAGGTGCGGGTCTCGACGAGTTCGAGGTCCACCCGGCGCTCGCGCCGGGGGAAGAACGGAATGCCGCCGCCGACCAGCACCGGATGGACCCTGGGCCGGTACTCGTCGATCAGACCCAACGCTGCCGCCTCGGCGGCGAGCGTCGCGCCGCCGATCGCGATGTCGCCTTCCCCCGGCTCGGCCCGCAAGCGCTCGATCTCCTCCGCCAGGCCGCCGGAGGCCAGGCGGGCATTGCCCTGTACCGCCGACAGCGTGGTGGAGAACACCACTTTGGGGAGCAGCTTCCAGACCGCGGCAAACTCCAGCGTTGAGAAGGCGAGCGACGGATCCTGGTCGGCGGTCTCCCAGTACAGCATCGTCTCGTACAGCCGACGTCCCATCAGGTGCACGCCCAGGCCTCGAATCTCGTCGGTGACGAAGCGAAATACCTCCTCGTCGGGCGCCGTCCAGTCGAAGCGGCCGTCCGGCCCGACGATGTAGCCGTCAAGCGAGACGCCCATCGAATAGGTCACGCTGCGCATCAGAAGTCCTCCTCGTACCAGGTTCGACAGTACGACCGCCGGACGCGCGGGATCAGTCGTTCGGCGCGTGCCGCCGCACGAACCTGCGATGCGCAGCGTCGTGCGCGCTGCGCAGGAGCCGCAGAACCGTTTCCGTCGTCCGTTCCCCGGGATTGACGACACAGATCCACCCGAACGCCCCGTACACCGGATGTGGCAGCACGCGGTCGGCGGCTGCGAAGTCGTGCGGGCCCTCACCGGTCAGTTCCCGGGAGGCGGCACGGCCGACGTGGACGTTCACCCGCCAGCGGCCCGGAGGGTCGAGGTCGGAGGCGGTGTCGTCCGGGTAGTTCTTGGTGACGATCGTCCCGTAGGGCTGCACGTTGCCCGGCAGCTGCCCATCGGGGGCGTAGTAGAAGAAGGCATCTCCCCAAGCCACCGCTGGGAGATCGCCGCCCGGCTCCGGGACGAGGACGAGTGCGTCGGCGAAGCCTCGTACGGTCGCGATGATCTGTTCCATACTCATGGTTCAAGCATCACGTTCAAGTGCTCATGTGGGGTTGCTGATGGCTGAGCACGCACGGCTGCGAACCGTCGACGTCGCCCGGGAGTCGGATTACTCGGTGCAACAGGTCCGCGATCTGGAGCGGCTCGGAGTCATCCCCCCTGCCACCCGATCGGCCAACGGCTACCGGTCCTACACGCCGCTCCATGTGCAGGCGCTGCGCGCCTACCGCGGGCTCGCGGGGGCCCTAGGCCCAGTGGTGGCACGGCGGATGCTCGTGGAGATGAGGACGGGGTCGATCGTGGAGGCCGCCGCGACCATCAACGAGGTACACGTACGGCTCGCCCGGGAACGGGACGAGGCGCTGCGCGCCCGACAGGCGTTGCGCGCCATCGCGGCCGAGGAGGATGGCGCGGACCACGAGGGGGAGAGTGATGCGATGACGATCACCGAGCTCGCCGCAGCCCTCAATCTACGACCCTCAACCCTCCGGTACTGGGAGGAGGAGGGGCTCGTCACCCCAGAGCGGGTGACGTCACTACGCGCACGTCGTTACGGTCTTCCCGCAATCAGGGCGGCCCGGATCGTCGCGGCCCTCCGCGGGGCGGGATACGGCATTCCCGCGGTCCGGGACGTCATGGACTCCCTCCACCAGCTCGGCGGCCCGGAGGAGACCGGGCGCATCCTGAGCCGACGGCTCGACCAGATCGCCGCGCGGACCGTTGCGCTGCTGCGGGCCGGAACGGATCTGGCGGCCGTTGTGATGTCCGCCGAGGGCCCGGGCCCGACGTAGCCGTATGCGGGCCTGTTCGACGCCAGATGAGGTCAGCCGGGTAGCGATCGGTGGCGCAGCCGATGACGGGCTGATCGACGCTAGATGAGGTCAGCCGGGTAGCGATCGGTGGCGGCTTATGCCCAGCCCGGGGCGGGCCGCGGACGCGTGACGGGAGGAGCGCGTAGCGATCTGCGGCGCCGTGGGTGGGCCCCCTCGCTGCGCTCGGGGCTTCCTGGGGCTCCGCCCCAGACCCTCCCCCAGACTCCGTCCGGGGGGACCCCCACGCCTCAAACGCCGGCGGGGCTGGATTTGCCGGGCGGCGCCCAGTGCCCTCGGGTGCCCCCCGGTGAGGCTGGCATGGCGGGGCCCATGGAAAGAGGCTGTTCAGGGGCTTCGGTCCCAGGTCACTGAGGAACCGGCACCTGGACTCTGAACAGCCGGCCGTTCTTCGGGGGCTTCCCGGCAGTCTTTGGCTTTTCGGGGCGGGACGGACAGTCAAGGGTTGAGCGCAGCGAAATCGCGAAGCGACGCGACGAAGGAGCGCCCTTGACGGGCCGGCCCGACACGAAAGGACAGTGGACTGACGGGAAACCCCCAGCACCCCACCACCACCGCCCAAGGGGACCCCGCCCCCCGAAGCCCCGCCCAGCCGCCCCCGGCCGCCCGCCCCGCCCTCTAAATCCACCCCTCCAGCGACGTCATGAACGCCTCGAAGTCATCCCGGTGGATCGTGTGCCCCGCGCCCGGGACCGAACGGACCTCGAAGCCCCGTTCCCGGAGGATCGCCGCGCGTTCCGGTGAGATCAGGAAGCTCGGGTCGGCGAGCTGGACGAGGGACGGGACGACCGGGCCGGCCGGGAGGAGGTCGGTGGCCGAAAGTTCCGCCAGGGCCAAGGCCGTGGCGTCGTCCCACGCCGCCAGGGTCTCCAGCTCGATCTCCACGTCGGCCTCCTCCCAGCGCGGGTTCATCTCCCACACCCGTTCCTTGCTCGCATGCGTCTTGAACCGCGCGAACACCTCCGGTCCGAAGCCGTCCCCCGACGCCAAGTACCAAGCGGGGTCGGAGTAAACGGCCCGCTTCGGCCTGAGCCGGTCCACCGCCAGCGACAGGGTGAGGCCGCCGAGGGAGTGGCCCAGCGCGAGGTCGGCGCCGGTGGGCAGGGTTTCCGCCACGTCATCGGCGAAGGCCTGCGGGCTGTACTCGCCCCGCCCGCTCGCGCCGTGCCCCCGTAGGTCCACGGCGATGACGCGGTAGCCGAGGTCGGCGAGGGCGGGAGCGACCCGGCGCCAGGTCCGGTGATCGGCCATCATGCCGTGGATCAGCAGGGCGGTGCGGTCGCCGTCGCCCCAGGCCCGGGTGTGCAGTTTCATGGTGTGCGCCACTTTCTCGTCGGGTTTCCCAACGGATCTCACGGATTGCTCAACGGATTGCTCAACGGATTGCTCAGCGGATTGCTCAACGGATTGCTCAACGGATTTCTCAACAGGTCTGGCTGAAGGGTTCGCCACGAGTTCTCTACCGGCCGGTCACCGCACCCCCCGGATCGGTCGGACCGCGAGCGCTCCGACCACTGCCAGCACCGCGGCGACCACGAACAGCGCGGTGTACCCGCCGCTCACGGACACGATCAGCGAGGCGACGAACGGCGCGACGATCTGCGGCCCGGCGTTCGCGATGTTGAGCACGCCCATGTCCCGGGCCGCGTCCTGCGCCGTGGGTAGCACCATCGTCACCAGCGCCGTGTCCACGGCCATGTAGCAGCCGAACGCCAGCCCGTTGACCACCGCGAAGGCGAGCATGGCCGTCCAGCTCGTGGAGAGCGCCGGGAGCACCAGCGCGAGCGCCGACAGCAGCGCCGAGGCGCCCACGAAGAGCTTGCGCCGGTCGAACCTGTCGGAGAGCCAGCCGCCGACCAGGGTGGAGGCGACCATCGCCACGCTCGTCAGCGGCATCAGCAGCGCGACCGCCGCCTCCGGCTCCATGCCCTCGGGCAGCACGGTGTGGTCCTGGAGGACGTAGAGCTGGTAGCCGCTCACCGCGAAGTAGCCGAGTACCAGCAGCGCCCGCCCGATGAACGCCCACCGGAAGTCGTGGTCCCGGAGCGCGCCCGCGAACGCGGCGGCCTGCGCCCGGACGGGCAGCGGCGCCGGGGCCGGGCGGCGTTCCTCGTGCGTACAGGCGGTGAACAGCACCGCGGCGCCCGCCACCACCGCGCCGAACACGAGGTACCCGGTGCGGTAGTGGTCGGAGAAGGCGGCGCCGAGCAGCGCGCCGAGGGTCGAGCCGAAGGGCAGACCGAGGCCGACCGCCGCGGAGGCCTTGCCGCGGGCGGACAGGGGGACCCGGTCGGGGACGACGGAGGTGAGGGCGGCCTGGTAGACGTTCATGACCGCCTGGCCGAGGCACCAGGCGATGGTGATCAGCAGGATGGTGTCGGCGAGGCCGAGCAGGAACATCGCCGGGACCGCCGCGAGTCCGCCGCCCAGGATCCAGGGATTGCGCCGTCCGCTGCGGTCGGACAGGGCGCCGGCGACCGGGTTGAAGACAGTGGCGAAGACCGCCGAGACCCCCGCGATCAGGCCGAAGTCGGCGACCTTGTGGGCCGGGTCGACGTCCTCGACCTGGAGCGCCAGCAGGAGGCCGGCGACGCCGATGTACAGCGAGTACATGGCGGTGTTGCCGACGAGCAGCAGGGGCAGCAGGCCGCGTCGCACCGCGGGCTGCGCCGACGTGTCGGGGGCGGCTGCGGCGTTGCCGGTGCCGGGGGAGGAAAGGGCCACGGTGCCCTCCTGGGCGGGGTGTTCGAGCGGATGAGGGGTGCGCGCCGCCCTGTCGCGACGGCGGGGTGCGGTGGGGCGCGACAGGGCCACGGCACGGTGCGACACGGGCGGCGGTCGGCCCGGGTGAACGGACCGAACGCCCGGTGCGACGGTCGGTCGCACCGCTACTTACACGTGTCAATGAATCGTGTAACCACTGTGTAGCATTCGTTTCAGGCCATCCGCTAGCCCTCGGACGCAACCGGTCTGGAAAGATGCCCGGGCAATGTCTCAGTCACCGAACGCCCCTTCGCCGAACGGTCCGGCCGCCCCCGTGCCGACCAGCGCCGACGTCGCGCGCCTCGCCGGCGTGTCGCGCGCGACCGTCTCGTACGTCCTGAACAACGCGGAAGCCGTCCGCATCAGCGAGCCCACCCGCCGCAAGGTGCGCGAGGCCGCCGAGGAGCTGGGGTACGTCCCGCACGCCGCCGCACGCAGCCTGCGCGCCGGGCACACCCGGATCGTGCTGCTGCCGACCTCCCACGTCCCCGTCGGGCCGCTCTACAGCGCCTTCCTCAACGAGCTCCAGTGGGCCCTGCGCCGCCTCGACTACACCGTGGTGCAGTACGGCAGCCTCGGCCTCTCCGGGGACGACGCCGCCCGCGCCTGGGCCGAGCTGCGGCCGGTGGCGGTGATCTCGTTCGGGGAGATCGCCCTCTCCGCACGCAACGTCGACACCCTCAAGCGGGCCGGTGCCCGCGCGGTGATAACGCTCGGGCCCGGCCGGGTGCCGGGAGCGCACGCGCTGGTCATGGACCAGGCGGAAGTCGGCGCCCGGGCGGCCGCCCACCTGGTCGAGCGGGGCCGGCGCCGGATCGGGGTGATCGTCCCGCAGGAGGAGGGGCTGGAGTTGTTCTCCGGGCCCCGGCTGGCCGGCGCCCGGTCGGTGGCGTCCGCCGAGGTGGAGCCGTTGCCCCTGGCCTACACCGAGGAGTCGGCCGCGGCGCTCGCGGCCCGCTGGCGCTCGCTCGGGCTGGACGCGGCCTTCGCCTACAACGACGAGTACGCGATGCTGCTGATGCGGGCCCTCCAGGACGCCGGTCTGCGCGTGCCCGAGGACGTGGCCGTGATGGGCGCCGACGACCTGCTGATCGGGCGGCTGCTGCGGCCACGGCTCAGTACGGTGCAGATCGAGCTGCCCACCGGCGACCACTTGGCCGCCCTGGTGGACCGCGCGGTGCGGGAACCCTCCGAGCTCACCGAGCGGCACGACCTGATGGCGGCGGTGGCGGTGCGGCGCGAGTCCACCTGAGCGGGCCCCGGCCCGCCCCGCCCCAACCCCCACCCCCCGGCGCCCCACCCACCGCCCCACCGCCCGTTGACAGGCGGTGATCGGCGGACGGAGACTGCGGGCGCGCCCCATCCGGGCGTGTCCGGCGCCGCAGGCCGGCGCCGACACAACGGCGCCGCCCCGGCACCGCCCGTACGGATCCGCCCAGGAGAGACCCCATGAGCATCCGCACCGTCCGCGACGTCTACGTCGTCGACGCCGTCCGCACCCCGATCGGCAAGTTCGGCGGGGCGCTCGCCGGCGTCCGCCCGGACGACCTGGCCGCCCACACGGTGCGCGCGCTGGTGGACCGTACGCCCGACCTCGACCCGGCCCGCATCGACGACGTCGTCTTCGGCGACGCCAACGGCGCGGGCGAGGACAACCGGGACGTCGCACGCATGGCGGTACTGCTCGCCGGGCTGCCCGTGTCCGTCCCCGGGGTCACCGTCAACCGGCTCTGCGGGTCCGGTCTGGAGGCGGTGATCCAGGCCGCCCGCGCGATCGCGCTCGGCGACGCCTCCGTGGCCATCGCGGGCGGCGTGGAGTCGATGTCCCGGGCGCCGTGGGTGGTGCAGAAGCCGGAGCGCGCGTTCCCGGCCGGCCACCAGCAGATGTGGTCCACCACCCTGGGGTGGCGGATGACCAACCCCCGGATGCCCGCGGAGTGGACGGGCTCGCTCGGCGAGGGCGCCGAACTCGTCGCGGACAAGTACGCCGTCACGCGCGAGGCGCAGGACCTGTTCGCGCTGGAGAGCCACCGCAAGGCCGCGGCGGCGTGGGCGGCGGGGCGCTACGACACCGAGGTCGTCCGGTACCCGGGCGTCGACCTCGAACGGGACGAGTCGATCCGGGAGGGTTCCACCCCGGAGGCGATGGCCCGGCTGAAACCCGCGTTCCGGACGGACGGCTCCGGCACCGTCACCGCGGGCAACGCCTCCCCGCTGAACGACGGGGCGGCGGCGCTGCTGCTGACCGACGAGGCGGGACTGGCCGCCACCGGCCGGGAGCCGCTGGCCCGCATCAGTGCGAGCGCCGTCACGGGGATCGAGCCGCAGTTGTTCGGGCTCGGCCCGGTGGAGGCGGTCCAGCGGGCGCTCGCCAAGGCCGGCCGGGGGCTGGCCGACCTGTCCGTACTGGAACTCAACGAGGCTTTCGCGGCGCAGGCGTTGGGCTGTCTGGCGGCCTGGCCGGAGCTGGACCCGGCGGTGGTCAACCCGCGCGGCGGGGCGATCGCCATCGGGCATCCGCTCGGCGCCTCGGGGGCCCGGCTGGCGGGCTCGGTCGCCCACCAGCTCGCGGCGGCCGGGTCCGGTACGGGGATGGCGGCGCTGTGCATCGGCGTCGGGCAGGGCATCGCGCTGGTCCTGGAGCGCTGACCGTCGAGCCGCAGTCGACCGTCGAGCCGCAGCCGATCGTCGAGTCGAGCCGCCCCGCCGCCCCCCGCCGAGCTGCCCGTCGATCATTTCCGGTCAGGGAGGCCCCTCAACTGCCCAATAACTGAACAGAACTGGCGCCCAGGGTCTGGCACGATGGCGCGTGCTGCCGCCCCCCACCCAGACCCGGAGGCCCTGCGCCATGCCGCTCCTCGACCCGACGCTCTGGCAGGACGGACCCACCCTGACCGGCGGCACCGCCCCGGTCGTCGAACCCGCGACCGGCCGTACCCTCGCCACCCTCGACCTCGCCGGGCCGGTGGACGTCGCCGAGGCCGCCGTACGGGCCCGGGCCGCGCAGCACGACTGGGCCCGGGCCGCCCACCCGGAGCGGGCGGCCGTGCTGCGCCGGGCCGGGGACCTGTTCACGGCCCACGCCGACGAGCTGCGGGACTGGCTGGTGCGGGAGTCGGGCTCGATACCCGGCAAGGCGGACTTCGAGCTGCACGTCGCCGCGCAGGAGTGCTACGAGGCGGCCGCGCTGGCCTCGCGGCCGGCCGGCCAGGTCCTGCCCAGCGAGGCGCCCCGGCTCTCCTTCACCCGCCGGGTCCCGGCCGGTGTGGTCGGGGTCATCGCACCGTTCAACGCACCGCTGATCCTGTCGATCCGGTCGGTGGCCCCGGCCCTCGCGCTGGGCAACGCGGTGCTGCTCAAGCCCGACCCGCGCACCGCCGTCTGCGGCGGCATCGCGCTGGCCGCGGTGTTTGCCGCGGCGGGGCTCCCGGCGGGGGTGCTGCACGTCCTGCCGGGCGGGGCCGCGACGGGGGCGGCGCTCGTCGCCGATCCCCTGGTACGGGTGGTGTCGTTCACCGGGTCGACCGCCGCCGGGCGGGCCGTCGGTGAGCTGGCGGGCCGTCATCTCAAGCGGGCGCACCTGGAGTTGGGCGGAAACTCGGCGATCGTCGTACTGGAGGACGCCGACGTCGGGGCCGCCGTGGCGCAGGCCTCCTGGGGCTCCTTCTTCCACCAGGGCCAGATCTGCATGACGGCCGGGCGCCACCTGGTGCACGCCTCGCTGTACGACGAGTACGTCGAGCGGCTCGCCGCGCGTGCCGAGGCGCTGGCGGTGGGCGACCCGTACCGCGAGCGGGTGCACCTGGGCCCGCTCATCGACCGGGGCCAGGTGGAGCGGGTCCACGCGCTGGTCGAGGCGAGTACGGAGCAGGGTGCCAAACTGGTGGCGGGCGGCACCCACCGGGACCTGTTCTACCGGCCGACGGTGCTGGCGGGGGTGTCCGACGACTGCCCGGCCTACGCGGAAGAGGTCTTCGGCCCGGTGGCGCCCGTACGCTCCTTCGCGACGGAGGACGAGGCGGTGGCGCTGGCCTCGGCGGGCCCGTACGGGCTCTCCCTCGGGATCGTCACGCGCGACGCGGCGCACGGGCTCGACCTGGCCGGCCGGATCCCGACCGGCATCGCGCACGTGAACGACCAGACCGTGAACGACGAGGCCGTGGCCCCCTTCGGCGGCGTCGGCGCGTCGGGCACGGGGGCCCGGTTCGGCGGCGAGGCGAACCTGGACGCCTTCACCGAACTGCGCTGGACCACGGTCCGCTCGACGGCGCCCGCTCACCCGTTCTAGGGAAGCTCCCCGGGCGCGGAATGCGCGGGGCGGATTGTTCGTTCACGCAGGACAACCGGCTATCAGGAGGTCTGGACACCGTGGCGACAGTCGAGCTCACCAAGGAGAACTTCGACCAGACGGTCAGCGAGAACCCGTTCGTGCTGATCGACTTCTGGGCCGGCTGGTGCCGGCCCTGCCTGCAGTTCGCGCCGGTCTACGAGAAGGTTTCCGAGGCCAATGCGGATCTGCTCTTCGCGAAGGTGGACACCGAGGCGCAGCAGGAGCTGGCCGCGGCCTTCCAGATCACCTCGATCCCGACGCTGATGATCGTCCGGGACCAGGTGGCGATCTTCGCGCAGCCCGGCGCGCTCCCCGAGCCGGCGCTGACCGACCTCATCGCGCAGGCCCGCGCCCTGGACATGGACGAGGTCCGGGCGAAGATCGCCCCGTCGGACCGGCCCGGGGCGGCGGGCGGCGAATAGACCCCGGGCCGCGGACCGGGGCGCTTCCGGCACGCCGAGGGCCGCCTGTTACCCGCACCGCCCCCGGACCGCGACACTGGCCGCATGACTGAAGCGGTGGAGTACGACGTAGTGGTGCTCGGCGGGGGACCGGCCGGCGAGAACATCGTGGACCGGACCCGGGCTGCCGGGCTCACCACGGTCCTGGTGGAGAGCGAGCTGGTGGGCGGGGAGTGCTCGTACTGGGCCTGCATCCCGAGCAAGGCGCTGCTGCGCCCGGTGCTGGCCCGGGCCGATGCGCGCCGGGTGCCCGGCCTGGCGGGAGCCGTCGGGGGCCCGCTCGACGCGGAGGCGGTGTACGCGCACCGCGACTACTGGACCGGGAACTGGAAGGACGACGGCCAGATCGACTGGCTGGACTCCATCGGCGCCCATGTCTACCGGGGCCACGGCCGGCTCTACGGGGTCCGCAAGGTCGCCGTCACCAGCCCCGAGGGCGAGCACCACGTCCTCACGGCACGCCATGCCGTGGTGATCGCGACGGGCACCCGGGCCGTGATCCCGAAGCTCCCCGGGATCGCCGGGGCCCGCCCGTGGACCAGCCGTGAGGCGACCTCCGCCCGGCAGGCGCCGGGGCGACTGCTGATCGTCGGCGGCTCGGTGGTCGCCGCCGAGATGGCCACCGCCTGGCAGGCCCTCGGTTCCCGCGTCACCGTGCTCGTACGGGGCTCGGGGCTGTTGCCGCGCATGGAGCCGTTCGCCGGGGAACTGGTCGCCGAGGCGCTGCGCGAGGCGGGCGCGGAGATCCGTACGGACGTCGCGGTGGAGGCGGTCGTCCGGGACGGGGCGACCGGGCCCGTCACCGTGGTGCTGGAAGGCGGCGAGACCGTCGAGGGCGACGAACTGCTGATGGCGACCGGCCGCGCCCCGCGCACGGACGACATCGGCCTGGACACCGTCGGCCTGGTTCCGGGCGACTGGATCGGTGTGGACGACAGCTGCCGGGTCCGCGGCCACGACTGGCTCTACGCCGTCGGTGACGTCAACCACCGGGCACTGCTCACCCACCAGGGCAAGTACCAGGCCCGGATCGCCGGCGCCGTCATCGCCGCCCGCGCGGCGGGCGGGGAGGCGGCCGACACCGGTCCCTGGGGCGCGCACACCGCGACGGCCGACACCGCCGCCCTCCCGCAGGCGGTGTTCACCGACCCCGAGGCCGCGGCGGTCGGGCTGACCCTGGCCGAGGCGCAGCGGGCGGGCCACACCGTCCGCGCGGTCGACTACGACCTCGGCAAGGTCTCCGGTGCGGGCTTGTACGCCGACCCGTACCCGGGCCGGGCACGGATGGTCGTCGACCTGGACCGGGAGGTGCTGCTCGGCGCGACCTTCGTCGGCCCGGGCGCGGCGGAACTCCTGCACGCGGCCACCATCGCCGTCGCCGGGGAGGTCCCGATCAGCAGGCTGTGGCACGCGGTCCCGGCGTTCCCGACCGTCAGCGAGATCTGGTTGCGGCTACTGGAGACGTACCGCGGCTGACGGCTGACGGCTGACGGCTGACGGCTGACGGCTGCGGAGTCCGGGGCCGCCGGTGATCGATTGGCCCTGGAACGCGGTCGGTCAGGGCCGGTTGAATGGCTGCACCGACGACCGAAGGAGCCACCGTCCGTGATAGTGATCGCCCACCTCAGCGATGTCCACTTCGACGGCGACGCGCGGGCCGCCGACCGCGCCCGCCTCGTGATGGAGTACCTCGACGGCCTGCCGTTCGACCTCGACGCGGTGCTCGTGAGCGGTGACATCGCCGATCACGGCGCCCCCGCGGAGTACGACGAGGCCCGCAAGGTGCTGCGCTCGCGCCACCCGGTGGTGATCTGCCCCGGCAACCACGACGAGCGGGCCGCCTTCCGGCAGGGCCTGCTGGGGGAGCCGGAGCCGACCGCGGAGCCGGTGGACCAAGTGGTGCGGGGGGAGGGCTTCGTACTCGCCGTGTGCGACTCCTCCGTGCCCGGCGAACACCAGGGCTTCCTGGCGGAGCCGACGCTGGAGTGGCTGGACGGCGTACTGGCCGGCACCCCGCGCGAGGTGCCGGTCCTGGTCGCCTTCCACCACCCGCCCGTCACCCTGCACATCCCGTACGTGGACGGCATCCGGCAGTTCGGGGAGGAGCGGCTCGCGGCGCTGGCCCAGCGGCACCCGCACCTCAAGGCGTTCCTCTGCGGCCACGCGCACACCGGGGCCGTCACGACGTTCGCGGGTCGGCCGCTGCTGGTGGCGCCGGGTGTGGTGTCCACGACGCGGCTCCCGTGGGAGGCGCAGAGCGGCCCCGACGAGCACGTCCACCTCGACGAGCCGCCGGTCGTCGCGTTCCACGTGCTGGGCGAGGACGGGCGGCTGACGACCCATTACCGGGTGGTCGTGGACCGCCGGTAGCTGCTGCCGTCGCGGGTACGGGTGAGGCGGCCCGAGGTGACCAGGTACCGCCGCAGTGCCGAGTAGTCCTCGTGCACGGTGCGCAGCGCGTCGTTCACCTCGGGCTCGGTGTACTCCCGCCCGGGGGCGAAGAGGGTTTCGGCGAGGTGGGCGAGCAACTGCTCGCGCCGGGCCGCCTTGCGCGGAACGGCGGTGAGGCGGCCGTGCGAGAAGAGGTCGTCGACGCCTCGCGGGGGGCGCGGTTCGGCGCCGCGGTCCTGGGGGTCGGTGTCCGGTGACGTCAGGGGGCTCTGTGACATGCCGTGCAGCTTCGCCAGGGCGGCGGGGGTCGCGCAACGCATTTACCGGCGCGGGCGGTTCGCGCGGGCCGGCTGACGTGCGGGCGGCCCGCCGGTCCCGGACGTCCTCCGAGACCGGCGGGCCGCTGGGGTTCGGCCGCTGGGGTTCGGCGGCTCAGGGCGCGACGGTGATCTGCTGCGCGGGGTCGGTGGTGTCGGCGACCAGGTAGACGGCGTTGAAGGTGGACGACGTGGCGCTCGTCGGGCAGCCGAACCCGCCGGTGACCGTGACCGGCACCGAGGCGTTGGTGAAGGTCAGGCTGGACGGGGCGCCGTTGGCCCAGGTGCCGGCGACGTTCGCCGGGCCGGTCGGGGCGGCCGTGACCGTACAGGTGGCCAGGCCGGTGGTGTGGACGACCAGACCGCCCGTCGGCACCGTCATGGTCGCCGTGACGGGCGAGCCGTTCTGTATGGACACCGACCAGGCCCCGCTGGTGGTGACGGTCGGGGTCACGCCGGGCATGCTCGACGTGCAGGAGCTGTACGTCGGGGCGGAGATGGGCGAGGAGACCGGTCCGGCCGCGTTGTGGTTGCCGGGGGCGGCCGGCACCTTACCGGTGGAGACGGAGACCGTGCAGGTCACGGTGACCGATCCGGCCTTGAGGGTGGCCTTGCCGCTGAGCGTGGCCTTGAAGGCGTGCCCGGCCGGGGTGACGGTGGTCGACCCGGCCAGCGGTAACGGCGCGGCGGTCGCGGAGGCGGAGGCCACCGTCAGGGCCGCGGCGGCGGCCATCCCGAGGGCGAGCGCGGTGCGCGTACGGCTCATGGCTGTACTCCTTGGGAATCGTGGTGCGGGGTGGGGGAGCGGGTGGGGTCCGCTGCCGCGTCCCGGAGGGGGATGGGGTCCCGGGAAGCGGTGGGGTCCGCGGCCTCGGTGGCGTCCGGGGCGCGCGGGGCGGCGTACGGGGCTGCGTCCGGCTGCCAGGCGAAGATCAGGCCGCCGCCGAGGATGCCGAGCAGGGTGCCGATCAGGAAGCCGCCGAGGTTCGACAGCACCAGGGCGGCGGTGGCGATCAGGGTGGTGAGGACGCCGGCGAGGGTGCGCTGCTGGGGGGCGAACCACGCCGTGAGCCCGAGGACGATCATGACGATCCCCATCAGGACGGACGGGATGCCCGCCACCCCCTGCTGGAGCATGATCTTCAACGGTGCCAGCGGCAGGACGCAGATCCAGGCGCCGGCCGCGACGGCGGCCAGGCCGCCCCAGAAGGGTCTGCCGCGCCGCCAGCGCCGCCACCGCCAAGGCGGCCGGCGACGGCTCAGAAGCATTCCTTCTTCCCCTTGCTGATGTTCATGCTCAGCCCGGAGAGTTTGAAGGTGCCCGCGTTGGTGGCCCAGGCGGTCTGGTGCAGGTCGGAGATGGCGACCGTGTCGGCCTGTTGGGCGAACAGGTCCTGCATGCCCACCGCCTCCGCCGGCCCCTTGTCGAGAGTGGAGGCGTCGCGGCCGATCTCGATGTTGCTGAACACCGCGTCGCCGGAGAGCTGGGTGGCGTCGACGAACAGGTTGCTGGCCTCGACGGGGTCCTTCCCGCCCGCGGTGAGGTTGAGCGAGATGTCGCCGATGAGCGGGAGGGTGGTCACCACCGACTGGCAGAGGCTGTGGAGCTTGGCCTCCTTGATGGCGGTCACGGCCACGGGTATGAGGTCCTGGCGGGCGTTGACGTCGACGCTGCCGTACTGGGCGAAGCCCTCGCCCTCCAGGCTCTTCGCCGACACCTTGAACTGCTGTCCGGAGACGGCGAAGGAGGCGGCGAGCGCGCCCTGGGCGAGGGCGATCCCGAGGCCGGCGGTCACGGCCACGGCGGGCACGGTCAGCAGGGCGAACCGGCGCCAGCGGACCCGTCCGGTGCCCCTTCGGCCGTCCTCGACGGCGGTGTCCTCGGTGCCGGGTGGTTCGGGGGGGTTCGGTGAGCTTGCCATGAGATCGTCCCTGTATCTCGGCTGTGCACCTTTGTTACCGACGAGTTGAATGTAAGAGTGCCAATGGAGGTTGGCAAGGTTGCTCGAACGTACCTTTTCGGCCGAGTCCTACTGCCCCGTACGCCGCTCCACGGCCTGCGTACGCAGCAGTTCCGCGACCTCCGCCTCGACCCGCCGGGCCATCGCGCGGGCGAACTCCGCGGCCACGACCTCGCCCGCCACCGGCCGCAGCGCCGCGGCCGCCGCGGAGATGTGATCCAGCTGGGTGGCCGAAAGCCGCTCCGCCCCGTCCGTGCTGACGAGCCCGTCCGGACCGATCACGTGCTGCCGGAACAGCCCCACGAACCGGTCGGCGAGCGCGGCCGCCTGGTCCTGTACGAAGTCACCCGCGTCCAGGATCTCCGCGAGCGGCACGCCCTGGCGCACCAGCGCCAGCGTCGCCTCCAGCAGCCGCCGGCTGCGGTGCGTGACCCGGTCGCCCTCGACCCGTACGTAACCCAGCTCCGCGGCCCGCCGGGTGTCCTCGGTGGTCGCCGCCGGGCCGAACAGGTCGCGCAGCTCGGCCGTGGTCATGGTGACCGGCTCCTCCTGCTCCCAGTCGCCGGTCATCGCCCGCTCCAGGCCCAGCAGTTGGGACAGGCCGCCGCCCTGCTCCCACGCGTTCAGCAGCTCGGCGATGCCGTTGACGGAGTAGCCGCGCCCCAGCAGATCGCTGATCAGCCGCAGCCGCGTCAGGTGGTCGTCGGAGTACCAGGCGACCCGGCCCTCCCGGCGCGGCGGGGGCAGCAGCCCGCGCTCCTGGTAGTAGCGCAGGTTGCGCACCTTGACGCCCGCCGCCCGCGCCACGTCCTCCCGGCGGTAGCGCCCGCTGCCGTCGCTCCGTCCGTCCTGTTCCCCCTGGCTGCCCACGCGGCCGAGTGTAGGACGTACCGGCAGGTCACATGGGCCCTACGGGCGCCGTTCCCGCTCCATCCGCTTGACCGCCCGCAGCACCACGAACTTGGGTTCGCTCGCGGTGACTTCGCTGTTGCCGAAGAGCCGCTTGAGATGGGTGTGGTAGCCCATGTGGCGGTTGGCGACCACCCACAGCTCGCCGCCCGGCCGCAGCACCTTCCGGGACTGGGCGAACATCCGCAGCGCGGTCGCGTCCGTGGTGGCCTGGTGGGAGTGGAACGGCGGATTGCACAGGACGAGGTCCACCGAGCCGGGATCCAGCATCGCGACGCCGTCGCCGACGAGGAAGTCGGCCCGGTCGCGGTCGTGGGTGACGTTGGCGCGGAAGGTGGCCTTCGCCGAGGCGATCGCCTGGTACGACTCGTCGGTGAAGACGACTTCCGCCCGGGGGTCGGCGACCGCGACGGCGGTGCCGACGACGCCGTTGCCGCAGCCCAGGTCCACGACGCGGGCGCCGTCGGTGTTGGTCGGGATGGACTGCAGGAAGAAGCGGGTCCCGACGTCGAGCCGGTCGGCGCAGAAGATGCCCGCGTGGTTGACCACGGTCAGTCCGGCGCCGGAGCCGCCGTCCGCGTCGACGGTGTAGGTCACCGGCCAGGGGTCGCCGGACGCGCCGTGGGCGCTCGCCGCGGGAGGCGCGGTCGCGGCGCCGGGCGTGCAGAAGATCAGCCGGGCCTTCTTCTCGGCGAGCGAGGTCTTCGTCGGTCCCAGGATCCGCTCGAAGAGGCGCAGCGTGGAGGTGTGGATCTCCTTGACCATGCCGGCGCCCACGACCACGCTGTCCGCGTGCAGCCGCGGCGCCAGCCGGTGCAGCTGGTCCTCCAGCAGCGCCAGGCTCTTGGGCACCCGGACCAGCAGGACGTCGATCCGCGCGGGCGGCTCGTCCTGCGTGGTCAGCAGGGTCACGGTGTCCTTGGCCGTGCCGATGCCGGCCCGGTCCAGGTTGGCCATGGTGGCCGAGCGGGTCAGGGAGGAGTCGGTGATCTGCGTCGGGTGGTGGGCGGCCAGGGCCGTCGTCAGCGCCCCCCACCGGTCGCCGAGCACGGTGATCTGCCGGCCGCTGCCGAGGTCCACCGGGCCGCGGTCCCCGGTCCCGGAGGCGAGGTGCTGCAGGAGGTACTCGTCGGCGGCGTCCCAGGCGCGCAGCCGGTCGCGCGGGTCCTGGGGGAAGCGGGTGAGCTCGTAGGAGCCGAAAGGCGTGGTCAGACGGTTCATATTGGCCCCAGGCTATCCGAGACGGCCGCCCGGCCCCGAACGGACGGGGCCGGGCGGCGGCCGCGGGGCGCGCGGCCGCCCCGCTACGCGGGCAGCTCGCCCGCCATGGCGGCGGCGATCCGCAGGTACGGGGCCGCCTCGGCGGCCCGGCCCTGGCGCTCCAGGGTGCGGCCGAGCATCAGCTGCGCGTAGTCCTCCACCGGCCAGCGCTCCAGGATGGCGCGCAGCTCCCGCTCGGCGCGAGCGAGCTGGGCGGAGTGGTAGTAGGCCCGGGCCAGCAGCAGCCGGGGCGCGAGCTGCTCCGGGACCTCGGCGGTCAGCATGGCCAGGACGCGGGCCGCGGTCGCGTACTCCTTCGCGTCGAAGAAGAGGCTGCCCCGCTCCCAGCGCTCGGCCGCCGTCCCGTGTCCGTAGTACGCCGCCTGCGCGTCGTACCCGGCGTCCTGGGTCTCGCGGGCCCGCTCGGCGTCCATGACCGTTCCTTCCGCCGTTCAGGTGGTGTGTTCCGTCGCTCCAACACGGCGGCACCCCCGCGCATTCCATGGAACGCTGCGGGCCCGGCGGTACTAAGTTGTGCGGTATGAGCAATCTCGATCGCCAGCCCGCTCTCGCCGTCTGCGGCGGCCGTGGTTTCGTCGTCGCCGAACCCGTACGCGAGCTCCTCAGCCCGCGCACCGTCAAGCTCGGGGAGTCCACCGAGGTCCGCCGGCTGCTGCCGAACCTGGGCCGCCGGATGGTGGGCGCCTGGTGCTTCGTGGACCACTACGGCCCCGACGGCATCGCCGACGAGCCGGGCATGCAGGTGGCGCCCCACCCGCACTCCGGTCTGCAGACCGTGAGCTGGCTGCACGAGGGGGAGGTCCTGCACCGCGACAGCGTGGGCAGCCTCGCGACGATCCGCCCGCGCGAGCTGGGCCTGATGACCTCGGGCCGCGGCATCAGCCACTCCGAGGAGAGCCCGCGCCCGCACGCCCGCCTCCTGCACGGCGCCCAGCTGTGGGTGGCGCTGCCGGACGCCCACCGCGACGTGGCCCCGCACTTCCAGCACCACGCGGACCTGCCCCGGGTCACGGCCCCGGGGCTGACCGCGACGGTCATCCTGGGCACCCTGGACGAGGCCACCTCGCCCGGCACCGCCTACACCCCCATCGTGGGCGCGGACCTCGCCCTCACGGCGGGCACCGAGACCCGGCTGCCGCTGGACCCGGACTTCGAGTACGCGGTCCTGTCGATGTCGGGCGAAACCCACGTCGACGGCGTCCCGCTGCTGCCGGGCTCGATGCTCTACCTCGGCTGCGGCCGCACGGAACTCCCCCTGCGCGCCGCCTCGGACGCGGGCGTGATGCTCCTGGGCGGCGAGCCGTTCGAGGAGGAGATCGTCATGTTCTGGAACTGGATCGGCCGGAGCAACGAGGAGATCGTCCAGGCCCGCCAGGACTGGATGAACGGCACCCGCTACGGCGAAGTGAAGGGCTACGACGGCCCCCCGATCCCCGCTCCGCAACTCCCGCCGGTCCCGCTGAAAGCACGTGGCCGGGTGCGCTGACCTGCGTGTGTCTCGTCCGGCTGGAGCGGTGAGGGGCGGGGAAGCGCTCGGACGGCCCGCTCACTTCGGGTCGCGGCTGAGCGTCGCATGGGCGTCGGCGGCGGACCGGTGCCGTCGTCAGTCGCAGTCGCCCCCCGGTGTGAGCCGGCGGACGTTACTTCTCGGCCGTGCCGAACTTCCCGCCGATGGACTCCTGATAGACGTCCGCGTAGGTGCGTGAGTCCTTGATCAGGTCGTCGCAGAACGCGGCGATGTCCGTGCCGATGAGTTCCACGACCCCCTTGCCCGAGGCCGCGCCCTCCTCGAAGAAGTCGACGATCCCGGGGAGCAGGGGCCCGTCGGGCAGGTCGACCGGTCCTACCTTGAACAGGTACCTCTGCATCTCCTTGTAGACGATCTGGTAGTCCGGCGGGAGTGCCTTGACCCGCGCCATGTGCGCCCGCCACTGCTTCTTGCCCTCGATGATGTCCTGGATGCCCACGTCAGCCTCCCAGCCGGCTCAATTTCCTGGCGACGTTCCTGTTCAACTGCTCGCGCCACCGGTCGCGATAGGTTCGGGCCCCTTCTCCACCGGCCAGCGCCGTGCAAAAGCCTCGGACGTCGTCGCCGAGTACCTCATGGACGCTCTGTCCGTCCGCCGCTGTCTCTTCGAGCAGGCCCAGGGTGGCGTCGAGGATGGGCATCAGGTTGCGGCCGGTGAAGTCCCCGTGGGGGAGGAGGCCGTCTTTGACCTGCTCCCATGCCGCCCGGTAGTCGTCCGGCAGGGCCGCGGCCCGGGCCTCGAACGCCTTCCATTCCCTGGTGAGATCGCTACCCGTGATCGTCTCCCAGAACTTCATCTCCCGCCCTCCTTGAGCTTGTCGATGCGTGATGAGACGTACTGCCATTTCGCCCAGAACTTCGCGAGTTCCTCGCGTCCGGCGTCGTTGAGCGCGTAGAACTTGCGCGGGGGGCCGACCCCCGACGGTCGTTTCGTCACCTGGACGAGACCGTTCCGCTCCAGCCGCAGGAGGATGGTGTAGACCGTCCCCTCGACGACGTCGGCGAAGCCCAGCTCGTTCAGCTGACGGGTGATGGCGTACCCGTAGGTTTCCTCACTGTCGATGATTTCGAGCACGCACCCTTCGAGCGTGCCCTTCAGCATCTCCGTCAGGTCGTCCATCGCGAGTCCTCCTCGGCACGATCGGTACTGCGTAGTACCGAGTACAGCTATACGGTATCACCGAGTAGTGGGGGATGCCAGGGATCGGCGAACAGGGGCCGGACCCTGCGATCCCGCCGCTGCCCGCTCGGCCGCGTACGACGACGGGCAGGCCCGGCCGCCTGCGGCAGCCGGGCCAGGGTGCTCCTTCAGGCCTCCCAGTCCCAGGTGTCGAAGTACGCCGGGAGCCCGGCGCGGCGGGCGGACATGACGGCCTCGAGCCGTGCGTGGTCCCGTCCCGGCATCAGGGCCCGCCACTCGGGCACCGTCAGGGCGCGCACCTGGTCGTGCTCGTCCGGGTCGAGCACGAGCGCGGCAAGCTGCCGGGCGGAGAGCCGGCCGCCGTCGAAGACGAAGCCGACCGTGGCCAGCGGCCAGTCCTTGCCCGGCAGCCCGAACACCGTGGCCAGCAGTTTCGGCGGTTCCGTCACGTGGAGTCCGGTCTCCTCACGGCATTCGCGTACGGCGGTCTCCCAGGGGCGCTCGCCCGGCTCGGCGACGCCGCCCGGCCACTGCCAGGGGTGGGCGCTGGAGTAGGTGGCGCGCAGTTGGACGGGCCGGTCGTCCTCGTCGGTGAAGAACACGGCTCCGAAGACCGTGGCCTTCGGCAGGGTCGCGGCGAACTCCGCCGGAGGGAGCCACTTCTTGCTCACGGTGCGTTCCCCTCCGCGGGGTCGGCGGCTACCGCGTGGATCCGTACGGCGGGCCCCTCGGGGTACTTCGGGGCGGTGGCGAGTGCGCCAGTCGGGGAGTCGGCCAGGTAGGCCGGGGTGGCGCGGTGGGGTTCGGGCACGGTGTTTCCCTTCGCGAAGGGGCAGTTGGGGCTCATGGGATATGGGTTACGGGCGCCGTGTGGCGTGGAGCCGGCGCAGGGTGCGGTGGCCGCGTTCGGTCACCTCGGGGTCGTCGTGGCTGGTTCCGTAGGCGATGCCGGAGACGGCGTCGAAGGCGGCCTCGCAGTCCAGGCGGAGCTCCTCGGCCGGGGTGAGCGCTCTGCCGTAGCCGTCGAGGAACGCGGTGCGCAGGTACGGACGGCCGGTCCAGGTGTCGCTCAGCCGCACCAGGTCCCGCGTCACGGTCCCGTACTCGGACCGCTCGAAGTCGAACAGCTGCGGTTCGCCGCCGTCGCCGAGCAGGACGTTGCGGTATTGCAGGTCCCCGTGGGTGGGCACGAGCACGGGCTGCGGGAGACCCGCGCAAGCGAGGACCAGGGCGCGGACCAGGTCCTCGTCACCGTCGGCCAGGTACGGTCGAGCGCCTTCCAGATGGCGCTTGACCTTGTCGGCGGCCGTCGCGGACCGCGCGGGCCGCTCCGGCGCGCTGCGGTGGAGGGCGCGGACGAGACGGCCCAGGTCGTGCTGGACGCGCGCCTCGTCGGCGGCGTCGAGGACCATGCCGTGCAGCGGGCGCCCGGGCAGTGCGGTGACGACGACGGCCTGCGCCGCGGTGTCGGCCGCGACGAGGCGGGGAGCCCGCGGCCCGAGCGTCGGCACCCACGACCGGTACGCGGTGACTTCCCGGTCATGGAACTTCCGTCCGCGGTGCCGTTTCAGATACCAGGAGCCGCCCCCGGGTCCGGTGAGCTGCCACACCCGGCTGCCGGTGCGGATCCAGGAGACCTCCGTCGCGTCCGCGATCTGTCCGACGGCCTGCTGGGCGAACACGCGTAGCCGGTACGGCAGCTCCACCCCACCGGTTGGCGGGCCGGCCAGGAGGCGGGTGCGGTCGGGGCCGTCCGGGCCGTGTTCGACGGTGTCGCCCGGCTGTTGGAAGTGCACGGCGGCGGGCAGGCCGGCGCGGTAGGCGTCGAGCCCGGCCCGGCAGTACGCCACCATCGGCGCGGGGAGGGCGTCGAGCGGGTACCAGTCCATGCCGTCGCAGCGGTCCGGCTCCATGACCCGGGGCCGGCCGTTCCACCGGCGCACCTCGAAGAAGACACCGATGCGGGAGCGGGAGCCGGTGGGCGGGTGGTGGTGGACGGTGACCGCCGCGGTCACGTCCTCCGCCTGGATGAGTACGCCTGTTTCCTCCAGGGCCTCCCGGATCACGGCCTCGACCATGTCCTCGCCGGGGTCGAGGTGCCCGGACGGGAGGTGCCACAGGCCGGCGGCGTACACGGGGCCGGCCCGGCGGGACAACAGGACCTCGGGGCCGTCCTCGCCGTCGCGGCGCAGGACGAGGTGCACGTCGACCGGCACGGTGTGCCGGTCCCCGCCGCTCACCGCGATGCCCCGGGGCGGCGGTTTCCGCCGGGGCGGGCGCGGGCCGGGCCCTTGAACGCGGCCGTCCTCATGCGTGGTCCTCGGTGCGTACGGCGTCGTGGTCGCCGGTGGGCTGGGCCGGGACCGGGGCATCGAAGGCCGTGGCCTGGACCAGGTAGGCGTCGCGGAAGTCGCCGGTGCCCGTCGCCGCGTCCATCAGCTCCTCGAAGGTGCCCGACTCCGCGACCCGGCCGTTCTTGAGGACGTGGATGAGGTCGGCGTGGCGTACGGAGTGCAGGCGGTGGGTGATGAGCACGATGGTCTGGCCGGTGGTCGCGGCGAGCGCCCTGATCTGGTCGAAGACCCGCTGCTCCGCGACCGCGTCCAGGGCGCTGGTCGGCTCGTCCACGATCAGGATCTCGGCCTGCCGGTACTTGGCCCGCGCGATGCCGATGCGCTGCCACTGGCCGCCGGAGATCTGGTGCCCGCCGCGGTAGCCGCGCGCCAGCAGCGTGCCGAGCCCGCGCGGCAGGTCCGCGAGGACCCGGTCGGCCCCGGAGAACGCGGAAGCCGCCTCGACGGCGTCGTCGTCGATGGCCTGACCGGGCTGGCCGATGCCGACGTTCACCCGGTAGGTGAACGGCCAGTGGTAGAAGTCCTGCGACATCAGCGCGACCCGGGCGAACACCTGGTCACGGTCGGCGGCGCGGGCGTCGACGTCGTCCCACCAGATCGTCCCGCTGCCCTCGTCGGGCAGGTACAGGCCGGCCAGCAGCTTGACCAGCGTGGACTTCCCGGAGCCGTTCTCCCCCACCAGCGCGATGATCTTCCCGGTCGGGAAGGCCAGACTGACTTCGCGCAGGGTCGGCTCCGGCGTCGTGCCGCTGCTGCCGGGGTAGGTGAAGGTGACCTTCTCGAACCGGACCTCCCGCAGCCGTTCGGGAAGCGCCTGTCCGCCGCTGGGGATCGCCCTCGTCTTCGCCTCCCGGCACAGCCGCTCGAAGTCGGCGACGAACAGGCTCTCCTGGTGGAGCTCGGTGATCTGCAGCACGAGCGTGTCCAGGCTGGCTGCGCCACTTCGGATGGCGAGGACGGCCGTGCCCCCGACCGCGAGATCCATGGCGCCGCCCCACAGCAGCAGCCCGAGCGCTCCGTAGGTGAGGAGGGTGGCGAGGCCGCCGGCGCCGTCGGCGACGAGGCCGATGCGCGCGGCCCGGCGGGCCAGCCGGGTCTGCTCCCGTTCGCTGGTCTCGGCCATGGTCCGGAAGTGGCCCAGCAGGAACGGGCCGACGCTGTGGATGCGGACTTCTGCCGCAGCTTCCTTCTGGGTCAGCAACTGGCCGAGGAGGTGCCCGGCCCGGGCGTGCTGGACGAACGCGTGGAAGGAGATGTATTTCTGACGGGAAATCATCAGCGAACTCCAGGCGCTCGGCAGCGTCATCAGCACGAGCAACGGCAGCAGCACGGGGTGCAGGACGGTCAGCACGCCGGCCGCGGCGATCAGGGACACCGCCGCGTTCAGGGTGTTGGTGCAGTAGCGGATCATGCGCCGGGCGGAGTCCGCGCCGTACCGGGCCGCGTCCAGGAGCCGGTGGAACTCGTCGTCCTCGATCGCCGAGAGCTCCGTACGGTGCACCAGTGCCAGGTACTGCTCCGTGGCCACCCGCTGCACCTTCGGCTCCAGGGCGCCGGTGGCCGCCGTCGACGCCGAGCGCAGCAAGGACCCGGCGAACGCGGTGACGGCCACCGCCACGAGGGCGGGCACCGACTGGGTGAGGCGCTCGTCGGTGCTGCCGCCCGCGAGGACGTGACCGAGCACGCTGTTGACGGAGACCAGGCCGATCGCCTGGGCGATGCCGCGACCGGCCTCGGAGACCAGGACCACGCGCAGGGCGCGGGCGTCGGCCAGATGCGCGAGCCGCACGCCGGTCCCCACCAGGCGCGGCAGCTCCTTGGCCATCGTCCAGAGTCCGAGTTCGAGCCACGCCCCCTCGTGCTGGTCCCAGCCGATGTCGTAGGCGAGCTCGCCGCCGAACAGGAGCCGCTCGGACTCCGACACCCTCGCGGTGCCGGACCCGGCCGTCGAGTCCTCGTTCACGCCGCCCTCCCGGCAGCCGGTCGCGCCTGGCGGCCACAGGAGGAGCAGGCGTCAACACGGCGCCGGTCCGCCGGGCGCGGGCACGGGGCGGACTCGCGATGTTCGATTACGGAAGGGCCTTCGAGGCGGTTCGGCAGCGGGTTCACGGGATCCTCCGGATGGGCGCACTACTGGTACTGGTGCTCTAGGAACGGCTCCCGATCGGGCGAGTCACGGCCGAATCGGGGGCGGATGGTGAACGAACGTTCTGATCCGGCGTGTTGGGCTTGGCGTGCCTGCGCCGGTGGCGTTGAAACTCGCTCGAACAGGGTCCCGTCACCCCGGCGGGGGATTGCGGGCTTCGACGCGGCCGCCGGGAGCGGGCGCCTGCGGGCTCGTCTGCTTGCGCGGCGGCAGGGGAGGGCCCTCACGCGCTTGGCAGGCCGGGCGTCCGGTGTCGGGAGGACCAGCCCGGAGCCGGAGCACCGGGCTGCGCGGCGGCGGCGCCGACCGGGTGGTCTCGACGTCCGCCCGGATCCCGCTCTCGCGGTGGCCACCAGGCTGCTGCGGGTCTCCGTCGCGGACACCGCGGCCACGCCGTACTGCGAAGCGGCACGGCTGGCCGGTGTACGCCGGGTGCGGCTCGGGGTGCGGCACATCCTGCCCAACGCCGCCGGACGGCCGCGCAGGCGCTCACCCTCACCCAGGGGTGCTGGTCGGCTCGGCGGTGGTGCGGGAGAACGTCTTCGACTCCCCGGGCATCGGCCGGGAGCTGCAACTGGCCGTCGCGGCACGGGACGTACCGACTGGTTCAGGGCATCGCCTCCGTCCCGGTCGCGGTGATGCTCGTGGTGGTGCTGCTGGGCGGGCTCGTGCTGTTGCCCGTGTCGCTGGTGTTCGACGGGTTCGTCGAGGGCGCATCGGACGGCGTCCCGGACGGCCCGTCGACGGGTTGCTGCCGCTCCTGGTGGTCGCGGGCTTCGTTTCGCTGCTCGGTTTCACGGGGGCGATCGTGCTCGGGTCCACGGGACTCGGGCCGGGAGCGGCAGCAGCCGGGAGAACGGTGGCCTGACGACGCGGAGTTGCCGCGCCAGGGCGGCTTCATCGGCAACGGCGTCGGGATCCTGCCCGTCCGGTTGTGCCCGCGCCGCGGGCGGGGTGCGGCGGGAGCACGGGGGGTTCCCTTCGGTGTGCACGAAGGGGCATGGCGGCACGGGGGGTTGGGGGGTAAGCAGGAAGCGTCCCACCGCCATATCCGAGAGGCAGCCCATGCGCATCCCCGCCCGAGACAAGGCAGCAGGCGACGCCGCCAAGGACGGCTCCGGCCGGGTCCGGCAGGCGTCCCCGGAGGAGGAACGGGCCGTGGAAGCGCCCGCGCCGGGGTCCCCGGTGGCGCTCCAGCGGGCCGTCGGCAACGCGGCGGTGACGCGCATGCTCGCGTCCGGCCGGGATGCCGCGGCCGTGCAGCGGGCCACCGCGCACCAGGTGCTCCGCTCGGCCGGGCGGCCGCTCGACGGGCCCCTGCGGGAGGAGATGGAGAGCCGGCTCGGCGCCGATTTCTCCGACGTACGGGTGCACAGCGGGCCGACGGCCCAGCGGTCCGCCGCCGAGATCGGGGCGCGGGCCTACACCTCCGGCAGCGATGTCGTGATCGGGGCCGGGGGCGGGGACAAGCACACCCTGGCGCACGAGCTGACCCACGTCATCCAGCAGCGGCAGGGGCCCGTCACCGGGACGGACACGGGCGACGGGCTGCGGGTCAGTGACCCCGGCGACCGGTTCGAGCGGGCGGCCGAGGCCAATGCGAGGCGGGTGATGAGCGGCCCCGCCCCCGTCCAGCGGGACGCCTGCGAGACGCACGGCACAGACGCACACGCACACGCACACACGCACGGGTCGGGCACGTCGTCCGTCGTCCAGCGCAAGGGGTTCGATGAGCTCGGCCCCTCGCTGCCGGCCGACCCGGCGAGCGGCGGAGGGCTGCTGGGCCGGTTCAAGTCGATGACCCGCAAGCAGCCGGAGCCACAGGGCGACCTGGTGGCGCGGGTGCGCGCGGCCATCACGGCGTACGACAACGATCCCAACCGCGACCCCATGCACTGCCTGATGGCGCTGACGAACCTCCAGATGGTCTTCGCCCCGGAGCGGGACGACGCCCCCGAAGCCGTCAAGCCCTGGCTGGATGCCGCGCTCCGTTCGGTCAACGACGAACTGCAGCTGGTGAACGACCAGCTCACCCGCGACGACGCGTTGCCCGACGCGGCCCGGGGCCCGTTCACCGCGATGACCGAGAACGGCATGCTGTGGCAGCAGCAGCAGTGGGCCGACAGCGCGGCCGCGTTCCAGATGCACGGCGCCAGCTACTTCCGAGAGCTGTCGGAGCTCAACCGGGCCGGAATGGCCAAGGAGATCGCCGGAGGACAGGGCGAGCGGAACTGGGTCGGCGGCGTCAGGGACAAGCTGACGACCGCGCTCCAGCAGAGCGTGCTGTGCCACTACACGGGCTCGTCACGGGCCACGACGATGCTCGGCCAGGGGCAGATGAAGTCCAAGACCGAACTGCTCAAGGCGGATCCCGACGCGCCGAACACCTCGGAGGCGTACGACAAACACGTCCTGGCCAACGAGGGCTTCGTCTTCTTCTTCCTGGAAGTACCGGGCAGCCCGTTCCGGGAGACGAGGTTCACCGGCGACGCCGGCGACGAGCCGGCCCGGATCGAGATCCCCCTGACCCGCTCGCCCCTGATGAGCCAGGGCTGGCTGATGCTGAGCGACTTCGCACAGCGCGAGTACCCCACCGTGCGGGCGAAGCCCGGCGACCCGGCGCAGACGCAGAGCCGACTGGGCACCCGCCTGGACACCTTCTCGGACGAGTTCTCCCTGCCGGTACGGAACTTCGACGTCGGGGCGGGCAAGGCGGAACTCCCGGACACGGACAAGATGATGGAGGCGATGGGGGCCGAGCAGGACCCGGAGCGCCGGAGCCAGGTCATGTTCGCCATGACCCAGGCGCTGGCGGACCCGCACAGCACGATGACCTACGGGTCCGGTCAGCAGGAACAGGTCCGTCCCGAGCGGCTGCGGTCCAACACCCTGATGGGCCGGGACATCGTGCCGGGTCTGGCGGAGCGGGGGATCGTGGAGATCCAGCGCATCGAGGAGGTGAACCCCCAGCTCGCGGCCCGGCTCAAGGCGATGTCCGGGGACGAGCTGATGCGCTACCTGCTCAAGGACCTCCTGCGGCCGCAGGTGATGCTGCCGAACACGGTCGACCTCAGCAACGCCCGCGTGGTCACGGCGTCGGGCCAGCAGCTCGCGGTCCCCACGAGCTGACCGGTCGGGGGCGGGGGAGAGGGCCAAGATCAAGTCATCTTCGACCTTCTCCCGAGGACGGTCCGGACGGCGGCGAGCGTCGTCCGGACCGCGGCGTCACGGGATCGTACGGCGGGTAAGGGGGAGGACTCACCGATGGCCCGGGAAGCTGTTTTCGGACGGGGAAGCCAGGGCTCCCCTTTGCTCCGGGGAAAACCTGACAGACGATACCCGTACTGCTTGATTCACCTGAGGTCGCTCAGCACACCGCTCACGTTGAGGACCTCGTGGCATTCCTGCGCCTGACGGCCGGTGGCCGGGGTGCCCGGCTTCGCGCACGTCACCTGGACCGTCACCGTCTCGTTCTCGGTGATCCTGATGGGGGTGACCCAGTGATAGTCCTGGTTGCGGAACGTCTCCAGCGCGATCGTCGTGACCTTGCGTTCGCCGAAGTTGATGGTCACCACGCCTTCGTCGCCCTGGAAGTTGGCGACGACGATGTCCGTGATCCCGAACGTCTTGCCCGTGGGCACGGTGTAGGTGCCGGTCTTGGTCTCGCCGCCGCCGGTCTGCAGGTCGATGGTGGCCGAACTCTGCTGTCCGCCGCCCCCGCCGCTGCCGGTACCCGTACCCGTGCCGGTGCCCGTTCCGGTGCCCGTGCCGCCCGCTCCCGCCCCGGGCTGAGTGTTCTTGCCCCCGCCGCCCGGCTGCTTGGTGCCGCCCGCCGCGGGATTCTGCCCGTTCACGTCCGCCCCGGGCACCGGCCGCTTCTGGGCCACCTCGTCGGCGGCCTCCTTGGCGGTGCTGCGCACGGCCGGGCGTACCAGCATGAACCAGGCGAGCAGCAGCGCGAGCAGCGCCGCCAGGACCGCCAGCAGCCACTTCGGGAAGATCGGGATCTGGACGAACTCCACGTCCAGCGGGGCCCGGACGGCGTCCGGCTCCGGGCGCACCTCGTCGTCCTCGGCAGCTGCGGCTTCGGCGACGTCCACGGTGAAGGGCCAGGTCACCGGGGATCCGAACCACACCGGCCGGCCGGTGCGGACGCGCAGCCGCACCTGCGAGGACTCGCCCGGCTGCAGCTCCAGCCCGGTGGGGCGGAAGTCGAACTTCAGCTCCTCGCCGGGCTGCGCGGGGGTGAAGCCCACCTTCACCGGACTGTTGCCCTCGTTGCGCACGGCCAGCCGATAGCGCCCGCGCAGCCATCCGCGGCGGCGTCTGGGAGCGCTCTCTGCGCGCAGTTCCCGGAACTCCCCGATGTGCACGGTGGTCTCGGGGACCCGTACGGCTTCGGGGTGCTCGGTGGGCAGCAGGCGCACGGCGAGCGGCACGTCGCCCGCCCGCACCTGCGGCGAGCGCGGCGGCGCCAGACGGATCGTCACCGTCTCCGAGGTGCCGGGATAGAGGGAGACGCGGTCGGGCTCCACCGTGGTCCAGGCAGCGCAGTCGCCGACGACTTCCAGGCGGTACGCCTCGACGATGTCGCTGTCGTTGCGAACGGTCAGGCTGGTGGAGGCGGTGCCTCCCGGCATCACCGACACCGGCGGGATGTCGAGGCCGGGCGCGCCAGGGCTGGGAGAGGCTGCTGGGGATGTCACACGGCGACGCTACGGCGACGGCCCGGCCACCTCCACGGTCGCGAGGGCAACGCCCCGGGCAGCTCCGGTGCCCCTGCGGCCTCCACCCAACTCCCCTGTCAAGCACTTCGGTTGGTATCCGCCCATGGGAGCCGGCCCCGACGCATGCCCATTGACGCATCACAGAACAGGTACGACACATGACCTGCGTTGACCACAACGGACCCGTCCCCGCCTTCGGTGCCACCATGCCCCAGGCGCCGGGCGGGAACCCGCCCGGAACCCCTCCCGCCGGCCCCGGCCGGCGGGTCACCGTCGCCGTGTACGCGTCGGACCCGGTCCTGCACGTCGGGATAGTCCACCAGCTGCGCCAGCGGCCCGAGATCGAGCTCGTCGACGACGCCGGGGCGCACCGCGCCCAGGTGTCGCTCGTGGCCGTGGACAGCGTGGACGACGAGACGGCCGCGCTGCTGTACCGGCTGCGGCACAACGCCGAGACCCGTACCGGGCTCGTGGTCGGCACGTTCGAATCGGGGGACGCCCTACAGCGGGCCATCGAATGCGGGGTCACCGCGGTGCTGCGGCGCGCCGAGGCCGACCAGGACCGGCTGCTGCGGCTGGTCCTGGCGATAGCGAACGGCGAGGGCGTGCTGCCCGGTGACCTGCTCGCGAAGCTCCTCGACCACGTCGGCGTCCTGCAGCGGTCCTCGCTCGACCCGCGCGCGGTGTCCCTGTCCACCCTGACCGCACGCGAGGCGGACATGCTGCGCCTGGTGTCGGAGGGGCTGGACACCGCGGAGATCGCGCGCAAGACCTCGTACTCCGAACGGACCGTCAAGAACGTGCTGCACGAGATCATCACGCGGCTGCACCTGCGCAACCGTACGCACGCGGTCGGGTACGCCCTGCGCAACGGGCTGATCTGACCGTGAGGCGGCCAGGCCGCCCACCGGCTGCCCGAAAGCGCAGCCGGTGCTTCCCCCGGGTCCGGCCCCGCGGCCCTGCCGGTCGGCCGCTGCCGGTCGGCAGGGTGGCGGGGTCATACGTAGATGCTGTACCGGACTGTGAGGTGGACCGTGATGGGCACGGGTGACTCCGGCAGTCGGCGACACCGCTGGGGGAGGGCCGGCGCTCCGCTGCTGCTGCTGGTCCCCCTGCTCGCGGTGACGGCGGCGGCCGGCCCGGGCGGCGCGACGGCGCGGACCGTCGCGGCCGACGCCGGCGACAGCCGGGTCGTGTACGCCGGCACCCGCCACCGGAGCCTGGGCCGGGTGGCGGCGACCGGCGCGTCCAGCACCCCGCTGTTCGGGGAGGGCCCGGCCCACCAGGACGTCCAGCCCGCCGCGCTGGGCGACCAACTGGTCTTCGCGAGCCGCCGGGACGAGCCGGCCCCGCAGGTCTACCTGCGGTCCGCGGACGGCTCGGTACGCCGTCTGACCAGCGGCCTGGACGCGGCGAACCCGCGGCTGACCCCGGACGGCCGGGCGGTCGTCTTCGACGCGGCCCAGCCGGCCCGGCCCGGCGGCGGCACCCAGCGCGACCTGTGGCGGGTGCAGACCGACGGCACCGGGCTCACCCGGCTGACCGACACCCCCGCGAACGAGGAGCACCCGACGGTCTCGCCGGACGGCGCACGGCTGGCGTACTCCTCCGACGACGACCGGACCGCCGGACGGCAGGTGTACGTACGCCCCCTGCGGGGCGGCCCGGCCATCCGCGTCTCCGACCCGGGCAACGGCACGGCCACCGAGCCGGCGTGGAACCCGGTGGACGACGCGGTGAACCGGGACGTGATCGCGTACACCGCCACCGGGCCCAACGGGCCCCGCCTGTGGTGGACCGACGGGCGCGGCGGCGGGCCGCTGCTGTCGGGCGCGCAGGCGGGCTGGCGTACCCACGGGGCAGCCTGGCTGCCCGACGGGGACGGGCTGCTCTTCCTCAGCCCGGACCGGACCTGTACCTGCGAGGGCGACTGGGACCACGTGTTCCGGGTGCCCGCGCATTCGGACAAGACCCCCGACGTGGTGCTCAGCGAGGACCGCGAGGTCGGCTCGCCGACCTGGCTCGGTCCGCTGAACGGCGGCGGAACGGTGGTCGAGCGCACCTCGGCGGCCGGTCCGCACGTGGTGACCCTCCAAGACGCCCGGATGGACGGCTCCGACCCCCGCGACCTGGGCCTGACCATCCTCAAGGAGGACCCGGCCGCCGACACGAACACGGACCCGGCCAAGGACCCGCTGTTCCAGCCCGCCGCCGGGTTCGACCCGTGGACCGAGCGGCAGAACTACACGCCCGACGGCCGGCGGATCGTGCTGACCCGCTTCGAGGACACGCCCGACGGCCGCATCGAGCGGATCTGGACGGCCGACGCCGACGGCGCCAACGCGGCGCCCCTGCCGCTCGCGGGCCGCGGCCCCAAGGACTGGGACACCGACCCGACGTTCTCTCCCGACGGCAGGCTGCTGGCCTTCACCCGGACCTCGCCCGGCGGGGTCGGCGGGGGCTCGGGCCGGGGGCGCATCCTGATCGCGGACGCCGCGACCGGTGCGCTGCGCGGCGAAGTCCGCTCGCCCGAGGGCCAGGCATGGACCGGCGACGCCCAGCCCACCTGGTCCTCCGACGGCACGGTCCTGGCCTTCACCCGCAACCAGGTGATCAACGGCGGCGGCGGCAACAAGCACGTCTGGACGGTGCCGGTGGACCACCTCGACCGGCAGCGCGACCTGAGCGCGGCCTTCTGCCCCGGCGCCTGCGAGGTCATCGACGACAGCCCGGCGTTCTCCCCGGACGGCGTCACCATCGCCTTCAACCGCAAGAAGGGCGGCGGCCGCCTCGACGAAGGCGGAGGCATCCTGCTCGCCTCCGCTACGGGCGGCTCCTGCCGGGTCCTGCTGCCCGCCGCCGCCCGCGACGTACCGGGGGCCTGCGGCCGCGACCTGCCCGACCCCCCGGCCGGCGGCCCCTTCCAGCCCCGCGACGCCGCCTGGACGGCCGACGGCAAGAGCCTGGTGCTCAGCGCCCGCGGCGCCCGGGCCGCCAACAGCCCGGAGAAGCTGAAGCTGGTGGACGTGGCCTCCGGCGCGCACCGCCTGCTCGTCACCGGCCTGCCGGGCCGGCAGAAGGAACCCGGTGTGCAGCAGTCGGTTGACCTCGCCGTCCAGGCGCCCGCCCGGGCCGCGCCGCTCACCGTCGGCGACTCCGCCGCCGTCCGGGTCGACGTCGTCAACCACGGCCCGGCGGCCTCACCGGGCACCCGGCTGACCGTCGCGCCGCCGGCCGGCCTCACCGTGACCGGACTCACCGCGCCGGGCGCCACCTGCGACGCGGCGGCGCTGACCTGCGCCCTGGGCGTGGTGCCCCCCGGCGCCACCGTCCCGGTGACCGCCACCCTCACCGGGGTCACCCCCGGCGACCAGCCCGTGGACTGGTCCGTCACCGGTACGGTGCTCGACCCCCGCCCCACGGACAATGCCGACCGGACCGTGGTGCCGGTGCGCGCGGCGCCCGAACCCCCGACATCGCCGCCGCCCACCCCCACCCCGCCGACCCCCACCCCTACTCCGCAGCCGCCCACCCCGGCCCCGCCGACCACCACGCCCCCGCCGCCCGCGCCGCCGGCCGGGCCCGGGCTGAGCCTCACGGCGCAGCCGAACCCCGGCTACGTGGGGGGCCGCGTCGTGGTCACGTACACCGTCCGCAACGGCCGCAACGCCCTTGCCACCGGCCTGCGGCTGCGCATCGGCCTCCCCGAGGGCGTCCCCCACGGCGGGCCGCCGCCCGGCTGCGACCAGGCCTGGACCTGCGCGCTGCCGGACCTGGCCCCGGGCGCCCGGACCGTCCTCCAGGTCGTCCTCAGTCCCGACAAGGCGCTCACCGGCCTGCTGACCGGCGCCCTCACCACGACCGGCACCGACGCCGACCCCGGCGACAACAACGCCCGGCAGCAGCTGCGCATCCTCCAGCCGCGCATCGTCGCGGTGCCGCCGATCGGCAAGCCCGGCTTCGTCACCTCGGTGCGCGGCGAGGACTTCCCGCCCGGCGTGCCGGTGCGGTTCACGTGGCAGCCGGGCATCACGGCCGCGGCGGCGCCGACCCGGCCCGGGCCCGACGGCCGGTTCATCGGCCAGCTGCTGATCCTCGCCAAGGACCAGACCGGCCCCCGCACCATCACCGCGAGCGGCCCCGGCTTCTCCCCGGTGCAGACCGGCTTCCTGGTGGTCAGCGGCACGATCCAGCCGCCCAACGAGACGGTCCGCCGGTGATCCACGAGGTCGACGAGGGGCTCCGCCAACTGCTGGCGGAGTCCGGCCTGGAGGCGTCGGGCGTCGAGGTGGTGTTCGACGCGCCGACGCGGGACTGGGCGGCGCGCCGCAGCGCCCCCACGGTCTGCGTGTTCCTGTACGACGTACGCGAGGACCACACCCGGCGCGCCAGCGGCGGGGGCGAGGTGTACGACGCGGACGGGTTCCTCGCCGCGCGCCGCGCCCCGGCGCGCTGGTTCGAGTTGACGTACCTGGTCACCGCATGGGCGACCCGGCCGCAGGACGAACACCGGCTGCTCTCCCAGGTGCTGGCCTGCCTCGTGTCGACCGACTCGCTGCCCCCGCGCCTGCTCACCGGCTCGCTCGCCGAACTCGGCCTGATCGTGGGCATGGACGGCGGCGGCACCGGGCTCGACGCACCCGCCGCCTCCGACGTGTGGTCGGCGCTGGGCGGGGAACTGAAGCCGTCGTTGGGCCTGCGCGTACGGGCGCCGCTGGCCGGGGCGACCACGGCCGTCGCCCCGCCGGTGACCGAGGGGCTCGCCGTACGCTCCCAGCAGCGCACCGGCCGGGCCGGGCCGGCCGGGCCGGACGAGCGGGACACGCCCGAGGCCCTGCGCCGGCTGCGCTACGTGGAGGTGGCCGAGCCGGGCCGGGAGGGCTTCGGCGGCTCCCGGGAACGGGCGCAGGCTCCCGCGCGCCGCCGACGGGGGGAACGGCAGCCGTGACGCACACCGTCCGGGCTCCGGCCCACCCGGTCCCGTACCTGTGGACGCGGCTACGGCTCGTCGAGGAGCGGGTACGGCAGGCCGTCGCGCTGCGCCGCGCCGTCGATCCCGATCCGGACGACCCGTACCGGGGCCAGTACCTCACCCCCGAGGCGGCCGCCCGGATCCTGGACCCCCGGTACGAAGCCGCCCTGCCCCCGCTCGACCCGGAGGATCCGCCGCTCGGCTCCCCGCTCGACGTCCTGGCCAGGCGCTTCGCGCTGGCGCCGCTGGACGTGGACCTGCTCCTGATCGCCCTCGCGCCGGACCTGGACGCCCGCTTCGAGCGGCTCTACGGCTACCTCAACGACGACCTGACGCGCCGCCGGCCGACCGTCGGACTCGCCCTCGAACTGTGCGGCCGCACCGGGACGGCGACGGCGCGGTTCCGGCTCGCCCCGACCGCGCCGCTCGTCGCGGGCGGCCTGCTGGAGGTCACCGAGCCCGAACGGCCGCCCCTGTCACGGGTACTGGCCGTGCCCGACCGGGTCACCGCCCACCTGCTCGGCGACGCCTCGCCCGACCCCCGACTGGCCGATGTGCTCGGCGAACCCGCCGACGACCCGGCCGTCGACCCGGCCGAGCTGCACCGGGCCTCCGCCGCGGCCGGCAGCGGCACCGGCCACGTCCACCTGCGGACCCGCGGCGGCGACGCCGAAGGCCTGGCCGCCGCCGCGCTCCGCGCGCGCGGACTGCGCCCCCTGGGCCTGGCCGCGGCGGCGCTGGCGCACGACCCCCGCGCCGTGCCCGGCCTCGCCCGGGCCGTGGCCCGCGAGGCCCGGCTGCTGGGCGGCGGCGTGCTGCTCGGGCCGGTGGAGGAACTGCCCGACAAGCCCGACGAGCGGACCCGCGTCCTGCGCACCCTGTGCACGGTGCTGCGGGACGTCCCCCTGTTCACCTACGGCACCAGCGGCTGGGAACCCGCCTGGGCGGCCGACACCCCCGTCACACTGACGGTCGCCGCCCCCACCCCCGAACGGCAGGCCGCGCGCTGGCGGCACGCGCTGGAGCGGGCCGCCGCGGAACACGCCGACGGGGGCGCACCGGCCGCGGCCGGCGCCGACGCCGACGCGCTCGCCCGGTCCGTGTCCGCGCACCGCCTCGACGCCGGGCAACTGCGCCGCGCCGCCGGCGCCGCGGCGCGTACGGCCGCGCTCGACGGCCGCCCGGTCTCCGCCGCCGACCTGCGCACCGCCGTACGCGCCCAGAACGGCGCGGGCCTCGCCCGCCTCGCCCGCCGGGTGGAGCCCGCGGTGGGCTGGGACGACCTGGTGCTGCCCGCCCCCACCCACCGCCGGTTACGGGACCTCGCGGTGCGCGCCCGCCACCGCGACCAGGTGCTCGGCCAGTGGGGCATGCGGCCCGGCGGCGGTCGCGGACGCGGGGTGATCGCGCTGTTCGCGGGCTCCTCCGGTACCGGAAAGACCATGTCGGCCGAAGTCGTGGCGGCCGACCTGGGCATGGACCTGTACGTGGTGGACCTGTCGACGGTCGTGGACAAGTACGTCGGCGAGACCGAGAAGAACCTGGAGCGGATCTTCACCGAGGCGTCGGCCGTCAACGCGGTGCTGCTGTTCGACGAGGCCGACGCGATCTTCGGCAAGCGCTCCGAGGTGAAGGGCGCCCATGACAAGCACGCCAACATGGAGTCGGCCTACCTGCTCCAGCGGATGGAGTCCTTCGACGGCATCGCCATCTTGACCACCAACCTGCGGGCCAACCTCGACGAGGCGTTCACCCGGCGCCTGGACGTGGTCGCGGACTTCCCGGTGCCCGACGCCACGCAGCGTCTGGCCCTGTGGGAGCGCTGCCTGGGCAGCCGGGTGCCCAGGGCCGGCGACCTCGATCTCGCCTTCTGCGCGGACCGGTTCGAACTGGCCGGAGGCTCGATCCGGGCCTGCGCGGTGACCGCGGCCTACTTCGCGGCCGCGTCGGGGGAGCCGCTGACCATGGGGCAGGTGGTGACGGCCGTCGCCCAGGAGTACCGCAAGCTCGGCCGGCTGGTCCTGGCGGGCGAGTTCGGGCCGTACGTGGACCAGGTCGCGCACGTGTGAGCCGGGTGGCGCCGGACGGGACGGCCGCGCTGCCTGGACGGTCCGGCGGGGGCGACCGGGAGGGCAGCGCACCTGCCCCCGGCCAGGTCCGAACGCACCTCCCGTCCGTGATCGCCGCCGGAAAGGCTGTGGGTGGACCTGATGCACTGACCGTCATACGAAGGAGCGAGCAATGGCGACGTACCTCACCCCGGGCGTGTACGTGGAGGAGGTGCAGTCGGGTGCCCGCCCCATCGAAGGGGTCGGCACCGCCGTCGCCGCGTTCGTCGGGTTCGCCCAGAGCGGGCCCTTCCACGAGCCGACGCTGGTCACCAGCTGGGACCAGTACACCCAGCACTTCGGCGGCTTCACCGAGGGCGCCTACCTGCCGCACTCCGTGTACGGCTACTTCGCCAACGGCGGCGGCGCCGCGTACGTCGTCCGCATCGGCGGGTCCGGTGCGGAGGCCTCCGCACCGGCCGCCACCGGCGGACTCCCCCAGCCCCGCGCCGTGGAGCCGGTCGAGCTCGGCGGCTTCCTGGTCGCGGCCCGGCCGGGCGTCACCGGCGTGTCCGTGGAGATCGCCGACGCGGACGGCGAGAACCCGCCCGAGGACCGCTTCAAGGTCCTGGTCCGCCAGGGCGACCAGGTCGCCGAGACCTACGAGGCGTCCGCCCGCAAGAACGTCAAGGGCTACCTCGTCGCCGTGGCCCGCGCCTCGAAGCTGATCGAGGTCACCGAGCAGCGGGGCGCGGCCCAGACCCGGCCCGCCGGCCAGACCGTGGCCGTCCCGGACGCCGCGGCCGCGGCGCCCGCTCCGGCCGGCCAGGGCGGCGACGTGGCCCGGCTCGACCCGGCCGAGTACGTCGGCGACGCGGGGGCCCGTACCGGGTTCGCCGGCCTGGAGACCATCGACGAGATCACCATGGTCGCGGTGCCGGACCTGATGAGCGCCTACGAGCGCGGCGACATCGACTCCGAGGGCGTGCGCACCGTGCAGCTCGCGGTGATCTCGCACTGCGAGCAGATGGGCGACCGGGTGGCCGTCCTCGACAGCCCGCCCGGGCTCTCCGCGCAGCAGGTCCGCAGCTGGCGCAACGACGAGGCGGGCTACGACTCCCGCTACGCCGCCCTCTACTACCCGTGGATCCGGGTCTTCGACCCGGCCGCCGGGCGCAACGCGACCGTCCCGCCGAGCGGTCACATCGCCGGCGTATGGGCGCGCAGCGACGCCGAGCGCGGTGTCCACAAGGCCCCCGCCAACGAGGTGATCCGCGGTGCGGTGGACCTGGAACTGCGCCTGAGCAAGGGCGAGCAGGACCTGCTGAACCCGATCGGGGTGAACTGCGTACGGGCCTTCCCCGGCCGGGGCATCCGGATCTGGGGCGCCCGCACCCTGTCCTCCGACCCGGCCTGGCGCTACCTGAACGTGCGCCGCCTCTTCAACTACCTGGAGGAGTCGATCCTCCTGGGCACCCAGTGGGTGGTCTTCGAGCCCAACGACGACCGGCTCTGGTCGAGCATCCGGCGCAACGTGACCGCGTTCCTGACCGAGGAGTGGCGAAACGGCGCGCTGTTCGGGCGTACGGCGGCGGAGGCGTTCTACGTCAAGTGCGACCGGGACAACAACCCGCAGGAGTCGATCGACCTGGGCCGGGTGATCTGTGAGATCGGCGTGTCGCCCGTGAAGCCCGCCGAGTTCGTGGTGTTCCGGCTGGCCCAGTTCTCCGACAGCACCAGCCTCGTCGACGAGTGACCCGCGCGTTCATCACATTCGTTTCCAGCAAGGAGAGGTGACAGACAGTCATGGCAGAGGGCGATGCTCTTTCCACCCATATCTTCGGCGTACAGCTCGGTGGTTACCTGGTCGAATCGGTCCAGGAGATCAGCGGCATGACCGTCGAGGAGGAGGTGGTCGAGGTCCGTCAGGTCAGCAAGGACGGCAAACAGATCATCCGCAAGCAACCCGGCGCCCGCCAGGCCGGCGAGGTCACGATCACCCGGGGACTCGACAAGAGCAGCGAGTTCACCAAGTGGATCAAGGAGACCCTGAACAACGGGGCCGTCGACACCGCACGGCAGAACCTCACCATCGAGATCAAGGACTCCACGGGCGAGACCGTCCGCCGCATCCAGCTGATGAACGGGTGGGCCTCCAAGTGGGAGGGCCCCTCCCTCAAGGCCGGCGAGTCCGCCGCGGCCACCGAGTCCGTGACCATCGTGTTCGAGGAGATCGTCGTCGAATGAGGCGCCGTACGGTGACGGCGGGCAGCCTGGAGGAGATCCTCCAGGTGACGGCGCCCGCCACGACCCCGGAGCAGCCGGCGCCACCCCCGGCCGCCGCCGCTCCGCCGGCGGCGCGGCAGGACCACGGGCTGCGCACGGAGTTCGAGTTCGAGCTGCCGCGCGGGTACGTGGACGAGGCGGGCACCGTGCACCGGCACGGGTCGATGCGGCTGGCCACCGCCCGCGACGAGCTGCGCCCGCAGATCGACCTGCGGGTGAAGGAGAACCCGGCGTACCTGAGCGTGGTGCTGCTCAGCCAGGTGATCACCCGGCTCGGCACCATCACCGACGTGCACGCCGGGGTCGTGGAGCGGATGTACGCGACCGACGTGGCGTTCCTCCAGGACTTCTACCGGCGCGTCAACAGCGAGGGCCACACCCGAGCGGCGGTCACCTGTCCGCACTGCGAAGGCGGCTTCGAGGTCGACCTGTCCGGTGGGCGCCTGGGGGAATCGTGACGTACGCGCTCCCCCGGTTGAGGGAGGAGATCGCGTACATCGCCTACCACTTCCACTGGCAGCGCGACGAGATCCTCGATCTGACCCACGGTGAACGGCAGGAGTGGGTCACCGAGATCGCACGTATCAACACCCGGGTGAACGAAGGCGGTTGAGCAGATGGCATGGCGGGACAGGCTGCGCCGACGGGCCGCGACGGCCTCCGGCACGGCGTCGGCGACGGCTGCCGCCGGGCCGGCCGTCGGCGTGCCGGTTGCCGGGGTGCCCGGCGACTGGGACGGCGGTTGGCGCCGGACGGCACCGCCCGTGCTGACCGTGTCCCGCGCGCCGATGGGCGTCAGCGACGGGCTCGCCTTCCGGGCCGGCCTGGCCGCGTGGCGCGACCCGTCGTTCGACACCGGGCTCGCCCACGCCCTGCTGCCGACCGCCCCGGCCGGTCTCGTACGCGGCGTGGCCCGCCCCGCCACCGGCCACCCCACCCACACCGGCGGCGGCCCGCTGCTGCTGCGGGCGCTGCGCCGCCCGGACGAAGCGGAACCCGCGCCGGGGGCGCAGCCGCCGGTCGAGCCGGTACGGCGGTCCGGCGCGGCGGCGGTTGCCCGCGCCACCACGCGCGGCGGCAGGGCGGCGGCCACGGAGGCCCCCGCGTCGGGCTCGCCGAGCCGGGGCCGAGCCGTGCGGGGCTCCGCCGAACCGTCGCGCGGTGCGGCAGCGTCGGCGGGCGACTCCGGGCCGGGCTCCGCAGCGCCTGCTTCTGGCGGTGTCCGCTCGGGTGCGCCTGCGGGCGGCGCGCCGGGTCCGGTCGTCGGGCGGGCTTCGGCCCGTGGTGGCGCGGGGTCCGGGACGCCGGCACAGCGGGCCGTGCCGGGCTCCGCCGCCGACGGCTCGGGTGGGCCTGTCGGCGGCGCGCCGGGTGCGGGGACGCCCGCACAGCGGGCCCCGTTGGGGGCGCCGGGTGCGGGGCGGCCCGTGCTGGGCTCCGCCGCCGACGGCTCGGGTGGCCGTGCGGGCACCACGCCGGGTCCGGTCGTCGGGCGGGCCTCGGCCCGTGGTGGCGCGGGGGACGTTGCCGGGCCGGGCTCCGTAGCGCCTGCTTCTGGCGGTGTCCGCTCGGGTGGCGCTGCTGGCGGCGCGCCGGGTCCGGTCGTCGGGCGGGCTTCGGCCCGTGGTGGCGCGGGGTCCGGGGCGCCCACACAGCGGGCCGTGACGGGCTCCGCCGCGCCGTCGCGCGGTGCCGACGGCTCGGGTGGCCGCGGCGCCACGCCGGGCCCGATCGTCTCCGGGCCGGACCGTCCCGCGCCGGGTTCCGTACCGCCTGCCGCTGCCACCGGCACCCGTGGCGCCGCGCCGGGTCCGGTCGTCGGGCGGGCTTCGGCCCGTGGTGGCGCGGGGTCCGGGACGCCGGGTTCGCCGACGCCCGCACAGCGGGCCGTGCCGGGCTCCGCCGCGCCGTCGCGCGGCGCCGACCGTGCGGCCGTGTCCGCAGACGGCTCGGTGCCGGGTTCCGTTCCGTCTGCCTCCGGCGCTGACCGCCCGGATGCGCCTGCCGTCGGGCGGGCCTCCGGCCGTGGCGGCGCGGGGTCGGCGGGGGAGGCCGGTATCCGTGGCCTCACGCCCACGCACTCCGCAGCGGTGCTCGGCACGCCCCCGGCCGCCGTACAGCGGGCGGGCGACGGCACCGCCGCGTCCCCCGACGCGCCCGGCCGCACACCGCCGCCCGTACGGTTCCCGCTGGTCCGCCGCATCGCGGTGGTCCCCGGAGCTGCCGCCGAAGGCGCCCCGGCCCAGGGTGCCCCCGTCACCGGATCCCGGTCCGTCCCGGCCGACGCCGCTGTCCGCCCCCGCCGCACCGGCGGGGGGCCGCCCGGCCAGCGGGCCGCGGCGTCCGGGTCCGCCCCGGCCGCCGCCGGTGCCCGTTCCGGCCGTACGGGCGGAGCCCCATCGGGCCAGCCGGCCCCGGCGGCCATTTCGGGACCCACCCGGGCACCCGGCCGTACGGGCAGGGACACGTCTGTCCAGCGGGCCGCGTCGAGTACGCCGGGAACCACCCGAAGCCCCGGCCGTACCGGTGGGGTACCGTCCGCCCCGGGCACCGCCAGGGCCCGGGGCGGACGTCCGGGAGCCGGGGCCGACCCGGAGGTTCCCGTCGTGGTCCGGGCGCGCGCCGTCGGTCGGTTGCTGACCGTCGCCCGGGTGACCGCGACGCCGCGGCGGCGCGTGGCCGTCGTACGTCCCGCCGTCCCCCCGGTGGTCACGCCGCCCGTGCGGCGTGCGGGCAGCCGGGCACCGCTCGGCGCCCCCCTGGCCGAACTGCCGCCCACCGCAGTGCCTTCGGCCCCCGGGGCAGCCGCGGTCGGCTCCGCTCCCGCCCCGGCGATGCCCGTGCTCCAGCGCCAGGCCGAGCCCGACAACGGGCCGCGGCTCCACGCGGACCGGCCCGAGGCACCTCGCGGGCCCGGCGGCCCGGGCGGCGCCAAGCCGCGCGTGCGCAGCGGGCTGGGCGCGCCACTGCCCTCGCTGCCGCCGACCGCCTCGGTGCCCGCTGCTGCGCGGCCCCTCTCCCGTGCCGACGTACAGCGCGCGCTCGCACCTGACCACGCGTCGCTGCTGGGGGAGGGGAGCGGCGTACAGCGCCGTACGGCCGAACCCGCCACCGCGCCGGTCTCCCCGGCCGCGCCCCCGCTCGTCCAGCGGGCCACCACACCGCAGGCCACCGGCACCGGCAGCGACGCCGCGCCTACGGCCCCGCACCTCGCGGGCCACCCCGTCGCCCCCGCCGGCATCGAGCGGAGCGGAACTCCGCCCCACCGCCGCACCGTCCAACTGCTGGCGGCCCGGCCCCTGGCCCTCGGCAGCACCGGTGACATGGGCAGCGCGGCCGCCCCGGCGGCGCCCCGCCCGGTGGCAAGCCGTCCCGTCGTCGCGGCACGCTGGCCCGGTTCGCCCACCGCCCCGCCGGTCCAGCGGGCAGCGGCCGGCCGGCCGGGACCGACGTCCGCGACCCCTGCGCGTACTCCGCGCCCCGCCCCCGTCGTACGTCCGGTGCCCGGGGCCCGCCCGGCGCCCGCGCCGGCCGGGGCGCCCGCCACCCGGCTGCCCGTGACCGCCCCGCAGGCGCCGCCGCTCGTGGTCCAGCCCGCCCCGGCCGGGCCGTCGGCGCAGCCCGTCCCCGTGGTGCGGCCCGGGACGGCTCCCCCCGCCGCCCGGCCGGCGGACCCGCCGGCGGTGCAGCGCGAGCCGGCCCGCAGCCGGGGCAACGGCAAACCCGCACCGACCCCGGCAGCCGGGACCGCACCACAAAGCAGCAGCAGCAACAGCGGCGGCGACCTCGATCTGGACGATCTGGCCCGCCGACTGCTCGACCCGGTCGCCCGCCTGCTCCGTACCGAACTGCGGCGCGGCCGCGAACGCGCGGGCAGGCCCTTCGACGGCCGCCGCTGAGCACCTGACCAACGAGGAACGAGAAACGATGACGGACAACATCTTCGCGACCAGCGTGTTCTTCCGGCTGGCGATCGGCGGCAACGACCTCGGCGCCTTCCACACCTGCTCCGGCATGGGCGCCGAGGTCGAGATGGAGAGCTACGCCGAAGGCGGCAACAACGGCTTCACCCATCAGCTGCCCGGCCGCGTGACCTGGTCGAACATCACCCTCACCCGGCCCGTCACCGCGGACACGGCGAAGATCGGCCGCTGGCTGGACGAGACGCTGCGGCGGGTCGAGCCCAAGGACGGGGAGATCGTCGCCCTGCGCCCCGATCTGAGCCGGATCATCAGCTGGCAGGTGTTCGGGATCGTCCCGGTGCGCTGGCAGGGCCCGTCCTTCGACCCGGCCAACTCCGAGGCGGCGGTGGAGACCCTGGAGATCGCCCACGAGGGCCTGCTCCCCTCCTGACCGCCCCGCCCCGCCCCAGCCCCCCGCTTCGGAAGGAACCCCACGGCCATGGCCTCATCGGCACGCGCCAGCCGCGCCCGGGCCCAGCTCACCCTCAAAGAGCCCCCGGCCTCGGTCGGGGCCAGGCCCGGCGGGACGATCGCGAAGCTCGACCTGCAGTTCAACCCCTCCACCCTCCAGCTGGGCAAGACCACCGAGTGGCGGCGCACCCCTTCGCGGATGGCCGGCCAGTCGGCCCTGCCCGAGTTCGTGGGCAGCGGCCCGCGCACGCTGAGCCTGGAGGTGTTCCTGGACGCCACCGCCAAACACGACAACTCGGTGGAGCAGGCGGTGGAGAAGCTGATGAAGGCCTGCGTGCCGACCCCGGCCAGTCTCGGCCGCAAGAAGCCGGCGAGCCCCTGGGTGCGCTTCGAGTGGGGCAGCGCGCGCACGACGTCGTTCGACGGGGTGCTCTCGAACCTCTCGGTCTCGTACACGCTCTTCGACGTGGACGGCAAGCCGCTGCGGGCCACCTGCTCGCTGTCCATCGAGGAGGCGAGCGTCGATCCGCCCGGCCAGAACCCCACGTCGGGCGCGCGCACCGCCCGCAGTACGCACACCGTCGTGGCGGGGGACAGCCTGGCGATGCTGGCCTGGCGCGAGTACGGCGACGCGACGGCCTGGCGGGCCATCGCGGAGGCCAACCGCATCGACGACCCGATGGCGCTCGTCCCGGGCTCCGAACTCGTGGTGCCGGGCCTGCAGGACACGCACGGCGAGGAGGAGCAGCGGTGAGCGGAGCCGAATCCGGGGGCCGGTCGTTCGCGGCGGACCCGATCGTGGAAGCGCCCGGCGAACTGGCGCCGATCTGGGCGGCGCAGCTGGTGAGCTGCGTGGTGGACGAGAACGTGGGCCTGCCGGACACGGCGGTGCTCACCTACCGCGACCCCGATCACGAGTTCCTGCGCGCCACCGGCATCACCATCGGCAGCCCGCTGCGGGTGTCGGTGATGACCGTGAAGGGGCAGGCGCGGGAGCGGCTGTTCAACGGCGAGGTCACCGCCCTGGAGATCGACCGGGACCGGACCGGCTCGTTCACCGTCGTACGCGCCTACTCCAAGGCGCACCGCCTCCAGCGCGGCCGCAAGGTCGTGGCGTACCGGAACATGACGGCAGCCGCGATCGTCCGCAAGGTCGCCGCCGGTGCCGGGCTGGCCGTCGGGAAGGTGGAGGCGGCGCCGGTGACGTACCAGCAGCTGTCGCAGGCGAACGTCTCCGACTGGGACTTCCTGCAGTACCTCGCGGCCGAGAGCGGCGCGCTGGTGCGGGTCGACGACCAGGGCCTGCTCCAGTTCACCAAGCCCACGAAGGCCGCCGGGGCACCCGCCCCGTCGACGTCGGCCGCGCGCAACCCGATGGTCCTGGAGTACGGACGCAACCTCCTCGCCCTGCGCGCCGCCCTGTCGGCCGCCGACGGCGCCTCGAAGGTGCAGGTGCGCGGCTGGGACGTGACCACGAAGCGGCCGCTGATCGCCGAGCAGCCGTCCGTGGTCAGCGACACCGTGGCGCCGGGTCTCAGCCCCCAGCTCGGCGCCCGGTTCGGGAAGTCGGCGGTGGCCGTCACCGACACCCCGTACCGTACGCAGGCCGAGACGACGGCCGTCGCGAAGGCGGCGGCCGGCCAGGTCAGTGCCGGGTTCGGCGAGCTGGAGGCGGTGGCCGAGGGGAACCCCATGCTGCGGGCGGGCAAGGCGGTGGCGCTCGGCAACGTGGGGCAGGCGTTCTCCGGCCGCTACACGGCGACGGCCGTGCAGCACGTGCTGGAGCCGCACGGCGGCTACCGCACCACCGTGTGGGTCAGCGCCAGCCCGGACCGCTCCCTGGCCGGCCTGGTGACCGGCGCCAACGCACCCGGGCGCGGCCCGCGCATGCCCGGCCTGGCGATCGGCGTGGTGACGGACGTACGCGAACCGAACGGCTCCCAACGCGGCGCGGTCCGGCTGCAGTTCCCCTGGCTGGACGACACGTACGTCACCGACTGGGTGCGCACCGTCCAGTGGGGCGGCAAGGGCGGCGGCGGAGTGGTGAGTCCCGAGGTCAACGACGAGGTGCTGGTCGGCTTCGAACAGGGGCTGCTCGACAGTCCGTACGTCATCGGCGGCCTGTACAACGGCGTGGACCAGCCCTCGCCGCACGACGTGCCGCTCATCGACAAGACCAGCGGCAAGGTCAACCGCCGCTCGGTGGTGTCGCGTTCGGGCCACCGAGTGGAGCTGCTGGACGCGCGGGCGCCGGGTCCCTCCGGGCTGCGGCTGGTGACCGGGGACGAGCGGCTCGAAGTACGCATGGACGACCGCCGGGACCGGATCGAGCTCACCGTGTACGCGGGCCGCAACCGACCGCTGACCTCCGTCCTCCTGGACAAGAACGGCATCACGCTGGACGCCCGGCGGGGCACCGTGAAGGTGTCCGGCCGGCAGGTCGACATCGACGGCACCGCCGGGGTCAGCATCGGCGGCCGGTCGGTGCAGGTGAACGGAAAGTCGGACGTCACCATCAACGGAGGCTTGCTCGGCGTCCTCAAGGCCCGCCTCATCCGCATCAACTGACCTCCCCCGCCTGCCTCCCACGACCGCTTTCCCCTAGGAGCACCCGATGCCAGCCGCAGCGCGTACCGGCGACCCCACCAACCACGGTGGCCGGGTCGGCACGCCCCCGCCCGGCGCCGCCGCGACGGTGGCGACGGTGCTGATCGGCGGCCTGCCCGCGGCCGTCGTGGGCAGCCTGCACGTCTGCCCGGTCGTGCCGCACGCGGCCCTGGGGCCGGCCAACGTACTCGTACCGAACCCGGCCGCGGCCACCGCGGGCGTGGTGCTCATCGGCGGGCTGCCCGCCGCCCGGGCCCGCGACCAGACCGCCTGCGGCGCGATGGTCCTGACCGGCGCCCCCACCGTCCTGATCGGCGGTGTGTGATGAGCGAGCGGTTCATCGGACGCGGCTGGGCCTTCCCCCTGCGGGTCGGGCCGACCGGCGGGATCGCCATGGTCGAGCGGGAACGGGAGCTGGAGGAGGCCATCCGCCTCGTGCTCGGCACCGCGCCCGGCGAGCGGCCGATGCGGCCCGAGTTCGGCTGCGGCATCCACGAGTACGTCTTCGCCCCCGGCGACGGCGACACCGCCGGGCGGGTCGCCCAGCAGGTGCGCGAGGCGCTGGAGCGGTGGGAGCCCCGGATCGCGGTGGACGAGGTCGTCGTGGCCTTCGACGCCGTCGAGGCGGGCACCCTCTACATCGATGTGCACTACACGGTGCGCACCACCAATGACCGGCGCAACCTGGTCTTCCCCTTCTACACGATCCCCTCCGAGGAGGGGGCCGAGGAAATGGTCGCGGACTGATGGCCCTGCCCTCCCCCAACCTGGACGACCGCCGGTTCCAGCAACTCGTCGACGAGGCGAAGCGGTACGTGCAGCAGCGCGCCCCGGAGTGGACCGACCACAACGTCTCCGACCCGGGCGTCACCCTGATCGAGACGTTCGCGTACCTCGTGGACCAGCTGCTGTACCGGCTGAACCGGGTGCCGGAGAAGAACTACCTGGCGTTCCTGGACCTGTTGGGCATCCAGCTGTTCCCGCCGTCCGCCGCCGTCGCCGATGTCGACTTCTGGCTGTCGGCCCCGCAGCCCGAGACGGTGACGCTGCCGGCCGGCACCGAGGTGACGACCGCGGCCGGCGAGAGCGATCCGCAGGCCGACACCGAGGCGGTGGTCTTCGCCACCACCGACGACCTGCGGATCGTGCCGAGCGAGCTGACGCGCCTGGTCACCGCGCCCCGTACCGGTGACGTGACCGACCGGACGGGGGCGCTCGCCGAGGGCCTGGACATCCCGTGCTTCCAGGCGGCGCCCGAGCCCGGTGACGCGCTGCTGTTCGGCCTGCCGACGGCGGCACCGCGCTGCGTGGTCGCGGTCCGCCTCGACAGCCGCGTCGAGGGTGTCGGCGTCGACCCGCGCCAGCCCCCGCTGGTGTGGGAGGCGTGGGACGGCGGCCGGTGGCAGCGCTGCGAGACCGGTGACGACAGCACCGGCGGCCTGAACCGGCCGGGCGAGGTCATCGTGTACGTGCCGGCCGGCCACACCGCGTCGCTGATCAGCGGGACCCGCGCGGGCTGGCTGCGCTGCCGGGTCACCGAGGCCGAACCGGGCCAGCCGTTCTACTCGGAGTCCCCGACCGTGCGCGAGGCCGAAGTGTTCACCGTCGGCGGCACCATGGCCGTGGAGCACGCCGAACGGGTGGCCGACGTACCGCTCGGCGCGTCGGAGGGGGTGGCCGGGCAGACGTTCCGGCTCGGCCGGCCACCCGTACTGCTCGACGGGGAGCCCCCGGTGGTGGAGGTGTCCTCCCCGGAGGGATGGCAGCGCTGGGCAGTGGTGGAGCACTTCGGCCGCTCGGGCCCCGAGGACCGGCACGTCCGGGTGGACGCCACGACCGGCGAGTTCCTGTTCCCGCCGGTGCTGCGCGAGGCCGACGGCACGCTGCGCCCCTGCGGCGCCGTACCGCCGAAGGGCGCCCAGGTCCGGGTGGCCCGCTACCGCACCGGAGGGGGACCGGCGGGCAACGTCTCCCGCGGCGCGATCTCGGTGCTGCGCAGCTCCGTTCCGTACGTCGCCCGGGTCGTCAACCGGGAGGCGGCGCGCGGCGGCGTCGCCGGGGAGAGCATCGACAACGCCAAGCTGCGGGCACCGGAGACGCTGCGCATGCAGGAGCGCGCGGTGACCGCCGAGGACTACGAGATCATCGCCCGCCAGGCGGCGCCCTCGGTGCGCCGCGTCCGCTGCCTGCCCGACCGGGACGGCGGGGGAGGCCCGGGTGCGGTCCGGGTCCTCGTGGTGCCGGACGCGGTGGCCGACGAGGGCGACCGGCTGCGCTTCGAGCAGCTGATCCCGTCCGACCAGGTGCTCACCACGGTCACCACGAGCCTGGACGAACGGCGCCTGATCGGCACCCGGCTGATCGTGGAGCCGCCCGTCTACCAGGGCGTCACCGTGGTGGCCCGGCTGTCGGCGCCCGAGGCGGACGCGGACCGGGTGCGGGACGCGGCGCTCGCCGCGCTGTTCCGCCACCTCAACCCGCTGCGCGGCGGACCGGACGGCACCGGCTGGCCGTTCGGGCGGCCGGTGCAGTACGGCGAGGTGTTCGGCGTGCTGCAACGCGCCATCGGGGACGTGCTGGTGGAGGAGATCCGGCTGTTCGCCGCCGACCCGATCACCGGGCGGCGCGGCGCCCCGGTCGACCGGATCGACATCGGATCGGGCGCACTGGTCTTCTCCTACCAGCACCAGGTCGTCGTGACGGCTCGCGAGCCGGAGGTGCGCGGATGAGCCGGGCCGCTGTCCCGGGGCTGCCCAGCCGGTACCCGATCGGCGAGCAACTGCCCGCGCTGTACGCCGAGGACGACTTCGCGCAGCGGTTCACGGCGGGCCTGGACACCGTCCTGGCCCCGGTGTTCGCGACCCTCGACAACCTGCCCGCGTACTTCGACCCCCGGCTGGCCCCGGCCGACTTCCTGTCCTGGCTGGCCACGTGGGTCGGCGGCACGGACGACCCCCGGTGGCCGGTCGGGCTGCGCCGCGAGGCGGTGGCCCGGGCGGTGGAACTGCACCGGTGGCGCGGTACCCGGCGCGGTCTGGTGGAGGCGCTGCGGCTGGTCCTGGGCGTCGGGGCCGAGGTCAGCGGGGACGGCGGGGCCGCGTGGTCCCGTACGGCGGGTGCGGAGCTGCCGCCCGCGCCGGCCGGGGAGGTCCTGGTACGGGTGTGGTCGCCCGCCGGGGGAGGCGCACACGAGGTGGACGCGGACCGGGTGCGCGCGCTGGTCCGCTCCCTCTGCCCGGTGCACACGGTCTGCCGGGTCGAGGTCCTGCCGGGCCCGCCCGCGGGTGAAGGAAGGTGACGGCGATGCGCGCGTGCCCCGTGTGCGGTGCTTCGAACGAACCGACGGACGACTTCTGCGGCAACTGCGGTTCCTACCTCGGCTGGTCGGAGCCCACGGCCCCGCGGGAGACGCCGTCCCCGGAACCGGGCCGGGCCACCCCGGCCACCCCGGCCACCCCGGCCACCCCGGACCCCCCGGCGCCCGACTCCGCGCCAGCCGGCTCCCCGTCGGCCGATTCCGCGCCTCCCGCGGCGCCGGCCGATGGCGCGCCGAACGCCTCCGCGCCGCCCAACAGCCCCGCGCCGCCGAGGCGCACCACCCCGCCGGCCGACCCGTCGCCCCCCGCCGACCCCGTGCCCCCCGCCGGCCCCGGGCCTGCCGGCGGCCCCGGGCCTGCCTCCGGTCCCGTGCCCCCCGCCGGTCCCGGGCCTGCCGTCGCGCCGCCCGCGGGGCGGGCGGCCGCCGATCCGGTGCCCGTGCGCCCGGCGCGGGCCGTCGCTCCGCGGCCGGTCGTCAACACGCCCCCGGTGGGCGACGACGTGTCCGGGGTGCCGTGTCCCTCCTGCGGTACGCCCAACCCGCCCGACCGGCGTTTCTGCCGCCGCTGTGCGACGCCGCTGACGCCCAGCACCGTCGCGCCGGCCCTCCCCTGGTGGCGGACGATCTGGCCGCTCCGCCGCCGCACCCGCGCGAGCTCCGGCCGACTGGTGCGGTTCCTCGTGATCCTGGCCGTCGTACTCGCGCTGTGCGCCGGCGGCTTCCTGCTGATGCCGGCCGGCCGCCGGCTGATCGAGGACACCCGGGACAAGCTCGGCAAGAGCAAGGCGGTGACCCCGACCCGTGTCGAGGCGACCGCCGAACTGCCCGGACACCCGCCGGACAGCACCACCGACGGGCTCAGCAACCGCTACTGGGGCGCGCCCGGCCCCGGCGCCTCGGTGACGTACACCTTCGCCAAGCCCTTCCGGCTGGTCGGCGTGATCGTCACCAACGGCGCCTCGCCCTCCCCGGAGGAGTACGCGCGCCAGGGCCGGGCGCTCCAGATCGAGATGGAGGTGACGGTGCGCGACGGCGGGAAGCTCCACAAGAGCCTCGCCCTCAGCGACAAACCGGGCCCGCAGACCTTTCCCACCGGCATCAGCGACGCCACGTCGATCCGGCTGACCCTCGACGCACCCGCCGGACTGGACCAGGGCCGCCATCTCGCCCTGGCGGAAGTGGAGTTCTTCCAACGTTCCTGACGCCGACCGGGGTTCGCCCGCTCCTACCGGTCGGTGTGCAGCGCGGTGCGCAGGGTGGCCGCGGCCATGGCGACGGCGGCGCCGGCGGCGGGCGTCGCGCGCAGTGCGTTGAGCATGACGAAGTCGTGGATGACGCCCTGGAAGCGGACGGCGGTGACGGGGACTGCGGCGGCGCGGAGTTTGTTGGCGTAGGCCTCGCCCTCGTCGCGCAGGACGTCGGCTTCGGCGGTGATGACCAGGGCCGGGGGCAGGCCGGTGAGCTGGTCGGTGGTGGCGCGCAGCGGGGAGGCGGTGATCCGGGCGCGGTCGGTGTCGTCGGTGGTGTACTGGTCCCAGAACCACTGCATTCCGTCGCGGCGCAGGTAGTAGCCTTCGGCGAACTGGTGGTAGGAGGCGGTGTCGAAGGCGGCGTCGGTGACGGGGTAGAAGAGGACTTGCTGGCGCAGGTCCAGGCCGCCGCGTTCCTTGGCCATGAGGGTGAGGGCGATGCTCATGTTGCCGCCGACGGAGTCGCCGGCCACGGCGATGCGGGTGGCGTCGAGGTGGTGGGCGGCGCCGTCGGTGACGACCCAGCGGGCGACGGTCCAGTTCTGTTCGATGGCGACGGGGTAGTGGTGTTCGGGCGCGAGGTCGTACTCGGGGAAGACCACGGCCGCCCCGGCGCCGGCAGCGAGTTCGCGTACGAGCCGGTCGTGGGTGCGGGCGTTGCCGAACACCCAGCCCGCGCCGTGGAGGTAGACGATGACCGGCAGCGGGCCTTCGGCGCCCGCGGGCCGGACGATGCGGGTCCGTACCTCGCCGGTGGGGCCGCCGGGGACGCTCACCCATTCCTCGTCGACGGCGGGCGCCTCGACCTCGCCCGCCTGGACCTCGTCCAGGGCCTTGCGGCCCTCGGCCGGCGGGAGCTGGAACAGGAACGGCGGCTTGGCGGTGGCCTCCGCGAAAGCGGCAGCGGCCGGCTCCAGGACCGGACGGGGACTCTGCTCAGTCATATGGCTCTCCAGGGCGTAGATCGCCGAGGACGGGCAGCCCTCAGCCGTGGGCCGTGCCCGCTGTCGGGCAGGCACCCTCGTAAAGTACGGTCACGGCGCGCTGCCCACCCTGCTGGACGCGCCCGGACTGACCTACCCGCAGTACCTGGTGCTGGCCGCCCTCCGGGAGCGGGAGGCCGCCACCGAGCAGCTGCTCCGCCTGATCACGGCGGACGTCATCCGGAGCCGCGGCTACGCTGAGGGACTGCTGGGAGGTGCCCGGCGGCGCAGGCCGGGGCGGCGGGCCCGCCCCCGAGGTGATGCGCCGTGCGGCCCTCGCCGAGGTCACCACCGACCGGCTCGCGGAACACGCGATCGCCCGGAGCCGGTCGGCGGCCGGCGGCGCCTCCTTCTTCTCGGAGAACCGGCTGCTCGACTACCACGGGCTCGCGATGGCCTCCCTGTCCGCCGGCGGCGACAACCGGCTGGTCCTGCTCGACGCGGCCCGCTCCATGGCCGCCGGCGTCGGCCACAACGCTTCGCCTCGGCGCACCTGGCCCGGGTGGGCGCCGAGGCGGCGTATTCCGTCGGTCCGCCCGGGGCCGCGGGTGCCGAAGACGTACGCCGCGCGCTGTACAGCTCGACTGCGTGGAGGAAGCCGCCGCGCACACCGGCTGGTTCCACGAGGCGGGGCTGCTCACCGTCGACGAGCCCCGGCCCCTGCCGGACCGGCTGATCGAGGTCTGCCGCGGTCTGGCCGCACGGTAGACGCGGTTGCGGGAGACACTCGGTGTACCCGTTGCGCTGACGCGGGGCCCGCTCGCCGGTGCCGACTACATCGGCGACCTCTCCGGCCCGGGGACGCGGGCGCCTTCTTGGCGGTCGACTCCGGAAGTCCTTCGGGGCTTGACCAAGTCTCAGGCGGAGGCGGCTTGGAGAAGGGTTTCGGCTGCGGCGGTGCGGGCGTAGAGGACGGAGCGGCCGGCGCGATGTGCGCTGACCAGGCCCGCGTTGCGTAGCGCGGTCAGACATTGGGATACCGCGGCGGGCGAGAGCCCAGTGCGGTGGGCCAGCTGTGTGGTGGAGGCCGGGGTTTCCAAGTCGGTCAGCAGCAGGGCTCGGGAGCGGCCGAGTACGGTGGAGAGGGCCCCGGCCCGGGTGACGGGCCGCGCAGTCCACAGGGAGCCGATGCCGCGGGCCGGATAGACGAGTTGTGGTGGGTCCGGCAGCGTCGTTCGGGTGCGCAGTCCCGGTCCGGTGAAGGCCGAGGGGATCAGCAGCAGTCCCGAGCCTGCTGTCGTGCGGGGCAGCGGCTGCTTCCGGCGGGGCAGCCGGAGCGCGTTGTCGTCCCAGCTCACCGACGGGTGCAGGTCGTTGAGGAGGCGGCCCGCGCCGTGCTCGGCGACCATGCGGGCCCGGTAGGAGACGTCTGCGTCCAGTACGGCTCGGATCCGTGCCCAGTAGGGGGCGAGTACCAGCTCCCAGTACGCCTCGATCTCTTCCGCCACCTTGGCCAGGCGGGTCTGCGGGTCGGCGTGCAGGCTCCTCAGCCGGGGGCCCAGCTCTCCCTGGTGGCGGCCCAGGTGGTCGAGGTCCTGGCGTACCCGGTCGGCGGGCGAGGCCCGGATCGCGTCCCGCTCCGCCGCCGGTGCGGGGGCCGGTCCGGCGGGGGCGGGGTTGAGGAAGTCGGGGACGTAGCCGGTGGGCGGGATCAGCTCGCGGAGCCAGCCTCGGTCCAGCCCGGCGGCCACCAGGCGTGGCCGTACTTGGTCGACCCAGGGCCGGTGGACGGGATGCGCGGTGGTTGACGTCAGCAGACGGAAGCTGGGCGCGACCTCCCACATCGGTGAGACGGCGAACCGCACCCGCGCCAGATCGCTCGCCGAGAACGCCAGCTCTGCCAGGACGGCCACCCCTCAATGGATCCAGGCATATGTGAATCAATGGCGGCCCAGCCTACCGTCGCAGATCATCCCGACATGACCTCACAGACGATCACCGCGGCGGCATCGGGCACCTTCGAGCTCGGCGACCTGACGGTCAACCGGGTCGGGTTCGGCGCTATGCGCCTGCCGCAGTACGGCGAGGCGTTCGCGGCCGATGCCGTCCCACGCGACCGTGACCAGGCGATCGGTGTGCTGCGCCGCGCGGTCGAGCTCGGTGTGAACCACATCGACACCGCCGCGTTCTACTTTTCGCCACTGCGCTCCGCCAACGAGCTGATCAACCGGGCACTGGCCCCCTACCCGGCCGACCTCGTCATCACCACCAAGGTCGGACCGGGCCGCGATCCCGCAGGTCGCTGGCTGCCGCACGCGACCCCGGAGCAGCTGCGCGGCCAGGTCGAGGACAACCTGCGCCAGCTCGGCCGCGACCACCTCGACGTGGTGAACCTGCGCATCGTCGGCACCGATTCCATCGCCGAACGCTTCGGGGCACTTGCCGACCTGCGCCGGGCCGGGCTCATCCGTCACCTGGGCCTGTCCAACGTCCGCCCCCACCACCTCGCCGAGGCCCGGGCGATCGCACCGGTGGTCTGCGTCCAGAACATGTACGGCATCGGCGCATCGCCCGAGCAGCGGGAGTTCCTGGACCTCTGCGGTGAACAGCGCATCGCGTTCGTGCCGTTCTACTCGATCGCCGGCACCGGACGCGAAGGCGGCGCGACCACTGACGACAGCAGCGAAGTGCACGCCATCGCACGCGCCCACGGGGTGAGCACAGCCCAGATCCGGCTCGCGTGGACGCTGCACCAGGGCTCGCACGTCCTGGCCATCCCCGGCACCGGCGACCCCGACCACCTCGCCCAGAACGTGGCCGCCGGCAGCCTGCGCCTTTCCGGAGGCGAGCTCACCGCCCTGGACTCCCACCACGGCACCGGCTGAAGAAGGCGGCCCACGGCCACGAGACTCCGTACCAGGCCAGGGCCCGGTCACAGACCGTGCTCCCGGCGACTCGGGGCAGGCCCCATGCACCCCCATGCAGGTCGTCACCCACCGGTTGCCCGCCGGACGCACCTGAGAGGGCCCGTGACCTGGAACGACCATGGTCGCTACGACCATGGACGGACCGACCGTGGTCGTGCTAGCTTGCGGTCATGAGCGCGACGGACCCCACCTCGAAATCCCGCAGTCGCCGGGAGCGCCCGGCCAAGCCGGCCCTCACCCGGCAGGGCATCACCGACGCCGCCCTGGAGATCCTGAAGGAGGAGGGTCTGGAGAAGGTGACGATGCGGCGGGTCGCCTCCGCCCTCGACTCCGGGCACGCGTCGCTGTACGTCTACGTCCGCGACACCGAAGACCTGCACGCCCAGATCCTCGACGCCCTCCTGGGCGAGCTGCACCCGGCCGCGGGCGCCGACGGCCCCTGGCGCGATCGTCTGAAGCAGCTGCTCACCGGTTACCGGGACCTGCTGGGGCGCTACCCGGGCATCGCCCGGATGGCGCTGTCCACGCAGCCCAGCGGCCCGAACTACCTCGCCCTGGTCGAAGAGGTCCTCGCGCTGCTCCACGAGGGCGGTGTTCCGGACGGCACCGCGGCCTGGGGCGTCGACCTGCTCCTGCTCTTCCCGACCGCGATCGCCGCGGAGCGCAGCAACCCCAGGGCCGCCGCGCGGAAGGACCAGGCGCTCTCCGACCTGGGCGTGCAGCTGGTGAACACCAGCGCGGAGCAGTTCCCGCACATCGCCCGGCTCGGCGCCGTACTCGTATCGGGCAGCGGCCCGGCGCGCTCCGACTGGGCCTTCGACGTTCTGCTCGACGGCATCCTCGCCGCCGGCCCTCCGTCCATCGAAACGCAGGGAGAATCCTGATGTCCCGACCGACCATCGCGATCGTGGGCGCCGGCCTGTCCGGTCTCGCACTGGCCCGCATCCTGCAGAACCACGGCATCGCGTCCACCGTCTACGAGTCCGACACCACGCGCGACGCCCGGCGCCAGGGCGGCTCGCTCGACATCCACGAGGACTCCGGCCAGATCGCCCTGCACGCCGCCGGCCTCTACGAGGAGTTCCGCCGCCACACCCACCCCCAGGGCGAGCACATACGGATCCTGGACAAGACCGGGCGCGTCCACATCGACGGCGGACCCGAGGGCGGCGAAGGCGGCCGCCCCGAGATCGACCGCCACCGGCTGCGCGACCTGCTCATCGACTCCCTCGAACCGGGCCGCATCGCCTGGGGCCGCAAGGCCACCACCGTACGCGGCCTCGCCGACGGCCGGCACGAGGTGACCTTCGCCGACGGCAGCAGCACCACGGCCGACCTCCTCGTCGGCGCGGACGGCACCTGGTCCAAGGTCCGGCCCCTGCTCTCGCCCGCCACTCCGGCCTACTCCGGCATCACGCACCTCGAAATCCACCTGCACGACGCCGCGATCCGCCACCCCCGCCTGGCCGCCCTGGTCGGCACCGGCATGATCTTCGCGCTCGCCGACAACAAGGGCATGCTCGGCCACGGCGGGCGGCACATCGAACTCGGGGTCTCCCTGCGCGTGCCGCAGGACTGGCTGGCGGCCACCAGCGGCATCGACTGGTCCGACCCGGACGCGGCCCGTGCCGGACTCCTCGCGCACTTCGCGGACTGGGCACCCGAGTTGACCGACCTCATCCGGCACTGCGACGACACCATCACCCCGCGGCAGATCTTCGCCCTGCCCGTCGGCCACCGCTGGCAGCACGTCCCCGGCGTGACGCTCCTGGGCGACGCCGCCCACGTCATGCCCCCGTACGCGGGCGAAGGTGCCAACCTCGCCCTCCTCGACGCCGCCGAACTCGCCCGCGCCCTGGTCGAACACGGCGAGGACACCGAGGGGGCGCTCATCCGGTACGAGAACGCGATGTTCCCCCGCGCCCAGGCGTCGGCCGAGATGTCCGCCGAAGGGCTCGACGCCTGTTTCAACACCGAAGCGCCCCGTCAGATCGCCGCCATGTTCGCGCACCGCGGCTTCGCCGCCCCGGCCACCGAAGAAGCCGCGGTCGTTCGGTAGGGCTCCGGGCAGGCCGTCGGCGGCGTCCCACGGGAAGTGGACGCCGAGCCAGATCCGGCTGTCGGCCTCCTCTCTGGCAGCGGCGCTGAAGTTGGTGAAGTGGCGGGTCTTGACCAGGGCCTGCGGTTCGCCGGGGGTGAGGTCGAAGGAGATGCTGTCGCTGCCGAAGTACCGCTTCATGACGCCGGCCCAGGCGGCCCCGAAGGAGGCGTGGCCGGAGACGTACACGGGGCAGCACGGGCTGACGTTGACCCCCGCCGGGTTCTCGAACAGCGGCTTCCACTGGGGATCCGGGCCGCACTCGCGGAGGGCGGAGACGGGCCGCCACAGGTCGATCCGGGGGGGCGAACTCCGCGTCGCGGACCGCGATGCCGGTGTCGGCGAGGGCGAGGGAGACGGGGGCGGAGAGCCGGGCATTGGGGTAGACGCCGAGGCCGCGGGCCTTGGACACCTCGCGGGTGGTCTGGAGCACCTGCCCCGGGGGCTTGCAGGTGCCGTTGTTGTTGGCCCAGAACCAGGCGGCGGCCGGCTGGTCCGGGGTCCGGTCGAGCACGGGGATGGCGGCCGTCGGCCTGGCGCTTGTACTCGTCGCTCGCCAGGAGGTTCTCGTACGTGCCGTACTGCGGTCAGGGTGGTCGGGCGGAACTGCGCGCCCGGGGTGAGGGCGAACGGTTTGACCTGGCCCAGGACGGGTTGATCGCGTCGCTGTCCTCGTCGCAGGAGGGGTCGGCCATGTCGGGGTAGCTGGTCGCCCGCCAAGCGACGGGCTTGTGGTCGCCGGTGTAGACCTACGGGTTGGCGGAGCCGTCGCCGTTACGGGCATCGGTCATCTGCTTGACCATCGTGCCGACGACGGAGACGTCGACGATGTCGCCGGCGGTGGGCTCCGTCCCGAACCGCTCCCGGAACCGGTCGTCCAGGTAGGAGGTCTGGTCGGGTCACGGACGTGTTGGTCACCCCGATGGGTGGCGGCGCGATCATGGCCCGCGCCGCAGGTTCCGTTCTTGTGAAAAGCGGCAGCCGGCGCGTAACGGCCGGTCCCGCCCACCACGACGGCGAGAAGCGGACCCTGCGCGCGCTGGGGGCCGTCCGGGGGAATCCGCGGTGCGGAACGCACCGCCGGGACGGTGCGCGGCGAACCATGGGGCATGACCGCTCACGAACACCTGGCCTGGAGCAGCGGCTTCTACGCGCGGGCACTGCGGACCCCGCGGCACGCGCTGTCGTTGTGCGACGGGGAGGGCTGGTGCCTGGCTCTGGAGCCGGAGCGGTGGTACGCCCGGGCGGACGAGGCCGACCGGACGGTGCTCGGCCGGTGCACCGGCCGGGTGCTGGACATCGGGTGCGGCGCCGGCCGGCTGGTCGAGGCGTTGACGGGGCGGGGCAGCCACGTCCTCGGCATCGACGTCTGTCCCTTCGCCGTGATCACGACGGTGTGCCGGGGCGGCTCCGCGATGAGCCGGTCCGTGTTCGAGCCGCTCCCTGACGAGGGCCGGTGGGGGACGGCGCTGCTGATCGACGGGAACATCGGCATCGGCGGCGACCCCCGGCGGCTGCTCCGCCGGGTCCGGGACCTCGTGCGCCAGGAGGGCCTGCTCCTGGTGGAGACCGCCGCCGCCGATGTGGACGAACGCCGGCGCGTCCGCATCCATGCGGGGCACCAGCCCGTGAGCGGCGTCTTCCCGTGGGCGGTGGTCGGCGCCGCCGCGCTGCGCCGGCACGCCACCTCGTCGGGCTGGACGGAGGTCGAACGGTGGACCACGGCCCGGGGCCGTCACTTCGCCGCTCTGCGTGCCCGTCGCTGAGCCCGGCTCCCGTGCCGGGTCCGTACGATCAAGGCGATCGCCGAGGCGGCGAACAGCCCGGCGGTGATCAGCAGCCACCGGGCCAGGAAGCCGTCGGCGGGGAGGGCGGTCGCGGCGGTGTAGTGCCCCACCTGTTGGAGGATCAGCGGCCACCAGACGAGCAGCAGGACACCGGAGACGAACGCCGGTACCCGGACGTAGTTCACGCTCGCCCGCGGCCCGGTCCGCCCGTCATCGGGCCACCGGCTGAACAGGGCCTGCATCGCGCGGTCGGTCACCGAGTACAGGGGGAGCAGCACCAGGTCGTGCAGGAGGGCCGCGCCGACGAACCACACGGCCACGCCGACGGTGTCCCCCTCGAACAGGCGCAGGCCGGCGTAGACCGCGAGGGCGAACGAGGCCAGGACGAGGACCAGGTGCAGCGGGGAGGCGCCGTAGCGGCGGCGGAAGGCGGCCGGGGCCCTCATGCCGGCTCGCCGAAGGCCGGTTCCCCGAAGGTCAGCCGGGTGACCCACTTGGTGTTGTGTACCCCGGGTGCCCCCGGGACGATGATCCGCGCCGGATGGCCGTGGTCGGCGGAGAGGGGCGCCCCGTTGACCCGGACGGCCAGCAGCGAGCGGCTGTCGCGGACCTGGTTGTCGCGCAGCACGGCCGAACTGAACGAGCCGCCGCGCTGCACCGATTCCACCAGCACCCGAGGGGTGCGCACGCCGAGCCCGACCAGGGCGGCCAGCTCGGTGAGCCGGACCCCGCTCCACCGCTGGTCGGGCGTCGACCAGCCTTCCACGCAGGCGATCGGCAGGGCCGACTCGTGCTGCGGCATGGCCAGCAGCTGCTGGTACGTCAGGTCCACCTGCCGTCCGGCGCCCCGTACGGTCAGCCGCCAGGCAGGACCGATGTCGCTGGGCCGGATGCCGACCGAGGCGGCGGTCTTGTTGATCTGGAAGCCGTTCGGGCCCTGGCCCGGGTCCCGGCCGTGCGGTGCCAGCAGCGCGGTCCGGCGCCACCACCCGCCGATGCTCTGCCCCGCCGTGACCGCCAGCAGGGCCACCGACCCGAGACCGACCACGGCCACGGCGCCCCGGCGCGAGATGGTCGGTGCCGCCGGCCGCGGCGACACCAGCCCGGCGGCCTCCTCGGAACCCGCCGCGGGCTCGCCCTGGCGGCGCCTGACGGCGCGCAGCGCCCGGGACAGCCGGAACGACACGTGGACCACGAAGGCGCCGATGAACACCCACGCCCCGTAGAAGTGCAGCGTGTAGAACGACCCGGGGAAGATGTAGTGCAGCTGTACGTTGAGGATTCCGGTGACGAACTCGAAGCCGGCGCCGCCGACCAGCAGGAGCAGCGACACCCGGTCCAGGGCGTGGCCCGCCGAGCGGATGGGCGGCCATTCGAACAGCTTCGGAATGACCGACCACAGTTTCGCCAGCAGTACCGGAACCAGCACGATGCCCAGCGTCACGTGGACGCCCTGGGTCAGCCGGTAGAGCCAGTACGGGGAGGTCGGCCAGGAGAACAGGTAGAAGCCGAGCCACCCCTTGTCGGGAGTCTCGTCGTTGACCGCCGCCAGATCCGGGTTGTACGCCGCGTACGACAGCAGGCCGGTCACGAACAGCACGGTGATCCCGCACAGCAGGACCAGCCCGAACACCGCGGTGAGCCACGGACCCCGCAGGGGGCTGCGCCAGAACCCCGGACGCGCCGGCCCCGGGGGAGGCCCCGCGGCCCCGGCGGATCTCACGAGCGCGCGTACCCGCGCCACCGGCCCCGGCCGCGCCTTCTCGGCGGCGGCCGCCTTGTCGGGTGTACCTCTCACCGAGCACCTCCGGATCACTGGTCCGCCCGCACCCGTCAGTACGGCCGGGCCTGCTTCGCGAAGGCCGGTGACAGTTCGTTGCGCGAGGCACTCGGGAAGGCGACGGTGTTCGGGTCGCCGTCAGAGACGTAACGGTTCTTCCCGGCGGCGAGCTTGTCCAGCCAGCGCGACGAACCGAACTCGGCGTCCTCGTCCTTGGGCCCCGCCGAGCGGATCCGGGGGATCGCGCCGGGGGTGAACGCCTTGGCGAACGGCGACACCGAGGGGTTGGCCCCGACGAGGTACACCCCGTCGTAGCGGTAGCCCGTTCCCCGCACCGCGATCGACTCAGGCTGCGGCATGGCGCCGAAGGGCAGGGCGAGCGAGGTGACCTTCGTCCCGGGCGCGGCCTTCTCGATCGCCTGCTGGCCGGCGTAGATCGCCCGCGTGGCCCCGGCCCGGTCCAGGGAGCGCAGGTTCTCGTGCCGGTCGGTGTGGTTGGCGACCTCGTGCCCGTGCGCCTTCAACCAGGTCAGGGCCTTGGCGGAGCCCGTGGCCGAGAAGGCGTCCGCGTTGACGAAGAAGGTCGCCACCGGCTTGAACGCGGGGTGTTTCTTGGCCGTCTCCGCCAGGATGGCGACGGCGGTGTCCGGGGCCGGGGTGCCGTCCGGGCCGAGGCGCACCTGGCTGTTGGTCGAGTCGTCGAAGGTGAGGACCACCGGGTGGGTGCCGGCCGGGATGTCGATGCGGCCCGTCTGGAAGTCCCGGGCGGTCACCGGTACGTAGTCCTCCCGGGCGAGCCGTTCCAGCTCGGCCCGGAAATCGGCCGGGGTGCGGTCGTAGACACTGGCCGGCCTCTCGGTGAGCTGGTGGTACATCAGCACCGGCACCTGGCCGAGTTCATTGGCGCCGACTTCCGCCGGGGCCTTCGCGGCGACGGCCGCCGCCCGGGGGGCGGCGGCACGGCGTTCCCCGGCGGCCGGTGACGGCCCGGTGGAACAGCCGGAGACGAGCAGGGCGGCGCCGGCCAGGGCGCCGAGCGGGATGAGCGGGTGGCGCATGGGAAGCCCCTCCAAGGCGGACGTGTCGCGCCATACCTACCTGCGAGAGGAGTCCGCATACCGCACTGTCCCCTGGGTGGCGTAGCCGCCACGCCGGGACCGGACGCCGCCGTTCGTATGAAATACGGGCAGAAAGGGACGACCGGCACACCGTGCGGCAATGAATGGAGGCAGCATCCGGCCCACGGCACGAAGGACGTCATGATGTCGCCCATACGCATATCGAACCCGCTCCCCTCCCTGCGCCGCCCGGCCCGTAAGGGCGCCCTCATAGCGACGACCGGGGCGCTCGCGCTGGCCGGAGCGGGAGTCGGAGCCTGGACGTTCCTCGCCCCGGGTCCGGCCATCCAGGGCCTGGGCGACGGCGCCGTCCTCGACGGGCGCAAGGCCGCGCAGGTCAGCGCCTACCTCGCCGCCGACGAGGCCGGCGGCAGGGAGAACCTGCACGCCACCCTGGACGGCAGGGCGGTCCCCGTCACCGCCGAGGGCGCCCGCCTGAAACTGGCCCTCACGCACCTCAAGGAGGGCCGGCACACGCTGGTGGTGGAGGGCGACAGCAGTCTCCCCTTCGCCTCGTACCGCAAGACCGTCGGCTTCAGTGTGGACGCCACCGCCCCCGAGCTGAAGGTGGCCGACCCCCAGATCAAGAACCCCGCCGCCCCCGTGACCATCACCGGCAACGCCTCCACGGACGCCGAGGTGACCGTCAACGGCAAGAAGATCCCCGTCGACAAGGCCGGCGCCTTCACGATCACGGTGCCGAAGGGCACCCCCCTCGTCACGGTCACCGCGGTGGACCGCGCCGGGAACACCACCACCAAGAACGTGTCCGCCCGGGGACGCCGCCCCTTGATCCGGGCCGCGCACATCACCGCCATCGGCTGGGGCGACGACACGCTGCGCGGCGGCATCCTGGCCCTGGTCCGCAGCGGCAAGCTCAACGCGGTCGAGCTGGACGTCAAGGACGAGGACGGCGAGGTCGGGTACGCGTCCCAGGTGCCGCTGGCCCGCCGGATCGGCGCGGCCAAGGGCTACTACGACGCCCGCAAGGCGATCAACGAGATCCACGCCGCGGGCGCCCAGGTCATCGGCCGCATCGTGGCCTTCCGCGATCCCAAGCTCGCCGCGGCCTCCTGGAAGTCCGGCCAGCGCGACCAGCTCGTGCTGACCCCGGGCGGACAGCCCTACGACGGCGGCCACTACGGCGCCCTGTCCTTCACCAACTTCGCCAATCCGGCGGTCCGCAAGTACAACCAGGACCTCGCCGTCGAAGCGGCCCGGCTCGGCTTCGACGACATCCTCTACGACTACGTGCGCCGCCCGGACGGGCCGCTGACCCACATGCGCTTCCCCGGCATCGGCAGCGCCACGCCCGAGCAGGCCATCACCTCGTTCGTCGCCGACACCCGGACCGCGCTGCGTCCGCACGCCAAGTACCTCGGCGTCTCGGTCTTCGGGATCGCCGCCACCCGGCCCACCGAGATCGCCCAGGACATCGGGGCCCTGGTCAAGGTCACCGACTACATCGCACCGATGGTGTACCCGTCCCACTGGGGGCCCGGGGAGTACGGCGTCGCGCAGCCCGACACCTCCCCGTACGCGATCGTGCAGCGCTCGCTCGCCGACTTCGCCCGCCAGGCGAAGGGCACGCAGACCGAGATCGTCCCCTGGCTCCAGGACTTCTCGATGGGCAGCACCTACGGGCCGGCCGAGGTGGCCGAGCAGATCAAGGCCGCGGCGGACAACAAGATGAACTCCTTCATCCTGTGGAACGCCGGTGCCCGCTACCAGGGCGCCGCGCTCCAGCAGATCGCCGCACACTGACGGGGCCGGCCGCCCGGACCCGGGCGGCCCTCGGCCGAGTGGGGAGGCGGGGCTCCGGCCCCGCCTCCCCACCGCCGTTCCCGGGACCGGCCTCCCCCCTGGAAGGGGGCCTGTCCCGGGAAACCGGGACCGGCGAAACGGGACTTATCGCGGCGGCGGGCCGTCCATACGGTGGAGGTGCAAGCAAGCGGAGTCAGCGCCGCGCGTCCGCAGCGGCGTGCGGCCGAGGGAGTTGTCTTGGCCACTCAGGATCCGACCGGCCGGCCCACCGAGCCGTCGGTCAGCGTGTTCCGTGCATCGCGCGCCCAGCAGCGGATGTATTTCCTCCACGAGATGGAGGAGGGCAGGCCGACCTACCACATGCCGGTGTTCTACGCCCTCGACGGCGAGGTGGACGCCGATCTCCTGCGCCGATGCGCCCAGCGGCTGCTGGACCGGCACGAAGCCCTGCGCACCCGCTTCGAGCTGCGCGACGGGCAGTTGCTCCAGTGCGTCGACGCCACCGCGCGCCTCGACTGGTCGACGGGCACGGCCCGCACGCCCGAGGAGATCGCGCGGTGGCTCTCCGCCGAGCACCACCGGCCCTTCGACCTGCGCACCGGCCCGCTCTTCCGGGCCGCGGTGCTGCACACCCGGGAGGCCGCCGGGCAGGACGGCACCGGCGCCGTACTCGCCCTGGGCATGCACCACATCGTCGGCGACGGCTGGTCGTCCGCCATCCTGATCCGCGAACTCCTCACCGACTACGCCGCCCTCACCGAGTCCCCCGGCGCGGACCCGCTGCCGGAGCCCGGCTTCCAGTACGCCGACTTCTCCGAGTGGCAGGAGGAGTGGCTGCACACCGGGGCCGCACGGCAGCAGCTCGCCCACTGGGCCCGGCAGCTGGACGGCGAACTCCCCGTCGCACCGCTGCCCCGCGACCGGCGGCCCGCGGCGGCCGGCGACCCGCAGCGCGGGGCCGCCGCCACGTACGAGTTCGAGGTCCCCGCCCCCGTCCAGGCCCGGATGCAGACGCTCTGCCGCGCCACCGGCAGTACCCCGTACACGGCCATGCTCGCCGCCTTCCAGGTGGCCTTGAGCCGCTACACCGGCACCGAGGACGTACTGGTCGCAACCCCCGTGGCCAACCGGAACCGCGCGGAGTTCCAGGACACCGTCGGACTGTTCGTCAACACCCTCGTCCTGCGCGCGGACCTCAGCGACGACCCCGCCTTCCGCCAGCACCTGGAGCGGGTACGGGACACGGTCCTGGACGCGCAGGACCACCAGGACCTCCCCTTCGAGCGGATCGTCGAGCAGGTGGGCCCCGAGCGCACCGGCCACGGCCCGCCCCTGTTCGACGTCATGTTCGGCTTCCACGACGAAGGCGGGATGACCGAGGGGCTGCCCGGACCGCGCGCCCGGCTGCTCGAAGGGCCGCCCGGCACCGCCAAGTTCGACCTCACCTTCGACGTCGTGCGCACGGGTACCGCACTGCGCTGCCGGCTGGAGTACCGAGCCGACCTGTTCGAGGCCGCCACCATCGAGCAGTTCGCCCGCCACTACACCCGGCTCCTGGACGCGGCCACGCAACGCCCCGGTGAGCGCGTCAGCCGGCTCCCCATGCTCTCCGCCCGCGAACAAGCCGGCCTCACCTCCCCGCTGCCGGGCCGCCCCGGCGACGTCAGCGTCCGGTGCGCGCACGAACGCTTCGCCGAGCACGCCGCCCGCACCCCGGACGCCGTGGCCCTCGTCCACGGCTCCACCCGGCTCACCTACGGCGAACTGGACCGGCGGGCCAACCAGGTCGCGCACCGGCTGATCAGGCAAGGCGTCGGCCCCGACACCCTGGTCGGGCTCTGCGTCCGCCGCTCCGCCGACCTCGTCACCGGCCTGCTCGGCATCCTCAAGGCGGGCGGCGCCTACCTGCCGCTCGACCCCGACAACCCGTCCGAGCGGTTGCGCTACATCATCGGCGACGCCCGGCTCGGCCACGTCGTCGGCACCACCGACACCCGGCCGCTGTGGGAGTCGCCCTCGCTGCACACCGTCGACCTCGCCGCCGACGCCGCCGAACTCGCCACCGAACCGGAGACCGCCCCGGCCGTCACGGTCACCCCCGACCAGCTCGCGTACGCCATCTACACCTCGGGCTCGACCGGCCGGCCCAAGGGCACCCTCGTACCCCACCGCAACATCACCCGGCTGTTCTCCGCGACCGACCACTGGTTCGGCTTCGGCCCCGACGACGTGTGGACGCTGTTCCACTCCATCGCCTTCGACTTCTCCGTCTGGGAGCTGTGGGGCGCCCTCCTGTACGGCGGCCGGCTCGTCGTGGTGCCGTACGCCACCAGCCGCTCGCCCGAGGAGTTCCACCGGCTGCTGCGCGACGAGCGGGTCACGGTCCTCAACCAGACCCCCTCGGCCTTCTACCAGCTGGCCCGCGCCGACGAGGAGTACGAGGAGCGGCGGACCGCCGGCGATGCGGGACTCGCGCTGCGCCACGTCGTGTTCGGGGGCGAAGCGCTGGACGTCAGCGCGCTCGCCGGCTGGTTCCGGCGCCACGGCGACAGCCGCCCGCGCCTGGTCAACATGTACGGGATCACCGAGACGACCGTGCACGTCACCTACCGGCCGCTCACCGCCCGCGACGCGGCCGAGGGCCGGGGCAGCGTCATCGGCGTGCCCATCCCCGACCTGCGCCTGCACCTCCTGGACCGGCGCGGCCGCGCCGTGCCGCGCGGCGCCGTCGGCGAGCTGTTCGTCGCGGGCGCCGGTCTGGCCCGCGGCTACCTGCACCGCCCGGCGCTCACCGCGGAGCGCTTCCCCGCCGACGGCACGGCGACCGGTACGGACACCGCGGAGGCCGACGGCGCCACCGGCTCCGCCGCCGCCGGCGCGGGGCAGCGGCTGTACCGCACCGGCGACCTCGCCAGGGTGTTGCCCGACGGCGACCTCGAATACCTCGGCCGGATCGACGGCCAGGTCAAACTGCGCGGGTTCCGCATCGAACTCGGCGAGGTCGAGGCGGCCCTCACCGGCCACCCGCTCATCGAAGCCGCGGTCGCACTCGTCACCCGGGACGCGGCCGGCACCGACACCCTGGTCGGCTACCTGGCCGTACCGGGTACGCAGGGGAGCCCCACCGGCCCCACCGTGGAGGCCCTGCGCGCCCACCTCGCCGAACGCCTGCCCGCCTATATGATCCCCGGCGCCTTCGTCACGCTGCCCGCCTTCCCGCTCACCGCCAACGGAAAGGTCGACCGGCGCAAGCTCCCCGCACCCGGCACCGCCGGCCTGGCACCGGCCCGGCCGTACGAGCCGCCGCGCGGCCCCGTCGAGACGGCGCTCGCCGAGATCCTCGGGCAGGTGCTGGGCCACGAGCGGGTCGGCGCCGAGGACAACTACTTCTCCCTGGGCGGGGACTCCATCCGTTCCCTCCAGGTGCTGGCCCGCGCCCGGGAACGCGGCATGCGCTTCGCGGTCGTCGACCTGATGCGCCACCAGACGGTCCGCGCCCTCGCGCCCACCGTGGTCGTGGCGGACGACGCGGCCGCGGCCGGCCCGGCGCACCCGCGGGCCCCGTACGAGCCGTTCTCGCTGGTCGCCGACCGCGACCGGGCCGCGCTCCCGGACGGGCTGGAGGACGCCTACCCCATGACCCGGCTCCAGGCCGGCATGCTGTTCCACAGCGACCTGCCCGCCGCCGGCGGCCGGATGTACCACAACGTCGCGTCCTACCACGTCAAGGCCCCCTACTCGGAGACCGCCTGGCGACGCGCCGTGGCCACCGTCGCCGCCCGGCACGAGATGCTCCGTACCTCCTTCGACCTCAACGGCTTCGGCGAGCCCCTGCAACTCGTCCACCGCGGGGCCCGGCCCGAGATCACCTTCGAGGACCTCGGCGGGCTGGACCCGCAGGCCCGGGAGACGGCGATCGCGGCCCGCTACGCGGCGGAACGCGACCGCCCCTTCGCCTGGGACAGCGCCCCGCTGATGCGCTTCCACGTCCAGCGGCGCTCGGACGAGGACTTCCAGCTCCTCATCGCCGAGCACCACGCCGTCATGGACGGCTGGAGCGAGCGGTCGCTGTTCACCGAACTCAGCACCTGCTACGTGGAGCTCTGCGCGGCAGAACACACCGACGGGACCGGCGGCCCCGGCGACTTCGGCATCGCCGAACGCCCGGCGCCGGCCGCCGGCGGCCCCCGGTCGCGCTTCGCCTCGTTCGTCGCGCTGGAGCGGGCGGCCCTGGCCGACCCGGCCCAGCGGGCCTTCTGGACCGCGCAGACGGCCGGCGCCACCGTCGCCCGGCTGCCCCGGCCCGAGGCCCGCGGTGGCCCGGCCCGGATGGACTGGTGCCTGCGGCCGCTGCCGGCCGGACTCCAGGAGCGGCTGGCCGCCGTCGCGGCCGAACTGGGCGTACCGCTGCGCACCCTCCTGCTCGCCGCCCACGTGCGCGTCATGGCCCTGCTCGGCGGCAGCGCCGACGTGACCACCGGGGTCGTGCACAACGGCCGCCCCGAGGAGGCCGACGCGGACAAGGTGATCGGGGCCTTCCTGAACACCCTGCCGCTGCGGGTCGACCTGGACGCGGCCGGGCAGACCTGGCGCGGACTCGTCCGGCACATCGCGGAGCTGGAGGTGGCCGTGCACGAGCACCGCCGGTTCCCGCTCGCGGAGATCCTGCGCACGACCGGCGGCACCCCGCTCTTCGAGACCTTCTTCAACTTCACGCACTTCCACATCGAGCGCGACGGGCCCGGCGCCGCCGCGTTCGCCGTCCTGGAAGAGACCGGTGAGGCCAGTACGGACTTCGCCTTCGGGGCCGAGTTCTCCCGCACCCCCGGCGGCGAGCTCCTGGAACTGGGCCTGCGCTTCGACGCGGCGCAGTTCTCCGCCGCACAGGTCGCCGCCGTCCACGGCTACTACACCGCCGCCCTCCAGGACCTGGCGGACACCCCGGACGGCGACGCCCGCGGCCGCGGACTGCTGTCCGCGGCCGAACGGGACCGCTACGCGCGGTGGAACGACACCGGCCGGAGCTACGACCGGCCGCACGTCCTGACCCGGCTGATCGAGGAGCAGACCCGCGCGACCCCCGACGCGCCGGCCGTCCGCTTCGAGGGCGACCAGCTGAGCTACCGGGCCCTGGACGAGGCCGCCGAGCGGCTCGCCGGCCGGCTGCGGGCGGCCGGGGCCGGGCCGGGCTCCTTCGTCGGACTGCTGCTGGACCGGTCCCTGGACCTGCCGGTCGCCCTGCTGGCGGTACTGAAGTCCGGTGCGGCGTACGTGCCGCTGGACCCGGAACACCCGCGGGCGCGGGTCCTGGCGCTGGTCGCCGAGGCGGGGATCGGCGCGGTGGTGGCCGACGGCCGCTGGGAGGCGCCGCTGCGCACGGCCGGAGCCACCGTCGTCCGCCCGGACGGCAGCGACGGCAGCGGCGGCAGCGACGGCGACTGCCTCCCCGCCGGGCCCGTACGGCACGCCGCGCCCGAGGATCCGGCGTACATGATCTTCACCTCGGGCTCGACCGGCAAGCCCAAGGGCGTCGTGGTCTCGCACCGGGCGATCGCCAACCGGCTGCTGTGGATGCAGGAGGAGTACGCCCTGCGGCCGGGGGAACGGGTGGTGCACAAGACCCCGCACACCTTCGACGTCTCGGTGTGGGAGCTGTTCTGGCCGCTGCTGACCGGCGCCACCATCGTCGTCGCCCGCCCGGGGGGCCACCGCGAACCGGCCTACCTGGCCGAGCTGCTGCGCGCCGAGTCCGTCACCACGGCCCACTTCGTGCCCTCGATGCTGAGCGTGTTCCTCGACGACCCGGAGGCCGTCGCGGGAGCCGCCGGGCTCACCCGGGTGGTGTGCAGCGGGGAGGCCCTGCCGGTCGACGTGCAGAACCGGTTCCTGCGCCTGCTTCCCGGCGTGGAGCTGCACAACCTGTACGGACCGACGGAGGCCGCCGTCGACGTCACCTCCTGGCACTGCCGTCCCGACGGCGGGGACACGGTCCCCATCGGCCGGCCGATCGCGAACATGCGCACGCACATCCTGGACTCCCGGCTCGCCGAAGTCCCGCTGGGAGTGACGGGCGAACTCTTCCTGGAGGGGGTCGGCTTGGCCGAGGGCTACCACGGCCGCCCCGACCTCACCGCGGAACGCTTCATCGGGCACACCGCACCCGACGGGACCGTCCGCCGCCTCTACCGCACCGGTGACCTGGCCCGGTACCGGGCGGACGGCGCCATCGAGTACGCGGGCCGCACCGACCACCAGGTGAAGATCCGCGGACTGCGGGTGGAGCCGGGCGAGATCGAAGCCGTCCTGGCCGAACACCCGGCGGTGCGCGGCTGCGCCGTACTGGCGCGCGGTGACCGGCTCGTGGCCTACGTGGTCTCCCCGGACGGCGCCGCGGACCCGGCGCACCTGGCCCGGCACGCCGCCGACCGGCTGCCGCAGTACATGGTCCCCGGCGCCTGGGTCCGGCTCGACTCGCTGCCGCTGACCGCCAACGGCAAGCTCGACCGGGCCGCACTGCCCGATCCGGACCCGGCCGGAGCCCGCGGCGGGAGACCGCCGGCGCCGCCCCGCGACGAGATCGAGTCACGCCTCGTCGGCATCTGGGAACCGCTCCTCGACGCCGGCCCGGTCGGTATCCACGACGACTTCTTCGCCGCCGGCGGGCACTCCATCGTCGCCCTGCGGCTCATCGGGCGGATCAACCGGGAGTTCGGCGAACGCCTCGGGGTGCAGGCCGTCATGGAGCACCCGACGGTGGCCCGGCAGGCCGCACTGCTGCGGGACCGGCACCGGGGCGCTACGACGGACCCGGTGGTCCGCATCCAGCCCGACGGGGAGCGCGACCCGCTCTTCCTCGTGCACCCGATCGGCGGCCACGTCTTCTGCTACCGCGCGCTCGCCGGCGCCCTGGGCCGGGAACGGCCCGTCTACGGACTGACGGCGCCGGGGCTCGCCCCCACCGCCCCCACCGCCGCCGACGCCGAGGCGGCCCCGGCCACGGCGGACGGCGCCGGGACGGCCTCGGTGGAGGAACTCGCCGCCGCCCAGGTGGCCTCCCTGCGCCGGATCCGCCCCACCGGGCCCTACCACCTGGCCGGCTGGTCCTTCGGCGGACTGCTCGCCTACGAGATGGCCGCCCAACTGCGGGCGGCGGGAGCCGAGGTGGCCACCCTCACCCTCCTGGACACCGCCTACCCCGAGCCGGACCGGGTGCCCGACGACGAGTGCGCCCTCCTGGAGTGGTTCCACGAGGACCTGGCCCGCTCCGCCGGCACCGACCCGGGGGAGGAAGCGCGGGCGGCCCTGCGCACCGCACTGTCGGCGCAGCCGACCGCCGCCGGCCGGATCGGGGCGCTCGCCGGGCAGGTGGCGCGCAGCGGCATCGCGCCCGGCGTGGAAACGGCCGAACTGGCCCGCTACTACGCGGTCTTCCGGACCGGCCTGCTGGCCGCCGCCCGGTACGAGCCTCCGGTGGGCCGGGGCCCCGTCCACTTCCACCAGAGCGCCACCGGCGCCGCCGACCGCGCCGCCGAGCGGTGGGCCGCCCGGGTTCCGGACGGCTTCACGGCGTACGAGGCCCCGACCGACCACTACGGGATGATGCGCCTCCCGCACGCCGCCGTCATCGCGGAGGCCCTCCGCGCCGCGCTCGACGCGGCCGACACCCGTTAGACCGCGCGTCCCACCCCCCCCTTCCGACCGCCGCCCGCGGTGCACCCGCGGGCGGCCCTCCCGCCGTGCCCCGACCGCACCGCACCGCACCAGACCAGAACGGAACACCACGTGACGAGCGAAGTCCCGGGACCCACCGCCGCGCTCAGCGGCCGCATCCGCAGCGGCCCGAGCGAACTGCTGCACGACGAGGTGCTCGACCCGCAGTTCAGGTTCGAATCCCGCCACCTGCTGCACCACTACGTCGCCATCGAGAAGACCCTCACCGCCGAGTACGCCCGGATGGACCTGGTCACCACCGACGAGGCCCGGGACATCGCGGCCCGGCTGGACGGGGTGGGAGCCGGCACCCTCACCGCCGAACCCGGCGCCAACATGTCGGACATCGCCTTCGCCCTCGAACGCCACGTGGAGGCCGGACTGCCCCGCCCGGTCGTCCGCTGGCACGTGGACCGCAGCCGCAACGACCTCCAGTCCTGCGCCCAGGTGATGTACGGACGCGACCAGCTCAGCCGGTTCGCCGAGGCCCTGCTGGAACTCAGCGCGGTGACCGCACAGCTGGCGGAAGCCACCTGTGAACTGCCGATGCCCGGCTACACGCACTTCCAGGCCGCGCAGGTCATCACCCCCGGCTTCTACCTGGCCGCGGTCGCCGAACACCTCCTGCACACCCAGCGCCGACTGGTGCAGACGTACGACGGCATCGACGCCTGCCCACTGGGCGCCGGCGCCATGGCCGGGCAGGAACTGCCCTGGGACCGCGACCGGATGGCCCGGCTGCTCGGCTTCTCCCGGCCGCAGCCGCACGCCCTGACCGCGGTCGCCTCGCGCCGCTGGAGCGCCGAACTCACCGCGGAACTCAGCCTCCTCGGCACCGCGCTCAGCCGCTTCACCACCGACCTGCTCACCTGGGGCAGCAGCGAATACGGCTTCATCGAGCTGCCCGACGAACTGTCCGGCATCTCCTCCGCCATGCCGCAGAAGAAGAACTACCCGGTGCTGGAACGCATCCGGGGGCGCACCGCGCACCTGGCCGCCTTCCACCTCGACGTGCTGCTCGGCCAGCGCAACACCCCCTTCTGCAATCTGGTCGAGGTCTCCAAGGAGGCCGGCACCCATCTGCTGAACGCCTTCGACTCGGCGCACGGCACCGTCCGCCTGCTCACCGAGGTGCTGCGCCGGCTGTCCTTCCGCCCCGACGCGATGCGCGCCGGGTGCGAGCGCGAGTTCCTCGGCGGTTTCAGCCTGGCCAACTCCCTCACCCTGACCGAGCAGGTGCCCTGGCGCACCGCGCAGGTGATCGCCGGCAAGTACATCGTGCTCGCCGCGGCGGCCGGCGCCGCCCCCGCACCGGGGGAACCCGGCCTGCTGGCCGAGGCCGCCGCCGCCCACGGCGTCGTCCTCGCCACCCCGAAGGCCCTGCTCGCCGCCGCCTTCGACGTGGACCTCGGGCTGGAACGCATGGTCTCGGCCGGCTCCGCCCGCCCCGCCTCCGTACGCGAACTGCTGGAGGCCCAGCAGGACGAGCTGGAGCTGCTGCGCGCCGACTGGGCGCGGCGGGCCCGCGCCGTGCGCGCCGGAGCCGAGGAGCGGGACCGGGCGCTGTACGGAGCGGCCCCGGCGCAGGACCGCACGACCGGAACGGAGGAGGGCAGCGATGCTGTCGGCAACGACGTACAGTCCGGGCACTGAACCCGGCCCGCCCGCACCCGCCGTCGGCCACGCCTTCGGCACGTTCGGCGAACTGCTCCAAGGCGCGCTGCCCGAGCCCGACGGGGACTTCCTGGTCACCTTCCCACTGGCCCGCTGGGCCACCGCCACCTTCCACCACCGGCCCGGACAGCGCGGCGTGCGCGTCCACCCCGCCCACAAGGGCAAGTCCCGGCGCGTCGCCGAGGTGGTCCTCGCCTCGCTCGGCGTCGAGGGCGGCGGTCTGCTGGAGATCGGCGGCGGACTGCCCGAGGGCAAGGGGCTGGCCAGTTCCTCCGCCGACCTGGTGGCCACCGTGCGGGCCGTCGGGGCCGCCTTCGGGCGCTCCTTCGGCCCGGACCGCACCGAGGCGTTCCTGCGCGGCATCGAACCGGCCGACGGGGTGATGTACGACGAGATCGTCGCCTTCCACCACCGTGAGGTGCGGCTGCGCCGCCGGCTCGGAGTCCTGCCGCCGCTCGCCGTCGTCGCCCATGACGAGGGCGGACAGGTCGACACGGTCGCCCACAACCTCCGGGCCCGGACGATCGGCCCGGACGAACGGCAGGAGTACGCCCGGCTGCTGGACCGGCTCGCCGCCGCGATCGCCGCCGCGGACCTGCCCGAGGTCGGCGCCGTCGCCACCCGCAGCGCCGAGATGAACGCCGCCCGGCGGCCCCGCTCCGGCTTCCGCGACCTGCGTGCCGTGTGCCGCGAGGTCGACGGCCTCGGGCTGGTGCTCGCCCACAGCGGCACCATGCTCGGCGTCCTCCTGGACGCGGCCGACCCGGAGCTGTCCGCGAAGACCGACCGGATCCGGACCGCCTGCGCCCCGCTCGGCGGGGAGGTGTCCGTACACCGCTCGCTCGGCGCCGGCGACCGCTGGACCCCGGCCCCCGGCGAGCCCGCGGCGGAACCGCCCGCCACGCCCGCGGCGGGCACCACCGCTCCCGACCGACTTCCCGAGCTGGAGACCTGACCATGCTGTACGACACCATCACCGACGCGATAGGCCGGACCCCGCTGGTCCGGCTCCGCCTGGGCGAGGCACGCGGGGTGCAGGTCTACGCCAAGCTGGAACTGCAGAACCTGTTCGCCATGAAGGACCGCGTCGCCCGCAACATCCTCTTCGAGGCCCGCCGGCTCGGCGTCCTCGCCCCCGGAGCCCCCGTCATCGAGAGCTCCTCCGGCACCATGGCCCTCGGCGTGGCACTGGTCGGCCGGGCGCTCGGCCACGAGGTGCACATCGTCACCGACCCCCGCATCGACCCCGTCACCCTCGCCAAACTGCGCGCCCTGGGCTGCCGGGTGCACGTCGTCGAGGCGATGACCAGCCACGGCTGGCAGAGCGCCCGCCTGGAACGGCTCGCCGAGCTGATGCGCGAACTGCCGGGCGCCTTCTGGCCCCAGCAGTACACCAACCCCGACAACCCCGGCGCCTACCGCGGGCTGGCCGCCGAACTCATCGAGGACCTGGGCGAGTTCCACGTCCTGGCCGGGGCGGTCGGCAGCGGCGGTTCGCTGTGCGGTACGGCCCGCGCGGTCAAGGAGACCCTGCCCGGACTGCGGGTGGTCGGCGTCGACTGCGTCGGCAGCGCCCTCTTCGGCCAGCCCGACGTACCCCAGCGGCTGCAGAGCGGACTGGGCAACAGCCTGCTGCCGGCCAACCTCGACCGCCCGCTCGTGGACGAGGTGCACTGGCTCAACGACCACGAGGCCTTCGCGGCCGCCTGGGACCTGGCCCGCGAGCAGCAGATCTTCGGCGGCAACACCTCCGGGTCCGTCTACCGGGTGCTGGGCGACCTCGCGGAGCGGGCCGAGCCGGGCACCCGTATCGTTGGCATCCTGCCCGACCGCGGCGACCGCTACGCCGACACCGTGTACGACGAAGCGCACTGGGCCGCCCACGCCCTGCGGGAGGTGCCGCGCGCCACCCGGCCGGCCGCCGTCCCCGCCGGGGCGACCGCGCACACCTGGTCGCGCCGGGAGTACGAGGCGCCCGCCGGGATCCGGCGCCACCTGCTGTTCGTGGAGTCCAACACCACCGGCACCGGCATGCTGGCCCTGGACCTGGCCCGGGAGACCGGCTGCGTACCGGTCCTGCTGACCGGGGACCCCGACCGCTACCGGGGGCTCGACGCCACCGGCGCCGAGGTGGTGCGCTGCGACACCAACTCGGCGGTCGCGCTGCGCACGGCGGTCCAGGAGCGCTTCCGCCGCGAGGAGATCGCCGGCGTCACCACCACCAGCGACTTCTACGTACCGGCCGTGGCGGCCCTGGCCCGCTGGCTCGGCCTGCCCGGCAACCCGGAGCGGGCGATGGCCGTCTGCCGCGACAAGTCCGCCCTGCGCGCCGCGCTGGACACCGCCGGTGTGCGCCAGCCGAGGTACGCGATCGTCCGGGACCCGGCGCAGACCGCCGACGCCGTGGCCCGCACCGGACTGCCCTGCGTGGTCAAGCCCGCCGACGACTCCGGCTCCACCGGCGTCCTGCTCTGCGCCGACGAAGCCGCCGCCGCCGCCCAGGCCGCCCGGCTCCTCGCCGTCACCACCAACGTCCGCGGCATGCCGACCGCGGGCACCGTCCTGGTCGAGGAGTACCTCGACGGGCCGGAGTACAGCGTGGAGATGTTCACCTGGGACGGGCGCACCGAGTGCGTCGGCATCACGGCCAAGTCCGTCACGGGCGGCCCGCACTTCGTGGAGCACCGCCACCTGTTCCCCGCGCCGCTCCCGGCCGGGGTGGCGCAGCAGATCACCGAGACCGTGACCGCGGCACTCGAAGCGGCCGGCGTCCGCCTCGGCGCCACCCACACCGAGGTCAAACTGACCCCCGAAGGGCCGGCGGTCATCGAGATCAACCCCCGGCTGGCCGGCGGCATGATCCCCGAACTGGTCCGGCTCGCCACCGGAGTACGGCTGCTGGAACAGCAGCTGCGGGTGGCCGTCGGACTGCCGCCCGAGCTGAAACCCGCGTACGAGGGCCACGCGGGCATCCAGTTCCTGCTCGCCGACGCCGACGGGGTCCTGGAGGCCGTCGAAGGCACCGCGGCGGCGGCCCGGACCGAGGGCGTCGAGGCCGTCACGGTCACCGCCGCCCCCGGCACCCCCGTACGGCGCGCGCAGCACGCCGGCGACCGGCTCGGGTACCTCATCGCCCGGGACGCCGAGCCGCACCGGGTCACCGAGGCCCTGGACGCGGCCCGGAGCCTGGTGCGCCTGTCCGTGGGCCCCGCGCCCCGTCCGTAGAAGGCGGCCGGCCCGCCCCCGCAGTTCCCCCTCCCTTCCGAAACCCGCACACCTTGAGGTGACTTCCCATGAGCAACCCCTTCGAGAACGACCAGGCGTCCTACACCGTCCTGCGCAACGAGCAGCTCCAGCACTCCCTGTGGCCCGCCGCGCAGCCCGTCCCCGCGGGCTGGACCCTGGTGCACGGCCCCGACGGGCGCCAGAGCTGCCTGGACTACGTCGAGCAGAACTGGACCGACATGCGGCCGGCCTCGCTGGTCGCCGCCCTCTCCGGGAACGCCCCCCGGTGACCGCCCGCGAAACCACCCTCCGCACGCTGTTCGCGGAAGTCCTGGGCCTGCCAGCGGTCGACCCCGGGCAGAGCTTCACCGGCCTCGGCGGCGACAGCATCCAGGCCATCCAGGTCGTCAGCCGGGCCCGCCTGGCCGGCCTGGTCGTCACCACCCGCGAGGTGCTGCGCAGCGAGAGCGTCCGCGCCCTCGCCGCCGCGGCCCGCACGGACGACCGGGCCCGCCGGCAGCGCGGGCCGGTGGCGCCGCCGCGCCGCTTCGGCCCGCTCGCCCCCACCCCGATCATGGAGTGGCTCGGCGAGCTGGACGGACCCGTCGACAGCTACCACCAGTCGCTCGTGGTCCGGACGCCGGCGGGCTTCGACGCCCCGGCGGCGGAACGTGTCGTACAGGCCCTGCTCGACACCCACGACGTCCTGCGGCTGCGGCTGCCCGAAGGCCTCGCGACGCCGGTGCCGGCGGCCGAGATCCCCGAACCCGGGACGGTGGCCGCCGCCGGGCTGGTCGATCGGGTGGACGCCCGCACCGTCGCGGACGGGGACCTGCCCGCCCTGATGCGCCGGCACATGCGGACCGCGCGCGGACTGCTCTCGCCCCGGGACGGGGCCGTGCTGCGGGCCGTACTGCTCGACCGCGGCCCCGAACGGCAGGGACGCCTCGCCCTGGTCGTCCACCACCTGGCCGTCGACGGGGTGTCCTGGCGCATCCTCCAGGACGACCTGCGCGGCTGCTGGGCCGCCCTGGCCGCGGGCGCCGCCCCGGCACCCGACGCGGTGCACACCCCGTTCGCCCACTGGGCGGACCTGCTGCGCGCCGAAGCCACCTCGGGCCGCCGGATGGCCGAAGCCGCCCGCTGGGACGACGTGCTGAGCCCGGCCCCCGCCCCGCTGGCCGGGGTGCGCGAAGCCGGTGGCCTCGATGCCGAGACCCCGCAGCACACCCATGTGCTCACCCTGCCGCCGGAGTTCACCGGCCCCCTGCTGACGGCCGCCCCCGGCCTGGTCAACGGCACCGTCAACGACGTCCTGCTGACCGCGCTGGCCCTGGCGGTGCTGAGCTGGCGCCGCGCACTGCCCGGCGGCACCGGGGCGGACGCCGCCCACGACCCCGCCGGCGGCCGGGTCCTCGTCGACGTGGAGGGGCACGGCCGGGAGGACGTGGTCGACGGGCTCGACCTGTCCCGCACCGTCGGCTGGTTCACCACCGTCTACCCGGTCCGCCTCGACCTGGGACGGACCGACCCCGCCGACGCCCGCGCCGCCGGCCCCGCCCTGGGCGCCGCCCTGCGGCTGGTCAAGGAGGAGCTGCGGGCCGTCCCCGACAAGGGCATCGGCTTCGGGCTGCTGCGCCACCTCAACTCGCACACCGGCCCGGGACTCGCCCGGCGCGGCATCCCCGAGATCGGCTTCAACTACCTCGGCCGGTTCCCGATGGGCGACGCCGGGGACTGGTCCGCCGCCCCCGGGCACGCCTTCGCCCTGGACGACGCGGACGAGGGCTTCCCCATGGCCCATGCCGTCGAGGTCAACGCGGCCGCCCACGAGGGACCCGACGGACTGACCCTCAGCGCCACCTGGACCTGGGCCGGCAACGCCTACCCCGGGGCCCGGGTCCGCGCCCTCGCCGAGGAGTGGTTCGCCATGCTGCGGGCCCTCGCCCGCTACACCGCCCGGCCCGGCGCGGCCGGACTGACCCCGTCCGACGTGTCGCTGGCCGACATCAGCCAAGCGGACCTCGACACCTTCGAATCCCAGCTCGGAGAACTGCTGTGATCCCTCTGTCCCACGCCCAGCAGCGGCTGTGGTTCCTCGGCCGCGACGGCGCGGACGGCGCGCAATACAGCATCCCCGTAGGGCTGCGGCTGCGCGGCACGCTCGACCGTGCGGCGCTCGGCGGCGCCCTGGCGGACGTCACGGACCGGCACGAAGCGCTCCGTACGCTCTTCCCGGACGAGGAGGGCCGCCCCCGGCAGGAGGTCCTCGCCGCCGGAACCGCCGCGCCCGGCCTGCCCGTGGTCCCCTGCACCACGGGGGAGCGCGAGCGGCTCGTCGCCGCGGCCCTGCGCCGGCCGTTCGACCTCACGGCCCACATCCCGCTGCGCGCCCACCTGTTCGCCCACGGGGACGAGGACCACTACCTGCTGCTCGTCCTGCACCACATCGCCGGGGACGGCCGGTCCGTGGACATCCTGATCCGGGACCTCGCCGCCGCCTACACCGCCCGGGTCCGCCACCAGGAACCGGAGTGGCCCGAACTGACGCTCCAGTACCCGGACTTCGCGATCTGGCAGCGGGAACTGCTCGGGGACGCGGCCGATCCGCGGTCGCTGCACGCCCGGCAGCTCGCCCACTGGACCCGCACCCTGGAAGGACTGCCCGAGGAGCTGGAGCTGCCGACCGACCGGCCGCGGCCGCCCGTCGCCTCCCACCGCGGGGCGCTGGTGACCGCGTACCTCGACCCCGCCCTGCACACCGCGCTCGCGGACCTCGCCCAGGCCCGGCGGGCCACCCCGTTCATGGCCGTCCAGGCCGCCTTCGCCGCCCTGCTCACCCGGCTCGGCGCGGGCACCGACCTGCCGCTGGGCTGCCCCGTCGACGGGCGGGAGGACGAGGCGCTGGACGATGTCATCGGCCTCTTCGTGCACACCCTCGTGGTCCGCGCCGACACGTCCGGCGACCCGGCGTTCGAAGAACTGCTCGACCGGGTGCGCGACGCGGTCCTGGACGCCCGGGCCCATCCGGACGTCCCCTTCGAGGCCCTGGTCGAACGGCTGAACCCGGCCCGCTCCGCGTCCCGGCACCCGCTCTTCCAGGTCGCCGTCGCCGGACAGCGCGGCTCGGGCCCCGCCCCCGAACTGCCCGGCCTCGGCGTCGAGGTGGAGGCGGTCCGCACCCCGACCGCCAAGTTCGACCTGACCCTGGAGGTCGACGAGCGGCGCGACCCCGCCACCGGGGCCCCCGCCGGGATCAGCCTGGCCCTGGAGTACGCGGGCGACCTCTTCGACGCCGCCACCGCGCAGGCGCTCCTCGACCGGCTGGTACGGCTGACCGCCGCCGCCGTGCGCGAACCCGCCGCGCCGCTCGCCGCCCTGGAGGTCCTGGCCCCCGAAGAGCGCGCGGAACTGCTGGAGGGCCGCCTCGGCGGCCCCGCGCAGCCGCTGGACCCCCACTGCACCGTGCACGCGCTGTTCGCGCGGCGGGCCGCGGAGCACCCCGAGCGCACCGCCGTGGTCTGCGCCGACCGCGAGGCCACCTACGGGGAGCTCGACCTGCTCTCCGAGGCGATCGCCGACCGCCTGGAGGAACTGGGCGTGCGCCCCGGCGACGCCGTCGCCGTGCTGATGGAGCGCTCCGTCGAGCTGATCGCCGCCTGCCTGGGCGTACTGAAGGCCGGCGCCGCCTACCTGCCGCTGGACGCCCGGGCTCCGCGCGCCCGTTCCGCGGCGGTCGTGGCCGGAGCCGGTGCGGCCGTGCTGGTCACCGACTCCGCGCAGCCCGACGGCGGGCTCACCGATGCCCTGGGCGTGCGCCGGGTGCTGCGGCCCGGACCGGGTACGGAAGCCGTCCGCTCCGCGCGCGCCGCCGTCCGCGGCCCCGGCCACGCCGACGCCCTCGCCTACGTGATGTACACCTCCGGTTCCACCGGCACCCCCAAGGGCGTCGCCGTCCCGCACCGCGAGGTCGTCGCCCTCGCCCGGGACGGCCGCTGGCGCGGCGGCGCCCACGAGCGGGTGCTGTTCCGCTCCCCGCACGCCTTCGACGCCTCCACCTACGAACTGTGGGTGCCGCTGCTGAACGGCGGAGTCGTCGTGGTGGCCCCGCCCGGGGACCTGGACGTCGCGGAACTCGCCCGGCTGATCGCCGACCGGAAGGTCACCGGCACCTTCCTCACCGCCACCCTGTTCAACGTGCTGGCCGACGCGCACCTGCCCGAACTCGGTTCCCTGCGCGAGGTGATGACCGGCGGCGAGGCCGCCTCACCGCCCATGGTCCGCCGGGTCCGCGAGGCCTGCCCCGACACCACCGTCACCAACGCGTACGGGCCGACGGAGACCACCACCTTCTCGGCCACCTTCCCCCTCGCGCCCGGCCGGCCGGTCCCCGACGGCCGCGTCCCCATCGGCCGGCCCCTGGACGGCACCGCGCTGTACGTCCTCGACGACCGGCTCCAGCCCGTCCCGCCGGGGGTTCCCGGCGAGCTCTACATCGCCGGCAGCGGCCTGGCGCAGGGCTACCTGGGCCGCCCCGCGCTGACCGCGGAACGCTTCGTGGCCTGCCCCTACGGCCCTGCGGGGCGGCGGATGTACCGCACGGGCGACCGCGCCCGCTGGAACGCGGCCGGGCAGGTGGAGTACCTCGGCCGGGCCGACCGGCAGGTCAAGATCCGCGGCCTGCGCATCGAACCGGGCGAGATCGAGAACGTCCTCGCGGCGCACCCCGCGGTGGGACAGGCCGCCGTCACCGTGGTGGCCGGCCCCACGGGACCCGCGCTGGCCGGGTACGCCGTACCGGCCGTCGGCGCCGAGGCCCCGAGCGCGGCCATACTGCGCGAACACCTCGCCGCGGCCCTGCCGGACTACATGGTGCCGGGCACGGTCACACTGCTGGACCGCTTCCCGGTGACCCCCAACGGCAAGATCGACACGGGCGCCCTGCCCGCTCCCGGCCCGGCCGCCGCCGCCGACCGGGCGTACGTGGCCCCGCGGACCGGCACCGAGCGCTCGCTGTGCGCCGTGTGGGAGTCCGTCCTCGGTTACGAGCGCATCGGGGTCCGCGACAACTTCTTCGACCTCGGCGGCCATTCGCTGCTCGCCACCCGGCTGCTCGCCGAGGTCCGCTCCGCGCTGGGCAGCACGGTGAGCATCCGTACGTTCTTCGCCGCGCCGACGGTGGCGGAGCTGGCGGCGTCCCTGGCGGCAGCCGCCCCGGCCCCGGCCGACGACCCACCGGTACTCCGTCGCCCCCGCCGCCCGCAGACCGCCTGACCTGCCCCGCCCGGCTCATCCGGCCCCGGCTGACCGGTCGCCCGTCCGGGCCGGACCCCGGCTGAACCGTCCGCCCGGTCCCGGCCGCACTTCCACTCATCCCGTCCCACCCGTTCCGTCCCCGGGCTATCCGAACCGTCCCTGATGGACCGTCCGACCATCCCCGGCGGGACCGTCCCGGCCGGACGTCAGTCCGGTCCCGGCGGGGCTGTCCCGGCCGGACGTCCACTCATTCCGTCCCCCGGTTATCCGTCCCGTTAGGACCCGTCCCTGACGATCCGTCCGACCATCTCGTTCCGGCCGGCGCCGCCCCGGCCCTTGCACCCCGCACCACACCGCCCATCCGGCCGTTCCGCCCGGCGGAGCCCGGCCGAACGGTTCTTGACGAACCGTCCGATTGATCCGGCCCCGGTGGAACTCTCCGGTTGGACCGTCCGGCCCGTCCTGGCCCACTCATCCGGTCCAGGCGGGGCCGCCCAGGCCGGCGCGCCCCGGCCCTTGCGCGCCGCACCGCACCGCCCGCCCGCAGACCGTCTGCCCCATCCGGCCGTTCCGCCCGGCGGAGCCCGGCCGAACGGTTCTTGACGAACCGTCCGACTCATCCGGCCCCGGCGGAACCGTCCGGCTGGACCGTCCGGCCCGTCCCGTCCCACTCATCCGGTCCAGGCGGGGCCGCCCAGGCCGGCGCGCTCCCGCCCTTGCACCCCGCACCGCCCGCCCGCCCGCGGGGCGCGCCCCGGCCGACGACCGGCCGCGGCGCGCGCCCCGCGGACCGCCTGACCCACTCGGCCCGGCCCGCTCCGCCCGGCGGAACCCGGCTCCGGCCACTGACCCCGCACCCACCCGCACCACGGAGGAACCCCATGAACCGCCCCCCGACCGAGCCGTCCGCCGACTCCGTCCGGTCCCGCGTCGAGGACGTGCTGCCGCTGTCCCCGCTCCAGGACGGCATCCTGTTCCACTCCCTCTTCGACGAGAGCGAACGCGACGTCTACGTGGCCCAGTTGCTGCTCGACCTCGCCGGACCCCTCGACGCCGGACGGTTGCGGGACGCCGCCGACGGCGTCCTCGCCCGGCACGCCAACCTCCGCGCCGGCTTCCTGCGCCGCGCCTCCGGCGAACCCGCCCAGGTGGTCCAGCGCGACGTCCGCGCCCCCTGGGGGGAGGAGGACCTCTCCGCCCTCGACGGCCCCGCCCTGGGCCGCGCCCTCGACACCCTCCTCGCCGAGGACCGCGCCCGCCGCTTCGACCTCGCCCGGCCCCCGCTGCTGCGCTTCACCCTCATCCGCACCGGTCCGCAGAGCCACCGGCTGCTGCTCACCTACCACCACATCCTGATGGACGGCTGGTCCTGGCCCGTCCTGGTCCGCGAACTCCTCGCAGCCCACGACGCCGGCCCCGACGCGCCCGCCCCCGCCCCCGTCACCCCCTACTCCGCCTTCCTGCGCTGGCTGGCCACCCGCGACACCACGGCCGCCCGGGACGCCTGGAGCCGCTCCCTGGCCGGTCTCGCCGGCGGCAGCCGGACGGCCCCGGCGTCCGTGCCCCCCGGCTCGGTCCTCCCCGACCGGGTGGAGACCGAGCTCACGCAGACCGTCACCGACCGGCTCACCGAACTGGCCCGCGCCCACCGGCTGACCCCCGGCACCGTGCTCCAGGGCGCGTGGGCCCTGCTCCTCGGCCAGCAGATCCGCTCCGAGGACGTGGTGTTCGGCGCCATCGTCAGCGGCCGCTCCCCGGAGCTGCCCGGCGTCGCCGACATCGTGGGGCTGTGCATCAACACCGTCCCGGTGCGGGTCCGCATCGACCGCGCCGAGCCCCTCGCCGAGTTCTTCGGACGGCTCCAGGAGGAGCAGGCCGCGCTGATCGAGCACCACCACCTCGGCCTCGTGGAGGTCCAGCGCCTCGCCGGGGCGGGGGAACTCTTCGACTCCTGCGTGGCCTTCCAGAACTACCCCGTCGACGCCGACGGACTGGCCGCCCTCTCCGGCGGCGACCTGCGCGTCGTCGGCGTCGACCCCCACGACGCCGCCCACTACCCGCTCACCCTGACCGCCGTCCCCGGCACCCGGCTGCGCCTCCAGATCGACTACCGCCCGGACGTCTTCGGCACGGCGCAGGCCCGCGCCATGCTCGACCGGCTGGTCCGCCTCCTGGAGGCCGTCGTAGAGGACCCGTACCTCCCCGTCGGCGCACTGGACCTGCTCTCCGCCGCCGAACGCCACCGGGTGCTGGTGGAGTGGAACGACACCGCCCGCGACGAGGACTACGCCGAAGTGGTCGAGCGGGTAAGGGCGCAGGCGGAACTGGACCCGACGGCGACGGCCGTCACCGACGACCACGGCCGGGAGATCGGCTACGGCGGGCTCGTCGCCCGCACCGACACGCTCAGCCTGCGGCTGCTCGACGCCGGCGTGGGCGCCGGCGACCTCGTCGCGGTCCTCAGCGAGCCCACCGCCGCCGTCCCCGTCGCCCTGCTCGGCATCCTGGGTGCGGGCGCCGCCTACGTACCGCTGGACCCCGAGGGCCCCGTCGCCCGCACCGCCGACCTGCTCGGCGCGGGCGGGATCGGCTGGCTGCTGGCCGCACCCGCCCAGCGGGAACGGGCCCGGGAGATCGCCGACGCGTGCGCGGGAGCCGTCCGCGTCCTGGTGCTGGCCGACCCGGACGACGCCCCGGCCCCGGCAGCGCGCGCCCCCCTCGCAGGCGGCCCCGACGCGCTCGCGTACGTCTGCTTCACCTCTGGCTCCACCGGCAAGCCCAAGGGCGCCATGGTGCACCGGCGGGGCATGAACAACCACCTCCTCAGCAAGCTGGACGACCTCGAACTGACGCCCGATGACCGGGTGGTGATGAACGCCCCGCTGACCTTCGACATCTCCGTCTGGCAGATGCTCGCCCCGCTGATCACCGGCGGCCGGGTGCACCTCGTCAGCCGGGACACGGCCCGCGACCCGGCCGTACTGTTCGCCGAGGCCGCCCGCCGGGACATCACCGTGCTGGAGACGGTGCCCTCCTTCGTCCGCGCCGCCGTCGACCTCTGGGACACCGGCGCGGTCCCGCCCGAACTCCCCGGCCTGCGCTGGTTCATCGTCAACGGCGAGGTGCTGCCGCCGGAACTGTGCGAACGCTGGTACGCCCGCCATCCGGACGCGGCGATCATCAACGCCTACGGCCTCACCGAGTGCTCCGACGACAACACCCACGCGTTCATCGGCCACGACGTGGGCGCGCTGCTCGAACACGGACGGCTGCCCGTCGGCCGGCCGCTGCGCAACAACCGGCTGTACATCCTCGACCCGGGACTCGCCCCGGTGCCGCCGGGGGTCCCCGGCGAACTGTTCATCGCGGGGACGGGCGTGGGCCCCGGCTACCTGGGCGACCCCCGTCGCACCAGCGAGCGCTACGTACCCGACCCGTTCGCGGCCGAGCCGGGCAGCCGGATGTACCGCACCGGCGACCTGGCCCGGCTCCGGGCGGACGGCCAGCTCGACTTCCTGGGCCGCCAGGACCACCAGGTCAAGATCCGCGGCAACCGCATCGAGCTGGGGGAGGTGGAGACGGCGCTGCGCAGCGTGCCGGGCGTCACCGAGGCGGTGGTCGCCGTCGACCGCGACCACGCCGGGCAGCAGCGGCTGATCGCCTACTACACCGGCTCGCCGACTCCCGAGGAGGTGCGTTCCGCCCTCGGGCTGGCCCTGCCGAACTACATGGTCCCCGCCATGTTCCTGGCCTTGGCCGCCTTCCCGCTCACCACCAACGGCAAGCTCGACCGCAAGGCCCTGCCGGACCCGGCCACCGTGGTGCGTCCGGCCGGCCGCGCCCCCGCGACCCCGGCCGAGCAGACGGTCTGCGCGATCTTCACCGAGGTGCTGGGCCTGCCCGGCGCCGGCCCGGACGACGACTTCTTCGCGCACGGCGGGCACTCCTTGCTCGCCACCCGGCTCATGGGCCGCATCCGCAGCGAGTGCGGCGCCGAGCTGACCATCCGGGACCTGTTCGAGACCCCCACCCCCGCCGGACTGGCCGTCCGGATCGCCGCCGCCGCGGCCGCCCCGGCCGGAACCGCCCGCCCCGCCCGTCCCGTACTGCGCCCGCGCGCCCGGGACCACGCCTGACCGGCCGCCCACCCCGCCCGACCACCCCAGCCGCCCGGCCGCGAGCCACCCGTACCGACCTGGAGACACCATGACCCCGACCGAGCTCCCCGTACCGCTGCGCATCGCGCGGCAGGCGGCCCTGACCCCCGACGCGATCGCGGCACACGGGCCGGAGGGCGAGCTGACGTACCGTCTGCTCGACCGCCGGGCCCGCGCCCTGGCCCGAGAGCTGCGGGCCGCCGGCGCGGGCCCGGAGGACACCGTGCTGCTCGGTGTGCGCCGCGGCCTGCACTGGGCGGTCGGCGTCCTCGGCATCTGGTACGCGGGCGCCGCACTGCTCCCGGTGGACCTGGGCGCCCCGGACGAGCGGCTCCGTACGCTGACCCGCGCCGCCGGCACCCGGTACGCGGTCGCCGCCGGCCACCTCGCGGCGGCCGTCCTGCAACGGCGCTGCGGACGCGAGTTGTTCTGGGCGGACACGAACGAAGGGGCGCTGGAGGAAGGAGAGCGGACGGCGCTGCCGGAGCCGGTGCGGTGCGATCCCGGCTCGCTCGCCTACGTGCTGTTCACCTCGGGCTCGACCGGGCAGCCCAAACCCGTGGCGGTGGCCCACGGGGGCCTCGCCGCCCAGAGTGCGGTCCTGGCGGAGCGTTACGCCCTGACCGCGGCGGACCGGGTGCTGCAGTTCGCGGCGCCCGCCTTCGACGTGGCACTGGAGGAGGCGCTGCCCACCTGGTGCACGGGAGGCACGGCCGTCTTCGTCGAGGACAACGTCCTCTCGCCCGCCGAACTGGAGCCGTTCCTGGCCGAGCGCGGGGTGAGCGTGGTGAACCTGCCCACCCCGTACTGGGCCCAGTGGGCGAAGGACGTGGAGCGCCGGCCCCGGCAACTGCCCGCGGCGCTGCGCCGGGTGGTCATCGGCAGCGACGCCGGACGCACCGCCGACCTCAAGCGCTGGGCGGCCGCGGGCGGCCCGCCCGTGGTCAGCTGCTACGGGCTGACCGAGTCCACGATCACCGCCACCTCCTTCGAGGCCGGCCCGGCGCGGCTGGCGGCCTGCACCGGCGACGAGGTCATCCCGCTCGGCACCCCCCTCCCCGGCGTACGGGCGTACGTCCTGGACGAGGCGCTGACCGAGGCCCCGGCCGGCGCGGCGGGCGAGCTGTACCTCGCGGGTGACTGCCTGGCCCGCGGCTACCACGGCAGGCCGGCGCTGACCTCGGAACGCTTCGTCGCCGACCCGTTCGGTGCGCGGCCGGGCGAGCGCATGTACCGGACCGGCGACCGGGTGCGGTGCACGGCCGACGGCACGCTGGAGTTCCTCGGCCGCGCGGACGATCAGGTCAAGATCCGCGGCGTCCGGGTGGAGCTCAAGGAGGTCGAGGCAGCCGTCGCCGCCCACCCCGACGTGCTCGACGTGGTCGCCCGCGCGGTGCGTGACCGGGGCGAACCCCAGCTCGCGGCCTATGTGACGGCCGTGCCGGGCAGCGCGTTGGACGCGCAGGGGCTGCGCGGCCACCTCGCCCGCCGGGTGCCGGGCCATCTGGTCCCGGCCCATGTGGTGCTCCTGGCGGAACTGCCCCGCACGCCCGGTGGCAAGCTCGATCCGCGGGCCCTGCCCGCGCTGCCCGCCCCGGCCGCCGCGTCGCGCTGACGCGGATCCCCGAACCCCTCCGGAAAAGGAACCCCCAGGTGACCGTCCCCGCCGCGGAACCAGCGTCCGCGTCCATATCCCCGTCCATGTCCCCGTCCGGCCCCACGGCCGGGCCGTCCGCCCTCGAACGCCGGCGGCGGCGCGACTTCCGGCTGTTCATGTCCTCGCACATCTGCAACGAGCTCGGCAACAGCATCACCTACGTCGCCCTGCCCCTGATGGCGGTCCTGACCCTGCACGCCTCGGCGATGGAGGTCGGCCTGCTGGCCGCGGCCGAACAGGCGGCCTTCCTGCTGCTCGGGCTGCCCGCGGGCGCGTGGGTCGACCGGATGCGCCGGCGCGGCGTGATGATCGCCGCCGACCTCGCCCGGACCGTGCTGCTGACCGCCCTGCCGCTCGCGTACGCACTGGACCTGCACTCCATGCCGCTGCTGTACGCGGTGGCCCTGCTACTGGGTTGCGCCCGGCTGTTCGGCGACGTGGCCGACCAGAGCTATCTGCCCTCCCTGGTCGGCGAGTCCACCCTGATCAGCGGCAACTCCAAGCTGGAGACGGTGCGTTCGGCCGCCGAGTTCAGCGGGCCCGGCGTCGCGGGCTTCCTCGTCCAGCTGTTCGGCCCGGTCGGCACCCTCGCCGGGCAGGCCGTCACCTCGCTGGCCTCCGCCGTCCTCCTGGGCCGGATCTCGGCGCGGGAGGAGCGACCCGCCCCGGCCGGGCGGGGCCACCTGCTGCGCGACATCCGCGAGGGCCTCGGCTACGTACTTGGGCACCGCGTCCTGCGGCTCATCGCCCTCAGCACGGCTTCGGTGAACCTCTTCCTGAGCGGGATCTTCGCGGTGGAGGTCCTCTTCCTGACCCGGACCGTGGGGCTGGGGCCCGCGGCGGTCGGCTGGGTGCTCACCACGGCCACGGTCGGCTCGCTGCTCGCCGCCCTCGCCACGGAGCGCCTGACGCGCGCCGTCGGAGCGGCCCGGCTGACCTGGCTGTCGCTGCTGGTCACGATGCCGTTCGGGCTCCTCCTGCCGCTGGCCGGGCACGACTGGCGCATCGCGCTGTTCGTGCTGGGATCGCTGGTCCTGTCGGCCGGAGTCACCGTGTACAACATCTGCCAGGTGGCCTACCGGCAGACCGTGTGCCCGCCGCACCTGCTCGGGCGCATGACGGCCACCATGCGCTTCCTGGTGTGGGGGGTCCTGCCGGTCAGCGGTGTGCTCGCCGGCGTCCTCGGCGAGTTGCTCGGTGTCCGTACCGCGCTGTGGCTGTTCGCCGCGGCGCTGTCGGCGGCCCCCCTCGTCCTGGTGTGCTCACCGCTGCGGCGGATGCGCGAGTTCGACGGGCAGCCCCCCGTACCGGCCGCGGCTCAGTAGCCGAAGCCGTAGCCGAGCTGGAACGCCAGGTGGGTGAGCTGGGTGCGGTTGACGGCCCCGGTCTTGCTGCGCAGCCGGCGCAGGTAGGTGTCGACGGTGTGCGGGCTGAGCCCCATCCGGCGGGCGATGATCCGGTACGTGTCCCCCTGCGCGAGGTAGGCGAGGACCTCCTGCTCGCGCGGGGTGAGGGCGACGGTGTTCACGGCGGTGTCGGGCACGGCGGTCTCCGGTGGTGTGGTGTGGTGTGGTGTGGTGTCGTGTGGGGTGGTGCGGGGCGGGCAGTGGGCACGGCGCGAGGCGGGCCCGCCGTCCGGCCGGGAAGCGCCGTACCGGTGGACCGGGGTGAATACCCGTCATCCGGCCGGCTGGTTGCCGACCTTGCCGGGACGGGGCCGGCGGGGCCGCCGCGTTCCGTAGGAACAGACTTTCGTCTTGTCTATCCTGGGGCCAGGGGACGGGCACCTCACCAACATGCCTGGCAGCAAAGCGACCCGGGGTAAAACGTGCAAAATGGTGCAAGTGTGGATTCCGACCTGGTGCCCGATCTGGAGGACGCCGACCTGGACGTCTACGGATGGGTACTCGAACACCGGAGCCTCGAAGTGGACGCCATCGCCTCCGCGACCGGCCGCGACCCGGAGGAGGTCCGCCGCAGTACGCAGCGGCTGCGCCGGGCCCACCTGCTCCACCTGGCGGCCGACGACACCTCGGTGGCCTTCGCCGTCGCGCCGGACACCGCCGCGTCGCAGCTCGTCGCGCCGCTGGAGGTGCAGATCCGCGAGCGCGAGCGGATGATCAGCGGGATCCGCGCGGAACTCGGCCGCTTCGAACCGCACTACCTCCGGCGGCGTTCGACGGGCGAGTCCCTTGAGGTCCTGGAGAACCTCCAGGACGTCCGCGGCGCCCTCAACCGGGCCTCGGACGCCTGTGTCAAGGAGATGCTGACCTCGCAGCCGGGTGGCGGCAGCCGGGTACCGGAAGCCATGCAGGAAGCGCTGCGTCGTGACGAAGCCATGCTCAAACGCGGCATATCCATCCGCAGCCTCTACCACCACACCGCGCGGTTCAACGGCCCCAGCCAGGCCTACGTCGCCGCGGCCTCGGCCCTGGGCGCGGAGTACCGCACCGCGCACGAGCTGTTCGGCCGCCTGATCGTCTTCGACCGGGAACTGGCCTTCATCCCGGCCCAGGACGGCAGTTGGGGGGCGGTGGTCATCCGCGAACCGTCCACCGTGGCCTACCTCTGCTCCATCTTCGAGCAGACCTGGGACCTTGCCACGCCGTTCTCCAACGCGGCGGGTCAGGGGCTGGAGGAAGTGGCCCGCGAGATCCACGAGACGATCATCAAGCTCCTCGGCGCGGGACTGAAGGACGAGGCCATCGCCAGGCGGCTCGGCATGTCCTTGCGTACGGCGCGCCGGCACATCGCCGACATCATGGAGGAACTGGGCGCCGGCAGCCGCTTCCAGGCGGGGGTCGCCGCGGCCATGCGCGGACTGCTCGGCGCCGACCCCGGCCTCGCCGCCGCCGAAGTGCCCGAGGAGTGAACCCCGGCCCGCGCTGGAGTTCCAGTCGCGTGAATCCGGGAACGTGCTTACGTGTCTGGTGCCCGCGCGGCCCCGTGCCGGATGCTTCCCCGATGAGAGCCGTGGGCTGACGGTCCGTCGCCCGCGCGCCGTGCCGGGCGGCGGCCCACGCCGAACGGCGGCCGATCGGCGCGAGTCAAGGGGACGGGTACATGGACATGCCGGACGACGGATCCACGGGGCGCTGGGCGGAGCCCCGCCCCGTGGACGAACCGGCGGCGCTGCACCTGCGCGAGCTCGGCCTCTTCCTGTCGGTCCACCTCGGACGCGCCCCCGGCATCCTGTGGCCCGAGTACGACCATCCCGCCCTCGTCGAAGGGCCCGGGGCCGGTGCGCCTGAGTCGATGACCGCCCAACTGGGCCTGCTGGCCGCCGGACTGGGCGGCCTGACCGGGCTGTCGGCCCGCACCGTCGCCGTGGACACCGGGGACGGTGGCCGGGGCGCCGCCCACGGGGGCCGGCCGGGCGCCGACGGCGGCGACCACCTGCTGGTCCACCAGATCGCGGGCGCCGCGACCTGGCGGCTGTCCCGCACCCGGACCACGGCGGCCACCGAGCCGGGCCCCACGTCGTTCGCGTGCCGCCTGCGCCCCGGTGAGGTGCTGTACGTACCGGCGTACTGGTCGCGCCGGGCCGAGTTCACCGGGGGCGCCCGCTACGCACTCACCCGGCTCCGCGAGCCGGCGGGCTGAGACGCCCCGTCGGCCGGCGCCCGATGGCGGCGCGCACAACGGACAAGGGAGGGGCCGCCTCGACGAGGCGGCCCCTCCCTTGTCCGTGCCCCCGCTGGTCAGGCGGGGTGCGGGTCAGCCGCCCCAGGAGCTGTCGGTGGGGTTCTTGCCCCGTTCCGTCCCCGGGTTGGCGGTGCCCCGCACGATCACGACGCGCGGTGCGGGGGCGTGCGTCTCCGCCGTGGCGGCCGGGGCGTCCTGGCCGGTGTCGGCCGAAGCCGCGCCGGCCGGCCCGAGCAGGGCGGCAGCCGTCACGGTGACGGCGAGAAGGTAGCGCTTCAGCATTGGGTTCCCCCCAGGAAGGTGGTCTGGTGGTGACGCGGTCCCCCTCGTGGGGGAACCGAGCCGGTCGTCGTCCTTGCGGAACCAACTCTGCCGTCCCGCAAGGCCGCTCAGGTTGCACTAGAGCGTTCATCAAGCTGCCTGGCGTTAAGGTGAGGGGCGGCAAAACACCTCGAAACGGTCTGAACCTCTCAGCGGTTCGATTCAATGGCTCGCTGCCGGTACGGGTACCGGAGCGGCGCTTTCGGCCGGCGCCCGTTCGGGCCCGGCCGGAACCGGTGGGTCCAGCTGGCGCCACACCCGGAGCACCAGCGGCGCCAGCGTGACGCCCAGGTAGACCGCCCCGGTCGCCACCAGCGACCAGGTCAGCCCCCAGCGGTCCAGCAGCACACCCGCACCGAGCATGCCGAGCGGGGTGGCCGCCAGGGCGCAGGCGACGAGCAGCCCGAACACCCGCCCGCGCACGTCCTGCGGAACCCGCTGGTACGCCACCGACATCATCAGCGGCCCGACCACCCCCGACCCGATCCCGGAGACGGCCAGCAGCGCCAGCAGCGCCGCGGGCGCCGGCTCGGCCGCCAGGGCGGCGCACCGCACCGCACCCACCAGCACGAAGGCGGCCACGAACAGGGCCCGGCGCGGGGCTCGGTGACCGATCCAGCCGAAGAGGGCCGCGCCGAGCAGGGCGCCCGCCCCGATCGCCGTCACCATCGCCCCGAACAGGGAGCTGCTGTGCAGCACGCGCGTGCCGTACGCCGGGTAGAGCACCCCGTTCAGCGCTCCGTCGAGCGCGTTGGTGACCAGCAGGACGGTCGTCATGGCCCGCAGCAGCCGGTCGCCGCGCAACTGGGTCCAGCCCGTGCGCAGGTCCCGGAGGTACGAGGCCGCCCCCGTGCCCCCGGTACCGGCCGCGGCCCCTGCCGGCACCAGCAGGGCCACGAGCAGGGCGCAGAGCAGCATCGCCGCCACGTCCGCGCACAGGGTCCGTACCGGTCCGGCCGTGGCGATGAGCAGCCCCGCCAGCGGGGCGCCGGTCATCATGCCGACCCGGCGGGCCCCCTCCACGGCGCTGGTGGCCCGCTCCGCCGTGACCCGGGCGCTCTCCATCGCCCCGGTCAGCAGGAGCTGCTTGCCGGTGTCGGCGGGGCCGCGCGCCGCGCCCACGACGAAGACCAGGCAGATCAGGGCGGGCAGCGGCAGCGCGTCCCGGGCGTGCAGCAGCGGCACCAGGGCCAGGGCCGCGGCCGTCAGCACGTCGGCGCCGGTGCTGACGGCCCGCGCGGGCAGCCGGTCCACGACGGGGCCGGCGAGCACGGCCGAGCACAGCAGCCCCAGCATCTCGGCCGCGGCCACCAGGCCGGTACGGGCGCCGCTGCCGGTGCTGTGCAGGACGAACCAGGGCACGGCGATCAGGGTCATCGCGATGCCGAGGGAGGAGATGCCGGAGACGGCCACCAGGGTGAGCAGGGGCAGCAGCCGCCGCGGCGGCTGCGCGGACCCGGCCGGGGGCAGGGATGGCGTGGGCGGATTCATGGCGGTTCTTCGGTCCTTCCTTCGCGCGCCGCGGCGCCCGGCCCCCCGGGTGGCGGGGAGCCGGGCGCCGCGGTGTCCGCCGGTCGGCGGATCAGTGGGACGACGGATCGGTGGATCGGTGGATCCGTAGATCGGTTCGGCGCCGGTCAGCCGGCGGAGGCCAGGCGCACGCTGCGCGGGCGCATGTCGGTCCACACCCGGTCGATGTGCGCCAGGCACTCGTCCTTGCTGCCCTGGAAGCCCTGGGCGTGCCAGCCGAGCGGGACGGGCCGGTCGGCGTCCCAGAGCGAGTACTGCTCCTCGTCGTTGGCCACCACGAGGAACTGCTGGGTCGTCGTCGAGTCGTTCATGGCTGTTTCTCCTTGTGTGCGGGATCGGTGTGCGGGATCGGTGTGCGGGGTCGGGTGTGGGGGATCAGGCGGGCAGGGCCGCTGCGATGGCCCGGGCCACCGAGGCGGCGTGCGGCGGGTCCATCACGGTGTGGTGGTTGCCCGGGACCACGGCGTGGCGCAGGGCTCCGCCGGTGCGCGGCCGCCAGGGCTCCGGGTCCACCAGCGGGGTGGCGAGTTCGCCGTGCACCTCGGCCACCGTCCACAGGTGGACGGCCGTGGTCAGGACGGCTTCGGTGCGGTACGCCGCCGACGCGGCGCCGTTGGCCTCCGCGACCCGCAGCAGGCGCCGCAGCGCCTCCGGGGCCGAGCCGCGCGGGAGGCTGCCGTCCTCGCGGCCGCGCCGGACCAGTGCGTCGAGGAGGGCGTCCTCGTCCAGCCCGCGCGCTTCGCCGGCGTCGAGCCCGGCGGCGATCCCGTACCGGAGCAGGTCCGGATCTCCCGCGGTGGCGTCCGCCCGGGGCACCGGCCCGGGAGCGGCCGTGTCGACGAGCCCGAGGAAGGCCACCGTCTCCCCGGCGGCTTCGAGCCGGGCCGCCATCTCGAAGGCGACCGTACCGCCGAAGGACCAGCCGGCCAGCAGGTACGGGCCGTGGGGCTGCTCTTCGCGTACGGCGGCGAGGTAGCGCTCGGCCATCTCCGCCACCCGCTCCAGCGGTGCGTCCGCGGTGTTGTAGCCGACGGACTCCAGCCCCAGGACCCGCCGGTCGCCGGCCGGGGCCGCGGCCAGGCCGCGCACCAGGTCCCGGTAGCAGACGACGTCACCGCCGCGCGGGTGCACCAGGATCAGCGGCGGCCGCGCCGGGTCCCCCTCGGCGAGCGGGACCAGCAGCCGGGCGGCCGCCGCACCCGCCTCCGGGAGCGCCTCGCAGAGCAGCTCCACGGTGCGCCGGCGGAACACCAGGTTCAGCGGCAGCTCCACCCCGAACTCCCGCTGTACGGCGCCCATCAGCTGGAACGCCTTGAGGGAGTGGCCGCCCAGGTCGAAGAAGTCGTCGCGGACGCCGACCGGCGCCACGCCCAGGACCTCCTCCCACAGCCGGGCCATCCGCAGTTCCGCCGCGTCGCGCGGGGCCACCCGCGGTGCCCGGCCGGCCAGGTCCGCGCCGGCCGACGGGGCGGGCAGGGCCCGCCGGTCGAGCTTGCCGTTGGGGGTGAGCGGCAGCCGCTCCAGCGTGCTCAGCACCCGCGGGACCATGTACTCGGGCAGGTCCTCGCGCAGGAAGTCGCCCAGCGCCCGCAGCTCGCCTTCGGCATCCCGCCAGGTCACGTATCCGGCGAGGACCGCGTCGACGCCGTCGCCGTGAACCGCCACGGCCGCCGCCAGTACCTGCGGGTGGCGGGCGAGCGCGGCCTCGATCTCGCCGAGCTCGATGCGGTGGCCGCGCACCTTGACCTGGCCGTCGGCCCGGCCCCGGTACTCCAGGGCGCCGTCCGGGAGCCGGCGCACCAAGTCCCCCGTGCGGTACAGCCGGCCGCCCGGCGTGTACGGGTCGGGGACGAAGCGGTCGGCGGTCAGCCCGGGCCGGCCGTGGTAGCCGCGGGCCACCCCGTCGCCCCCGATGAACAGTTCGCCGAACACGCCGACCGGCACCGGCCGCAGCCGCTCGTCCAGCACGTACAGCCGGGTGTTGGCGAGCGCCGAGCCGATCGGCACCGACCCTTCGGCCGCCGGGCCCGACAGCCGGTGGGCGGTGGACCAGACGGTCGTCTCGGTGGGCCCGTACACGTTCCACACGGTGCCCAGCGCCGCGCGCATCCGCTCGGCGAGGGCCGTCGGCAGCGCTTCGCCGCCGCACAGCGCCCGCACTCCGGGTGCGGTCCAGCCCGTCTCCATCAGCTGGTGCCAGGTGGCCGGGGTGGCCTGCACCACGGTGGGGGCGCACGCGTCCAGTTCCCTGGCGAGCAGGACTCCGTCCCGCGCCGTCTCCCGGTCCACGACCCGTACGGCGGCGCCGGCGGTGAGTGGCACCAGCAGCTCCAGGACGGCGATGTCGAAGGAGGCGGTGGTGACCGCGGCCACCGTGTCCGCCGGGGCGAGCGCCAGCCGGCGCGTCATGTCCCGGGTGAAGTTCGCCAGGGCGCGGTGCGGCACCATGACGCCCTTGGGGCGGCCGGTCGAACCCGAGGTGTAGATGGCGTAGGCGAGGTGCTCCGGCTGGAGCGCCACCGGCGCGGCAGGACCGGCCGGGCCGTCGGCCGCGAGCAGCGCTTCCAGGTCGACCACCCGCACCCCCTCGGGCGCCCGCAGCCGGGCGGCGGCGTCGCCGGAGACCACCAGCACCCGGGCACCGCTGTCGGACAGCATGTACTCGACCCGGTCGGCCGGGTACTCCGGGTCCACCGGCACGTACAGCCCGCCCGAGCGCAGTACGCCCAGCAGCGCCGCCGGCAGCAGCACCGAGCGCTCCACGCAGACCGCTACCGCGGTGTCCGGGCCCACCCCGAGCCGGGCCAGTTCCCCGGCCAGCCGCCCGGCGGTCCGCCACAGCCCGGCGTAGTCCAGGCTCCGCCGGCCGTCCTCGACCGCGACCGCGGCGGGCGTGCGCGCGGCCTGCTCGCCCACGCGTTCGTGCAGCGGCCGGTCCGCCCCCGCCTCGGCGGTGTCGTTCCAGCCGTGCAGGACCCGCTGCTCCTCGGCCGCGCCGAGCAGGGGCAGCGAGCCGACCGGTGCGTCCGGCGCGTCCGCCGCGGCGGCGAGCAGCTCCAGCAGGGCGGCCGTCATCCGGGCGACGGTCTCCCGGTCGTACAGGTCGGTGGCGAACACCGCCTCCCCGTGCAACTGCCCGTCCTCCTCGGAGAGGTACAGGGACAGGTCGAACTTCGAGGCGCCGCTCGCCAGGGCGACCGGCTCGGCCGCCAGGCCCGGCAGCGCCGGCGGCGCCGCGGCCTCCTCGTTCAGCACCAGCATCACCTGGAAGAGGGGGTTGCGGCTGAGATCGCGCTGCGGGTGGACCTCCTCCACCAGCCGCTCGAAGGGAACGTCCTGATGGGCGTACGCGCCCAGGCAGGTCTCCCGGGCCCGGCCGATCAGCGTCGCGAATCCGGGATCCCCGGACAGGTCGGTGCGCAGCACCAGGCTGTTCACGAAGAAGCCGACGAGCGGCTCCAGTTCGCTGCGGTCGCGGCCCGCGATGGGTGAGCCCACCGCCACGTCCTGGGCGCCCGACCAGCGGCCGAGCAGTGCCTGGAAGCCGGCCAGCAGCACCATGAAGAGGGTGGCGTCGTGCTGCCGGCCCAGCGCGCGCAGCCGCTCCAGCAGCGGCGCGGGCACGGTGAAGGGCAGCTGGTCGCCGCGGCCGGAGGGAGTGGCCGGCCGCACCCGGTCGGTGGGCAGGTCCAGCGGGGTCAGTCCGGCCAGCCGCCCGCGCCAGTAGCCGAGCTGCTGGGCCAGCAGGTCGCCGGTCAGCCGCTGCCGCTGCCAGGCGGCGAACGCGCCGTAGGACACGGCCAGTTCCGGGAGCGGTTCGGCGCCGTCCTCGGTGCGTGCCCGGTAGGCGGCGAAGAACTCCTGCCAGAACACCGCGACCGACCAGCCGTCGAAGGCGATGTGGTGGGCGACGATCACCAGCAGGTGCTCGCGCTCCGCGAGCCGGACGAGCCGGGCCCGCAGCAGCGGTGCGGTGGCCAGGTCGAAGGGCATGGCGGCGTCGGCCGCAGCCAGTTCGAGCGCGCGCTCCCCGGCCGTCGGCGCCGGGTCCGCCCCGGCCGCCGGGGCGGAATCCGCCGTGGTCAGGTCGGTGAACTCCGGGGAGAACACCTCCACCGGCTCCACGACGAGCCGGGCCTCCGCCACCCCGCCACCGCCGGCTTCGATCCGCGAGCGCAGCACCTCCTGGCGGGCGACGACGTCCCGCAGGGCGCCGAGGGCCGCGGCGGTGTCGAGCGTCCCGCTCAGCCGCATCGCCCCCGGCATGTTGTAGTCGGGCCGGCCGGGCTGCAGCCGGTCCAGGAGCCACAGCCGCTGCTGTCCGAACGAGAGCGGGCCGGGTCCGGCGGGCAGCGCCGCGATCGCGGGCTCGCCGCCGTCCCCGAGGCCGGCCAGGGCCCGCGCCAGGTCCCCGGCGACGGGGTGGCGGAACAGCAGCTGTACGGGGATCTCCAGACCCAGCAGGGTCCGCAGCCGCGAGATGACCCGGGTGGCCCGCAGCGAGTGCCCGCCGCGTTCGAAGAAGTGGTCGCGCAGGCCCACTGGGCCGTCGCCGAGCACCTCCTGCCACACCTCGGCGACCGTCCGCTCCAGCGCGGTGCGCGGGGCGAGGTAGGCCCGGGCCGGCCCGCCCGCGCCCGGCTCCGGCGCCGGCAGCGCCTTGCGGTCGACCTTCCCGTTGGGCGTGAGCGGAAGGGCGTCGAGCGCGACGAGCACCGAGGGCACCAGCGCGGCCGGCAGCACCCCGCGCACCGCGTCGAGCACGGCCGCCGGATCACCGGCCGTTCCCGGCTCGAACACCACGTACGCGACGAGCGCCTGGTCCGCGCCCTCGCCGTGGGCGGCGGCGACGGCGCGGGCCACGTCCGGGTGGCGCAGCAGGGCCGCCTCCACCTCGCCCAGCTCGATCCGGTGGCCCCGGATCTTGACCTGGTTGTCCCGGCGGCCGTGGAACTCCAGCACCCCGTCGGCGCGCAGCCGCGCCAGGTCGCCCGTCCGGTACATGCGGGCGCCGGGCGGACCGTAGGGGTCCGGCGGGTAGGCCTCGGCGGTGCGGCCCGGGTCGCCCAGGTAGCCGCGGGCGACCCCGCGGCCGGCGATGAACAGTTCGCCGACCGCACCGCGCGGCAGCGGTTCGAGGTGCTCGCCGAGGACCAGCACCCGGGCGCCGGGCAGCGGGCGGCCGATGGGGATGCGGCCGCTGTCGATGTCGGCGTCCGTCACCACGTGATAGGTGGTGGTGTTGGTGCATTCGGTCGGGCCGTACTGGTTGACCAGCCGCAGCCGTTCCGCCGGACCCAGCGCGCGGGCCGCGCGGGCCAGTTGGGGGGTGAGCGCCTCGCCCGTGGTCATCACCAGCCGCAGCTCGGGGCAGGGCTCCGGGACGGCCTCGACCAGCGGGGCCAGCATCGAGGGCACGATCGACAGCAGCGCCGAGACCCGCTCGGTGCGCAGCAGCCGGGCGAGGGCGTCCGGGTCCGCGGCCTCGTCCTGCGAGGCCAGTACGACGCGCCCGCCGGTGGTCAGCGGGGCGAAGAGGTCACGGACCGAGGGGTCGAAGGTGAGCGCGGTGCGGGCGAGCACGGTGTCCCCGGCGCCGATCCCGAAGGTGGCGGTCAGCGCCGCCAGGTAGCCGGTGATCGCGGCGTGCGGGACGGCGACGCCCTTGGGCCTGCCGGTGGATCCGGAGGTGTACAGCAGGTAGGCCAGGTGGTCCGGTCCGGCGACGGCGGGCAGGTCCGCGGCGTCCGGGTCGTCCGGGCCGGGGGCGCCGGCCTGCGTCGGCGGGACCTCGTCCAGCTCCAGTACGGGTACGGAGTCCGGCAGCGGGGGCGTCGCCCCGTCGGGCAGTCCGCCGGTCAGGACCAGGCGGGCCCCGCTGTCCTCCAGTACCGTACGGATCCGCTCGGCCGGGTGGCCCGGGTCGAGCGGGACGTAGGCGCCGCCCGCCTTGAGCACGGCCAGCACGGCGACGACCGTGCGGGTGTCGCGGCCGGTGAGCACCGCGACCGTGGTCTCCGGGCCGATGCCGAGGTCCCGCAGCCGGCGGGCCAGCCGGTTGGCCGCCGCGTTCAGCTCGGCGTAACCGGTGGAGCGTCCCGCGCAGGTCACGGCGGTCGCCAACGGCCGCAGCCGGGCCTGCTCCTCCACCAGGGAGTGCAGGGTCGCCGCCGGGGCGGTGGCCTGCGGGGCGGCGGCGGAGTCCTCGCCGAGCAGGGCCGCCCGCTCGCCCACCGACAGCACTTCGAGCCGGGACAGCGGCGCGTCCGGCCGGTCGGCGGCCGAGCGCAGCAGGCGCAGGTAGTGGGCGCCGAAGCGCTCGGCGGTGCCGCGGTCGAAGAGGTCGGTGGCGTAGCTCAGGGTGCCGGTCAGGCCGCCGGGGTGCTCGGTCATGGCCAAGCTGAGGTCGAACTTGGCGGTCCCGTTGCCGGTTTCGACGGTCTCCACCCGCACCCCCTCCAGCGGCAGCGCGTCCGGCTGCTCCGGGTGGAGCTGGAAGAGCACGTCGAACAGCGGGTTGCGGCTGAGGTCGCGCTCCGGCCGGAGCTCCTCCACCAGCCGGTCGAAGGGGACGTCCTGGTGCTCGTACGCCTGGAGCGCGGTCTCCCGGACCCGGCCCAGCAGCGTGCCGAAGGCGGGATCGCCGGACAGGTCGGTGCGCAGGACCAGGGTGTTGACGAAGAAGCCGATCAACGGCTCCAGTTCGGTGCGGTCGCGGCCCGCGATGGGTGAGCCCACCGCGATGTCGTACTGCCCGGTGTAGCGGGCCAGCAGCGACTGGAAGCCGGCCAGCAGCACCATGAACAGGGTGGCTCCGTGCTCCCGGGCCACGCCGCCCAGCCGGGCGGCGAGTTCGGCCGGCACCTCGAAGGTGACCGTGTCGCCGGCACCGGAGCGGGCGGCGGGGCGCGGCCGGTCGGTGGGCAGTTCCAGCGGCGCGAGCCCGGCCAGCCGACCGCGCCAGTGGGCGATCCCGCGGTCGGCCGCGCCGTCGGCGAGGCGCTGCTGCTGCCAGTGCGCGAAGTCCCCGTACTGGACGGCCAGAGCGGCCAGGGCGGGACGTCCGCCGCCGCGCAGTGCGGCGTAGCAGTGCGAGAGCTCCTGCCACAGGACCGGCATCGACCAGCCGTCGCCGACGGTGTGGTGCAGGACCAGCACGAGCAGGTGCTCGTCGGCGGCCGTCCGTACCAGCCGGGCCCGCAGCAGCGGTGCGGCCGTCAGGTCGAAGGGAGCGGCGGCGTCCGCGTGCGCCAGACCCAGCGCCCGCGAGCGGGCCTGCTCCAGGGGCAGTTCGGCGAGGTCGGTGAGCAGCGGGACGAATACCCCGGGCGGCTCGACGGCCTGCACGGGGCCCCGGGGCCCCTCGGTGATCCGCGAGCGCAGCACCTCGTGCCGGGTGACGACGGTGCGCAGGGCGTCCAGCAGGGCCGCGGCGTCGAGGCCGCCGTGCAGCCGGGTGACGACGGGGATGTTGTAGTCGGGCCGGCCCGGCTGCAACTGGTCGAGGAACCAGAGGCGCTGCTGGGCGAAGGACAGCGGCGCCGGGGCGCCCGCAGGGCGCGGTGCGATCACCTCGGCGGCGTCGTCCGCACCGGCCTGCGCGTGCTCGCCGCGCAGCAGGTCCAGGGCCGTGGCGAACCCTTCGAGCACCGGGTTCTCGAACAGCAGCCGCAGCGGGACGGGGCCGCCGAGCCGGCCGCCGAGCCGGGACACCACCCGGGTGGCCCGCAGTGAGTGGCCGCCCAGGTCGAAGAAGTCGTCCTGCCGTCCGATGCGGTCACGGCCGAGCACCTCGCCCCAGACCTCGGCGACGAGCTCCTCGGTGGCGGAGGCGGGAGCGGTGAAGCCGACCCGCCGCACGTCCGGTTCGGGCGGCGCCGGCAGGGCCCGGCGGTCCAGCTTCCCGTTCGGGGTCAGCGGCAGCGCCTCCAGCGGCACGATCGCGGCCGGGAGCATGTAGGCGGGCAGCCGGGCGGCCAGGGCGCGGTGCAGCTCCTCGGGATCGGCGCAGGCGCCGGGCGCGGCCACCACGTACGCGATGAGCTGCTGCTCGCCGGCGGCGTCGGCACGGACTACGACCGCGGCCCCGCCGATCTGCGGGCAGCGCAGCAACTCGGCCTCGACCTCACCGGGTTCGATGCGGAACCCGCGGATCTTCACCTGCTGGTCGGCGCGCCCCAGGTAGTCGACGGTGCCGTCGGGGCGGCGCCTGGCCAGGTCGCCGGTGCGGTACATGCGGGCGCCGGGCGGCCCGTACGGGTCGACGGCGAACTGGCGGGCGGTCAGCCCGGGCCGGCCCAGGTAGCCGCGGGCCAGGCCGGTGCCGCCGATGCACAGTTCACCGACCGCGCCCTCGGGCACCGGGCGGCCCTGCCCGTCGAGCACGTACAGCCGGGTGTCGTCGAGCGGCGTGCCGATCGGGACGCGCCCGTCGACTTCCCGGCCCGCCCGGGCGTCCAGGGTGTGCCTCGTGGCGAAGGTGGTGGTCTCGGTGGGGCCGTACGCGTTGGTCAGCAGGGTGCCGGGGGCCGCCGTCAGGGCCCGGCGGAACGCCTCGGGCGAGGCCGCCTCGCCACCGGTCCACACCTCCCGGACCTCGGTGAGCAGTTCCACGCACTCCTCGACCACCAGGTTGAACAGGGCGGCGGTCAGCCACAGGGTGGTGATCCCGTGCTCCCGGACGAGGTCCGCGAGCGCGGCCGTGTCGATCCGGCCGGGCGGTGCCATGACCACGGTGCCGCCCGCCAGCAGCGGCACCCACAGCTCGTACGTCGAGGCGTCGAAGGACAGCGGGGAGTGGGCGAGCACCCGGCGGTGCGCCGGACCGAAGGAGGCGTCCCGGGCGAGCGCCGCCACATTGGCGTGGGTGACGGCGATGCCCTTGGGCTCACCGGTCGAGCCCGAGGTGTACATGACGTAGGCCAGCTGGTCGGGGACGCAGGGCGGAGCCTGCACGGCGGCCGGTTCCGGCCGCGCCGCCGTCACGTCGAGCACCCGTACCCCGGCCGGCGCGGTGGCGGCGGCCTCGTGGCCGGCCGTGACCGGATCGGTGAGCAGCAGCCGGGCGCCGGTCCGCTCCAGCATCCAGTGCAGCCGCTCGACGGGGAAGTCCGCGTTCAGCGGGACGTACGCGCCGCCCGCCTTCAGGACGGCGAGGATGGCCACCGGCACGTGCAGAGAGCGCTCCAGGAGCAGCGCCACCGCCGATTCGCGGACCACTCCGGCCTCGCCCAGCCGGGCGGCCAACGCGTCGGAACGGGCGTCGAGTTCGGCATACGTGAGCCGCTCCGCGCCGCACACGACGGCCACGGCGCCCGGGGAGGTGCGCACCCGTTCGGCGAACAGCTCCGGCAGGGTCGCCGGGGCGAGGTCGGTGCGCACGGCGCCGTGTCCCGTGCCGACCAGCCGCTCGGCACTGGCGGCGGCGGGCAGCAGCTCGCCGAGGGGGCGGCCGGGTTCGGCGGCGGCCGCGGCCAGCAGTTCCAGGTAGTGGGCCAGGAGCAGCTCGGCCGTGGCCCGGTCGAACAGGTCGGTGTCGAAGACGAAGGAGCCGGTGCAGCCGTCGGCGCCCTCGGCCACGAACACGCTGATGTCGAAGAGGGAGCCGCCGAAGTCGGCGGTCACCGCCTCGGCGGACAGCCCCGGCAGGCGCAGCCCGGCCGTCTCGTCCTGGGCCGACGCGAACATCACCTGCACCAGCGGATTGCGGTCGCCGACCCGCTCGGGACTCAGCCGCTCCACCACCCGGTCGAACGGCACCTCCTGGTGGTCGTACGCGTCCAGGGTGACGCGGCGCACCCGGTCCAGCAGCCCGTCGAAGCCGATCTCGCCCGACAGGTCGGTGCGCAGCACCAGGGTGTTGACGAAGAAGCCGATCAGCGGCTCCAGCTCGACCCGGTCGCGCCCCGCGACCGGGGTGCCCACCGCGATGTCGGTGCTGCCGCCGTACCTGGACAGGACGGCCTGGAACCCGGCGAGCAGCGTCATGAACAGGGTCACGCCGCGGCCCTCGGCGAGCCGGCGCAGCCGCTGCGTCAACGACGGGTCGAGGGCGAACGGGAGGCTCTGCCCGTTGCCGCTGCGCCGGGTGGGGCGCGGCCGGTCAGTGGGCAGCTCCAACGTTTCGAGACCGGCGAGGGAGCGCTCCCAGAACTGCAACTGGCCGTCCATCAAGCCGTGTTCGAACCGCTCGCGCTGGAAGCGGGCGTACGCCTGGTAGTCCAGCGGCAGGGCGGCCGTGGGCAGCGGGGCGCCCTGGGCCAGGGCGGTGTACCCGTCGGCCAGCTCCTGCCACAGCAGCCCCATGGACCAGCCGTCGGTGGCGATGTGGTGGACCACCAGCACCAGCAGGTGGTCCTCGGCGCCCAGCCGGATCAGCAGCGCGCGCAGCAGCGGGCCGCGGGCCAGGTCGAAGGGCTTGCGGACCTCCTCGCGGGCCAGCCCCCGGGCCCGCAGTTCCAGCTCCTCCAGCGGACCCGCACCGAGGTCGAGGACCGGCAGCGGTACCGCGTCGGGCGTCGGCCGGACGACGGGGTGCGGCAGCCCGTCGCGCTCCTCGAAGACGGTGCGCAGCGTGGCGTGGCGTGCCACCACGGCCGTCAGGGCCTGCCGCAGCAGGTCCGGGCGCAGCGTGCCGCGCATCCGGACCACCTGCGGGATCGCGTACCCGGAGCGGCCGTCGGCCATCCGGTCCGCGAGCCACATCCGCTCCTGGGCGAACGAGGCGACGGGTTCCCGGGCCGGCGCACCGCTCCCGGCCGCTCCCGCGGCGGCGTCGCCGGCCGTGGGCCCCTGGGCGCCCGACGGATCCGCCAGCGCGGCCTGGACCCGGCGCCGCAGCAGCTCACGGGCTGCGGCGAGCCGGCTGTCGACTGCCGCCGGCACAGCCGCCGGCGAGCTCTCCTGGGTGGTCACGAGGTCTCTCCCTGGGATACGAGTGAAAGTGCTGCGTCGTCCGCCGTGGCGGCGATGTCGGCGAAGAGGGCCGTCTCGACCGCCGCGGCGAGGCCCGCGACGGTCCGGTGTTCGAAGAGGGTGTGCAGGGGCAGTTCCAGGCCGAGCGCCTGGCGCAGCCGGGCCGCGACCCGGGTCGCGCTCAGCGAATGGCCGCCGAGCGCGAAGAAGTCGTCATGGCGTCCGATGCCCGTGCGGTCCAGGACCGCCCCCCAGACGAGCGCGACGAACTCCTCGGTCTCCCCGGCGGGCGGTTCGTGCCCGGTCGCAGCGGCCTCGGCCGCGGGCGCCGGCAGCGCCTTGCGGTCGAGCTTGCCGTTGGGAGTGACCGGCAGCCCGTCGAGGACCACCAGCAGCGGCACCATGTACTCCGGCAGCGACCGCGCCAGTTCGGCGCGCATCCCCGCCGCGTCGAGCACCGCCCCGGCGGCCGGGACCACGTACCCGGCGAGCCTGCGCTCGCCCGGCACGTCCTCGCGGACCACCACGGCCGCGCTGCCCACCCCGGGCAGCCGGGCGAGCGAGGTCTCGATCTCGCCGAGCTCGATCCGGAAGCCGTGGATCTTCACCTGGTCGTCGGTGCGCCCCAGGTACTCCACCGCGCCGTCGCCGCGCCGCCGGACGATGTCGCCCGTGCGGTACATCCGCGAACCCGGCGGCCCGAAGGGGTCCAGCGGGAAGCGTTCCGCCGTCAGTTCCGGCCGCCGCAGGTAGCCGCGGGCCAGCCCGGCCCCGGCCAGGTACAGCTCGCCGGGCAGGCCCACCGGTACGGGGCGGCCCGCCGGGTCCAGGACGTACAGCGCGGTGTTCCAGATCGGCCTGCCGATCGGCACCGGCCCCCGGTCCGCCCGGCGGCAGTCCCAGTGGGTGACGTCGACCGCCGCCTCCGTGGGCCCGTACAGGTTGTGCAGCGGCACGTCCAGCACATCGAGGAACCGGTTCTTCAGCTCCTCCGGCAGCGCCTCGCCACTGCACACCACCCGGCGCAGGGACCGGCACCGGCCGGCCGCCGGCTCCTGCGCGAAGACCGCCAGCATCGACGGCACGAAGTGCACGGTGGTGACCGCCTCGCGCTGGATCAGCCCGGCCAGGTAGGCCGGGTCCTTGTGGCCGCCGGGCTCGGCGACCACCAGCACGGCGCCCGTCAGCAGCGGCCAGAAGAACTCCCACACCGACACGTCGAAGCCGAACGGGGTCTTCTGCAGCACCCGGTCGTCGGCGCCCAGTCCGTAGCGGTCCTGCATCCACAGCAGCCGGTTGACGATGGCCGCGTGCTCCACGACGACCGCCTTGGGCCGGCCCGTCGAACCGGAGGTGTAGATCACGTACGCCGGGTGCGAGGGCAGCGGCGGCTGCGCGGCGCACTCCCCGGCCCCGTCGGGGCCGTCGTCACCTGCGTCGGCATCGGGGCGCACCCGCACCGGCCCGGGGGCCGCCGGCAGCAGCGGCTCCACGTCCTCGGTGGTGATCAGCAGCACCGGCTGCGCGTCCGACAGCAGGTACGCCACCCGGTCCGCCGGCAGCGTCGGGTCGACCGGCAGGTACGCCGCGCCCGACTTCAGTACGGCCAGCAGCGCGACCACCAGCTCCGTCGAGCGGTGCAGCGCGACCGCCACGATCCGCTCCGGACCCGCCCCGCGGGCCCGCAGGGCGCCGGCGAGCCGTTCGGCGCGCGCGTCCAGTTCCGCGTACGACAGCCGCTCCCCGCGGAACACGGTCGCCGGGGCCCGCGGGGTGGCGGCCACTTGGCGCTCGAACAGCTCCACCAGCGTGGTGGCGGGCACCGGGACGGCCGTGCTGTTCCACTCCTCGATCAGCCGGTGCTGGTCGGCGGAGAGCAGGTCGATCTCCCCGACCGGGGTCCGCGGCTCGTCGGCCGCCGTGGCCAGCAGCCGCTCCAGCGCGTCCGCCACGCTGCGCGCGGCCCGAGCGTCCAGCACGTCGGGGCGGTGGTCCAGGTGCAGGCGCAGCCTTTCGCCGGGCAGGACGATGAGGTTGACGGTGTAGTGGGTGGCGTCCGAGCCGTCCACCCCCGTCAGCCGCAGCCCGCCGGCCGGCTCCCGCAGCGACTCCAGGTCGAGCGGATAGTTCTCGACGACCACGGTCGTGTCGAACAGGGTGCCCAGCCCGGTGGCCCGCTGGATCTCGGCCAGCCCGAGGTGCTGGTGGTCCATCAGCCGGGCCTGCTCGTCCTGGAACCGGGCGAGCGCGGCGATCAGCGGCTCCGCCCCGTCCACCCTCATCCGGACGGGCAGGGTGTTGATCAGCAGCCCGACCATCTCCTCGATGCCGTCGAGGTCGGCCGTGCGGCCCGAGACGGTACCGCCGAAGACCACGTCGTCGCGGCCGGTCAGCCGGGACAGCAGGACCGCCCAGGCGCCCTGCACGACACTGTTGAGGGTGATGCCCGCGGACCGGGCCCGCGCGGTGAGCCGCTCGGTCAGCCCGCGCGACAGCTCCAGCGAGATCCGCTCGGGCAGCGCGTCGAGCCGGTGCGGGTCGGCGGCCCCCAGCAGGGTGGGCTCGTCGAGGCCGGCCAGGGCGGAGCCCCAGGCGGCGGTGGCCGCGTCCCGGTCCTGGCGGGCCAGCCAGTCGAGGTAGTCCCGGTAAGGGACGCCCGCGACGGCGGCGGCCGGCTCCGCACCGGTGGCCGCACCGTAACCGGCGAGCAGCTCGCGCAGCAGGACCGCCGAGGACCAGCCGTCCCACAGGACGTGGTGGTTCGTCAGCACCAGGCGGTGGCTCTCGGCGCCCACCCGGACCAGGGTGAAGCGCACCAGCGGCGGCCGCTCCAGGTCGAAGCGCCGCCCCCGGTCGGTGGCCAGCAGCTCCTCCCACGCCCGCTCCCGCGCCGCCCCGTCCAGGCCGGACAGGTCGGCGCTCTCCCAGGGGGCGTCCACCGCATCGAGGACCACCTGCACGGGCCGGTCCAGGCCGCGGTCGGTGAAGGCGGCGCGCAGTGCGCTGTGGCGGGCCAGGAGCCCGCGGCAGGCCGCGGCCAGGGCCTGCGGGTCCAGGGCGCCCTCCAGGGTCAGTACGAGCTGCCCGGTGTAGGCGTCCACGCCCGCCGCGTCGTAGGAGGCGTGGAAGAACAGGCCCTCCTGGAGCGGGGAGAGGGGGATGACGTCCGTCAAGGCGGGGTAGCGCTCGGCGAGCGCGTCCACCTCCGACTGCGTCAGCCGCACCAGCGGGAAGTCACGGGGCGCGGGCCGCGCGGCCCCGCCCGACGGCGGCGCCCAGCGGGCCAGCAGCCGCAGGGACTCCTCCCACGCGCCGGCCAGCGCCTCGGCCTCCGCGCGTTCGACCAGGTCCTGCGGCCAGGTCAGGACGGCGCGGAAGGAGGGGCCCGCCGGGCCGTCCAGGGCGAGGGCGTCGATCTGCAGGCAGTGGTCGACGGGCATCCGCGGATCGCCGGCGGCGCGCAGCCCGCCCGCCTCGGCGGCCGGCCCCCAAGGGGCGTCGCCCGAGGCGTCGAACCGGCCCAGGTAGTTGAACAGGACCCGCGGCTGCGCCGCCGCGGCCAGCTCCCGCGCGGTCTCCGGGTTCAGCCGGGCGAGCAGACCGTAACCGGTGCCGTGGTCGGGCACGGCCGCCAGCGTGTCGTGGACCCGCCCGACCAGTTCGGCGAGCGCGTCCCCGCCGGAGCGCGCCGCGGCCGGGTCGAGGCCCCGCAGGTCGAGCCGGACCGGGTACTGGGTGGTGAACCAGCCCACGGTGCGGGACAGGTCGTGCCGGCCCGTGCGGTCGGCCCGGCCGTGGCCCTCCAGGTCGAGCAGCAGGCTGCCGGGCTCGTGGCCGCCGCGGACCAGGGGGTGCCGCGCCGCCAGGGCCAGGGCCGCGAGCAGGATCTCGGCCGGTCCGGTGCGCAGGGCCGCGGGCACCGCCGAGAGGAGCGGGGCGGCCACCTCCGCGGGCAGGTCCAGGGTGAGCGTACGGGTGGCGCCGACGGTATCGCGTACCGGATCGGGCACCCGCTCCCACAGCGCGGGCGCGCCGGGCCCGGACGCGTCGGCGTCCCGGTCCGGGGCCAGGACCCCCTGCCAGAAGGGGAGTTCGGCCAAGACCTCGGGGGAGTGGGCCTGCCGCTGGAGGTGCGCCGCCCAGTCGCGGAAGGAGGCGCCGCCCGGGGCGAGCCGTACCGGCCGGTCCTCGGACACCGCCGACCAGGCCTCGGCGAGGTCGCCCAGCAGGATCCGCCAGGACACCCCGTCCACCGCGAGGTGGTGCACGCACAGCAGCAGGCGCCCGGGTGCGCCGGCGCCGCCGAAGCGGACCGCCCGCAGCATCACGCCCGCGGCCGGGTCCAGTTCACCGGCCGCGACGTCCGCCGCCCGCTCCGTCGCGGCGGTGCGGGCCGCGTCGTCCAGTCCGGTGGTGTCCACGCTGCGGTAGAGCCCGGCCGCGTCCACCGTCCCCGGCGCGCCGACCGAGCAGAACGGGCCCTCGGGGCCGTCGGCCGTGCGCAGCCGCAGGGCCGCGTGGTGGTCGAGGACGGCCTGCAGGACCCGGACCAGGCGGGCGTCGTCCGCGTCCTCGGGCAGCGCGAGCACGACGGACTGGCTGAAGCGGCCGTAGGGGCCGGGACCGTCCAGCAGCCACCGCATGACGGGGGTCGCGGGCAGTTCGCCGTACTCCTCCTCACCGGCGGCCCCCTGGTCGGCGCCGTCCGGGCCGCCGTCCACGGGGGCACCGGCAGCGGCGGCGAGCGCGGCCGCGGTCTTGTGCTCGAAGACCTCGCGCAGGGTGAAGGAGAACCCGCGCGCCCGGGCTCGGCTGACCAGGCCGAGCGCGGCGATGCTGTCGCCGCCGAGCTCGAAGAAGTTGTCGTCGGGGCCCGCCGGGCAGCCGAGGACCTCAGCGATCAGTGCGCTCAGCGTCCGCTCGGCCGCGGTGTACGGGCGCTGCGGCCCGCCGACCGCCGCGGGCGCCGCCGCCGCGGCGGCCGGAACGACGAGTGCCTTGCGGTCCACCTTGCCGCCGGGGGTCAGCGGCAGCCGGTCCAGCACCACGAAGGTGTGCGGAACCATGTAGCGGGGCACGGCCTCGGCCAAATGGGCCGCCAGCTCCGCCGGTTCGGCCACGGCCGCGCCGGGGGCGGGTGCCACGAAGGCGACCAGGCGCCGCCCGCCGCCGGCCGCCTCGTGCACGGTGACCGAGGCCTGGCCCACCGAGGGGTGGCGGCCCAGCACGCTCTCGATCTCGCCCAGTTCGATCCGGTGGCCGTTGACCTTGACCTGCTGGTCGATGCGGCCGAGGAACTCCAGCTGCCCCTGCTCGGACCAGCGTACGAGGTCACCGGTCCGGTACATCCGGGCTCCGGGCAGCGCGCCGAACGGGTCCGGTACGAACCGCTCGGCGGTCATCCCGGGGCGCCCCGCGTAGCCGTGGGCCAGGCCCGCGCCCGCCACGCACAGCTCGCCGGCCGCGCCGGGCGGCAGCAGGCGCAGCTGCGGATCCAGCACGTACGCCCGGTGGTTGACCATCGGCCGGCCGATCGGGGGAACCTGCCCGTTCGAGGGGGACGCGCACCGGTGCATGGTGACGGACACCGCGGCCTCGGTCGGGCCGTAGGCGTTCCACACCTGGCGGCCGCCGCGCGCCCACCGGTCGACGGCGTCCCCGGAGGGGGCCTCGCCACCGGTGGACAGGAAGCGCAGGGCGGGCAGGGCGGCCGGGTCGAGCAGGGGCAGCAGGGCGGGCGGCAGGTCGGCGACGGTGACCCGCTCCCCGGCCAGCAGCGCCTGGAGGCGGTCGACGTCCGTACGCTCCTCGTCGGTGGCGAGCACCAGGGCCGAGCCGCTCAGCAGCGCGCCGAAGACGTCGAGGACCGAGACGTCGAAGGACAGCGAGGCGAAGCCGAGGAACCGCTCGCCGGAACCCCCCGCGGCGGTCGCCGGGGCGACGCCGCACAGCGCCAGGTGCCCGAGCACGAAGTCGGCCGCCGCGGCGTGCGGCACGAGGACGCCCTTCGGCTCGCCCGTACTGCCCGAGGTGTAGAGCAGGTACGCGGCGCTGCCGGGGGAGTGCTCCGCGCCAGGGCGCCGGTCCGCGCTGACCGGTCCGCGGGGCCGGTCGCCCGGCACCACCACGTCCGCCAGTTCCGCGGGCAGGCAACCGGCGGCGCCCGGGCCCGCCACGGCCGTACGGATGCCCGCGTCCCGGACGATGTACGCGATCCGCCGCTGCGGCAGGGCGGGGTCGAGCGGCACGTAGCAGCCGCCCGCCTTGAGGATGCCGAGGAGCGCCGCGACCATGGCGGGGGAGCGCTCCACACTGACGCCGACGGGCACCCCCGGGGCGGTCAGCGGACGCAGCCGGTCCGCGATCTGCTCGGCCCACGCGTCCAGTTCGGCGTAGCTGAGCCGCTCGCCGGCGCAGAGCACGGCGACGGCGTCCGGCGTGCGCGCCGCCTGCTCCTCGAACAGCTCGTGCAGGCACCGGTCCGGCGCGGCCGCGGTGCTGCCGCCGTCGCCGAGGACGGCCAGCCGCTCCTCGTCGGCGCCGGTCAGCAGCCCGAGCGAGTCGACGGGGGCCGACGGGTCGGCGGCGGCCAGCGCCACCAGGAACCGGACGAACCGCTCCTGGTGGGCCGCGAGCGCATCCGCCCCGCCCTCTGCCGCATCGCCCTCGACCTGCACGGTGAGCGGGCTGTCACCGCCGCGGTCGTAGACGTTGACCGAGACGTGGTCCACGGGGCCGACGGCCAGGTTGTGGGCGGTGGCACCCGCGCCGCCGAAGGAGAGCCCGTAGTCGAAGGACATCAGGTTGACCACGGCGTCCCAGGGCCGGGCCGCCGACCCGTCCGCGCCGCTGTACAGCTCCTCCACCCGGTAGCGCTGGTGCCGCAGCGCCTCCTTGATCCCCGCCGAGGTGCTGCGGACCAGCTCGCCCACGGTCATCGCCCCGGTGACCCGCAGGCGCAGCGGCAGCACCTTGGAGAACATCCCCGGCGTACGGCGCGCGGCGGGCGTGGTGCGCCCGGTGACGGGCAGCCCGAGGACCACGTCCTCGGTGGCACCGACGCGGTGCAGGTAGCCGGCGGCGGCCGCCATGACCAACGCCGACCAGCGGGTGCCGAGCCGCCGGGCGGCGTCCCGCAGGGCGGCGGCGTCCGCGGGGTCGAGGTCGCGGCTCACCCGCACGGCCGCCCCGGTCGGGCGGGCCGGGGTGTGGCCGGTGAAGCTCACGGGTTCGGGGGCGCCGGCGAGCTTCGCCCGCCAGAACTCCCGGTCGCGCGCGTGCTCTTCGGAGCGGCGGTAGGCGTGCTCCTCCGCGACGATCTGCTCCCAGGACGCCGCGTCGGAGGCGGGCACGGGGGCGCCGGCCGCGAGGGCGGAGTAGATCTCGGCGGTCCGGCGGGCGAGGAGGGAGCCGCTCACCCCGTCGGCCACGATGTGGTGGTACGCCTGGAGCCAGCGGTGGGTCCGCGGACCCGTCCGTACGAGGAGCTGGCGCGTCACGTCGCCGGTCGCGAGACCGATGGGCCGGGCGAGCTCCGCGCGCATCAGCGCCTCGGCCTCGGCGGCCGGGTCGGGGCGGGCGCCGACGTCGGCCACGGCCAGCCGGAAGGGCGGCCGGTCGGCGGGCACCTGCCGTACCTCGCCGTCCACTTCGGCGAACCGCATGCCGAGCGCCTCGGTCTCGGCCAGTGTCCGGCCCAGGGCCTGCTCGAAGAGCTCGACGTCCAGCGCCCCGTGGATCTCCAGGTACTCGCCGATGGTGTAGTCGCTGCGGGCGGGATCGAGCTGTTGCGCGAACCAGACGCCGGTCTGCGGCGAGGTCAGGGGCAGGAACCCGTGGTCGTGAGTGGCCATGCGGTGGTCAGTCTCCTCAGTCGGATCGGTCGATCAACGACGACGTGACGCCACTGTCCGTGACCGGTGCCCGGCCCTGAAAGTCCCACGTATACGCCCCTTGACAGCGCCCCCGGGCCCCCTGCCCGAACCCGGTCCCGCACGTCCGTGACCCGGCCCGGACGGGCGCGGCGTGCCTGCGGGGGCGAACCGGGTTCGATGCCGACAATGCCCGTGAACATGTGGTTCAGGAGAAAAGTCCGGGCAGAGTTCAGACACAGGAGTGCGCGCCGATGGATCTCGAGCTCACCGACCAAGTCGCCGTCGTCACCGGCGCCAGCAAGGGCATCGGCCTCGCCGTCGCCGAGGCGTTCGTGCGTGAGGGTGCGCGCGTGGTCGCCGGCAGCCGATCCGAGACCCCTGAGCTGGCGGCGTTGCGCGAGCGGTACGAGGTGGCCTTCGTCGCCGTCGATCTGGCCACCGCCGAAGGCCCGGACGCCCTGATCCGGGCGGCGGCGGAACGCCACGGCAGGATCGACGTCCTGGTCAACAACGTCGGAGCCACCGAGCCGCGCACCGATTTCCTCGCCATCGACGACGCACAGTGGCAGCGGGGCTTCAACCTGAACTTCTTCAGCGCCGTCCGCGCCGTCCGCGCCGCGCTGCCGCACCTGCTCGCGGACGGCGGCGGCGCCGTCGTCAACATCAGTTCCGTCAACGCCCGGCTGCCCTTCCCCTCGGTGGTGGACTACTCGGCGGCCAAGGCGGCGCTGACCAGCCTCACCAAGGCGCTGTCGGAGGAGTTCGCCGCGCGCGGCGTACGGGTGAACGCGATCGCTCCCGGACCGGTCCGCACTCCGTTCTGGACCGCCCCCGGTGGCTTCGCCGAGGCCGTGGCGGCCGACGCGGGTACCACGGCCCAGGAGGCCATGGATGCGGTGGTGCCCCGGCAGATGGGCATCAGCACGGGACGTTTCACCGAACCCCAGGAGGTAGCCGACCTCGTGCTCTTCCTGGCCTCGCCGCGCGCCGCGAACATCACGGGCGCCGAATTCCTCATCGACGGCGGCCAGATCAAGACGACCTGAGCGCCGCGCGACGCCGCCGCGGGCAGCGGGGGCGGACGGGGTCAGGGCCTTCGGTCGTACAGCCCTTCGAGGAGCGCGGTCAGGTACCGGCGGCCGGTCTCGACGCGGGTGCCGGGGGCGCCGTGCACGGTCGCGGCGTACGCGATGCCGCACATCAGCGGGACGAGGTCGCCGTCGGCCAGGTCGGGGCGCACGACTCCGGCCGCGCGGGCCCGTGCCAGCAGTTGTGCACCGGCCGACCGGAGGGCCTGCTTGAGTTCGGTGGTGCGCGGCAGGGCGTCCGTGGCCGCGGCGGTGACCGCGGTCAGGGAGGCGTCGGTGACCTGGGCTTCGATGGTGCGGGTCAGGAAGGCGGCGAGGGCCCGTCCGGGGTCGTCGTCGGCCAGTGCCCGCTCGCCGTGGTCGGCGAGCGCCTCCAGGGACGGAGCGGCGACGGTTTCGAGGAGCGCCTCGGCGGTGGGGAAGTGGCGGTAGACGGTGCCCACGCCGAGCCCGGCACGCCGGGCCACGTCGTTCAGCTGGAGCGGAGTTCCCTCGTCCACCAGACCGCGGGCCACGGCGACGATCCGCTCCCAGTTGCGGGCGGCGTCCTTGCGCAGCGGAGCGGTCGTCATGGGAGCAGTCTAAGGGGATGAGTCATCCGGCTGACCGTCGGCGCCACGGCAGCGGGAGCTTCGCGGCCCCGGCCTGATCTGCCGACCGCGGCTACGTCAAATGGCGGAAGCGGCGGAAACGCCCCAGTACGTAGCGTTCTCCCTCAGGGCCCACCCGGTCCGGGCGGCCCTACGAGCACGGGAGGAACAGATGAGCGACACCGCACAGCGCGGCGACGTCGTACTCGTTCACGGAGGCTTCGTGGACGGCTCCGGCTGGCAGGGCGTCTACGACGCCCTCAAGGCCGACGGCCACAACGTGGCCGTCGTACAGCACCCCACGCTCTCGCTGGAGGGCGACGTGGCCGCCACCCAGCAGGTCATCGACCGGATGCGGGGACCGGTGACCCTGGTCGGCCACTCCTACGGAGGGGCCGTGATCACCGAGGCGGGCAACCACCCGAAGGTGACCGCCCTCGTGTACATCGCCGCGTTCGCGCCCGACAAGGGCGAGTCGGTGAACACCCTGATCGCCGACCCGCCCCCGGGAGCCCCGGTCCCGCCCATCCTCCCGCCCGACCAGGGGTTCCTGTTCCTGGACCGCGACAAGTTCGCCGACTCCTTCGCCGGCGACCTGCCGCGCGCCCAGGCCGAGTTCATGGCCGACTCGCAGGTCCCCTGGGGCGTGGCGGCACTGGGCGGTACGGTGTCCCGGCCGGCCTGGCGTACCAAGCCCACCTGGTACCTGATCAGCACCGAGGACCGCATGATCCCGCCGCCGGCCCAGTACGCGATGTCCGAGCGGATCGGGGCCCAGACCGTCGAAGTGGCCGCCAGCCACTCGGTCTACGTCTCCCAGCCCGCCGCCGTCGCCGACCTGATCAGGCAGGCGGCCCGCGCCTGAACGCCGTCAGGAGCCGTGCTCCGGGGGCCCGTCGGAGGGCAGCAGATCCCTGGCCCTGCGCTCCATCAGGACGGGCAGGTAGGTCCGTACCCGGGCGTACCTGAGTTCTTCGTACGCCGTCTGCACCGAACTCCGCACCAGGTCGGCGTCCAGATGGGGATGAGCCTTCATCAGCCGCTCGGCGACGTGGCGGATGACAAGGGCATCATCGGATTCCGCCACCACGCACCTCAGCCTTCTCCGGGGACCGCTCAGCTCAGTCTGGCGGAGCGGTCCCCGCTCTGGAAGCCGATCTTCCGCCGCGTGCACCTCAGGTCGTGCGTCTACGCTCGTGCGGCTACGGTTCGCTCCGGGCGCGCCATCGGCGATCAGCGACCCGCTGCCCCCGAGGTGACGGCCTTGAGCTCCTCCAGCGATTCCCTCACCAGGCGCGGGAGTCGCTGCTCGTCCGGCTCGGTGATGCCGCGGACCTGTTCCACCTCGCGCTGGAGCAGGCCCCCGCGGGCTCGACGCTGCACGGCGTCGCCGACGAGGGGGTGTCCCTCCGCGACATCGCCGAGGTCATCGGCCACCACCTGGACCTGCCCGTCGTGCCCGTCGCCCCCGAGGACGCGGGCGCACACTACGGCTGGCTGGCCGCCGTCCTCTCCGCCGACCAGCCGGCCTCCAGCGCGCTGACCCGTGGGCTGCTGGGCTGGCGGCCGACGCGGCCCGGGCTGATCGAAGACCTGGACAAGGGCCGCTACTTCGACTGAGCGCCCGGCGCCCGCCTCCGCCCGGGCTGCGCCGCCCGGCTGCCGGCCGTGGCATCCGGGCGGCGCCCGCATCCCCCGGCCCCCGGGCGGGGTCGCCCGGGGGCCGGCATCGCCCGAACGGGCGTTCACTCCGGGTTCACCGGGCCCGGTGACACTCGGACCCATGGCCCTCAGTAGACGAGCACTACTGGCACAGGCAACCGCGGCGGCCACCTCCGCCGCACCCCGCTCCGCCCCGGCGGCCGCCGCGGAACCGGAGCCGCCGACCACCACCACGGCGCTGCACGGCACGATCCCGCCGGGCGCCCCCGACTTCGTGTACGTACCGCTGGACGTCCCGCCGGGCGTGCGGGAGTTGCGCCTCGCCTACCACTACGACAAGCCGGCCACCCCACCCGGCACCCCGGGCAACGCCCTCGACATCGGCCTGTTCGACCAGCGCGGCACCGCACTCGGCGGGCGCGGCTTCCGCGGCTGGTCGGGCGGCGCCCGCAGCGAGTTCTTCGTGCGCGCCGACGCGGCCACCCCCGGCTACCTGCCCGGCCCGCTGGAGCCCGGCCGCTGGTACATCGCGCTCGGCCCCTACACGGTGGCCCCGCAGGGGCTCGCGTACGAGATCACCGTGAGCCTCACGTCCGGCGAACCGGCCCCCACCGTCCCGGCGGTCCACCCGCCCCAGCGCGTACCCGGCCGCGGCCGCGCCTGGTACCGGGGGGACTGCCACATCCACTCCGAGCACTCCGACGGCCGCCGCACCCCGGCCGAGATAGCCGGACTCGCCCGGGCCGCCGGACTGGACTTCATCAACACCTCCGAGCACAACACCCACAGCTCCCACACGGCCTGGTCGGTCCCGAGCGCCGCCGGCCTGCTCGTCCTGACGGGGGAGGAGATCACCACCCGCACCGGGCACGTCCTGGCCGTGGGCACCGACCCGGGGACGTTCGTCGACTGGCGCTACCGCTCCCGCGACGGCCGGTTCGAGCGCTTCGCCCGCGCCGTCCGCCAGGCCGGCGGACTCGTCGTCCCCGCCCACCCGCACGCCACCTGCATCGGCTGCGCCTGGAAGTTCGGCTTCGCCGAGGCCGATGCCGTGGAGGTGTGGAACGGCCCCTGGACCCCCGACGACGAGGTGTCCCTGGCCTCCTGGGACGCCACCCTGCGCGCCGCCCACGGCGACCGCTGGCTGCCGGCGCTGGCCCACAGCGACTACCACCGCGACCCCGACCGCGTCGGCGGGCCGCAGACCGTCGTCCTGGCCGACGACCTCTCGCGCGGGGCGATCCTCGCGGGCCTGCGCGCGGGCCGCGCCTACGCGGCGGAATCCTCCGCCGTCTCGGTCGACTTCACCGCCGTCACCCCGCGCGGAGCCCATGCGGGCATCGGGGAGCGGTTGCGGCCCGAGGACCCGGGCACGGAGGTCCTCGTACGGCTGTCGGTGACCGGCGCCGAGGGGTGCGAACTGCGGCTGGTCACGGACCAGGGGACGGTTCGCACCGAGCCTGCGGCGGCCGCCCTGGAGTGGCGCACCACGCCCGCCCGTTCCGCGTACGTCCGCGCGGAGGTCCGCCACCCGTCCCAGGCGCCACCGCTGCCCGGTCCGCCGGCCGCGTTCACCAACCCCATCTGGCTGGGTTCCTGAGTCCCGGCGTTCCATGAGCGGTCGCGCGGACGGTCGCGTCGACGGTCGTTCCGCGGTTGCGAAACGGACTGTCGGTCCGTATGGTCGATATTGCGGACCGACAGTCCGTTTGCGTTCCGGCTTCCCGCCGCGCAGAACCCGCCCGACCTGAACGGAAGTCCTGATCGTGAGCATCCCCATGACGCCCGCGGAGCTGTACCGCCACGGCCTTCGACTGCTGCTGGAGAAGGACATCGCCGGTTGGGTGGAGCTGTGGCACGAGGACGGGGTCATGGAGTTCCCCTTCGCGCCCCAGGGCTGGCCCGAGCGGCTGGCGGGCAAGTCCGCGGTCGGCGCGTACATGCGCAGTTACCCCGACCACGTCGACCTCCACGACTTCCCCGACGTGACGGTCCACCGGACCACCGACCCGGAGACGATCGTCGTGGAGATGCGCGGCGTCGGCCGCCTGGTGGGGACCGGCAGCCCCTTCGACATGACCTACATCGCCGTGGTCACCGTCAAGGACGGGCTCATCACCTCGTACCGCGACTACTGGAACCCCCTCGCCGTCGCGCAGCCCGGCGCCGGCTTCGCCGGAGCGGCCCGATGAACGGCACCGACGTCACTCTCGTCACCGGGGCCACCGGCACCACCGGCCGCCGGGTCACCGCCGGGCTCCGCGCGGCCGGGCGCCGGGTGAAGGCCGCCGGCCGGAACGCCACCCCGGTCGAGGACGCCCTCGGCGTCCGCTTCGACTGGAACGAGCCCGCGACCTGGGACGAGGCGCTCGGCGGCGTCGACCGCGTCTACCTCGTCCCGCCCATCGGCTCCTCCGACCCGGCCGCGGTCATGCTGCCCTTCCTCCGCCGGGCCCGTACGGCGGGCGTGCGCCGCGCCGTGCTGCTCAGTTCGTCGGCGATCCCGGCCGGCGGCCCGGCGGTGGGGCGGGTCCACGAGGCCCTGCCCGGCCTGTTCGAGGAGTGGGCGGTGCTGCGGCCCTCCTGGTTCATGCAGAACTTCACCGGCCACACCCCGCACGCCCGCAGCATCCGCGCGGACGGCGCGATCCGGACGGCCGCGGGCGGGGGCCGCGTCGGGTTCATCGACGCGCAGGACATCGCCGCCGTCGCCGTCCGCGCCCTGACCGACGAGCGGGCCCCCGACACGGATCTGATCCTGACCGGGCCGCAGGCGCTGAGCTACGACGACGTCGCCGCGATCATCGGCGAGGTCACCGGCCGGTCCGTGGTGCACCGCCGGCTGACCTTCGAGCAGCTGCGCGACCGCTGGGCGGCCCAAATCCCGCTGGAGTTCGCCACGATGCTGGCGGGGATGGACCGGGACATCGCGGCCGGCGCCGAAGACCGCACCTCGGACACCGTCGAGCGGCTCACCGGCCGCCCCCCGGGCACGTTCCGGGCCTTCGCCGAACGCGAGATGTCGTAGCGCGGCGGCGTCCCGGCCCGCCACACCCGCGGGCACCCGGGCGCCGTCCGCCGCACCGCAGCGCGTATCTTCGACTGGTCCCACCGCACCGGCCGGCCCGCTCCGAGCGGGGCGGGGCGGAGCACCGGGCGGCACGGAGCGGCACGGGCCCCGGACCAGCCGAAGACCACGAGGAGGATCCGTGAGCCGACGTCCGGAGCGGGCCGACGCCCTGCGCAACCGAGAGGCCGTCCTGGCCGCCGCCGACGCCCTCTTCGCCGCCGGCGCCAGCCCCCACGACGTCTCGATGGACGACATCGCCGCGGCGGCGGGGGTGGGCAAGGGCACCCTCTTCCGCCGCTTCGGCGACCGCGCGGGCCTGATCGGCGCCGTGCTCGCCGCACGCCTCGAACCCCTGCGGCACGCCGTGCGGGAAGCCCAGGAGTCGGCCGCTTCGGCACCGCGGCAGCGGGTGCTGGACCTCCTCGACGCCTCGCTCCGCTTCAAGATCGAGAACCGCAACCTGATGGCGGCGGCGGAGGACGCCGGGCTCAGCAGCCCCTACCAGGCCGAGCACTACGGCTGGTGGCACGAAACCCTGCGCGCGGAACTGGACCAGGTGCCCGGCGCCCATGACGCGGACTTCACCGCCCACGCGCTGCTGGCCTGCATCCGCGCCGATCTCGTGGTGCACCTGATCGACGAGCGGAAGATGACGCCCGAGGCCCTGCGCTCCTCCCTCGCGGCCCACATCGACAACGTCCTCGGCGCCGGCTCCGGTTCGCCGGCCGCCGTCGAGAACCGGGACCCGGACGGTTCCTGATCACGCGGGGCCGGCCGGCTCACGGCTGCGGCGCCGTCTCGAACACGGGCGGCTGAGGCCGGCGATCCGCTCCGGTCTGCCGTGGGCCAGTTCGTCGAGGGAACGGGGCACCCCGGCCGCCAGGCGGGTGGCGGACGTCAGCCAGGTCAGCAGGACCCGCCCGGCCGCGGCGGCCGCGGCGCACCGGTTCGGACCGTGCACTGCGTGCGCTGCGCGCTGTCTCCGGGCTCAAGTCGCCCTCGCCAGGTCGGGCGTGTCAGGTCATCAGCGTCACTCTGGAGGTCTCCGCATGGCCGGTCCGGCTCGTCACCAGCTGTTCTCGTACGGCACCCTGCGGTTGCCCGAGGTCCAGCTCGCGCGCTTCGGCAGGCTGCTGGACGGGACTCCCGACGCGCTGCCCGGGCACCGGATGACGCACGTGGAGATCACCGATCCCGAGGTGATCGCCGCCAGTGGAACAGACCGTCATCCCCTGGTGATCGCCTCCTCCGACGAGACCGACGCCGTCGACGGCACCGTCTTCTCGATCACCGACGAGGAACTGGCCGCAGCGGATGACTACGAGGTCGACGACCACGCCAGGATCCAGGTCGTCCTGCGCTCGGGCGGCAAGGCCTGGGCCTACCTCGCCGCCCCGACCCGGACCGCCTGAGACGCGGGGGCGACCGGGGTCAGGCCGCGGCGGCCCGCTCCTGCCGCGGTCCCGACCCGGGTGGCCGATACTGGGAGGAAGCGGCGCTTCTGCGGGCATCCCCGCCCGCCGGGTACGGGAGGCGGTGGCCGCATGCAGCCCACGGACGGCCCCGGCGAGTACGGCAGGGCGGTGTTCCCGCCCGGCCGGGCCGGTGAGGGCGAGCGCATCGACCTGGGCGCTCTGGCGTACGACGACCTCACCATCGCCCGGCTGCGGGAGCTGGGCGCCGGCCCCGGCTGGAGCTGCCTCGACGTCGGGGCGGGCACCGGCAGCGTGGCCCGGCGGCTGCTGGGCGAGCTCCGCGTCATGCGGGTGCTGGCCGTGGACCGCGACACCCGCTTCCTCGCCGCCCACCCGCAACCCGGTCTCGACGTCCTGGAGGCGGACCTCACCGCCCCCGGCTTCGATCCCGGGCGGTTCCACCTGGTGCACGCGCGCTTCGTCCTGATGCACCTGGCCACCCGGCGCCAACTCATGGCGCGCCTGGCCGAGTTGCTCCTGCCCGGCGGAGTGCTGGTGCTCAGCGACGCCATCGATCCGGCCTCCGACACCGCGCCCCCCGGCCCGTACACCATGGCCGTGCAGGCCATGTGGCAGGGCCTGCACGACACCATCGGCACCGACGTCTCCTGGACCCCGCGCTACCCGCAGCTGCTGCACGACCTCGGCCTGGCGGCCGTGGCAGCGGAGGTCCACGTCCCGCCGCTCGTCCCCGGCTCACCCATCAGCCGGTTCTGGGCGGACACGTGGGACCGCGCGCGGGCGGCCATGGCCGCGACCGGGCTGGTGGACGACGCGGACATCGACGCGGCGATCCGCTACCTCGACTCACCCGACTGCGCCGCCCTGTCCCCCGGCATGATCACGGCCTGGGGCCACCGCCCCGGCGCAGGTGCACCGACCAGGCCAGTGCCGCCGCCAGGGTGACCGAAACGACCGCCGTCGACATTCCGGCGCGGATGCCGAAGCGCACGGTCACCAGCCCGGCCACCAGCGCCCCGAGCGGAACCCCGAGCCCCGACGAGAGCATCCGCCGGGTGGTGTTCACCCGGCCCTGGAGCTCCGCCGGGGTGACCTCCTGCGCGTACGTCATCGTGTTGACGAGGACCACGAGATACGCCGACCCCCACGCGGCGAGCGCCACCACGGCCACCCGCCAGTCACGGACGAGCACCACGGCCAGACCCAGCAGCGCACCCGCCGGCAGCGCCACGAGGAGGATCCCGGACGCGTCGAGCCGGCGCCGGATCCTCGGCAGCAGCAGCGAGCCGCCGATGCCGCCGGCGCTCCACGCCGCGTAGAGGAACCCGACCCGGGGGTCCGTGCCGTGGACGTCCAGCCCGCGGTCGGCGTAGAGGACCAGCTGGCCGACGATCGCACCGCCGGCGAAGGACTGGAGCGCGCCGACCACGGTCATCGTGCGCAGCACCGGATGCCCCCGGAGGAACCGCAGCCCCTCGCCGACGGACTCCTTGAATCCGGGGCGCCGCGCCCCCGGGACGCCGCCGGACGGCGTGCGGGCGACGGCCCGGACGAGCAGGGCGGAGACGATGAAGGACACCGCGTCGACCACCACGGAATCCGCCGGGCCGAGCACGGCCATCAGGCCGCCGGCGACCGCGGTACCGGTGATCCGGACCACGGAATCCGCGCCGTGGAGCAGGCCGTTGGCCCGGGCGAGGTTCTCCCTGCCCACCGCCTCCGGTACGAACCCGTACACCCCGGCGTCGAAGAAGAGGGCGAGAGCGGACGACAGCAGCGCCACCAGGACCAGCTGAACGCCCGTCAGCGCCCCGAAGGCGGCGGCCACCGGGACGGTGGCCAGGCAGACGGCGTTCAGGGCGTCGGCGGACACCATCAGGCGGCGGCGGTCGACCCGGTCCGCCACCACCCCGGCCACCAGCCCGAACAGCAGGTACGGCAGGGTTCCCGCCGCGGCGACCAGGGACACCGCGAGCGGCGATCGCGTCTGCTGGTAGGTCAGGACCGGCAGCACCACCGTGCTGACGGCCGAGCCCAGTCCGGAGACCGTCCTGGACAGGAAGAAAAAGAAGAAGCCCCTCGGTTTCCTGAGGGGCGTCGGGTTCGGATCCACCGGATCACCGGTGCTCTGCTGCTCTGTGCGCGAAGACATGGTGGTTCATAGGCAGACTTCGCGAGACAGGTCAACCGTCCGCGACCCCGCGCCCCGGCCGGAAGTTCCGGCCGGGGCGCGGGGTCGCTTCAGCGGGTGGTGGCGTCGACCGCCTCGTGGATGAGGTCGGCGACGCGGTGCGGGTGGGCGAGCATCACGAGGTGCGAGGAGTCGGCCTCGACGGTGGTCATGCCGGCCCGTTCGTAGCCGAAGCGCTGCACGTCGGGGTTGATGGTGCGGTCCGCCGAACGGACCAGCCCCCACGCGGGCCTGGTGCGCCACGCCGCGGCCGGGGCGGCCTCCCCGAACTCCTGCGCCGCCAGCGGGCACTGGGACACGGCGAGGACGGCGGCGAGGCCCGGGTCGACGTCGGCGGCGAAGAGCGCGGGGAACGCGTCGGCCCGGACCGGCACGTCCGTACCCGGAGCGGACGGGTCCACGGTCGGGAACGGCGCGTACACCAGCGCTTTCGCGAGGTCGGAGTCCGGGAAGCGGCCCTGCAGGACGCCCAGGCCCTCGCCCTCCTCCAGGGCGTAACCGGCCAGGTGGACCAGCCCCACGACGTTGTCCTCGGTCCCGGCGACGGTGATGACGGCGCCCCCGTAGGAGTGCCCCACCAGGACGACCGGGCCCGGGATCCGGCGGACGACCGAGGCGACGTACGCGGAGTCGCCGGGGAGACCGCGGTTGGGCACGGCGGGGGGCTACGACGTCCAGGCCGCGGGCGAGCAGCTCGGGGACGACAGCCGGCCCCCCGGCCGGCCCGGCGTGGGCGCCCGTACCCACCGGTCCGAGCACGAGGAAGCCGCGTATGCCGTACATCACCGCGGGCCGGGAGAACTCCACCACCACCGACCGCTACTACGAGGACCACGGCGCCGGACAGCCCGTCGTCCTCATCCACGGACTCCCGCACGACGGGCAGTCCTGGGAGCGGCAGAGCGCCGCGCTGCCCGACGCGGGCTACCGCGTCATCACCTACGGCCGCCGTGGGTTCGGGCGGTCCGACCGCCGCTCCCGCCGCACCGGGGCGCCCCCGCCCGGTGCGTCGCGGACGGCAGGCCCCATACTCGGTGATCGTCACGCAGGCGTGGCCGCGACGGCGGGCGCGCCCCGTGCTCCGTGCCGGAAGGGTTGATGGGGGACATGAAGGAAACGAACGAACTGGCCGTACCGGAAGTGGTGGACAGTCCCGCCCTGCGGCCACAGCCGAGCGGAAGCCTGGCGCAGTGGCTGCTGCGGCACCGGGTGCAGCCGGTGGGGCCGGCGGCCGGTGAGGGGCACGGCGAGCCGCACGCCTGGTGGAAGGTGATGTGCCTGACCGGCGTCGACTACTTCTCCAGCCTGGCCTACGTACCGGCGATCGCCGCGCTCGCGGCCGGTGCGGTCTCGCCGCTGGCCACGCTGGTGCTCGTCGCGCTCACCCTGCTCGGCATGCTGCCGATGTACCGCAGGGTGACGCAGGAGAGCCCGCACGGCGCCGGCTCGGTGGCGATGCTGGAGGACCTGCTGCCCTTCTGGCGGGGCAAGCTGTTCGTGCTCGTCCTGCTGGGTTTCGTCGCCACCTCGTGGGTCATCACGATCACCCTGTCGGCGGCGGACGCTTCCGTGCACGTCGTGGAGAACCCGTTCTTCCCCCAAGCCCTGCACGGCCACGAAGTGGCGATCACGGTGGCGATGCTGCTGCTGCTCGGCGGCGTGTTCCTGCTCGGCTTCAGCGAAGCGGTCAGCGTGGCCATCCCGTTGGTCGCCGTCTTCCTGCTCCTCAACGCCGTGACCATCGGCGTCGGGGTGGCCGACGTGTTCACCACCCCGGGCGCCTGGTCGGCGTGGACGGACGCCCTCGCCGCGGGCGGCGGCGGTCTCGGCGACCTGGTGGGACCGGCGCTGCTGGCGTTCCCCCTGCTCGTGCTCGGCCTGTCGGGGTTCGAGACCGGGGTCAGCATGATGCCGCTCGTGGCCGCCGAGGGCGCCGATCCCGAGGAGCGGCTGCGGTCCCGGATCCGCAACACCCGCAAGCTCCTGACCACCGCAGCGCTCGTGATGAGCGTCTACCTGCTGGCGGCGAGTTTCGTCACCACGGTCCTCGTCCCGCACAAGGAGTTCGAACCCGGCGGCGCGGCGAACGGGCGCGCGCTGGCCTGGCTCGCCCACGAACACGTCGGGGAGGCCTTCGGCACCGCCTACGACATCAGCACCATCCTGATCCTCTGGTTCGCGGGCGCGTCGGCCATGGCGGGCCTGATCAACATCGTGCCCCGCTACCTGCCCGATTACGGGATGGCTCCCGAGTGGGGACGCGCGGTGCGACCCGTGGTGCTGGTCTACACCGTCCTGTGCGTCGGCATCACCATCGCCTTCGACGCCGACGTCAACGCCCAGGCCGGCGCCTACGCCACCGGCATCCTCGCCATGATGGTCTCCGGCGCCTTCGCCGTCACCGTCTCGGCCCTGCGCCGCCGCCGGCGGGCCGCCACCGCGGGTTTCGCGGCCCTGACCGCGGTCCTGCTCTACGCGCTCGTCGCCAACATCGTCGACAAGCCCGACGGCATCACCATCTCGGGGATGTTCATCGCCGGCATCATCCTGGTGTCCCTGATCTCCCGCGTCTCGCGCACCACCGAACTGCGTGCCGACCGGATCGTCTTCGACGACGTGGCGCGCGGGTTCGTCACCGACACCCTCTCCTACGACAACGCCATCAACATCATCGCCAACCGCCGCGAGACGGGGGACCGGGCCGAGTACGCCGGCAAGGAGCGCGAACAGCGCGGCAGCAACCCGGTCCCCGGCCCGGCCGACGTGCTGTTCCTGGAGATCGACGTCGTCGACCCCTCCGACTTCAGCGAAACCCTCACCGTTCGCGGCGTGGAGGTCGACGGGTACCGGATCCTGCGCGCCGAGGCACCGGCCGCGCCGAACGCCATCGCCGCGGTCCTGCTCGCCCTGCGCGACACGACGGGAGTCAGGCCGCACTGCTACTTCGCCTGGGCGGAAGGCAGCCCGCTGCGGCACATGTTCCGCTACTTCCTGCTCGGCCGGGGCGACACCGCGCCCGTCACCCGCGAGATCATCCGCAAGCACGAGCCGTGCCCCGAGCGGCGCCCGGGCATCCACGTGGGCGACTGAGGAAACCGGCGGGACCGGCCCGCCCGCGGCCCTACCGGCCCGGAACCGGGGCCCGCGGGCCTGCCCGGCCGGCCCGGGCCGCGGCCGCAGCGGCGCGAGCTCCGTGCGCATGCGCTGCCTGTCGCCCGGCGGGACGCCGTGCGCCACCCGGAACGCCCGGCCGAAGTGGGCCGGGTGGCCAAGCCGCAGCGCTGCCACCGTGGCCACCTTCGGCGGGCCGCCGCCGGCGGCCACGCCGCGGAGCTGGCGCCGGGCCTCCTGGAGCCGGCGCCGGCGGATCCACCGTCCGACGGTGGTGCCCTCGTCCGCGAACAGCTCGTGCAGCGGGCGCGCCGAGATGAAATGGGCGGCCGCGATCGCCTGCGGGCACAGCGCCGGATCGCCGAGGCGCGGGTTGACGGACCAGCGGATCTCGCGCATGAACTCCCGGTCCCCGGCGCCGGAGACGCCCTGCGACAGCTCGTCCACCAGCGCCCCCAGCAGGTCCGCAAGGTGGCCGCCGAGGCGCCCCGCGACCGCTTCCGGGTACGTGCCGGGCTGCCCGCCGACGGCCCGGACGAGCGGGCCCAGCAGGGCGCCGACGCCCCGGCCCGCATCCGCGACCCGGCCGCAGGCCGCGCGCAGGTCCGCGTCCGGCGCGGCCAGCAGCCCGCGCGGTACCCGCAGGACCGCCAGTACGCAGCCCTCGGGTCCGGGGACGACGGCGGCCGGGCCCGCCGAGTCCGTCACCTCAGCCGACACCCCGGCGGCCCCTCATGCCCCGACCCGCGGGGACTCTGCACGCTCGCGGCCCGTCGCCCCCACACCCTCCGGCGGGTCGGCTCCAGGCGTAACGGACGTATCCGGTCCTTCCGGGGCGAGGCCGGGCCGCGCCCGGGGCTTGCGGACGCCGCGGCAGGGGCATGTCCCCTACGTCCGGCGGCGGAGGCCGCTCCACGGACGGGATGTGAGAGGAAGGGCACCTGTGACCGACACCAGTTCCCTGGAACCCGTGGCGACGTTCTGCGGCAAGTGCGACTGCGGCTGCCCGCAGTTGTTCGTCGACGACGCCGCCCCCGCCGAGCGGCGCATCGTCATCACCGACGACTTCGGGCAGCGCGTGGAGATGAGCGCCGACCAGCTGGGCTCCCTGATCGAGGAGGCGAAGGCGGGCAAACTCGACGCCGCCGCCCTGGCCTGACGGCTGTCGGGGGCGCCCCCCGCGTGGTGTGCGAGCCGGGTCCGGTCCTGCTCGGGGGCCGTCCGCCCGGCTCGTCCGCCGGTTCGTCCGCCCGGCCCCGGAGGCCGGGCGCCCTGGAAGCCGGGCCCGGTCGGGTGACCGCCGGACGGCGGCAGGCGGGTGCCCGGCGCCCGCCGGGTGGCATAGATCCGGGCGGCGGGCGGCCGGGCCGTCCGCCGTGCTGCCCCGACCCCGGGAGGAACCCGTCATGTACGCATTCGCCGTCGAAGCCTTCGGTGAGCCGCCCGCCCTGCGGGAACTGCCCGTGCCGGAGCCGGGGCCGGGCGAGGTGCTGATCAAGGTGCGGGCCGCTTCGGTCAACCCCGTCGACTGGAAGACCGCCTCGGGTCAGCTCGCCCGCCCCGGTGTCACCTTCACCTTCCCGCTGGTCCTCGGGTTCGACGTGGCCGGCCAGGTCACCGCCGCCGGGGCCGGGGCCCCGTTCGAGGTCGGCGCGGAGGTCTTCGGCATGCGCCGTCCGGCGACCGTCGCCGGGCACCCGTACGGCTCGTACGCCTGGTACATGACCGCCTCCGCCGAGACCGCCGCGCTGGCCGAGCGCCCGGCGGACCTGGACGTCCTCTCGGCGGCGGCGCTCCCCATGGCCGGCGGGACCGCGCTCGCCCTCACCCGTTGGCTGGACCCCCGGGAGGGCGAGACCCTGCTGGTGGTCGGGGCGGCCGGGGGCGTCGGCTCCTTCGCGGTGCAGCTGGCCGCGGCCCGCGGGGCCCGGGTCGTCGCGGTCGCCGCCGCAGGGGACCACGCCTACCTCCGCGACCTCGGCGCCGCCGAGACCGTCGACTACCACACCGTCGATGTCGTACGCGCCGTCCGCGCGGCCCACCCCGGCGGCGTCGACGCCGCGCTCGACCTGGTGGACGGCCGGGACGACGTGGCCGGCCGGATCGGCCCGCTGGTGCGCGACGGCGGCCGACTGGCCAGCACGATCTTCGCCGCCGACCCGGACGCCCTGGCGGCCCGGGGGGTGCGTGCCGTCAACTTCAACTACGACCCGTCCGCAGGGGACATGGCCGAACTGGCCCGGCTGGTCACCTCGGGCCGGCTCCGGGTCGCCGAGACGACCACGTACCCGTTCTCCGCCATGGGCGAGGTCTACGCCGCCGCCACGGCCGGCCACGTACGGGGGAAGCTCACCGTGAGCACCGAGGAGTAGGACTTCCCCAGGCCCGGCCGGTGCGGCGGGCCGGCCTCACACGCGGCGCCAGCGCGGGCGGCCGTCCGCCGGCAGCGGGTCGGGCGCCGGCTCGGCGCCGCGCAGGTGCAGGTCCCGGACCGTGGCCGCGGTCTCGCGCTGGAAGTGCTCCCAGGAGATCAGCCGCAGCCAGGTCGGATCGGGCCGGTTGGGCACCGTGGCGCCACGCGCCGCCCACTCCCGGGCGAGTTCGTCGAACAGCGGGGCGGACCCGGCGGCGTGCGACGGCTGGCGGGGCACGAACAGGCTGCGGACGCCGTCGTCCGCAGCCCGGTGCCGCGCCGTGGTGGTGGGCGTGGATCGCGTCGTCGTCATGCCTGCGAAAACGATTCACCCGGCCGCCGGACACGCCCGCCCCCCGGGGCGGCCGGTGCTCAGCGGCAGAGGGCCTCGATGTCCTGCGGGTACGTCGGGAACTCGGCCCGTGCGCCGAGCACGATCGCGCCGGCCGGCCGGCGCGGCGTGGTCGCGTACCGCTCGGCGAGCGAGGCCATGGCCGGATCCGGACGGCCCGAGTAGTCCTCGTACTCCACCGCCTCCAGCGGCCCGACACCGTCCGCCAGGATCCAGAGGAAGTCGGACAGGCTCCCGGCCACGACGCCGCAGGCCCCCTCCGAACCCAGGAACACCACGGGCTGCTCCATGAGGGGCCGTCCGGCCCGGACGCACCACAGGGCGGCGTGCCCGCCCGAGCCGTCCTGGCCGAAGACCCGGTACGCGGCACCGTCCGCGGCGGGGTTGCCCGTCCAGCTCCGCAGCCAGGCGGTGGTCTCCTCGGCGGAGTCGAAGGCGCCGTAGGGCTCGAAGTCGATCCCGTTGCCCTCGTCGTAGTCGAACTCCGCCTTCGCCACCTCGGCCAGGGCGGGCGGGAAGCCCCGGTCGTCGTCAGTCGTCTCGATCACCGGTGCAGGGTAACCGCCCGCTCCGACAGGGCCGGTTCCGGTCACGGGTCCCGCAGGGCCACCGCCGCGCAGTGGCCCTCCGGGACCAGGGCGTCGGTCAGGGACCACCCCGGGAGGCGGGCCGGGACGGGGCCGGTACCGACGTAGTCCGCCGCCGGATTCTCCGACAGGCCCACCCCGAGCCCCTTGAGGTACGCCTCCTTGCGGGTCCACACCCGGGTGAAGGCCAGCGAGCGGTCCCCCGCCGGGAGGGCGGCGAGTTCCGCCGCCTCCCTCGGGTGCAGGACGTCGGCCGTCTCCGCGATCGACTGCGGCAGGACCAGCTCCTCCACGTCCACCCCGACCGGGGCGGTGGCGAAGGCCAGCAGGCTGATCCCCGTGCAGTGCGAGAGGGAGAAGTGCAGGGCCCCGCCCGGCAGCACCGGCCGCCCGTGCGGCTCGTCGCAGTGCGTGCAGGGCGCCCGCTCCACGACCACCTCGCGCGCCGGCATGCCGAGGTAGGCGCCGAGCAGCCGGCGCAGCGCCACGTGGGCGCAGACGTAGCTGTCGCGGTCCGCCGCCCGGACGAACTCGGCCGCGCGGGCCAGCTCCTGGGCGTCCAGGGTGCCGGGCGCGTGCCGGGCGGCGTGCACCCGGTAGGCGGTGGTGTCCACGAGCCACAGCTGCGGACTCGCCGCCACCAGTACGGCCCCGGCCGGTCCCGGTCCCGGGACGGACAGCGGTGTCGGTACGAGCAGTTGAGCAGTGCCCGGTGTCATGGCAGGAGCCTCCTCATACGGCCGCGGGGACGGGGAGCCGCACCGGCGCGGGCTCCGCTGCCTTCGCGGGGTGCCGCAGCGCCAGGACGGCCGCGAGCGGCGAGACGAACGCGATGGCCCCGCACAGCAGCCAGGTGGTCTGCACGCCGAGGGCCAGGGACAGCGAACTGAACACGGCGATGGAGATCGGAGCGGTGCCGATCCCGGCGAGGGAGAGCGTCGACATCGCGGCGCCCATCCGCTCCTCGGGGGCGGACTGCTGGTACAGCGTGACGATGGCCGGCCCGTTCAGGCCCGACAGCAGGCCGACCCCGGCGGCGACCGCGGTGAGCGAGACCACGGACGGCATGAGGGCCATCACCAGGATCCCGGCGGCCAGTCCCGCACCGGTGACCACCAGCCGGACGAACATCGGGATCCGGTGCGCCATGGCCGCGCCCACCGCGCTGGAACCGAGGGCGCCCACGCTGAACGCCGCCAGGACCACCCCGACCGCGCTGACGCCCCACCCGCGCTCGGAGACCAGCAGGGGCAGCGCCACCTCGGCCGGCCAGCTGAACGCCATGTCCAGGCACAGGGCGGCCACGAACATCCAGCGCAGCCGGGGGTGGCGGGCCAGCAGCCGGAACCCGTCCCCGGAGCGCTTGACCAGCGAGACGCCGGGCTCGGGCGCGGGCCGCACGAAGCCGTGCGTGACGTGCAGCAGGCAGCCGAGCCAGATGGCGCCGGTGACCGCTCCGACGAGCATCGCCAGCCACAGCTCCCCGACGGTGATCAGGAACGCGCCGGCCGGGGCGCCGAGGATCGGCGCGACCCGCAGCACCATGGAGTAGAGGGAGTTGGCCCGGGCGAGCTGCTCACCGCGGGCGAACATCGGCAGCAGTACCCCGGAGGCGGGCCCGGCGAGGCCCAGCAGGATCCCCTCGACGAGGGCGATCACCACCAGGGGCCACAGCTGGTGGGTCGTCGCGGTGACGACCGCCCCGGCGCCGAGCACCGCGACGCGGGCGGAAGTGGTCCGCAGCAGGACGAAGCGCGGGCCGAGGGTGTCGGCGACCGCGCCGCCGAAGATCAGCATCAGGGCCCGGGGGACGGTGGCGGCCAGCGTCAGCAGGGTGACCGCGCCGGTGCCGCCGAGCTGGACCGCGGTCCAGTTCATGGCGATGAGCAGGGCGAAGCTGCCGAGCTGCACGGCGGCCTGGCCGCCGACCAGGGAGCTCACACGGCCCCACTGGACCGTGGGGGCCGCGGCGGGCGTCTGTACGGGGGTTTCCATGGTGAACCTGTTCTCGGTGAGGGGCGGGTGTGCGGTACGGGACTACGTGGGCGGGGGGCCCGGGTCAGTGGGCGCGGCGCAGGGCGGCGGCGACGGCGCGCTCCGCCGCCCGGGCCAGATCGGCGGCGCGGGGCGACCCGCCGGGGCTGCGCAGGGCGAGGTGGCCGCCGAGGTGGCCGAGCCCCGCCCGGGCCAGCGCGCGCGAGGCGGCGGCGCCGGCCGCGGTCGCGCCGGAAACGGGGGCGACCGTGACCCCGGGGAGCTCCGAGAGCCGGAACCGGGCCCGTACGGGGCGGGGTCCGCGGCCGCCCGGCCGGCCGCCGCGGGGCCGCGCGCAGGGCCGCAGCCGTGCCCGGTCTCCGGGCCGGCGCGCCGTCACGACCGCCCCCCGGCCGGGGCCGCGGGCGCGGCGGCCGTAGGGATGGCGACTGGAGGAGCGGCGGCTCCGACGGCGGCGGCTTCCCCACCCGGCGCCCCAACCGGCGGCAGCCACAGTGTAGTTGCCGGCGTTGCGGACGTCGGGATCCCGGGCGTCGGCGCATCGAGCGCCGTGGTCCCAAGTACCGGGGTTCCGGGCGTCGGTGTCTCGAACGCCGGGGTCCCGGGCGCCGGCATTGCGGGCGTCGGCGCTTCGGGTTCCGGGGCCCCCGGCGTCCGTGCTTCAAGTGCCGGGGTACCAAGTGCCGTGGCGCCGGGCGTCGGCGTTGCGAGCGCCGGGGCCCCGGGCGTCCGTGCTCCGGGTACCCGGGCGACGGGCATCGGCGCTTCGCAATCCGGGGTCCCGGGCGTCCGTGCTCCGGGTGCGCAGGTCCCGGGCGCCGGGGTACCAAGTGCCGTTGCGCCGGGCGTCGGTGTTGCGTGTGCCTGGGTCCCGGGCGTCCGTGCTCCGGGTGCCCAAGCCCCGGGCGTCGGTGTTGCGGGTGCCGGTGCTTCGGGTTCCGGGGTTCCGGGCGACCAGAGGTCCTCCGGGCCCAGGTCCGCGGCCCGGTACTTGCCGACCGCGCTCACCAGCAGTCGGGTCTCCAGGGCCAGCGCCCGCGCCAGCCGTACCAGGCCCTCCCGCGGATCCTCGTCCACCGCGAGCAGCGCCGCCCGGCCCAGGCCCACGGCCGTCGCCCCGAGCGCCAGCGCCCGCACGGCCCGGCCGCCCTCCCAGATCCGGCCCGTGGCGAGCAGGTCCCCGGCCGGGGCGCCGATCCGCCGCAGGCACTCCCCGAGCGGCAGGCCGACCTGGTCGAGGAAGACCCGGGGGGCCCAGCCGGTGCCGCCCTCGGCGCCGTCCACCGTCACCGCGTCCGCGCCCGCCGCCCAGGCGGTGGCCGCGGCCCGCGCGATGTCCCGACCGGGGTGGAACTTCACCCAGGTGCGGGCCAGCGGGAAGTTGTTCCGCATGAACCGCAGCTGCTGGCGGACGATCTCCTCCGTGAAGGTCCCCGGGGTCGCGCACCGCAGCAGCCGCCCGTCGTCACCCAGCAGGTTCCGCACGGTGAACTGCCCGGCCAGCCGCTCGCCCTCCCCGGCGCCGACCACCGTCATCCCGCCCAGACCCGGCTTCGCGCCCTGGCCGACCTTCAGTTCGAAGCCGAGCCGGCCGGAGTCCCGCAGCGCCCGCGTCCCCGGGTCGCTGTACAGGAGGTTCCACACCTCCGAGTCCGCGTCCTCGGTGGACTGCTGCACCACCACGCCCCCGACCCCGTCCGGGAGGCCGTCCGCGTACGCCGCGATCCGCTCCAGCAGCGCCGAGCGCACCCCGTCGCCGCCGCGCGCGTAGCCGTGCACCGGCACCATGTTCTCGCCGATCACCATCGGGATGCCGAGCCGCGCGGCCTGCCGGGCCGCCGCCACCCCGAGGTCCCCGCTGCCCGCCCGGGTGGACCCGAACGCGGAGAGGTAGAGGGGGAGTTCGGCCGCGAAACCACCGACGGTGGTGCGCAGGTCCACGTCCTCGTACGAGGGCTCGCGGCCCAGCTCGATCAGCTTCTCCAGTCGCCGCGGCATGAACACCGGCGGCACCAGCCGCAGTTCGTCCAGCGGGTCGTGGGCCCCCGCCGCCGTGGCCCCGTAGAGCTGCGCCCCGTAGGAGTCCGCGGCCGGGAACACCTCGGCCGTGCCCGCCCGGGCCCGGGCCCGTACCGCCTGCTCGGGGAAGCCCGCCGCGCCCAGTGCCCCGCTCACGGCGCGATCACCCCCGGGAGCTTCGGGTAGGCGCTGACCTGCCACAGGGCGTCGAGTCCGGTGAGGAAGCGGACCAGCCGCTGGAGGCCCATGCCGAAGCCGGCGCTGGCCTCGATGCCCTCGCGGGCGAGCTCCAGGTACCAGGCGTACTTCGCCGGGTTCTCGCCGCTCTCCCGCATCCGGGTGACGATCGTCGCGTAGTCGGATTCCCGCTCGCTGCCGCTGACCAGCTCCCCGTAGCCGCCGTGGGCGATCAGGTCGAAGTTGCGCAGCACGCCGCGGCGTTCGGGGTCCTCGCGGTCGTAGAAGCCGCGCGAGCCCTTGGGGTAGTCGTTGATGAAGAACGGGCGGTCCGCCTCCAGCGAGAGCACCTTCTCGCCCGCCCAGTCGATCTCCGCGTCCGGGCTCTGCGGGTGGCCCCGGCCGAGCAGGCGGGCCACCGCCTCCTCGTGGCTGCAGGAATCGAACTTGCCCTGCCGGAGCTCGGCGAAGTCCAGCTCGTCACGGCCCAGTTCCGCCAGGACCTCGGGCACCGCCCGCCACACGTGGTCGACCACGTGCGTCAGCAGCCCCGCCGCGATCTCCTGTACGTCGTGGCGCGTGGCGCCGGCCATCTCCACGTCGATCTGGTGGAACTCCACCAGGTGGCGGCCGGTGGCCGCGGTCTCCGGCGGCTCCACGCGGACGTTCGGGGCGACGTAGAACAGGCGCGGGAAGCCCCCCAGTGAGGCCTGCTTGTAGAGGATGGCGCTGGTCATCAGCTTGTACGGCTCGCCGTAGTAGTCGACGTCCAGGGCCTTGGCGCCCCGGCCGCCCGGGTCCGTGACCGGGCCGACCAGCGGCGGCAGCAGTTCCACGAAGCCCCGGCCGCGCAGGAACGCGCGCGCCGCGTACAGGGCTTCCTGCTGCACCAGCATCGCCGAGCGCAGCTGCGGCGAGCGCAGGTGCTCACCGAGCGGGGGAGGGGTCTGAAGCTCCATGTCGACTCCTGTCGATATCGGTGTGCGTCTGGGTGTCGAAGGGCGGGAGGGGCCGGTCACGCGGCGGCCCCGTCCTCGTCGTAGCGGCGGGCCAGCCCGTGGACGGCCGCGAGCAGTCCGTCCGAGGTCATCGGTGAGCGGCCGCCGGGCCGGCCGTCGGGTGCGACCGGCATCGAACCGACCGCGGACCACCGCAGCCGCCCGTCCGGGTCGACGAAGCTGCGCGAGCGGCCCGCGTTGTCCGGGTGCAGGCAGTACGGGACGTCCAGTACGCCGCGCGCGAAGGCGGTGCGCAGCGAGCGCCCGAGGTCGGCGCCGAACTCCAGCACGGCTTCCACGAAGGCGCGCGCCTCCCGGTAGACCTCGCTGTCCGCCGGGTCCCCGGTGCGGGCCGGCCGTTCGGTCAGCGCGGCGGTCGCCGCGGCCGTCTCCAGCGCCCGTACGTTCTCCTGCACGGTCGGGATCCGGTGCGCCTCCGCGGCGGTCTTCACGATCAGGCGCTGCGCCCCGGCGCGGACGGCCAGCCGCGCCGAAGCCTCCAGCAGCCGGGTGGCTCCGCGGGCGGTGTGCGGGAACACCCCCATGTAGGTGTAGAGGACGACGTGCCGGTCCACGCCGGGCGGCAGGAACTCCTCGGCCAGCCGGCCCAGGGCGCGTACCGCCTCGGTGTCCTGGCCGGGATCGGTCTGCTGCGCGTAGCTGAGGGAGACGGACCGGATGCCGTGCTGGGTGAAGAACATGCCCTCCAGCAGGCTCAGCGCCACCAGCAGCCCGGGTGGGCAGAGCTGGCCCAGCATGCAGCCGCCGAAACTCTCCAGGTGCGGTGTCCGCGGGGGCGGTGCCAGGGCCGCGAGCAGTTCGCAGCAGCGGGCCCAGTTGTCCACGGACTCGGCGAGCGGGGTCCGCCCGTAGGGCAGGCAGTAGGAGACCGGGCCGCCCTCGGTGGCGTCGAGCCCGGCGGCGGCGAGCGCGCGGACGATGGCTTCGGGACGCGAGGAGCCGTGCCGCACCTGGACGGGGAAGCCGGCGTCCAGGACCCCGTCGAGGAGGGCGCGGGTCTGCTCGGTGCGGTGGGTGGCGATCGGGTAGCCGTTGAGCGCGGTGCCCTCGGCCAGGGCGGCACGGGCGGCGGCGTGGGCGCCGACCCGGGTGTAGCTGTCGATGGTGAGGGTGCCGACGGTGGTGGCGACGGCGGCCTTGGTCCGCTCCAGCCCGTCCCGCATCCGGCGGGGCTCGCCGAAACCCATCCGGGGCTGTACGACGAGCTGCCCGGCGGCGGCGCAGGCGCCGACGAAGGCGCCGAACGAGGCGGTGCCGGCATCGGGGACGGTGCGCAAGAGCGGGGCCACGTTCGGTGCGGCGAGCGTGGCGGCGGTCATGCGACGGCCTGCCCACCGGCGCCGGAGCCGGCGCCCACCCCTACCGCGGCCGCACCATCGGCCACGGCGTCGGCCAGGGAGTCCAGGTAGCCGCGCAGCCGCCGGGTGTCGCCGTCGTCGAAGACGGCGTCGGCACCCGCGTCGAGCAGCCGGGCCCGCCGGCCCGGGTCGGCCCCGCCCGCGACGCCGAGTTTGCCGCCGATGACGAAGGGCACGCCCAGTCCGGCGCCGCGCAGGGCCCGGACGGCGCCGAGGCCGTCCCGGTAGCCGTGCCCGTTGACGCTGCTGACCACGACGAGGTCCGGCTCGCGCTCCGCGCAGACGCCGGCCAGCAGCTCGTCCGGCACGCAGGGGCCGAGGTTGTGGACCCGGTGTCCGAGCTCCTCCAGGAAGAGCTGGAGGTAGACGAGATTCCAGGTGTGGGAATCGGATGCCGTACCCGTCAGCAGGATGTTCATATTCCGTCGTCGCATACGAGAAATATAGAAATCACCGGGGCGGCCGAGGGGAAGTTCGTGCGGCAGTATGGCGGAATTCCGGCGGCCAGGCCGGAGCCGGGGCACGCGGAGAAGCCGTGCCCCGGCGGGACACGGCTTCTCGATCACGCAATTACCTCAGGAATTCACGTGTACTGGGCGACCAGGCTCTTGGGGCGGATGTCCGTCCAGTTCTGCTCCACGTACCCGAGCGCGTCCGCCCGTGTACCTTCGCCCCACACCACGTCCCAGCCTGCGGGAACGTCGGCGAAGGCGGGCCACAGCGCGTGTTGGCCCTCGGCGTTGACCACGACGCGGAAGGTGCCCTCGGTGTCGTCGAACGGGTTGGTCATGACAGACTCCTCAATTTCTCGGAAAGGATACGGCCGATCAAAGCGAGCGGTTCCGGTTCACCCATTCTGGTGTGCGGAACCCCGATGACGTGATTCTCCACGCGGCCCTCGATATAGGGAATCCAGTGCTGCGCGAGGGTGTTTTCCGTTTCCCCGTCCTCTATGGCCGCCAGGAACAGCAGGTCGGTGGCGACCGGGCGCGGGGCGTACAGGTTCATGATTTCGGCGTGGTTGACGGAGGCGCCGATCACCGAGCGGATCTCCGCGTCGGAGAAGGCCCCGAGCACCGGGTCCTTCAGCCGGACCAGGCCGATCAGCGCGTCGACGTCGAAGGGTGCGTCGGCCGGCTCGTCCGAGGCGTCCCCGACGAGCATGTCCCGCTTCTGCGCGGGCGTCATCCGGCGCCGCACCGGTTCCGTCGGCAGCAGGTGGACGTCCATCATGGCCAACAGGTCGGTGCGTTCGCCGAGCTCCGCCAGCCGGACGGCGAGCGCGTGCGCGACCGTCCCGCCGAAGGACCAGCCCAGGAAGCGGTACGGGCCGTGCGGCTGGACCTCCCGGATCAGCGGCAGGTAGTCCTCGACCATCTCCTCCACCGACTCGGGGGAGTGGCCCAGCTCGCTCAGCGCCCGGGCCTGGATCGCGTACAGCGGCTGGTCCGGGCCGAGGTGCCGGGTGAGGCCGGCGTAGGGCCAGCCCACGCCGGTACCGGGGTGGATGCAGAACAGCGGGGCGCGCGAACCACGGGAGTTGAGGGGCAACAGCACCCCCATCGGGTCGAACCCGGTCGGCTCGTCGCCCAGCAGCCCGGCCACGGTCGGCGTCCGGAACAGGTCGCGGACCCCGCGTTCCAGGCCCAGTACGGTCCGCATCCGGCTGACCAGGCGCACCGCGAGCAGCGAATGGCCGCCCAGGCCGAAGAAGTTGTCGTCGATGCCGACCCCCTCGACGCCCAGGACCTCGGCGAACAGTCCGCACAGGACCTCCTCGCGCGGGGTGCGCGCGGGCCGTCCCGAGGGCCGTGCGGCGGGCGCGGGCGCCGGGAGGGCCCTGCGGTCGGGCTTGCCGTTGACGGTCAGCGGGATGGCGTCGAGCAGGACGGCCGCCGACGGCACCATGTGCTCCGGGAGTTCGTCCGCCGCCCAGCGCAGCAGCCCGGCCTCGGTCAGGGTGTGACCGGCGCGCGGGACCGCGTACGCGACGAGCCGCTTGCCGCCGGGGCCGTCCTCGAACACCACCACGGCGACCTGCCCGACCCCCGGGTGCCGGGCCAGGGTCTCCTCGATCTCGCCCGGTTCGATCCGGAAGCCGCGCAGCTTGATCTGGCCGTCGGCCCGCCCGATGAACCGCAGTTCACCGTCCGCGGTCCAGTGCACCAGGTCTCCCGTGCGGTACATCCGGCCGCCGTCGCCGCCGAACGGGTCGGCGACGAACCGCTCCGCCGTCAGCCCGGGCCGGCCGATGTAGCCGCGGGCCACCTGGGTCCCCGCGATGTACATCTCCCCGGCGACCCCGGGCGGCACCGGCCGCAGCCGCTCGTCCAGGACGTGGATCCGCGTGTTGTCGAGGGCCGCACCGAGGTACACCCCGTGCAGGGTGCGCTGCGCCGTCGGGAAGCGCTGCTGGTGCGAGGCGAAGGTCGTCTCCGTCGGACCGTACGAGTGGACCAGCACGGTCTCGGGGCAGTGGGTCAGGACCCGCTGGAGGGCGCTGGGCGATGCCACGTCGCCGCCCGTCCACACCTCGCGGAGGAGCTTGAGGGTGTCCAGGCCCTCGTCGGCCATGATGTGGAACAGGCCCATCGTGAAGTAGGCGGCGGTCACGTCGTGGGTGCGGATGGTGTGGTCGAGTTCGGCGACGTCGGTCCCGTCGCCCGGGGCGATGACGAGCTGTCCGCCGTTCAGCAGCGGCACCCACAGCTCGTAGGTGGAGGCGTCGAACCCGATCGCCGAATGGACCAGCATCCGGCGGTGGTTGGCCAGGTTCCAGCACCGGTCGGTGACCAGCTCGACCACGTTGCGGTGGGTGACGCCGACGCCCTTGGGCCGGCCGGTGGAGCCGGACGTGAACATCACGTACATCAGGGCGTCCTCGCCGACCTCGATGCCCGGATCGGAGGAGTCCGGCTCCCGGTCGGGGGCGTCGACGGCCAGGACCCTTACCCCCGCGGCGCGTTCCTGCTCCACCGCCCGGTGGCCGAGGTGCGCCTCCTGGGTCAGCAGGACCGTCGCCGCCACGTCCTGCGTGATCATCCGGACCCGGGCCTCGGGCAGCCGCGGGTCCAGCGGCACGTACGCGGCGCCGCACTTGAGCACCGCCAGCGCCGCCACCAGCAGGTGCGGGGTGCGGTCCAGCAGGACGGCGACCGCCCCGTCACGGGCCACGCCCGCCTCGATCAGGCGGTGGGCCAGCGCGTTGGCGCGGGAGTCCAGTTCGGCGTAGCCGATGGTCTCCTCCTCGTACGAGAGCGCGATCCGGTCGGGGGTGCGCCGGGCCTGCGCCGCGAACCGCTCGTGCACGAGCCCGCACCCGGCCCGCGGGGTCGCCGTGTCGTTGTACTCGGTGACCAGCCGGAACTCCTCCTCGGCGGTCAGCAGCCGGACGTCACCGATCCGCTGCTCCGGGTCCTCGGCCACCGCCCGCAGGGTGCGGGCCAGCTGCGCCGCCAGCAGCGCCGCCGTCCCCTCGTCGTAGAGGTCCGTCGCGTACTCCAGTACGCCGGTCAGCCCGCCGGGCGCCCCGTCCGCGCCCCGCAGCTCCCGCAGGGACACCGTGAGGTCGAACTTGGTGAACCCGGAGGCGGTGCCCAGCGGGGTCCCGGCCAGCGCGGTCCCGGTCGGCGCCTCCGGTTCGGCCGGCTGGACCTGGACGATCGCCTGTACGAGCGGGTGGTGCGCGGTGGAGCGCACCGGGTTCAGCCGCTCCACCACCAGGTCGAAGGGCACGTCCTGGTGTGCGTAGGCCGCCAGGTCGGTGTCCCGGACCCGGCGCAGCAGCTCGGAGAAGCGCGGGTCGCCGGAGGTGTCGCAGCGCAGTACGAGGGTGTTGACGAAGAAGCCGACCAGGTCGCTCAGGGCCTCGTCGTCCCGGCCCGCGGTCACCGTGCCCAGCGGCAGGTCGGTGCCCGCCCCGTGCCGGGTCAGCAGCGCCGCGAAGGCCGCCTGCACCACCGTGAACAGCGTGGTCCCGTGCGCCAGGGCGAGCCGCTCCAGCCGGGCGTGGGCCGCGGCGTCCAGGTCCAGGGGGGTGGCCGCGCCGCGGTGCGAGGCGTCGGCCGGCCGGGTCCGGGAGGAGGTCAGCTCCAACACCGGCGGCGCGTCGCCGAGGGTCTGCTCCCAGTACGCGAGGTGACCGGCGGCGGCCTCCCCGGCCAGGGCGGCGCGCTCCCACAGGGTGTAGTCGGCGTACTGCACCGGCAGCGGCTGCCAGGCGGGGGCAGCCCCGGCCAGCCGGGCCTCGTAGGCGGCGGCCAGGTCGGCCAGCAGCGGGCCCGTGGACCAGCCGTCGGCCGCGATGTGGTGGACGAGCAGCACCAGGACCTGGGCGGAGCCGGCGCTGATCAGCGAGGCCCGGAAGGGGAGTTCGGCCGCGAGGTCGAAGACGTGCCCGGCGGCCGCGGCCACGGCGGGGTCGAGCCCGCCGGGTCCGGCGGCGACCAGGTCCAGCACCGGCCGGGCCGCGTCCACGACCCGCTGGTACGGCTGCCCGTCCACGGCCGGGTACACGGTGCGCAGCACCTCGTGCCGCCCGGCGACATCGGCGAGCGCCTCGGCCAGCACCGCCGGATCGAGCGGCCGCTCCAGTCGCAGCGCGAAGGGGATGGTGTAGGAGCGGCTCGGCCCCTCCAACTGGTCCACGAACCACAGCCGGCGCTGCGCGTACGACAGCGGCACCAGGTCGGGCCGCTCCTGCGGCGGTACGGGGACCAGCGCCGGCCGCCCGGCGGGCGCGGCCTCCCGCAGCAGGCGCACCGCCAGCTCGGCGGGGGTCGGGGCGAGGAACAGGTCCCGGATGCGGGCCTCGACGCCGAGCGTGGCCCGGATCCGGTTGACCAGCCGCACCCCCATCATCGAGTGCCCGCCCAGCGAGAAGAAGTTCTCGTCGGGGGCCACCCGGCCGAGCCCGATCACCTCGGCGAACAGCGTGCACAGCAGCTCCGTGGCGGCCCGGTCCCCGGCCGGGGCGGCCGGGGCCGGCTCCAGGGCGCGGGCCCGCGCGAGCCGCTCCCGGCGCTCGGCCAGGCCCCGGCCCTCCTCCTCGGTGAGCAGCGCGGGCGCGGCGTCGCCGGTCGGGCCGCCGGGGTCCTGCGCCCCCCGGGACAGGGCCCGCAGGAACACGTCCAGCAGCAGTTGGGCGGTCGGGGCGTCGAAGAGGTCCGCCGCGTACTGCCACCAGACCTCCAGCCCGCCGTCCGCGAGCTCCACGCACGAGGCGCTGAGGTCGAACTTGGCCGCCTCCAGGCCGGGTTCGACGAACCGCCCGGTCAGGCCGCCGCCGAGGGCCAGGTCCGGGGCGCCCTCCTCCTGCACGGTCAGCATCACCTGGAAGAACGGGTTCACGGCCAGGCCGCGTTCCGGGTTGAGGTGCTCCACCAGCAGGTCGAAGGGGAGCTCCTGGTGGGCGTAGGCCGCGAGGTCCGCGTCGCGCGCCCGGTCCACGAGCTCCGCGTACGGGGCGCCACCGCCGACGTCGGTGCGCAGGACCAGCGTGTTGACGAAGAAGCCGACCAGATCGGAGAGGGCCTCGTCGCCGCGCCCGGCCACGGGCGTGCCGATCGCGATGTCCGTACCGGCCCCCACGGCGGCCAGGGCCAGGGCGAGCGCCGGCTGGAGGGCCATCAGCATGCTCGCCCCGCGGTCCTCCGCGAGCGCCGCCAGCCGCCGGTGCGCTGCCGCGTCCAGCCGGGCCACCAGGGTGGCGCCCGCGCCGGTCGGCTCGGCGGGCCGGAGCCGGTCGGCGGGCAGGTCGAGCACGGTGGGCATGCCGTCGAGCGCGGCCCGCCAGTGGTCCAGCAACGGGTCCGGGTCGGCCAGGAGGTCTTGCTGCCACAGCGTGTAGTCGGCGTACTGCACCGGCAGCGGCTCCCACCGCGGCGCGCCGCCGGCCAGCCGGGCCGCGTAGGCCTGCCCGAGGTCGCGCAGCAGCGGCGGGACCGACCAGCCGTCGGTGGCGATGTGGTGGGTCAGCAGCGCGAGGGTCGCGGACCCGTCGCCCGGTACGAACAGCCGGGCCCGCAGCGGCAGGTGGGCGGCGAGGTCGAAGGTGCCGGCGGTGAACCCGGCGACCAGGGAGGGCAGTTCCGCCGGGACGCAGTCCCGGACGGTCAGCGGCACCTCGGGCGGCGCCAGGACGTGCTGGTAGGGCTCGGAGTCCACGGCCGGGTACACGGTGCGCAGCACCTCGTGCCGCTCCACCACGTCGGTGAGGGCCGCCGCCAGCGCCCGTTGGTCGGGGACGGTGTCCAGCCGCAGGACGAGCGGCAGGTTGTAGGTGGCCGACGGGCCCTCCAGACCGGCCAGGAACCACAGCCGGCGCTGGGCGAAGGACAGCGGCACCCGGTGCTCGGCGGCCAGGACCACGCCGTCGAAGACGCGGTCGGCGCCGCCGTCGGCCACCGGAGTCCTGAGCAGTTTGCGGTCGATCTTCCCGGAGGAGGTCCGGGGGAGGGACTCGACCAACTGCACGGCGCCGGGTACGGCCGCCGCCGGGAGTTCGGCCCGGACGTGGGAGCGCAGCGCGGCCGCGCTCACCCCGGTGTCGGCGACCACGAACGCCACGAGCCGCTTCACGCCGTCGGGCGTCTCCTGCGGTACGACGGCCGCCTCGCGCACGCCCGGGTGGGCGGTCAGGACCGACTCCACGGACGCCGGGTCCACCCGGTGCCCGTTGATCTTCACCTCGTCGTCGGCGCGGCCCCGGAAGCCGAGCTGTCCGTCCTCCTCCCGTACGTGGACCAGGTCGCCGGTCCGGTAGGCCCGCTGCCCGTCCAGCGCGGCGAACCGGGTGGCGGTCAGCTCGGGCCGGCCCAGGTAGCCGTGCGCCAGCGCGCCGCCCAGCAGCCACAGTTCGCCGTCGACGACCGCCGCCCGCACTCCCGGCAGCGGCACGCCGATCGGCACCGGACCGCCCGTGTACCGGGACAGGTCGGCCACGGTCGCCACGACGGTCGCCTCGGTCGGGCCGTAGGTGTTCAGCAGCCGCACCCGGTCCGGGTCCACGGCCCGGCACCACTGCGCGACCCGCTCGGGCAGTGCGGCCTCGCCGCCGATGACCACCGTACGGAGCGTCGGCGGCAGTGCGGCGACCCCGGTGGCGAGGGCGTGGGCCAGCTCGTGCCAGTAGGCGGTCGGCAGGTCGAGGACGGTGATGCCGTGCGCCGCGCAGCCGGCCAGCAGTCCGGGGACGTCGAGCATGTCCTCGTCGCGCAGGACCAGCGTGCCCCCGGCGCCGAGGGTGAGGAAGACCTCCTCCACGCTCGCGTCGAAGTGCAGCGGCGCGAACTGCAGTACCCGGTCCACGGCGGTGATCCCGTACCGGGCGGTGGCCCCGGCGACGAAGTGGGCCAGGGCCGGGTGCCCGATGACGACGCCGTTGGGGGTGCCGGTGGAGCCCGAGGTGTAGATCACGTAGGCGGCGTCCTCGGCCACCCCCGGCCCGGGGAGCACGAACTCGCCCTCGACGGGCTCCACTTCGGTTCCGGCGCAGTCGGCGAGGATCGAGGTGTTACGGGCGGCCGGCGCGCCCGGATCCAGCGGCAGGTACGCCGCCCCCGTCCGCAGGGCCGCCAGCAGTCCCACCACCGCGTCGACGCCCCGGGGCCGGTGCACGGCCACCAGCCGGCCCGGACCCGCGCCCGCGGCCGCCAGCTCGTCGGCGCGGAAGGCCACCGCCAGGGCGAGCTGCCCGTAGGTCAACCGGCGCTCGCCGTGCACCAGCGCGACGCGCTCGGCGTCCTGGGCGGCGATCCGGTCGAGCACACCGGGTGCGGGGGTGATCGCCGGTCCGCCGTCCAGGACGGCGGAGGCGGTGGGGGCGGTCGAGGGCATCGCGGGGCCTCCAGGCGAGGGGAAGGGTGCGGAGGGGACTCCGTGGCCACCACGCTAGGTACGCCGGGGCCCCCCGGCGGGCAGTCCCCGCGGCAGCTCCCGCACCCGGTCCTGCCGCCCCCAACTGCCGCCGCGCCGCGCGCCGGTGGTCAGCCGGCCGTACGCCTGCCCTGCTCCGGCCCCCTCAGCAGGGTGAACACCGCGACGGCCGCAGGGCCCGACGCCACGGCGTCGGGCCCTGCGGCCGCCTTCGTACGGCTGCGGTGTCCTACCGCACGCGCGCTCCCGACTGGGTGCGGCGGCGCAGGGCCGGGGCGGGGGCGGCGGCCGGGGCGGCCGCCGCCAGCAGGGCCGCCAGCTTCGCCGGGGTCGGGTGGCGGAAGACCTCCCGGATGGTCAGCTCCCGGCCCAGCTCCGCCCGCACCCGGTTGACCAGCCGGACCGCGAGCAGGGAATGCCCGCCCGACTTGAAGAAGTTGGCGTCCGGGGTGACGCGCCCGTTCTCCAGGACCTCCGCGAACAGCCGCAGCACCGCCGTCGTCAGACCCTCGTCCGCCGCCGGCGCGGGCCGGGCCGCGGCCGCGGGCAGGTGCACCGCCGACGGCACCGCGTACTCCGGCAGCCGCTCCGCCGCCCACGCCTGGAGTTCCGCCTCCGTGACGGCCCCCTCGGCGTGCGCGACGAGCCGGCCGTCCACCGCCTCGGCCCGCGCCCGCGTCACCGCCGGATGCTCCGACAGCACCGCCGCGACGTGCCCCAGGTCGATCCGGTAGCCCCCGATCAGGGGCCGGTCGGCCGGGCGCCGGTCGGCCGGGGCGGGCAGGTCGCCCACCCGCAGCGACGGGTCCGCAGCGAACATGTCCAGTGCCGCCACCAGCAGGTCCGTCAGCCGCCGGGCGCCCGAGGGACCGTACAGGTCGGTCGCGTACTCCAGCACCCCGGACATCCCGCCGGCCGGGAGCTCCGTCAAGGCGAAGGTGAGGTCCGACTTGGCCGATCCGGCCCGGTACGCCAGCTCCTCGCCCGCCAGCGGACCGCCTCCGGCGGCCGCGCCGGCCCCCGCCGGGTGCACCTGGAGCATCACCTGCACCAGCGCCTCGTGGGCGGCCGATCGGTGCGGGTTGAGGTGCTCCACCAGCCGGTCGAAGGGCAGGTCCTGGTGCTCGTACGCGGCCAGGTCCGCGTCCCGTACCCGGCCCAGCAGTTCCGCGAACGCCGGGTCCCCGGAGGTGTCGGTGCGCAGCACCAGCGTGTTCACGAAGAAACCGACCAGCCCCGACAGGGCCTCGTCGGCCCGCCCCGCGACGGCCGTGCCCACCGCGAGGTCGGTACCCGCGCCGAGCCGGGTCAGCACGGCGGCGAGCGCCGCCTGCACCACCATGAACAGGGTGGCGCCGTGCGCGTGCGCCACCCGGACCAGCCGCCGGTGCGTGTCCGGGGCCACCGCGAAACCGGTGACCGCGCCCCGGCCCGAGGGCTCGGCCGGCCGCTCCCGCTCCGTCGGCAGGTCGATCAGGGGCGGCAGGCCGGCCAGCGCCCGTTCCCAGTAGCCGAACTCCCGCTCCGTGGGCAGCCCGTGCTGCCACAGCGCGTAGTCGGCGTACTGGACCGGCAGCGGCTCCCAGCGGGGCGCGCCCCCGCCGAGCCGGGCCTCGTAGGCCGCCGCAAGGTCCGCGAGCAGCGGCCCCGTCGACCAGCCGTCCGCCGCGATGTGGTGCAGCAGCAGCACCAGCGTCTGCGGGCCGTTCCCTTCGGGCAGGAACAGCCACGCGCGGAAGGGGAGTTCGCGCGTCAGGTCGAAGACGTACCCGGCCGCCTCGTCCACCGCCGCCGACACGTCCGCGGGCCGGGCCAGCTCCAACTGGGGCCGGGCCCCGGCCAGGACCCGCTGGTACGGCTCCCCGCCCTCGGCCCCGTACACGGTGCGCAGCACCTCGTGCCGGGCGGCCACATCGGCCAGCGCCCCGGCCAGCGCCGCCGGGTCGAGCGGCCGCTCCAGCCGCCGGACCAGCGCGATGTTGTAGGTGGGGGAGGGCCCCTCCAACTGGTCGGTGAACCACAGCCGGCGCTGCGCGTACGACAGCGGGACGCGCTCGGGCCGCCGCTGCGGCGGTACGGGCGCGGGCGCGGGCCGCGAAGTGCCCCCGGCGGAGCCCAGCCTGCGGTGCAGGGCGGCGGGCGTCGGGGCCAGGAACAGGTCCCGGATGCCCGCCTCGACGCCCAGCACGGACCGGATGCGGTTCACGAGCTTGCTGGCGAGCAGCGAGTGGCCGCCGGCCTTGAAGAAGTTCTCCGCCGGGCCGACCCGGTCCCGGCCGAGCACCTCCGCGAAGAGGCCGCACAGGATCTCCTCGCGCGGGGAGCGGCCCGCGGCGGTGGGAGCCGCGCCGGCCGCCGGTGCGGCCGCCGCGGCGACGGCGGCGGCGAGCCGGGTCCGCCGCTCGGCGATCCCCTGCCGCTCCGCCCGCGTGAGCAGCTCCAGTTCGCCCAGCCGGGCGTCGGCGGAGGCGGCGAAGGCGCCCAGGGCCCGTACGTACACCTCCAGCAGCAGCCGTGCGGTCTCCGCGTCGAACAGGTCCTCGGCGTACTGGACGTAGACGTCGATCCCGGCGGGGCCGCCGTCCGCGGCCCGGCGCTCGGCGCAGTGGAAACTCAGGTCGAACTTCGCGGCGCCCAGGTCGGTGCTCGTGGCCCGGCCGGAGACCGGGCCGAGCCGCACCGCGTCGTCCGCCGCCTCCTGCACGGTCAGCATCACCTGGAAGAAGGGGTGTTCGCCCAGGGTGCGGCCGCCTTCCTCGCACAGATGCTCCACCAGCAGGCCGAACGGCAGGTCCTGGTGGTCGAAGGCGGCCAGGTCCGCGTCCCGTACCCGGTCCACCAGTTCGCCGACCGCCGGGTCCCCCGACAGGTCGGTGCGCAGGACGAGGGAGTTGACGAAGCAGCCGACCAGCTCGTGCAGGTCCTGGTCGGGGCGGCCCGCCACGGGCGTCCCGATCGCCAGGTCCGGGCCGGCGCCGGTGGCGGCCAGGGCCGCCGCCAGGGCGGAGCGGGCCACCATGAACAGGCTCGCCCGCCGGGTGCGGGCCAGCGCCGCCAGCCCGCGGTGCGCCCCCGCGTCGAGCCGCGCCGTCAACGTGGCGCCGCGGCCCGAGGGTTCGGCGGGGCGCGGCCGGTCGGCCGGCAGCGCAGTGCGGGCGGGCATCCCGTCCAGGGCCGCCCTCCAGTGGTCCAGCAGCGCCGCCGGGTCGGCCAGCAGGCCGGCCTGCCACAGCGCGTAGTCGGCGTACTGCACCGGCAGCGGGCGCCACCCGGGCGGCCGGCCCGCGCACCGGGCCTCGTAGGCCTCGCGCAGATCCCGCAGCAGCGGCGCCAGGGACCAGCCGTCGCTGGCGATGTGGTGGACGAGCAGGACCAGCACGCAGCTGCCGTCACCCGGGAGGAACAACCGGGCCCGCAACGGGATCCGCGCCGCCAGGTCGAAGGTCTCCCGGCCGAAGCCGGCCACCCGCTCCTCCAGGTCGCCCGGGGTGCACCCGACGGTCTCCAGCAGCTCCCGCGGGGTGTCCAGGACCCGCTGGTACGGCTCTCCGCCCTCGGCCCCGTACACGGTGCGCAGCACCTCGTGCCGCTCCACCACGTCCGCCAGCGCGGCGGACAGCGCCGCCCGCTCGGGGACTCCGTCCAGCCGCAGCACCAGCGGGGCGTTGTACGTCGGCGACGGGCCCTCGATCCGGCCCACCAGCCACAGCGCGCGCTGCGCGGCGGACAGCGGGATCCGCTCCGGCCGCTGCCGCGCGGGGCCCAGCGCGGGCCGGGCCGTCGCCTGCGCGCCGCGCTCGGCCAGGCGCCGGTGCAGGGCGGTCGGGGTCGGGGCGAGGAACAGGTCGCGGATGCCGAGTTCGAGGCCGAGCGCGCCCCGGATCCGGTTGACGAGTTTGCCCGCGAGCAGGGAATGCCCGCCGTTGCGGAAGAAGTTGGCGTCGGCGGCCAGCTCCGCCCGGCCCAGTACCTCCGCGAACAGCCCGCACAGGATCTCCTCGCGGGGGGACAGGACGTCCCGCCGGGCCGGAGCCGGGGCGCCGGCCTCCGGGCGGACGGCGGCGGCCGTCCGGGCGGGCCGCCGGGCCAGGGCCGCCGACTCCTCGGCCCCCGGCAGCCCCAGCTCGCCCAGCCGCCGCAGCGGGTCCGCGGCGAAGCCCTCCAGCGCCCGGACGTAGACCTCCAGCAGCAGCCGGGCCGTCGCCTCGTCGAAGAGGTCACGGGCGTACTGGAGGCAGACCTCGACCCCGTCCGGGCGGCCGTCCGCGGTGTGCCGCTCGGCGCAGTACCACGTGAGGTCGAACTTCGCGGAGTCCAGGCCGACGTCCACGAGCCGCGCGCCGACCCCGCCGCCGAGGGCCACCGGCCCGGCGCCGCCGCCCGCCTCCACGGTGAGCATCACCTCGAAGAACGGGTGGTGCCCCAGCGCCCGTTCGGGAGCCAGGTGCTCCACCAGCAGGTCGAAGGGCAGCTCCTGCTGTTCGAACGCGGCCAGGTCCGCGTCCCGGACCCGGCCCACCAGCTCGGCGACGGACGGGTCCCCCGACAGGTCGGTGCGCAGGGCAAGGGAGTTGACGAAGAAGCCGACCAGGTCGTACAGGTCCTCGTCCGGGCGCCCGGCCACCGGGGCGCCGATCACCACGTCCGCGCCCGCCCCGCAGGCGGACAGCGCGGCCGCCAGCGCCGCCCGGGCCACCATGGTCAGGCTCGCCCGCTGCCCGCGGGCCAGGGCGAGCAGCCCGCCGTGCGCCGCCGCGTCGAGGCGGCCGGTCACCAGGCCGCCCCGGCCCGAGGGCTCGGCGGGCCGCGGCCGGTCGGCGGGCAGGTCGATCACCGCCGGGGCGCCGTCGAGGACGGCCCGCCAGTGCTCCAGCTGCTCGCGGGCCAGGCTGTCCGGGTCGGCGGGGTCGCCGAGCAGCTCGTGCTGCCACAGGCTGTAGTCCGTGTACTGCACGGGCAGCGGCTCCCAGTCGGGGGCCCGCCCGGCGAGGCGGGCCTGGTACGCCCGGGCCAGGTCGCGCAGCAGGGGCCGTACGGACAGCCCGTCGGTGGCCACGTGGTGGATCAGCAGGACCAGGACCGGGTTCCCGTCGCCGGAAGTGAACAGCCTTGCCCGCAGCGGCGGTTCGGCGGTGATGTCGATCGTTTCGCGGACGGACCGGGCCACCGCCGCGTCCCGGTCGGCCGCCGCGCACCGCACCGCCGCGAGCCCCGGCACGGCCGCCGCGTCCAGCACGCGCTGGTACGGCTCCGCGTCCGCGCCCGCGGGCAGGACGGTGCGCAGCACCTCGTGCCGCCCCACCACGTCGGCGAGGGCCGCGCCGAGGGCGCCGGCGTCGGGCTCGGCGTCGAGGCGCAGGACGACGGGGGCGTTGTAGGCGGCGGACGGGCCGTGCAGCCGGCCCAGGAACCACAGCCGCCGCTGGGCGAACGACAACGGGATCACGGTCATGTCCTCATCCGTCCTGGCGCTCGGCGGCCGCCGCGGCGGTCGCCTCCACGAGGGTGTCGATGTGGGCGGCGAGGTCACGCAGCCGCGGGTTGGCGTACACGGCCTTCACCGGCAGCGCGACCCGCAGCTCGGCGCGGACCCGGGACACCAGCTTGATCGCGAGCAGCGAATGGCCGCCCAGCTTGAAGAAGTTGTCGTCCAAGCCGATCCGGGAAGCACCCAGGACGCTCGCCCACACCGCGGCGATCAGCTCCTGCGAACGGGTCATGCCCTCGGCCGCCGGCGTGACCGGCGCGTCCAGCGCCGTCGCCGCCGGGGCGGGCAGCGCGGCCCGGTCCAGCTTGCCGTTGGTGGTGGTGGGGAAGCGGTCCAGGGCGACGAAGGCCGCCGGGACCATGTAGGCCGGGAGCGCGCCGGCGAGCCGGTCGCGCAGCTCCGAGGCGCTGATGCGGCCGCGGTGGTAGGCGACCAGGCCCGGCGCGCCGTGGACGTCGTCCCGCAGCACGACGGCCGCTTCGGCGATCTCCGGCATCGCGGTCAACGCCGCCTCGATCTCCGGCAGTTCGATCCGGTGGCCGCGGAGCTTGACCTGTCCGTCGGCCCGGCCCAGATAGCCGAGCCGGCCGCCCGGCAGGAGCCGTACGAGGTCACCCGTCCGGTACATCCGCCCGCCGTACGCGGCGCCCTCCCCGGAGTCGGCCACGAACCGCTCCGCCGTCAGCCCCGGGCGGCGCCGGTAGCCGCGGCCCACGCGCGGGCCCGCCAGGTACAGCTCGCCGCTCCCGCCCTCGGCCACGGGGTTCAGCTGCTCGTCCAGCACCCGCATCCGCAGGCCCGGCAGCACGCTCCCGATGTGCGGCGCGTCGGCCGGGTCCACCCAGGCCGCCGTGGAGTCGACGGTGCACTCGGTGGGCCCGTACAGGTTGACCGTGCGCAGCACCCCCCGCGCGCCCGCCTCGCCGAGGCGCCGCCACAGCGCGGGGCTGATCGCCTCGCCCCCCACCAGCAACGTCAGCGGGCGCGGGCCGCCGTCGGCGGTGAGCAGGTCCAGCAGCGGTTCGGCGTGCGAGGGCGTGATGTCCAGATCGGTCAGCGCCTGCTCGTCGATCAGCGCGGCCAGCAGCGAGGGGTCCGCGCGGGTCTCGTCGTCGATCATCACCAGGGTGTCGCCCCGGCACACCCGCACCCACTGCTGCACGGAGGCGTCGAAGGACGGCGAGGCGTTCCAGCCGACCCGCCCGCCCTCGGTGACGGCGATGCCCGCGCCCTCCAGCTCGGCCAGCAGCGCGGAGGCCGCCGCCCGGCCGATCTCGACGCCCTTGGGCCGGCCCGTGGAGCCGGAGGTGTAGATGACGTACGCCAGGGTGTCACCGGTCACCGGCACGGGGGCGAAGGCCTGCGGCGCCCCGTCCGGCGCGGTCAGCTCGGCCACGGTCACGGCCGCCACGCCCGGCGCGGGCGGCTCGGCCGCCGCGTCCGCCAGGACCACCAGGTCGGCGCCCGAATCCGCCACCAGGTAGCGGCGCCGCTCGGCGGGCAGCTTCGGGTCGACGGGCAGATAGGCCGCGCCGGCGGTCAGGGTGCCGATCAGCGCGGCGACCAGCGAGGCACCCCGGGGCAGGCACAGGGCGACCACGCTCTCCGGCCCGATGCCACGGGCGGCGAGCCGCCCGGCGATCCGCATCGCCTCGTCGCGCAGTGCGCCGAAGGTCAGCTCACGGTCCCCGGCCACGACGGCGGTGCGCCCGGCGGGGGCCAGCGCGAGGCGGGCCAGCAGGTCGGCGGGGGCGTCCGGGCCCTCGAAGGTGCGCGGACGCTCGGGAAGTACGGCGGTCATGGTGGTCACTCCCCGGCGAAAACGGTGGTGGACGGCTGGGTCTCGGGGGAGCAGTCGGCCAGTGCGACCGGCTCGCCCATGGCGACGAGGATCTTCCGGTCGCCCTTGTAGGCCTCGCGGCCGTGAGCGCACAGGATGTTGTCCACGATCATCAGATCGCCCTGCTGCCAGGTCTCCCGTACGGTGACCCGGTCGTAGACGGCGTTGATCGCGTCGACCTCGGCGTCGGTGAGCCGGGAGCCGTCACCCAGGTAGGTGTTGAACGGCAGGCCGTCCTCCCCGTACGTCTCGACCAGCACCTCGCGGATGTCCGGGTCCAGGGTGCGGCTGTTCCAGAAGGCGAAGTGGTTGAACCAGGTCTTCTCGCCGGTCACCGGGTGCGTGACGATCGCGGAGCGGCGCTGGCGGGTGATCATCGAATCGTCCTCGTCGACCCACTCGTAACCGACCGTGTTCTCCTCGCAGTAGGCCTCGGCGACGGTCTTGTCCTGCGTCGCGAAGGTCTTGTACCAGGGCAGGCCGGCCAGTTCCGAGTAGTTGCGCACGAGCAGCCAGCCGGCCCGCGCGAAGCGCTCCACCAGCTCCGGCGGCAGCAGGCGCAGCGCCTCGCGCATGTCGCCGACGGTGGTGGCGCCGCCCTCCTCGGGGGCGATCACGCAGCCGAAGAGGAGCACGCCCGGGAAGTCGAGGGTGTAGCTGTTCTCGTTGTGGAGCCGGATCGGCTGCACGGCCGGCAGGTCGGTGGAGGAGAACACGCCCTCGCCGAAGTCGGTGCGCGGGGTGGCCTTCTCCTTGTAGCCGGCGCGCCGCTCGATCAGGGCGTCCCGCGCCGCGGCGAAGGAGGCGGCGTCCTCGACGGGCAGCCCCCGCAGCAGGACGGCGCCGCTGCGGTGCAACTCGGCCTGGATGTCGGCCCGGTGGGCGGTGAGCCAGGCCACGGCCGAGGCGAGGTCGGAGCCGGCCGGGGTGTGGACGACTACGGGCTTGCCGGGCTCGCGCACCGGGTCGATACCGGTCGCGGCGGGTGCGTCAGCGAACGTGGTCATGAGAAGTCCTTAGAACGGTGCGGAGTCGGGAAAGGGGGAGGGCGCGGACTAGACGGCGGCAGTGGCGGGCGCGCCGATCACTTCGGCCAGCACGGCGAAGAAGTCCGGCAGTTGCTGCTGGAAGTAGAAGTGCCCGCCGGGCAGCACGTACGAGGCGAACGCGTGGTCGGTGAGCTGCGCCCAGCGGCCCAGCGAGGCGGCCGGCGCGACCGGGTCGGCGTCCCCGCCGATCACCGTCACCGGGCAGTCCACCCGGGCGGCCGACTCCTCGCAGCGGTAGACGTCGTCGATGGCGAAGTCCGCGCGGATGGCGGGCAGGATGATCTCGCGCAGCTCCGGCTCGTCGAGGATGCCGTCGTCGGTGCCGCCGCGCTCCTTGATGGCGGCGACCAGTTCGTCGTCGTCGAGCCGCTCCGGGTACACGGCGCACGGGTTGGCCAGGTAGGGGGCCCGGCAGGCGGAGGCCACCAGCGCCCGGGGGGTGCGGCCGGCCGCCTGGAGGGCCCGTACGACCTCGAACGCCACCAGCGCGCCCATGCTGTGCCCGAGGACCACCAGGTCGTCGGTGGTGCCGGCGGGCAGGGCGGCCACGACGGGGCCGGCCAGGTCGGTGACGTCGCGCGGCAGGTCCTCGGCGAAGCGGGCGCCGCGCCCCGGGTACTGGCCGATGAGCAGCCGTACGTCCGCCGGGAGGTACGCGCGCCACTCCGCGTAGGCGTGGGCGTTGCCGCCCGCGTGCGGCAGGACGAGCAGCGAGGTGCGCTGCGGGCCCTCGCCCGGCAGGTCCCAGACCACGTCGTCGGGTGCGGGGGTGGCGTCGGGGTACTGGTCGTGGCTCATGAGGAACTCCGTTCCTGGTCGGGGGTGCGGCGTCGCAGCGCCGGCCTGGCCCGCCGGGGCGTCTCGGGCGCCGACTGCCGAAGCGTCTCGATGCGGCGGGCGAGGGTGGCGGGGGTGGGGTGCTGGAAGACGTCGCGCAGGGTGAGGGTGACGCCGAGGGTGGTGGAGATGCGGTTGGTGAGGCGGGCGGCGAGGAGGGAGTGGCCGCCGTGGTCGAAGAAGCTGTCGTCGATGGAGAGCGGGGCCGAGGTGTTCAGCGCCTCCGCGAAGTACGTGTGCACCTGCTGCTCCAGCGGGGTGCGCGGGGTGCGGCCGCCGGCCTTCAACACCGCCTGCGGGGCCGGGAGGGCCCGCTTGTCGATCTTGCCGTTGGGCGTGAGCGGCAGCCGGTCGAGCAGCACGACGAAGGCCGGGACCATGTGGTCGGGCAGCAGGGTGCGCAGCCACAGGCGCACGTCCTGCGGGGCGAGCTCCGGGTCGGTGGCGACCACGTACGCGGTGAGCTGCGGGGTGCTGTGGTGGTCGAGGTGGGTCGACAGGGTGGCTTGGGTGATGTGGGGGTGGGTGGTGAGGACGGTTTCGATTTCGGTGGGTTCGATGCGGAAGCCGCGGATCTTGATCTGGGTGTCGGTGCGGCCGGTGTAGTGGAGGTTTCCGTGGGTGTCCCAGTGGGCTTGGTCGCCGGTGCGGTAGAGACGGCTGCCGGGAGGTCCGTAGGGGTGGGGGATGAAGCGGGTGGCGGTGGTGGCGGGTTGGGCGAGGTAGCCGTGGGCGATGCCGTCGCCGGTGAGGTAGAGCTCCCCGGTGGTACCGGGGGGTGTCGGTTTGAGATGGGCGTCGAGGACGTAGGCGTGCTTGTTGATGAGGGGTCGGCCGATGGAGACGGTGACGGTCGGTTCGGCGGTGGGCTCGATGGTGTGGGTGGTGGTGAAGCCCATGGATTCGGCGGGGCCGTAGCCGTTGGTGATGGTGAGGTGGGGGTGGAGCTGGTGGAGGCGGTGGACGTGGGTGGGGGAGGCGGGTTCGCCGCCGGTGTAGACGATGCGGGTGGTGGTGAAGGTGTCGGGGTGTTCGTCGGCGAGGTAGTTGAAGAGGCTGGAGGAGAGCTGGAGCATGGTGACGCCGTGCTGCTGGGCGAGCGTCGCGATCAGGGCGGGTTCGGGGCGCTGGCCGGGTTGGAGAACGGTGCTTCCGCCGTGGAGCAGTGCTCCCCAGAATTCGAGGCTGAAGGCGTCCCAGGAGACGGGTGAGCACTGGAGGAAGGTTTCCTCGGGGCCGAAGGCCGCGTAGGTCTGGGCGGTGAGGGTGGAGACCAGGTTCCGGTGCGAGGACAGGATGCCCTTCGGCTTGCCGGTGGACCCGGACGTGAACATCACGCAGGCCACGTCGTCCGCGGACAGCTCGACGCCCAGGTTCCCCTCCACGCGTTCGGCGATCAGGTCCCGCTCCGCGTCGAGCACCACCGTCGGCCACGGTCCGCTGATCCGGCCCTGGTGGGCGCTGTCGGTGACCAGGAGGGCGAGCGCGGCGTCCCGGGCGGTGGCGGCCAGCCGTCCGTCGGGGAACTCGGGGTCCAGCAGGGCGTAGCCCGCGCCGGTCTTGACGACGGCGAGCAGGGCCACGGTGAAGTCGGTGCCCCGGTCGAGCAGGATCCCGGCGAGGTCGCCGCGGTGCAGTCCGGCCTCGGCGAGGTGGCGGGCGAGCCGGTTGGCGCGTGCGTTCAGCTCGCCGTAGGAGAGTTCCTCCCCTTCGAAGAGCACCGCCCGTGCGTCGGGGCGCAGCCGGACCTGCTCCTCGAAGCGGTCCGTCAGCGTCCGTTCCCCGATCTCCCGGCGGCTCCCCGTCCACTCCTCCAGCACCTGCCGCCGCTCGGCCTCACCCAACAACTCGATGTCCGAAAGGGCGAGTTCCGGTCCCAGCGCCACCTGCTCCAGGGTGCGCCGCAGCATGGCGACGATGCGTTCCACCGTGGCGTGCTCGTACAGGTCCGAGCTGTACAGCACCGCCCCGGTCAGGCCGGTGTCCTCGTCCGCGTGCAGCAGGAACTCCAGGTCGAACTTGACCGCTCCGGTCGCCAGCGGCTCCGCGGCGCCGGCCCGCACGCCCACCAGCTCCGGTCCGGCAGCGGGCCCGGACTCCAGCGCGAGACAGACCTGGAACAGCGGGTGCCGGGCGAGCGAGCGGGCCGGGTTCACGGCCTCCAGCACCAGGTCGAACGGGGCGTCCTGATGGGCGAAGGCATCCAGATCGGCGGCGCGGACCCGGCCCAGCAACTCCCGGAAGGTGGGGTTCCCGGAGGTGTCGGTACGCAGCACCAACGTGTTCACGAAGAAACCGACCAGATCGGAGAGCGCCTCGTCGGAGCGTCCGGCGACGGGCGAGCCGAGCGGAATGTCGGTACCGGCCCCCAGCCGGGTCAGCGTCGCGGCCAGGGCCGCCTGGAGCACCATGAACGGCGTGCACCGCTCGGCCCGCGCCAGCTCCCGCATCCGCTTGTGCAGCTCGGCGCCGAAGTCCACCCGGACCACCCCGCCGCGCTGCCCGGCGACGGGCGGCCGCGGCCGGTCGTGGAGCAGGCCCAGTTCCTCGGGGAGACCCTCCAGCGCCGTCTTCCAGTAGCCGAGCTGCTCCTCCAGCGGTGGCCCGTCGAGCGCCGCGCGCTGCCACAGGGCGTAGTCGGCGTAGTCGACGGGCAGCGGGGCGAGATCGGGGGCGGCGCCGGCCAGCCGGGCGGCGTACGCGGACGAGAGATCGGCGAACAGGGGCCGCAGCGACTGCCCGTCGGTGGCGATGTGGTGCAGCAGCACGAGCAGGGTGTACCGGCCGGGGCCGGACCGGAACAGCGTGACCCGCAAGGGGAGTTCGGTGGCCAGGTCGAAGGAGTGCCCGGCAGCCGCGAGCAGTTCGGCGTCGAGGGCGTCGGGCGCGACGCGCCGTACCTCGAACCAGGGCGCCACGGTCGGCGGCGCGATGAGCTGGCAGGGGTTGCCGTCCACGGTGGCGAACCGGGTGCGCAGCGGCTCGTGACGGGCCACGACGTCACCGAACGCGGCGCGCAGCGCGGCGACGTCCGGCTCCCCCTCCAGGGGGACGGCCATCGGGACGTTGTACTCGCTCCCGCCCCCGGAGAGCCCGGCCACCAGCCACAGGCGCTGCTGGGCGAAGGACAGCGGCAGCGCCTCCGGGCGGTTCGCCGTCCGGGTGAGGGGCGCGAGCGCCGGCCGGCCGGAACAGTCGGCGATGCGGCGGGCGAGGGTGGCGGGGGTGGGGTGCTGGAAGACGTCGCGCAGGGTGAGGGTGACGCCGAGGGTGGTGGAGATGCGGTTGGTGAGGCGGGCGGCGAGGAGGGAGTGGCCGCCGTGGTCGAAGAAGCCGTCGTCGACGGACAGGGGCGCGGGGGAGCCGAGCACCTCGCTGACCAGGGTCCGGACGATCTCCTCCAGCTCCGTGCGGGGCTGGCGGCCCGCGGCGGTGAGCGGCAGGCCGACGGCCGGCAGCGCCCGCTTGTCGATCTTTCCGTTCGGGGTCAGCGGCAGCCGGTCGAGGACGGCGAACTGCGCGGGAACCATGTGCTCGGGCAGCCGCTCGCGCAGCCAGCCGCGCAGCTCGTCCGGGCGGACGGCGGAGCCGGGCGCGGCGACGACGTAGGCCGTCAGGTGGGTGTCGTGGACCAGGGTGGCTTGGGTGATGTGGGGGTGGGTGGTGAGGACGGTTTCGATTTCGGTGGGTTCGATGCGGAAGCCGCGGATCTTGATCTGGGTGTCGGTGCGGCCGGTGTAGTGGAGGTTTCCGTGGGTGTCCCAGTGGGCTTGGTCGCCGGTGCGGTAGAGGCGGCTGCCGGGGGGTCCGTAGGGGTGGGGGATGAAGCGGGTGGCGGTGGTGGCGGGTTGGGCGAGGTAGCCGTGGGCGATGCCGTCGCCGGTGAGGTAGAGCTCCCCGGTGGTACCGGGCGGCGTGGGGCGCAGCCGTGAGTCGAGGACGTAGGCGTGCTTGTTGACGAGCGGGCGGCCGATGGAGACCGTGCTCAGCACCTCGTCCGACGGCTCGATGGTGTGGGTGGTGGTGAAGCCCATGGATTCGGCGGGGCCGTAGCCGTTGGTGATGGTGAGGTGGGGGTGGAGCTGGTGGAGGCGGTGGACGTGGGTGGGGGAGGCGGGTTCGCCGCCGGTGTAGACGATGCGGGTGGTGGTGAAGGTGTCGGGGTGTTCGTCCGTCAGGTAGTTGAAGAGGCTGGAGGACAGCTGGAGCATCGTCACGCCGTGCCGTTGGGTCAGCGCGGATACGAGAGCCGGTTCGGGGCGCTGGCCGGGTTGGAGAACGGTGCTTCCGCCGTGGAGCAGTGCTCCCCAGAATTCGAGGCTGAAGGCGTCCCAGGAGACGGGTGAGCACTGGAGGAAGGTTTCCTCGGGGCCGAAGGCCGCGTAGGTCTGGGCGGTGAGGGTGGAGACCAGGTTCCGGTGCGAGGACAGGATGCCCTTCGGCTTGCCGGTGGACCCGGACGTGAACATCACGCAGGCCACGTCGTCCGCGGACAGCTCGACGCCCAGGTTCCCCTCCACGCGTTCGGCGATCAGGTCCCGCTCCGCGTCGAGCACCACCGTCGGCCACGGCCCCGTCACCCTGGCCCGGTGCCTTCCGTCGGTCACCAGCAGCCGGAGCCCCGCATCGGCTGCCGTACCGGCCAGCCGTCCGTCGGGGAACTCGGGGTCCAGCAGGGCGTAGCCCGCGCCGGTCTTGACGACGGCGAGCAGGGCCACGGTGAAGTCGGTGCCCCGGGCGAGCAGGATCCCGGCGAGGTCGCCGCGGTGCAGTCCGGCCTCGGCGAGGTGGCGGGCGAGCCGGTTGGCGCGTGCGTTCAGCTCGCCGTAGGAGAGTTCCTGGCCTTCGAAGAGCACCGCCCGTGCGTCGGGGCGCAGCCGGACCTGCTCCTCGAAGCGGTCCGTCAGCGTCCGTTCCCCGATCTCCCGGCGGCTCCCCGTCCACTCCTCCAGCACCTGCCGCCGCTCGGCCTCACCCAACAACTCGAACGCGGACAGCGGGAGTTCGAAGCGATCGAGGACCTGTTCCACGAACCGGACGAACCGGTCCTGGTGGCTCGCGACCGCCGCGATGTCACACACCTCGGGCGCCGCGTCGAAGTCGACGCGCAGCCCGCCCTCCGGCCCGAGGTCGTACACGCCGACCGCCAGGTCCTCCACCGGCCCGTTGCTCATGTTGTGCTGCGTGGTCGGGAAACCGCAGAACCGCATGCCCGGCGTGAACGCCATGATGTTGACCAGCGGGGCCGTGATCCGCCGCTCCGTCTCCGACAGACCCAGGTCCCGGCAGACGTCCTCGTACCGCGTCCGCTGGTGCCGCAGGCCTAGGCGCGTCTCGGCGACCACCGCGCCCAGCAGCCCGGCCGGCGTCACGTCCGCATCGACCCGGAGCCGCAGGGGTACGACGTTCGACAGCATGCCCGGTGTCCGGCGGGCGAGTTCGCTGCGGCGGCCGGTCACCGGGAGGCCGAGAGCCAGCTCGGTGCTTCCGCTGACCCGGTGGACGTACGCCGCCACGAGCGTGATCATCAGCATGGTCCACGGCGCTCGGTGCGTGCGGGCCACCTCCTTCAGCCGGTCCGCCCGCACCGGGTCCAGCACCACCGTCCGCCGGACGAAGGGCAGTTCCCCGGGGGCCGGGCGGCCGGTCCGGCCCTCCGCGAGGCGGGGAGTGGGCGGCAGCCCGGCGAGATGGGCCGCCCAGTGCGCACGGTCCTGCGCCCCCTCGGCGGAGGCCCGGTAGGCGTCGTCCTCCGCCAGCAGGCCGGCCAGCGAACCGAAGGGGCCCGGTCCCCACGGCTGCCCCGCGGACGCCTGCTCGTACAGCTCCACCAGGCGCTGGTCGAGCAGCGCCACGCCCATGCCGTCGATCGCCAGGTGGTGGAAGGCGTGGAAGTAGAACCACCGCTCCTCGCCCGCCGCGTCGCTGCCCGCCCGGATCAGGACGTGCCGGGTCAGCCAGCCGGCCGCCAGGTCGAACGGCCTTGCCAGTTCGGTCCGCATCCAGGCGCGCGCCGCCGCGGCCGGGTCCGCCTCGCCGCTGAGGTCGAGCATCCGCAGCGCCCGCTCGCCCGGCTCGGCCCACAGCTCCTGCCACAGGCCGCCGTCCTCGTCGGAGCCGGTGCCCCGGATGCGCAGGACGTCCGCCTCGCGGGCCAGTTGGTACCAGCACCGGGCGAAGAGCGCCGGATCGAGGGCGCCCAGGATCTCCCGGTACTCCCCGATGTTGTAACGGCAGCCCGATGCGTCGAGGCCGTGGGCCATCCAGATGTCGCGCTGCGCCGCCGACAGGGGCAGCCGCACAGCGGCCGGCCGGTGTGCGGTGCCCGGTGGGGACGCGTTGGGGGACATGCGGAAGCTCCTCGGAATCGGTGCTGCGGCGGTGGTGAGGGGGTGGTGCGAGGGTGGTGCGGCGGCGGTCCGGGCGCCGCGTTCGCGGGCCGCGGCCGTCCTTGCGGCTGTACGTCATCCAACCCGCGGGCCACCGGCCCCGGCGGCAGTTGCTCCGGCACTCCGGAAGCAGTTCACGCCCGGGCGGCAGTCGCGGCCCGCCCCCGGCACACGGCCCGCACCAGACCGAGGACCCGGAACCGGGAGCCGCCGCCCTCGTGGGTCGCCCGGACGGCGCCGGACAGCAGCAGTTCCCGCAGCGTCCGGCCGCAGTCGGGCAGGCTCCGCCCGGTCAGCGCGGTGATGTCGGTCAGCTCGAACTCGGCCGCCGGAGCCCCGCACAGGGCGTCCAGCAGCGCGGACGCGTCCGCGGGCAGCCGGTCGAGCCGCAGCCGCAGTGCCCGGCGGAAGTCCTCGGCCCCCTCGCCCCCGCCGAGGTGGTCGAGCAGCGCCGTGGGGTCGGCGTCGAGGCTGTGGCACAGGGCCGGCAGGTCGCACACCACCAGCCACGACGCGGCGGCGGCCAGCGCCCCGGGGTGGCCGTCGAGGCCGCGGCAGACCCGCGCCGCGCAGCGCAGGTCGGCCGGGCCGGGTACGAACTCCGGCCGGACCCGCCGCAGATGCCCGAGGAAGACCTGTACGGCGGCCGGTGCGGCGGTGCCGTCGCCGTCGCAGGTGTCCTCGGCCGGTACCTCCAGCGGGGACAGCAGGAAGATCCGCTCGCCCGGTGTCCGCCACGGCTGGTCGGAGGTGACGAGCAGGCGCAGGCCGGGGCAGGAGCGCAGCAGCCCGGTGAGCCGCTCGAACCTCGGCGCCCCGGCCGGCGCCCCGTCCAGGACCAGCAACGCGGGCTGGTCGCCCAGCAGTTCGGCCAGGCCGGCCATGGGGTCCCGCACGCCGGCCGCCGCCGCTTCGGGCGCCGTCGGGCACAGCGCGGAGACCGCCGCCGTGACCCGCGCCGACCACGGGCCCTCGTCCGGGCCGAGGTGGTCGGCGCTCGCGCCCTGGAAGGCGTGCCACAGCACCGGCATCCCGGTCGCGTGCAGCCGGTCGGCGACTTCGAGCGCCAGCCGGGTCTTGCCCATCCCGGTCAGCCCGACCAGGTGCACCAGCCGCTCGGAGCCCGTCGCCAACTCACCCGTGATGACGGTGATTTCCGCTTCCCGCCCCACGATCGCGTGCAGTGCGGTCGGCGGGGCCGGCGGTTCGGCCGCCCCGTGCCCGCCGGTCCGGCCCTGCTGGGCCGCGGCCTCCAGGGCCGTACGGGCCCGCGGGCCCAGCCGCAGCGCGTCGGCCATCAGCCGCACCGTGTCGGGGCGCGGCCGGCGCGCCTTGCCCTGCTCCAGGTCGCGGATGGCCCGCACGCTGATCGTGGACAGGTCGGCGAGCTCCCGCTGGGTGAGCCCGATCCGCAGCCGGTGCGCCCGGATCAGGGAGCCCACCCGCGAAGACTCGGGCGGCGCCGACACGGGCTCGGAGGTTCTGGTCAGCGGCAGTACGTGCAACTGGGCGGTCATGTGCGCTCCCGGCGAAGACGGTGGGGGAACGGCGGGGCCTCGGCGGAAGTGGCCCGGTTCCTGTTTCCCATCGTCGGCAGCGCGCTATCCCCCGGGCATCGTGATGCCGACGGCGCCCGCTATCGCCCTACGGCGTCCCGCTATCGCGCCGGCCCCCCGTACCCCGCCTCCGGCATCGCGATATCACGGTCCGAGCGCCGCCCGAGCGGGCCGTGATAACGCGGCGATAGGAGCGGGGCCGGTCCGGGGATTCCCGCTGTTCCTACGTTGGTGTCCAGAAAGAACGAAGCGCCCCGGACCACCGGAGCGCACCGACGAAAGGAACCGACATGAGCCTCACCCACGCCTTCCGCGCCGCCCTCGTGACCGCCGCCGTCGCCGCGGCCGCCGCCCTCGGCGCCCAGGCCGCCCAGGCCGACGGCGGCTCCACCACGCCGGCCGCCACGACCGGCGTGACCGCCCCCCAGACCTCGCCGTCGCCGACCGCGACCGGCCAGACCAACCCGTGGGACTGACCCGCGTCGAAGCGGACCTCAGACCCCGGCGGCGGTCTCCGTCGCCGGCGCGCGCACCACGACCGCCCGGGTGCCCAGCATCCGCTCGGCCTCGGCGAGCTCGGGCTGCATCCGCCGCTCGCGGAAGGCCCGCACGGCGCTCTCCAGCAGCTCCCGCGAGCGTGAGCGCTCGCCCGCCCCGCCGCTCGCCGCCAGCAGCCGGGCCAGATCCAGCCGGATGACCGCGGCTCCTCCCTGGTCCATGATCTGCTCGCGCACCGACAGCGCCTGGGCGTAGAAGCCCCGCGCCGCCTCGCCCCGGCCCATCTCCGCGTGCACGGCGCCCAGATCCCGCAGCAGATGACCCTCCCCGATCACGTCCCCGCTGTCCCGGCACAGCTGGAGCACCTCGGTGAACGTCCGCACGGCCTGCTCGTGTTCACCCTGGGCCTGCTGCAACTGCCCCGCCCGGCGCAGGGTCCTGGCCTGACCGCCCGTGTAACCCACGGAGCGGTAGATGCCGAGGGCCTCGTCCAGCCGGCTCTGGGCGGTCGCCGACTGTCCCCGCCGCATCCAGATCTGGGCGCTCTGCGTCAGCACGATGGCCCGGCCCACCACGTCGCCGACCCGGTCGAAATCCCGCAGCGCCCGGTCGTACAAGGTCAGCGCCGACTCCTCGTCGCCCCGCATCCGCTCCAGCAGCGCGAGGTCGCGATTGCACAGGGCCAGGCCCTGGCGGTCGTCGAGTTCCCGGAACAGGCCGAGCGCCGTGGTGAGCGAGGTGTGGGACTCCGCCAGCTGACTGCGGCCGAGGTACAGCACGCCCAGCGAACCGAGCAGGGCCGCCGTGCCGCGCGTGTTGCCGGCCGCCCGTACGGCACCCAGTGCGAGCTGGTGCGTACGCTCCCACTCGTCGAAGTAGCCGCGCCCCTCGAACAGGGTCGTCAGCGTCGTCGCCAGGTCCCAGCACAGCTCGTGCATCTCGTGTTCGGCGGCGTGCTCGACGGCCTGGACCAGGTTCGCCTGCTCGCTGTCGAGCCACTCCAGCGGGTCCACCAGCAGCTCGTCCACGCAGCCCGGCGGCGGTTCCCAGCGCGGCGCGGTGCCGTGCAGGACGGTGAAGTCGCCGCCGTAGATGCGCCGGTGGGCCTGCTCGGCCAGGGACATCCAGCCGCCCAGCATCCGGGCGAGGGCCTGGGACTGCGCCGCCGGCTCGTCGTGCGCCGCGAGCTGCTCGCGCGCGAACACCCGGATGATCTCGTGGAAGCGGTAGCGGAACCCGCCCGTGGACTCGACGCCGACGACGTCCAGCATCTGTACGTCGACCAGCGGTTCCAGCAGGTCGGAAGGGAAGGGTCGGTGGTCGTCGAGCAGCGCCCCAGCCAGCCAGCCGGGCAGTGTCGGCCCCTTCGCCAGGCTGAGCAGCCGCAACAGCCGCCGGTCTTCGGGCGCCAGCCCGTCGTGGGTCAGGCAGAGGCTGGCGCGCATCGTCATCTCGCCGTGCGTGAGCTCGTCGAGGCGGTGCCGCTCGTTGGCCAGGCGGTGCACCATGGACGCCAGCGTCCAGTGCGGGCGCGCCGCCAGCCGGGCCGCGACGATCCGCAGCGCGAGCGGCAGACTGCCCACCGTCCGGACCAGCGCCTCGGCCGCGACCTCTTCGCACCGTACGCGGTCCGCGCCGACGACGCGGGCCAGCAGGTCCAGGGCGTGCTCGGTGCTCATCACGTCCAGCTCGACCCGGTGCGCCCCGGGCAGGCCGGTGAGCCGGACCCGGCTGGTGACGAGGACGGCGCACCGGCTGCTGCCCGGCAGCAGGGGCCGGATCTGGCTCTCGGACGCGGCGTCGTCGAGCACGACCAGGACCCGGCGCGAGGCCAGCAGGGTGCGGTACATCTCGGCCCGCTCGTCCTGCGACTCGGGGATCACGGGCCCGGGGATGCCGAGCGCACGCAGGAACCGGCCGAGCACCTCGGTGGAGGTGGCGGGGGTTCCGGTGCCGCGCAGGTCGCAGTACAACTGCCCGTCGGGGAAGCCGGTTTCACTGAGGCGGTGCGCGATGTGGGTGGCCAGTGTGGACTTGCCGGTACCGGGCTTGCCGACGATGACGGCCAGGCCGACGGCACGGCGGCCCCCTTCGCCCAGCAGGGTCTGCTCGATGTGGCTGATCTGTGCCTCGTCACCGACGAAGTCGGAGGTGTCGGCGGGCAGTTGCCGGGGGACCTCCTCGCGGTACGGGGGCCCGGCGGCCGGCGTGCGGCCGGCGGGGGCGGAAGCGCGGCCGTCGGGTCTCTCCCCGCTCGCCGGGCCGCCCGTTGCCGGACCGGCGGTGTCCGTGCTGCCCCCGCTGCCCGCGCCGCCCCGGTCCGCAATCCCCGTGCCCTCGGCCTCGCCGTCGTCGCCGGCCGGGCTCGCGCCCGGGGCGGCAGCGCGGGCAGCGGGAGCGGGCCCGGCCGGTGCGACCGGCGGCACCTCGCCCGACAGGATCGCGGACTCCAGGCGGCGCAGCTCCGCCCCCGGCTCCAGCCCGAGCTCCTCCACCAGCAGCTCGCGCCCGACCCGGTAGCTCTCCAGCGCCTCCGCCTGCCGGCCCGAGCGGTACAGCGCCAGCATCAACTGCCCGCGCAGCCGCTCCCGCAGCGGGTGCACCCGTACCAGCAGCTGGATCTCCCCGACCAGTTGGTGGTGCCGGCCCAGGGCCAGCTCCAGCTCGATCCGGGTCTCGGCGGCCGTCAGCCGTTCCTCGTCCAGTTGCAGCGCCTTGCTGCGCAGCGTCTCGCTCGACACCCCGCTCAGGCAGTCTCCCTGCCACAACTCTCCCGCCTCGCGCAGGAGTTCGGCCGCCTCGGCCAGCGCACCCTGACGGCTCAGGGCCCGGGCGTCCGCCACCCGGCGCGCGAACACGGCAGCGTCCACCAGGTCGCCCTCGGTCTTGAGGACGTACCCGGGCGGCCGGGTGGTGATGGCGGCGGCGATCGCCGCCTTGGTGAAGAGCTTGCGCAGCCGGGAGACGCAGATCTGCACCTGGGTGCGTGCGGTGTCCGGCGGCTCGTCGTCCCAGATCAGGTCCACCAGGTAGTCGGTGCTGACCACCCGGTTCGTCTCCAGCAACAGGGCGGCGAGGATGACTTCCTGCCGCCCCGGCGGTATCCGCACCGGCCCGCTCTGACCGGCAACCTGTAACGGGCCGAGGATCCGGAAAACCACCACATCCGGGATGTCGGCAGCGCCGCCGGGCGAAACGGTCATGAGTCTCCCAGCTGGGGGAACGCCAGAGGAACGGTGGAGCGGGAGGGTCAGTCTCCCCGAACACCTCTACGGTTGTCCATGGTGTGGAGATTGCGTGATCGTAAACCGAGGGTGAGGTGCCGCTCACGCACCGCCGCCCGTCGCGCGCGGCCCCGCGGTACGCGCGCGCGGACCCCGGCGAGTGCGGTGATAGGGGCGGGATAGCCCCGGGTTGCGGGCCCGGCGCACGGTGTACTTGCCGCCACCGGACGGGGTGCGGCAGGTCGAAAGGACGTCGCAGATGAACAGCCGGCACGCCGGGCGGGTTCCGCCGAGCCCCGTGGTCACCGACTCGGGAGTCGACCACGTACGCCTGGCCTACCACTACCTCGACTCGGGCGACCTCGACGGCTACGGCTCCCTCCTGCACGCGGGCCCGCTCGGCGTCGCCGAGCTGGAGCGCCCCGCGCTCGGGGCCCGCCACCACATCACCCGGATCGTGGCCGACGGGGACTGCGTGGTGGCGATGGGCCGCGTCGCCCCGCAGCAGCGGGACTTCGTGGACGTCTTCACCCTCTCCGCGGAGGGCATGCTGCGCGCCTGCCGCCGCTACTACGCCGGTCCCGCCCGCTGAGGGCGCACGGGGCGACGCGACGGGGCAGGGGTCGAGTCGGGCTCGCACGGGCCGCCCGGCACGCCGCACGAACCGGGAACATCGGGTGCAAACCGGACTGTGGCGGGCCCGCTCGGGGGCACCCGTTCGAAGGCCCGAACGGGTGGTGGGTTAGCATCTGAGCGCCGCCTAGCTCGAAAGATAAACCTGTGACTGTCAACGACGACTCGTTCACCCACTGGAAGAACCGCGAGGAGATCGCGGAGTCGATGATCCCGATCATCGGGAAGCTGCACCGGGAGCGGGACGTGACCGTCCTCCTCCACAGCCGCTCCTTGGTGAACAAGTCGGTGGTCAGCATCCTCAAGACCCACCGCTTCGCCCGGCAGATCGACGGCGAGGAGCTCTCGGTCACCGAGACGCTGCCGTTCCTCCAGGCCCTTTCCGCGCTCGATCTCGGCCCCTCCCAGATCGACATCGGCATGCTGGCCGCCACGTACAAGGCCGACGACCGCGGCCTGTCCGTCGAGGAGTTCACCGCCGAGGCCGTCGCCGGCGCCACCGGTGCCAACAAGATCGAGCGCGGCGCGTCGCGCGACGTCGTCCTCTACGGCTTCGGCCGCATCGGCCGCCTCGTCGCCCGCCTGCTCATCGAGAAGTCCGGCTCCGGCAACGGCCTGCGGCTGCGCGCCATCGTCGTGCGCGGCGGCGGCGAGCAGGATCTCGTCAAGCGCGCCTCGCTGCTGCGCCGCGACTCCATCCACGGCCAGTTCCAGGGCACCATCACCGTGGACGAGGCGAACAGCACGATCATCGCCAACGGCAACACCATCAAGGTGATCTACGCCAACGACCCGTCCGAGGTCGACTACACGGCGTACGGCATCAAGGACGCCATCCTCATCGACAACACCGGCAAATGGCGCGACCGCGAGGGGCTCTCCAAGCACCTGCGCCCCGGTATCGACAAGGTCGTCCTGACCGCCCCGGGCAAGGGCGACGTCCCGAACATCGTGCACGGCGTGAACCACGACACGATCAAGCCCGACGAGCAGATCCTGTCCTGCGCCTCCTGCACCACCAACGCGATCGTCCCGCCGCTGAAGGCCATGGACGACGAGTACGGCGTGCTGCGCGGCCACGTGGAGACCGTCCACTCGTTCACCAACGACCAGAACCTGCTGGACAACTACCACAAGGCGGACCGCCGCGGCCGCTCCGCGCCGCTGAACATGGTCATCACCGAGACCGGTGCCGCCTCCGCCGTCGCCAAGGCGCTGCCCGACCTCAAGGCGCCGATCACCGGCAGCTCGATCCGCGTCCCCGTCCCGGACGTCTCGATCGCCATCCTCAGCCTGCGCCTGGGCCGCGAGACCACCCGCGAAGAGGTCCTGGAGTACCTGCGCGACGTCTCGCTGAACTCGCCGCTGAAGCGCCAGATCGACTTCACCACCGCGCCCGACGCCGTCTCCATGGACTTCGTCGGCTCCCGCCACTCCTCGATCGTCGACGCGGGCGCCACCAAGGTCGACGGCGACAACGCGATCCTCTACCTCTGGTACGACAACGAGTTCGGCTACTCGTGCCAGGTCATCCGGGTCGTCCAGCACGTCTCCGGGGTGGAGTACCCGACCTACCCGGCCCCCGCGGTCTGACCGCGTACGGCCCGCCGGCTGTCCCGTGGAGCGGGGCGGTGACCGGGGCGGGCTCCCGACAGGGAGCCCGCCGCCCGGCCACCGCCCCGCTTCCGCGTGTGCGGACGGGACCGGTCCCGGAACCGGTCAGTGGACGACGCTGAAGCTGCGCCACGGCAGGCTGCCGGGGGCGGTCACGTTCGAGCTGGAGGTCGGGACGTAGATCCCCGGCGCCTTCTCGGTCTTCTGGCACTCCGGCGTCCGGTACAGGATGACGTCGACCAGGGTGTTGTTCTCCACGTGCGCCGCGCCGCGCGGCAGGCTGATCTTGTGGCAGCCCTGGACGGGGGTGTTCAGGTAGGCGAGCTCGACCGGGCCGTCCTGGGCGCGGAAGCTCAGGCTGCCCACGGTGGTCTTGCCGGCCGAGCAGGCCGTGGCCGTGAGCAGCAGCGCCGCCCCGGTGATGACGCCGATACGCCGGAGGTGGGACATGGCTCGGTCCTCGTCTGTGCGGTGATGGCTTGCCCGTCACCGCAGCCTCGCGCGCCGCGCGCCGGGAGGCATCCGCTGCGCACCCGATGGGATGACGGCCGAACCGGACACCCCGAGGGCGTGTTTCGAAAGGAGCGCCGGCCGCCGCGGGGCAGGCGGGACTTTCGAAACGCGCCTTACTGTAAGCGCTGTCCCGTAATCCCCGGCGGGCGCGTGGCGCCAGCTACGGCACCTCGCCACGTTGTCGGGATCGCCCGAATACGCCCAGTATGAGGACGTCCCTCCGCCTTGCGATGCACCGCATCTGACGCCGCGCGCTGACCCGCCGCGGATTACGGGACAGCCCTTAGCCGACCAGGGCCGCGCCCCGCTCCGCCAGGACCCCCGCGATGCCCCGGGCGAGGCAGGGGACCCGGTCGAGCCCGATGCCGGCGATGTTCACCCGGCCGGCGGTCGTCCCGTAGATGGCGAACCGCCCGCGCAGTCGGAGCATCTGCGCGGGGGAGAGCGGCAGCATCGAGAACATCCCCTTCTGCCGCGCCAGCGAGGCCGCCTCGGCGCCCCGGCCGAGCGCCTCCAGCTGCTCCACCAGGGCCGTCCGGTTGGCCGAGATCCGCCCCCGCATGGCGTCCAGCTCGCGGCGCCAGGAAGCCTGGAGCCCGGGGTCCTCCCAGATGGCCGTCACCACCGCCGCGCCGTGCTCCGGCGGCATCGAGTACTGGGTGCGGGCCGCGTTCTGCAGGGCCGTCTCCGCGTGCCGCAGGGCCGCCGGGGACGCCCCGAGGACGACGGCGCAGCCGGTGCGGTCGCTGTAGAGGCCGAAGTTCTTCGAGCAGCTGACGGCGAGCAGCATCTCCGGCACCCGCTGCGCCAGCATCCGCGTCGCCGCCAGGTCCGCCTCCAGGCCGTCGCCGAGCCCGTGGTAGGCCAGGTCGACGAACGGCACCCAGCCCGCGCGCACGGCCAGCGCCGCCAGCGCCTCCCAGGCGTCGGGCGCCGGGTCGACACCGGTCGGGTTGTGGCAGCACCCCTGGAGCAGCACCACGTCGTCCCGGCGCGCCCCGGCCAGGTCGTGCAGCATGCCCTCCTGGTCCAGCCAGCGGTACGTGCGCACGGTGAGGCCCGCCGCCTCCAGGATGGGCCGGTGGTTGACGTAGGCGGGGTCGCTGACCCACACGGTCGTGCCCGGCCGGGTCCGGCAGATCAGGTCGGCCAGCAGGCGCAGGGCGCCGCTGCCGGCCACGGTCTGGACCGCCACGGCCCGCTCGGCCGGGCCGTCCGCACCGAGCAGCATCGACAGCATCGCGCGGTTGAAGGCGAGGTTGCCGGAGAGCCCCCGGTACTCCTTCGAGGCGGAACGTTCCGCCAGGCGTATCTCGGCCTCGCGTACGGCCGCCATGACCGGTGTGGCACCGCTCTCGTCGCGGTACACGCCGAGGACCAGGTTCAGCCGCTCGGGCCTGGTGTCGGCGCTGTACGCCTCGGTCAGGTCCCACAGCGGGTCGACGGGCGGCGGGAGGAGGAGCTCGAGCATCTACGACGCCCTTCCGGCGGTGGAGGTGGTGGAGGTGGGGGAAGCGGTGGCGGCGGCCGGGCGCCGGTTGGCGAGGACCACGCCCGCGGTGATCACGGGTACGCCGACGAGCACGCTCGGCGTCGGCGACTCGTGCAGCAGCGGAACGGCGAGCAGCACGACGGCGACCGGGCTGAGGCTGCCGAACACGGAGCTGCGCTCAGCGCCCAGCCGCTGGATGGCGAACGCGTACAGCAGTCCCGCGCACAGCCCGACGCCGAGCCCCTGCACCACCAGGAACAGGGCGATGTCGCCGCCCGCCGCCGACGCCAGACCGGTGGGCAGTACACCGGTCAGCACCAGCAGTGCCAGTACGGCGAACGACGGCACGCACAGCAGCCCGATCGATCCGACCGGGTCGAGCGCGACCTCCCGGAGCCCCACCGTGTACAGCGCCCACAGCCCGCTCGCCAGCAGCAGCACCCCCGCTCCCGCCAGCACGTCCGCGTCCACCGGCACCACGTAGCGCCACACGAGGGCGAGGACGCCGGCCGCGATCAGCGCGAGCCCCGCCGCCTGCGTGCCGCGCGGCACGCCGCGCCCGCCGGCCACCATGAGCGCGGAGACGAACAGCGGCACCATGCCCGGGATCAGGGAGCCGACGAAGGCCGCGGACGTCAGGGAGCCGCCGTACATCGCCGCCAGGAAGAACGGCACGCCGGCTCCGCAGATGATCTTCGCGGCGGTGGCCGGCCGGACGGCGGCGATGCCGCGGCGACGGCGCCAGAGCGCGGGCGCGAGCACCACGACGGGCACGCCGAAGCGCAGCAGCCCCGCGTCGGCGGGCAGCAGGGAGGAGGAGCTGAGGGCCCGCGCGCTGAGCGCGAAGGCGGCCCAGATCGCCACGGTCGCGGCCAGCGCCAGCATGCCGCGCGCCTGCGGGGAGACCAGCCCGGCGGGCGGGCCCGCGACGCGCGGGGGCGCCGCCGCGGGACGGCTTCGCGTCGTTGCCAAGGGGATTCCTCCAGCCTCAAAGGGCCGGATCCGGCCACAAGGCAACGCTAGGGCTTTTCCCGGGGCAGCCGATTGCCACTTCTGCCCTCCGCGCCTACCTTGGGGGCAGAATCTGCCAAGGAGTGACGATGGACGCGGTCGATCTCCAGATCATTCGCGAGTTGCAGGCCGACGGCCGGCTGTCCAACCAGGACCTCGCCGACCGGGTCCGGCTCTCCCCCTCGCCCTGTCTGCGCCGGGTCCGCCGGCTGGAGGAGGCGGGTCTCATCCGCGGCTACACGGCGATGGTCGACCAGGTCGGCTTCGGACTGCCGATCACCGTGTTCGTCCGGATAAGGCTGGAACGGCACACGGGGGAGGCGGTCCGCCGCTTCGAGGAGCACGTCGCCGTCATCGAGCACATCCAGGACTGCTACCTGATGGCGGGAAGCAGCGACTACCTGCTGCGCGTCGTCATCGAGAGCCTCCAGGCCTACGAAGCCCTCGTGCGCGACCGGATCCACGCCATCCCCGGCATCGCGTCCATCGAGTCGAGCTTCGCCTACGGCAGCGTCAAACAGTCCCGCGTGTATCCGAGCCCGAAGTGAGCGTCACGGGCTCCCGGCGTCCGGCAGCTGCTGCTCGGACCAGATGACCTTTCCGCCCTCGGGGGTGTACCGCACGCCCCACCTGCGGCTGATCTGCGCGACCAGGAAGAGTCCCCGGCCGCCCTCGTCCGTCGTGGCGGCGTACCGCAGGTGCGGCGAGGTGCTGCTGCTGTCGAAGACCTCGCAGGTCAGTACCCGGTCGTGCAGCAGGCGGAGCCGGACGGGAGCGACGCCGTGCCGGATGGCGTTGGTGACGAGCTCGCTCAGCACCAGTTCCGTGCCGAAGGCGAGCTCCTCCAGGCCCCATTCCTCCAGCTTCCGGGCGGCGAGGGCCCTCATCTCCGCGACGGCGCTCGGCTCGAAGGGGACCTCCCACTCGGCGATGCGGTCCGCGCCGAGCGCCGTCGTCCGCGCCACCAGGAGGGCCACGTCGTCGCGGGGCCGTACCGGCAGCATCGCCTTGAGCAGGGCCCGGCAGGTCTCCTCCGGCTCCCGGTCGGCGTGTCCGAGCGCCGCGCGGACCAGGTCGAGTCCCTCCTCGATGTCCCTGGCCCGGTCTTCGATCAGCCCGTCCGTGTACAGCACCAGCTGGGTGCCTTCGCTCAGGTCCAGCTCGGCCGACTCGAACGGGAACCCCCCCAGCCCCAGCGGCGCGCCGGGCGGCAGTTCCGGCATCTCCACCCGGCCGTCGGGGCGCACGACGAACGGCGGCACGTGTCCGGCCCGGGCGATCGTGCAGCGCTGGGTGACCGAGTCGTACACCGCGTACAGGCAGGTGGCCCCGAGCAGGCCGGCACCGCTGCCCTCGCCGTCCGTGCTCTGGTCGATGTACTGGACGAGGTCGTCGAGGCGGGCGAGGAGTTCGTCCGGCGGCAGGTCGAGGGAGGAGAAGTTGAGCACGGCGGTGCGCAGCCGGCCCATGGTGGCGGCGGCGTGCAGGCCGTGCCCGACGACGTCGCCCACGACGAGCGCGACCCGGCTGCCGGGGAGCGGGATCACGTCGAACCAGTCGCCGCCGACCCCGGACTGCGCGGGCAGGTAGTAGTGCGCCACCTCGACGGCGTTCTGCTCGGGCAGGTCCCGGGGCAGCAGGCTGTGCTGGAGGGTCACCGCGAGGGCGTGTTCGCGCGTGTAGCGGCGCGCGTTGTCGATGGTGATCCCGGCCCGGGCGACGAGTTCCTCCGCCAGCGACAGGTCTTCCTCGTCGAAGGGCTCGGGCTTGCGCGAGCGCCAGAAGTTGACCACCCCGAGGACCACGCCCCGGGCCTTGAGGGGAGCGGTGATCAAGGAGTGGATGCCGTAGTCGATGATCGCCTGGGCCCGGGGCGGGTCCTGGGCGTACCAGCCGGGCGCGTCGGCGAGGTCGGTCACCACCTCCGCCCGGCCGCTGTTGAGGCCGCGGGCCTGGGGGGTGGAGGGCAGGAAGTCGATCAGGATGCCGCGCGGGTAGAGCGGCGAGTCGTCCCGGATCCCGCTGACGGCGGTGCGCCGCAGGTCCGCCGCCGAGGTGGGCTCGTCGCCGTGCAGGACCGGCTCGGCCAGGTCGATGGTGACGAAGTCGGCGAAGCGGGGGACGGCCACGTCGGCCAGTTCCTGGGCCGTGCGCTCCACGTCGAGGGTGGTTCCGACGCCCACGCCGGCGTCGTACAGCAGCTTGAGCCGTCTGCGGGTGGCGTCGGCCCGGGTGCTGAGGACCCGCATCTCGGTGGAGTCCCTGATGGTCACCGAGGTGCCCTCGGACCGGCCGCGCAGATGGGTCGGCCGCTGGTTGATCACGAGCAGGCGGTCCCCGGCCTCGTGCATCTCGTCGGTGGCCTCCCGGCCGGACTTCAGGAGTTCCGCCAGTTCCCGGTCCAGTCCCGGCAGCTCGCCGACGAGCTGGCCCTCGGCGTCCGGCGGCAGCCGCAGCAGCCGGGTGGCCTCGTCGTTGGCGAGCAGCAGCCGCCCGGTCCCGTCGGTGATCAGCACGCCTTCCCGTACGGCGTGCAGGACCGCGTCGTGGTGTTCGTACATCCGGGTCATCTCGAGCGGGCCGAGGCCGTGGGTCTGCCGCCGCAGGCGCCGGCTGATCAGTGCCGAGCCGGCCGTGGCCAGGGCGAGGGCCACGGCGCTGGCGCCGAGGATGACGGGGAGCTGCCGGTTCACGACGCCGGTGACGTTCTTGACCTTCAGGCCCGCCGACACCAGGCCCACGACCTTGTGGTCCGGCGAGAAGACCGGCACCACGGCCTGGATCTCCTTCCCGAGGGGGCCGTTCACGCTCTCGGTGAGGACGTGGCCGCCCAGGGAGGGGCCGATGGTGCCGACGAAGCGCTTGCCGATCCGGTCGGGCAGCGGGTGGGTGTAGCGGATCCCGTTGGTGTCCATCACCACGATGAAGTCCACCCCGGCCTCGGTGCGGGTGGCCTCGGTGACGGGCTGCAGGAGCTTGGTGGGATCGGGGGAGCGCAGCGCCTGCTGGAGCCCGGGCGAGTGCGCGAAGGTCTGGGCGACCGCGACGGAACGGTTGCGCGCCTCGCGGTCGACGTCGTGGCTCGACTGGAGGACGAGGGCCAGGACGGCGCCGGCCGCGAGCAGCACCACGATCGCCACCTGGAGGACGAATACCTGTCGGGCGACGCTGCGCGGGCGGTTTCTGCTCAGTGACCGCACCGACGTCCCCGGCACGGGTGGCAAGGATCGGTCACGCACCCAGTTGTAGCACTGTCGGCGGCCCTCGGCGTGGCGGTGGGGCCCGGCGTGCTTCCGACCACGCGGAAATATCTTGACGTCAAGATTCTCATGGGGCAGTCTCCTGCATGTATCTCGACATCGAGATACATGGTCCGGGGGAACGGAGAGCGGGAATGCGGGGCGGTACGAAGACCCGGAAGGCGCGGCCGGCGGGGCTGCTGGGGCAGCTGCGGCGACCGCCCGGGGGCCGGGACGCGCGGATCATGCTCCTCGCGCAGTTCCTCGACCGGTCGGGAACGGGCGTGTGGGCCGCCGCCTGCGTCCTCTACTTCACTTTCGTGGCCGGGCTGGACGCCCGGCAACTGGGGATCCTGCTCGGCGCCGCCGGAGTGGCCGGGATCGCGGGCTCCCCGCTCGCCGGGCAGCTGGCCGGGCGCTTCCCCGTACGGCACCTGCTGATCGCCGCCCACCTGGTGCGCCTGGGCACGCTCCTCGCCCTGCTCATCGTCACGCGCTACGAGGTGCTGCTGGCGGTCGTGGCCCTCACCAGCCTGGGCGACCGGGCCGCCAAGACGCTGGAGATGCTCTTCGCGACCCGGGTGGCGGGCGACCGCCGCGCCACCTACCAGGCCCTCGCCCGCAGCTCGGCCAACGCCGGCTACGCCCTCGGCGCGGGCGTCGCCGCGGTCGGGCTCGCCATCGGCACCCGGCAGGCCTACCAGGCCCTGATCCTGGCCAACGCCCTCTCCTTCCTCGCCGCAGCCGTCCTGGTCCGGCGCACCCGCGAGCCGCGGGAACACGGACGCGTCGCCGCGCGTGCCGGCGACCCCGCGGACCCGCCGCCGGCCCCGACGAGCCCCTGGCGCGACCGCGGCTACCTCCGGTTCGTCCTGCTGGACATCCCGATGAACCTGGACGACTCGATCCTGACGGTCGGGCTGCCGCTGTGGCTGGTCACCCGCACCGATGCGCCGCACGCCCTGGTCCCGGCCTTCCTCGTGATCAACACCGTGCTCGTCGTGGTGCTCCAGCTGCGCGTGTCGGCGAAGGCCGGGCAACCTCGGCAGGCCGCCGGAGCGGTGGCCCTGTACGGGCTGACGCTGCTCGGCTGCTGCCTGCTGCTCGCGCTGTCCACCGGCGCCGGGACCTGGGCCGCGTCGGCCGGCCTGCTCCTCGCGGCGGTGCTCGCCACCGGGGCGGAGCTGATGCGTTCGGTGAGCTCCTGGGAGCTCGCGGTCTCCCTCGCCCCGGCCCGGTCCCGGGCGTCCTACCTGGGCGTGGCGGGGATGTCCCAGTCGGTCCAGAAGTCGGCCGGCCCGCTGCTGCTGACGGGCGCGGTGCTGCCGGCCGGTCCCGCGGGCTGGGTCGTACTCGGCGCGGCGGTCGCGGCGCTCTCCGTCGTCCAGCGCCGCGCCTCCCTGCGGCGGCTGCGGGCGATGGAGGGCGCCACCGCCGTCACCGCGTCCTGAGCCGCCGCAGCCGCCGGGCCGCGCGCCCGAGCAGAGCGCGGCCGCGCCCACCGGGCGGCGCCGAGGAGACCAGGATCGCGGCCAGCAGCGCGGCCAGGGTCACCTCGCTCACCACGAGCCCGGCCGTCAGACCGGGAGTGCGGTACGCACAGGCCACCCGGGACGCCCCCGGCCCCAGCGGTACGGCGATCAGCCCGCCCAGCGTGCCGGGCGCCTTCGCCGTCGCCCCGTCCACGGAGCACCGCCAGCCCCGCACGGCCGGGACGGCCACGACGGCGGTGCCGGTCGAGCGCGCCGGGAAGACGGCTTCGATCGTGTGGCCGCCGGCCGTCACCCGGCCCGGGGCGGACGCCCGCAGGCGGGCCACCGCCGCGCCGAGTCCGCGCTGGTCCAGGCAGCCCACCGGGAAGCGGGGGACGTCCTGGGCGCGGTCGCCGGTGAGCGTCAGCACCACCTCGCCGCCGGCCGGGACCCGGCCCAGCGGCACCAGCCCGTTGTTCGTCACGGGGAACCCGCCCGACAACCGCTCGTGGCCGCCCAGCGCGTCGAGGGTGCCGGAGAACCAGGGCACGTACGCGAACGCGGAAGTCCCCGCCGCGCAGCTGAAGGCGAACGCGGTACGGGCGCCGCGCGCGAGCCGCCAGCTCCCGTCGGACCGAGCCGTGGCCGTCGCGCCGCCCACCGGCCGGGCCGCGGGCACCGTGTACACCCGGGCCCCCAGCACCTGCTCCTGACGGGCGAACACGGTGTCCGCGGCGAGCGGCTGCGGGTCCTCGCGCACGGTCACCACCGGGGCCGCGTCCGCCGCCCGCCGGGTGAACCCGCCCGCGCCGCCGTGGTCCAGGTAGCTGCCCACGCCCATGACCGCCCGGCCGACCGGGTCCTCGAAGCCGACCGTGTGCCGGCCCCCCATGTACCAGCCCGCCCCCAGCCGCCGCAGGGTCTCAGCGGTACGCGCGGGCAGGTAGCTGCTGTAGTACGCGCCGCCCTGACCGCCCAGCAGGAGCGGGTCGTTGTCGGCGAACTCGTGCGGACCGGGCTCACTGCGCAGGTCCGGCCAGCGGTTCTGCGCCCGCACCGCCCGCCGCGCCGCCAGCGACTGCGCGTCCAGGGTCCGCTTGGGCCGCCACCACTCCTCCCGGTCCCGCTGCTCGGTCACCGACACCACCGTGAACACGGTGGAGACGAAGACCGCGCCGATCAGCGTCCCCGCCACGGCGACCCGCCCGGCCCGGCCACGGGCCCGCGGCAGCAGGACCAGCAGGGCCGTCAGCACCGCGCCCCCGGCCAGAGCCAGGAGCCAGGTGGCGGCGGTGAAGTACGCACTGGACCCGGCGAGGACGAGCAGCACGCCCAGCGACGCGGCCCCCGCCAGCAGCTCCCGGGGGCGCGGCCGGGCGGCCAGAGCCAGCCAGGCCACGGCCACCAGCATGCCCGCGAGGGTGAACGAGGCCCGGTAGGGGCCCCCGTTGGGCAGGGCGAGGCCGTGCCACAGGAGGATCGTCGGCGTCCAGACGTAGGACAGCGCCACCAGGACGAGCAGCACGCACCAGGCGGCCCGCTCCCGGCCCGGCACCCGGCGCACGAACGGGTACGCGAGGACGAGCAGCAGCGGCAGCATCCCCACCGAGACCTGCGGCGCGCTGGTGTGGAAGCCGCCCGGCAGCAGGTGGGCGAGGTAGTCGCGGAGCGCGGGCGGCCCGGGGTAGTGGACCTCCGGGCCGGGCTGCGACGCCCGCGAGGCCGGGAACGTGACCGTCAGCACCGGGGCGACCAGCGCCACCCCGGCCGCCGTCATGGCCGCGGCCCGCAGCAGGACCTGCCGCCGGACGGGCCACGGCCGCCCGTCGAGCAGCAGCCTGACCAGCAGGACCAGCCCCATGCCCAGGGTCGCCATCGCGGCGGTGTAGAAGTTGCCGGCCCACGACACCGCGACGAGCAGTGTGCCCGCCACCCAGCGCCGTCCGTGCAGGCACCAGTCGTACGCGAACCCGGTCAGCGGGAAGGCGACCAGCCCCCACATCCACATCGGGTCGGCGAAACCGTTCGACACGGTCCAGGCGCTGACGCCGTAGCCCACCGCCAGGGCCGCGCGGGGCCACGCCGGGCCGGGCCGCAGCCGGCCGAGCCACACCGTCATCAGGGCGGTCGCCAGACCGATGCTCAGCAGGGTGACGAGGAAGACCGGCAGCTCGACCCGGTCGCGGGGGAACAGGGCCACCAGCCACGAGAACGGGTTCATCAGGTACGTGAAGAAATCGGCGAGGAACGGCGCCCCGTAGCCGCTGCCCCAGTTGAACAGGAGATCGCCCTCGGTGCCCCCGTGCATCAGGTCCCACAGGTGGGCGTGGAACGGCACGAACTGGTTGCCCAGGTCGTTGACCGCCCGCGAGCGGCCGCCGAACGGATACGTCCCGTGCACCGCCATCGCCAGGCAGTACGCGCCCATCGCGACCGCCGCGGAAACCGCCGCGGCCGCGCTCTGCGGGCCCGGCCTGCGCCGTACCCGCTGATGCTGCTCCTGGCCGGTGAGGGAAGGGGAGGTCGTCAGCACCATGCCGTCAGACTCCCAGGTGCCGGGCGGCCCGCGCCCCGACACCCCCGTGGCCGTTCCGCGTCCGCCCGTCCGGCCGGAGCGGACGGGTGAACCGCCGCCGCCCCGTCAAGCCGGGACCGCCGCGCCCACCAGCCGCCGGAACGCCTCGGCGTCCCGGACGGCGGCCCCGCCCGGGTCGTTGTTGAAGTAGGCGAACACGTCCGCCCGCGCCGGCCAGGTGTCCGCGATCCGCCCCGCCCAGGAGCGCAGCGCGCCCGGCCCGTACCGGGGCCACGGCTGCGCGCGGCCTTCGTGGAACCGTACGTACCCCCAGTCGGCGGTCCGCCACAGCGGGGTCACCGGCCGCGAGTGCCGGTCCGCCCAGCACAGCGCGGCGCCCCGCTCGGCGAGGACCGACCGGATCTCATCGGTCCACCACGACTCGTGCCGGGGCTCCACCGCCACCCGGACCCCGGCCGGGAAGCAGGCGAGGCAGGCGTCCAGGGTCCGCGGGTCCGCGCGCAGGGTGGGCGGCAGCTGGAGCAGTACGGGCCCGAGCCGGGGCCCGAGGGCGGAGCTGTGCGTCATCAGCCGGCGCACCGGCTCCTCGGGGTCGCGCAGGCGTTTGATGTGGGTCAGGAAGCGGCTGGCCTTGACGGCCATCACGAAACCGTCCGGAGTCCGGGCGCGCCACGCCGCGAAGGTCTCGGGGGCGGGCAGCCGGTAGAAGGCGTTGTTGTTCTCCACCGTGGCGAAGTGCCGCCCGTACTCCTCCAGCCACAGGCGCTGGGGCACGTCCGGCGGGTAGAAGGTCCCCGCCCAGTCGCGGTACTGCCAGCCGGACGTCCCGACGAACACGGGCATGGCCACCTCCGCTGCCGCGCGACGGAACCTGTGTGCCGGGCGCCTGCCCGCGGCGGCCCTGCCGAAACGGTTCCCCCGGGCAGGTTCCCGGGCGCGTCCACCGGGCGCGTTGACAGGCGGGTGGCGCCGACGTATCCAGGAGGTGAGGGCCGGCCCCGTACGCACCGCCGGCTGTCCGCAACCGTCCTGCGGGACCGGGGGATTCCCGCGCCGACGCGAGTGACCGGCCCGCAGCCGCGAAGGGAGCGGACCATGGCACGGTCGGTCGGCATCGACCTCGGCACCACCAACTCCGTCGTCAGTGTCCTGGAAGGCGGCGAACCCACCGTCATCCCCAACGCCGAAGGGGCCAGGACCACCCCCTCGGTCGTCGCCTTCGCCAAGGGCGGGGAGGTACTCGTCGGGGAGATCGCCAAACGCCAGGCGGTCACGAACGTGGACCGCACGGCCCGTTCGGTCAAGCGGCACATGGGCGACCCGCAGTGGCGCTTCCCGGACCACGGGGACATCGACGGCAAGCGGTACACGGCGCAGGAGATCTCCGCGCGGGTCCTGCAGAAGCTCAAGCGGGACGCCGAGGCCTACCTCGGCGAGGACGTCACCGACGCGGTGGTCACCGTCCCCGCCTACTTCAACGACGCGCAGCGCACCGCCACCAAGGAGGCCGGCGAGATCGCGGGCCTGCGGGTCCTGCGCATCGTGAACGAGCCGACGGCCGCCGCCCTGGCCTACGGACTGGACAAGGCGAACGACCAGACCATCCTCGTCTTCGACCTCGGCGGCGGCACCTTCGACGTGTCCCTCCTGGAGATCGGCGAGGGGATCGTCGAGGTGAAGGCCACCAACGGCGACACGAACCTGGGCGGTGACGACTGGGACCAGCGGATCGTCGACCACCTCGCCCAGCAGTTCCGCAACGGCCACGGCATCGACCTGACCAAGGACAGGATGGCGCTCCAGCGGCTGCGCGAGGCCGCCGAGAAGGCGAAGATCGAGCTCTCCTCCGCGACCGAGACGAACATCAACCTGCCCTACATCACGGCTTCCGCCGAGGGCCCGCTGCACTTGGAGGAGAAGCTCACCCGCACCGGGTTCCAGCAGCTGACCGCGGACCTGCTGGAGCGCTGCAAGGCCCCCTTCCACCAGGCCGTCAAAGACGCGAAGATCAAGGTCGGCGACGTGAACGAGGTCATCCTGGTCGGCGGCTCCACCCGGATGCCGGCCGTGACCGACCTGGTCCGGGAACTCACCGGCAAGGACCCGCACAAGGGCGTCAATCCGGACGAGGTCGTCGCGATCGGCGCGAGCCTCCAGGCCGGTGTGCTCAAGGGTGAGGTCAAGGACGTCCTGCTGCTCGACGTGACCCCGCTGTCCCTCGGTATCGAGACCAAGGGCGGCATCATGACCAAGCTCATCGAGCGCAACACGACCATCCCGACCAAGCGGTCCGAGACGTTCACGACGGCCGAGGACAACCAGCCGTCGGTGCAGATCCAGGTCTACCAGGGCGAGCGCGAGATCGCGGCGTACAACAAGAAGCTCGGCATGTTCGAGCTGACCGGTCTGCCGCCGGCCCCGCGCGGCGTCCCGCAGATCGAAGTGACCTTCGACATCGACGCCAACGGCATCATGCACGTCACGGCCAAGGACCTCGGCACGGGCAAGGAACAGCGGATGACCGTCACCGGCGGTTCCTCGCTGCCCAAGGACGACATCCAGCGCATGGTGCACGACGCCGAACAGCACGCCGAGGAGGACCGCCGCCGCAAGGAGGCCGCGGAGACCCGCAACCAGGCCGAGCAGCTCGTGTACCAGACGGAGAAGTTCGTCAAGGACAACGAGGACAAGGTCCCGGCCGACGTCAAGTCCGAGGTCGAGGCGGCCGTCGCCGAACTGAAGGAGCAGCTCAAGGCCGAGTCCGCCGAGGGCGGCGACACGGCCGCGCTCCGTACCGCGACGGAGAAGGTCGCGGCGGTCAGCCAGAAGCTCGGCCAGGCGATCTACGCCGATGCCCAGGCGGACCGGGCCGCCACCGGTGGCGCGGCCGGCGCCGGCCGGGCCGGGGCCGAGGACGGCGCGCCCGACGACGACGTGGTCGACGCCGAGATCGTCGACGACGAGAAGCCCAAGGGAGACACGGCATGAACCACCCGGCCGAGCCCCCGCGCCGGGAACGCCCCGACGCCGCCGCGGTCGTGGTCCTCGGCGACCGGCGGCGGACCGGGCCGCCCGCCCTCACCCCCCGCGCCCCCGGCCACCCGGACCGGGCCGGCCTCCCGGACCCGGCGCGCGCCCGGCCGGCCGCGGCTGCGGGAACCCCGGAAGCGGTCCGCGTGCTGCTCGCCGAGCGCACGGCCGACCTGCAACGGCTCAAGGCGGAGTACGACAACTACCGCAAACGCGTCCGGCGGGACCGGCTCGCCGTCCGCGAGGCGGCCGTCTCCAACGTGCTCACCGGGCTGCTGCCGGTACTCGACGCCGTGGACGCCGCCCGCGCGCACGGCGAAGCCGGTGAAGGGCTCGAAGCCGTCGCCCGCCTGCTGGAATCCCGCCTCGCCGCCCTCGGACTGGAGGCCTTCGGCGAACCCGGCGACCCCTTCGACCCCCGCGTCCACGAAGCCGTCACCTCCGCCCCCGACCCGCGGCGCACCGGCCCGGCCTGCGCCCGCGTCCTGCGCCCCGGCTACCGGGTCGGCGGCCGGCTGCTGCGGCCGGCCCAAGTGGCGGTCGCCGGACCGGAGCCCGGCCACTGACCGATGGCAGCGCCTCAGTGGCCGCGCGGTGCGTACATGATCACGGCCATGCCGGCGAGGCAGACCAACGCGCCGGTGACGTCGTAGCGGTCGGGCCGGTACCCGTCGGCGACCATCCCCCAGGCGAGGGACCCCGCCACGAAGACACCCCCGTAAGCGGCGAGGATCCGGCCGAAGTTCGCGTCGCTCTGGAACGTGGCGACGACTCCGTACAGCCCGAGGGCCACGAACCCCGCGCCGACCCACAGCCGCCCCCGGTGCTCCCGCAGGCCCTGCCAGACCAGCCAGGCACCGCCGATCTCCAGGAGGGCGGCCACGACGAACAGGGCGATGGAGCGGACTACGTTCACGCGCCGACTGTAACGGGCGGCCGCACCACGGGTTTGCGCCACCCGAAGGCGGGCACGCGCCAACGACGACACCGACGAGAGACGGCCGCGAGTGGAGGCCCCAATGTCGACAAGCACGCTCATCTCGATCATCGTTGCCGTGGTGGTGGTGATCGCCCTCGCGGCCGGGTTCTGGTTCGTCTCGCGCCGACGGCACCTGCAGGACCGGTTCGGTCCCGAATACGACCGCACGGTCGAGGACGAGGGCGGCCGGCTGGCCGCCGAGCGCGAACTGCGCGCTCGCGAGCAGCGGCACGACGAGCTGGACATCAAGGAACTGCCACCCGCGCGCCGGACCCAGTACACCGAGGAGTGGCAGGGGGTCCAGGAGCACTTCGTGGACCGCCCCGAAGGGGCCGTGGCCGAGGCGGACGACCTGGTGACCCGGCTCATGCGGGAACGCGGCTACCCCACCAACGGGTTCGGCGACCAGGTGCGCGACCTCTCGGTCGAGCACGCGAGCACGCTGGAGCACTACCGCTCTGCCCACGCGGTCAACGCGCGCAGCAGCGAAGGACAGGCGACGACGGAGGAGCTCCGCGGGGCGATGGTGCACTACCGCGCCCTGTTCCAGGAGCTGCTCGGCGACCAAGGAGGCCGTTGACATGCAGGACCGTGACGAGACGGTCGGCCGGCCCGACGAGGGCGGCCTGACCACGGAGAGCCTCGCCCACCCGGGGTCCGACGAGCGGAGCACCGCCGTCTACCCCGGCGAGGCGACGGGCGACCGCGACGGAGGCGCGTTCGCCGCCGAGCGCGCGCCGCAGGACACCGGACAAGGCCCGGGCGAAGACGTACGGGAAGACGACCGGGCGGCAGCGGACACGACGGCCGTCGGCACCGGCACCGGCACCGGCACGGGCGGGGCGGACGGCGGGACGGACGAACCGCTGCTCGCGCCCACCGAAGCGGAGGAGTTCCGCACGCGGTGGAGCGAGATCCAGGGCCGTTTCGTCGACGACCCGCAGGACGCGGTCAGGTCCGCGGACACCCTCGTCGCCGAGGTGATGCAGACGCTGGCCCGCACCTTCGCCTCCCACAAGGAAGAGCTGGAGGGACAGTGGAGCAAGGGCGAGGAAGTGGTGACGGAGGACCTGCGGATCGCGCTCCAGCGCTACCGCTCCTTCTTCAACCGCCTTCTCACCACCTGACCACCGCCCGACAGGCGGTGCCCGGGTGGGGGGTGTCGTCACGGGCCCGGCCGGACCCCTCGCGCAGCACCTCCGCCAGGGCCGCGGGCAGCCAGCGGCGCGCCGCGGCAACCGGCTCCGGGGTGGAGCCGGCCCGCTCGCGCCCCCGGCCGCGCTGCATCTCGGCCCGGTCGCGCAGCGCCCGGCGCACCTGGCGGACGGGCCGGTCCACCGCCGAGCCGTCGTCGACGGCGTGATCCCGTTCCAGGACGGTGTTCAGCAGCTGACGGGGCTGGGGCTGCCACCCCCGCCCCGTCAGCTGCTGTCCGTGCGCCTCGGCGTGCCGGTGCACGCGCACCAGGAAGTGCAGGCCGGTCAGGTCCATGAACGGGACGTCCCGCAGGTCCAGGACCACCACCTGCGCGTCGGACGGCAGCCCTGCCACCAGCCGGGCGAGCTCCGGCTCCGCCCGGTGGTCGATCGCGCCGTGGGGGCCACGAGCAGGGTGTTCCCCTGCCGCTCGATCCCGATCCGGAACGCGTACGGCGCCCTTCCACCATCGAGCGTGGCCGCCCGAACGGCCGAACGGGCGGCCACGAACTGTTCGGGTCGCACGACGCCCGCCGGAGGGTGCGCGCGCTGACCGGAGCCACGGACCCGCAGGACGGCGCGGACGTGCCGGGCCGCCTGTGCCGGGCGTGGGTGGACCTCCTTGACATCGACGGGGCGGCGATCTCCCTCACGGCCGACGACGACGCCCGGGCCACGTGGTGGTCGAGCGACGAGGTCGCCGGCCGGCTCGCCGTAACCCGGTACACGCTCGGCGACGGCCCGTGCCGCAGCGCGGTGCGGCTGGCGGCACCGGTACTGGCCGCCGCCGCGGGCCCGACTCCCGGCGCTGGCCCGTCTTCGCCCAGCAGGCCGTCGAGCTGGGGGTCCGGGCCGTCTTCTCCCTCCCCCTGGGCACAGCGCCGTCCCGATCGGGACCCTCGACCTCTACCGCAGGCGGCCCGGCCCCCTCAGCCCCCGCGACTGGCCCTGGCCCTGCCCGCGGCGGAGCCGATCACCGTCGCGCTGCTCGCCCTCCAGCAGGAGCGGACCGGGGCGGGCCGGCCGGCCACCGGCTGGCTGGCGGCGGCCGAGACGGACCACGAGGAGGTCCACCGGGCGACCGGGATGCTGACGGTCCAGCCGGACGCGGACCCCCACCGGGCGCTGGCCCGGCTCAGGGCCCACGCCTTCTCCCACGGGCAGAGCGTGACCGAGGCCGCCCGGGACGTGATCGCGGGAAGGATCGTGTTCCGCGACTGAGAGGTGCCGGGCGGGCCGGGCCCGGCACGTGGCCGGGGTATGGGGATCGCGGGGAGGGGCACACGGAGGGGTGGGGCGGCGATCGTACGGAGAGAGGCGGGTGGAATGGGGTGACGGCAGGGGAGCACGCGCAGCGCCGGACGGAACGGCCCGTGCCTTCCGACGCGGCCGGAGCACGCTCCGTCGTGGCGGAACTCCTGGACGCCGCTGCGGACCGGGTCGGATCGCCGGTGAGCGGCACCGCCCGGGCCGACATCCTGCTCGTGACCTCCGAACTGGTCACCAACGCGTTCCGGCACGGCGGCGGCCTCAGCGGATTCGCCGCCGAACTCGGCCGGGGAACCGTGACCCTGACCGTCGGCGACGCGAGCGACGACGTGCCGCGCACCGCCCCGGCCCACCACGCCATGTCGGAGGGCGGCTTCGGCTGGCAGCTGGTCTGCCTGCTGGCCGAACAGGTGGCCGTCACCCTGCTCCCGGACGGCGGCAAGAACATCCGGGTCCGGCTCCCGCTCGTCAGCTGACCGACACCGCCTGGCGGATCCTCAACGGCCCCGGCCGGTGCGCCGGGTCCAGGCGAGGGCCGCGGCCCCCGTCCCGCACAGCGTCGCCGCGGCGAGGGCGCCCCGATGGCGGGTTGCCCACCACTGGAAGCTGCGCGGCTGCGCGGAGGCGTCGAAGCGGCCGTGTGCCCCGAAGTCCCGCCGGGTGTCGGCCGGTCGCCACAGGTTGGCCGGCTCGTCGTCCCCCTGCGGCGCGTCGCCCTGCTGGGAGTCGAAGCCGGTCCGGGCCAGGTACCGGTCCAGGAGCCCGGGCACGACCGCGTTCGCCAGCAGCGTCGCCGCGGTGCTGCCCCCGACCCAGTACTCCCGCCGCGCCGGATGGTCTGCGGCGTACAGGATGGCCCGCGCGGCCAGCTCCGGCTGGTAGATCGGCGCCACGGGCCGGGCGCGCCTCGGCAGCCGCGACAGCAGCCAGTCGAACTGCGGGGTGTTCAGGGCGGGCAGCTGCACCATCGTGGTGCGGACCCCGGTACCCGAGGCGAGCAGTTCGCAGCGCAGCGCTTCGTGCCAGCCCTGGATGGCGTGTTTGGCACCGCAGTACGCGCTCTGCAGCGGAATGCCGCGGTAGGCGAGCGCGGAACCGGCGTGGACCAGCGTGCCGCGGTCGCGCGGGAGCATCCGGCGCAGGGCCGCGTGGGCCCCGTACACGTACCCGAGGTAGGTGACCTCGGTGGCGCGGCGGAACTCGTCCGGGCTGATCTCGGTGAACGGCGCGAACACCGACGAAAAGGCGATGTTGACCCAGACGTCGAGGGGCCCGAACGCCTCCTCGGCCCGCTGGGCCGCGGCCTCGGCCGCCTCCGGGTCGGCGACGTCCGCTTCGATCGCCAGCGCCTTCGCGCCCAGCGCCTCGACGTCCCGAACGGCTCCCTCCAGGCCGGCCCCGCCCCGGGCGACCAGCACCAGCCGGTCGCCGCGGGCGGCGAAGGCCCGGGCGACCGCGCGCCCGACGCCGCCGCTGGCGCCGGTGACGACCACGACCCGGCCCGGGGCGGGGGAGCCGCTCACGGCCGCTCTCCGTCCCGCTCCGGCCCGTCGGCGCCGTCGTCCGCGCGGGCCCGCGCCCGGTGGCTGGTGTCGCACCAGGGGAAGATCCGGCTCCGCCGACAGGTGCACAGGGCCACGACGGGGCGCTCGGAGCGGGCCGTGGAACCGTCCCGCCGGGGGCGTTCCACCGGCCCTGCCACCAGCTCGGGACCGTCCGGCTCGGTGATGTGCCGTACCGGGTCGCCGCTGCCGGAGGGCGCCGGGGCCCCGGGCGCGGCGTACGCCTCGGATCGCTTCGCGTTCATACGGTCCGCCTTGCCGGTCACGGTCCGTCGAAACCCGTCCGGCCGTCTCCGCCGGTGGTTTCGCCCGCGCCGTCCGCCGCGCCGTCCGCCGTCCGCCGGCCCGCGCCGTCCGCCTCCGGCGCGAGCGGCTCACCGGGCCGCCGGCGCGTCGACTCCTCCTTGCTCCGGCCGCGGGTGCGGCGGTCCGGCTCGGGGGCCTCCCCGACCTGCTCCTCGCGGCCGATCCCGGGCCGCTGGGCCTTGCCCTGCATCCCGCCGCCCGCTTCCGAACCGCCCCTTCGCCCCGTTCCGCTCATCGTCGGCCTCCTCGTCGCCGTCCCCGGACCTCGCTGACCTTTCACCCCCGCGCCTACCCCGAACGGCCGCGCCCGCACGCCCCGCCCACCCGGACGGGCGGGAGTGCCGGGCGGCGGAGCGGGTAGGCGCCGCATATGTTCGCTTCCGTGATCGACAGCACCGCCTCACTGCTGGCCCGCGGCTACGCCTGGCTGCCGGGCCTGCAGGAGCGCGCCGGGGAAGAACCGGTCGTCACCCGGCTCATGGGCCGGCGGACGGTGGTCCTGGACGGGCCTGGAGCGGTGGAGTTCTTCTACGACGAGCAGCACGTCCGGCGCGAGGGCGCCCTCCCCGGTCCCGTCCTCGACACCCTGTTCGGCCGGGGCGCGGTGCACACGCTCGACGGCGGCCGCCATCGCGTCCGCAAGGACATGTTCGTCTCCCTCCTCATGGCCGAGGGCGGCATCACGGCGCTCACCGAGCGCTTCACCGCCCGCTGGCCCCGCGCCGTGGCCGGCTGGCACGGGCGCGAGGTGGTGCTGTTCGACGAAGTCAGCGCCGTCCTCGCCGGAACCGTCTGCGACTGGGTGGGGCTGCCCCTCTCGGAGGGAGCGGCGCGCTCGCTGGCCGAGGACTGCGTGGCCACGGTCGACGGCTTCGCCACCGCCGGCCCCCGCCACTGGAAGGCCCGGCGCGCGCGGGCCCGGCAGGAGCGGGCGCTGTGCCGCGTCGTGACGGAACTGCGCGCGGCGGCCGACCCGGTCCGGAGCGACGGCCGGCCCCGGTCGGCGCTGGCCGCGGTGGCCTGGCACCGCGACGCCGACGGGCGCCTGCTGGACCCGCGTACCGCGGCCGTGGAACTGCTCAACATCATCCGCCCCACGGTGGCCCTGTCCTGGTTCGCGGTCTTCGCCGCGCACGCCCTGCACAGTGCTCCGGTACACCGGGACCGGCTCCAGGGCGACGACGGGACGTACGCCCGGGCCTTCGCCCACGAGGTCCGCCGCTTCTACCCCTTCGCGCCCTTCGTCGGCGGTCTCGCGGCCCGTGACCTGAAGTGGCGGGACACCGCCATCCCCGAGGGCAGCCTGGTCCTGCTCGACCTGTACGGCCGCAACCACGAGCCGGACGTGTGGCCGAAGCCCTGCGACTTCGACCCCTGCCGGTTCGTCGGCCGCGAACCACCGCCGAACGACCTCGTCGCCCAGGGCGGCGGAGACGCCCGCACCGGGCACCGCTGCCCGGGCGAGGACATCACCGTCAGCCTGCTGACGGCCATCGTCACCGCCCTCGCCCAGCTGGACTGCGAGGTCCCGGAGCAGGACCTGACGATCCCGCTCCACCGCATGCCCACCCGTCCGCGCAGCGGTTTCGTCGTCGCCCACGCGCGTACGGCGGTCCGCGCCGACGGCGTGCCGTCCCGGGGCCCGCGGGCCCCGCACCAGTGAAGCCCGAACCCGACAGGACCCGACACGTCGGGAACCGGATACGACGGAAGGAGTAGCCATGCCCGCCGGATCCAGCCCCAAGCGCGAGCGGCAGTACGAGCACATCAAGGAGAGCGCGGAAGAGCGCGGCGAGAGCACCGAACGCGCCAAGGAGATCGCCGCCCGCACCGTCAACAAGGAGCGGGCCCGGGCGGGGGAGTCCAAGACGGCGAGCAGGACCTCGCTGGAGGACATGTCCTCGTCCGAGCGCGGCGGCCGGCGTTCCCACAGCGGCGCGCAGGGGCCGACGTACGACCAGCTCTACGAGGAGGCCAAGCGCAAGAACCTGCACGGCCGCTCGTCCATGAACAAGGCCGAGCTGAAGGAGAAGCTGGGCAAGTGAGCCCCGGCCATCGTCCGGCCCGTACGGGAGGAACCCCATGAACCGCGCCGCCCTGTTCGATGTCGACGGCACCCTCGCCGACACCAATCACCTGCACGTGACGTCGTGGTGGGAAGCGCTGCGGCAGGCCGGCCACGACGTGCCGATGCACGCCGTGCACCGCGCGATCGGCCTGCCCGGCGCCGACCTGATCGCCCACTTGCTGGGCGACGACCGTGACGCGGGCCAGGACGAGGCGCTGAAGGCCGCCCACGACACCCTGTACGGAACCTACTTCGACCGGCTGCCCGGCTTCGACTCCGCCGCCGAACTGCTGCGCGCCCTCGACGGGCGCGGCTGGCGGGTGGTGCTGGTGACCTCGGCCGGAAGCAACGAACTGGAGGCGCTGCGGCGGGCGATCGGCGCCGACGACGCCATCACCGCCACCGCCAGTGCCGACGACGTCAGCGCGGGCAAGCCGGCCCCCGACCCGGTGCACCACGCGCTCGACCTGGCCGACGCGCCCGCCCACGCCTCCGTGTTCGTAGGCGACACCGTGTGGGACATGAAGGCCGCCACCCGGGCCGAGGTCGCCTGCGTGGGCCTGCTCTGCGGCGGCATCCCGCGCCGTGACCTGGAAGAGGCCGGGGCCCGCGCGGTGTACGCGGACCCGGCGGAGCTGCTCGCCCGCCTCGATGACAGTCCGTTCGCGCAAGCCCCGCGGGAGCAGCCCTCCGGGGCCCGGCCCGCGGGGCTGTCCGCTGAAAGGGGACCCGCATGACCGCGACACCCTCGGCCGGATCCGGCGCGGCGGCCGGCCTGCGCGTCGTCGTCGTGGGCGCCACCGGCAACGTCGGCACCAGCGTGGTGCGGGCCCTGACGGCCGACCCCGCCGTGGGCTCCGTCCTGGGCCTGGCCCGCAGGCTCCCCGACTGGCGGCCGGACGGCGTCGACTGGCGGGCCGTGAACATCGAACCCGGCGGCGCCGACCTCGTCCCGCTCTTCGAGGGCGCCGCCGCGGTGGTCCACCTGGCCTGGAAGTTCCAGCCCACCCACGATCCCGCCGAGACCTGGCGGACCAACGTCCTCGGCAGCATCCGCGTGTTCGACGCCGTGGCCGCCGCCGGGGTGCCCGCCCTCGTCCACGCCTCGTCGGTCGGCGCGTACTCGCCCGGACCGAAGGACCTCGCCGTGGACGAGAGCTGGCCCACCCACGGCTGGCCGGGGGCCGCGTACACCAGGGAGAAGTCGTACCTGGAGCGGGTCCTGGACGCCTACGAGAGCGCCCACCCCGAGATCCGTGTCGTGCGCATGCGCCCGGGGTTCCTCTTCAAGCGGGAGTCCGCCTCCGAACAGCGCCGCATCTTCGCGGGCCGGCTGCTGCCCGGCCGGCTGGTCCGGCCCGGCCTGATCCCGGTCGTACCCGACCTGCCGGGCCTGCGCATGCAGGCACTGCACACCGACGACGCGGCGGCGGCCTACGCCGCGGCGGTCACCCGGCCCGTCCGGGGGGCCTTCAACCTCGCCGCCGACCCGCCCCTGGACGCGGCCCGGTTCGCCGAGATCCTCGGCGCCCGGACCGTACGGATGCCGGCCGCGCCGGTGCGGGCCGCGCTCTCCGCCGCCTGGCGGCTGCGCGCCGTACCCGCGTCCCCCGACCTGTTCGACGCGGTGCTGCGGCTGCCGCTGCTGGACAGCGCCCGGGCCCGGGCCGAACTGGGCTGGGAGCCGCGCCACACCTCGGTGGAGGCGGTACGGGAGTTCCTGGCGGGCCTGCGGGAGGGCGCGGGAATGGGCACCGCACCCCTCGCACCGTGATCCGCCCGCGGCCCGCCGCGCGGCACCCGCTCACGGCCTCAGCAGGGTCTTGATCATGCCGTCTTCCTTGGCCTGGAACATGGCGTAGGCGCGGGGCGCCTCGTCGAGCGGCATGGTGTGGGTGGCGAAGCCCTCGACGCCCAACGGGTCGGAGTCCTCCAGCAGCGGCAGGATGTCGTTCACCCAGGCCCGGACGTTCGCCTGGCCCATCCGCAGCTGGATCTGCTTGTCGAACATGGTCAGCAGCGGCATCGGGTCCGCCGCACCCCCGTAGACGCCGGAGACGGAGACGGTGCCGCCCCGGCGGACCAGGTCGATCGCGGTGTGCAGGGCCGTCAGCCGGTCCACTCCGGCGCGCTCCATCAGCGGCCTGGCCACGGCGTCCGGCAGCAGTCCCGTCAGGCGCTGGGCGGCGGACGCCAGCGGCGCCCCGTGGGCTTCCATGCCCACCGCGTCGATGACGGAGTCCGGGCCCCGGCCGCCGGTCAGCTCGCGCACGGCCGCCACCAGGTGCTTGCCCTGCTCCTTGAGGTCCAGCACGTGGACTCCGGAGGCCTTCGCCCGCTCCAGCCGGGCCGGCACCAGGTCCACGCCGATGACCAGCCCCGCGCCCCGGTGCAGGGCGATCCGGGCGGCCATCTGCCCGATCGGCCCGAGACCGAGGACGGTGAGGCTGCCGCCCGGCGGGACGTCCGCGTACTGCACGGCCTGCCAGGCGGTCGGCAGGACGTCGGACAGGTACACGAAACGCTCGTCCGGCGGCCCCTCGGGCACCCTCACCGGCAGCGTGTCCCCGAACGGCACCCGCACGTACTCCGCCTGGCCGCCGGGCACCTGCCCGTAGAGCTTGGTGTAGCCGAACAGCGAGGCCCCCTTGTCGTACTCCCGCACCTGGGTGGTCTCGCACTGCGAGTGCAGCCCCCGGTCGCACATGTAGCAGTCGCCGCAGGAGACGTTGAACGGCACGACCACCCGGTCTCCGCGCCGCAGCGTCGTCACGTCCGGGCCCACCTCCTCGACCACGCCCATGGCCTCGTGGCCGAGGATGTCCCCCGGTTCCAGGAACGGCCCGAGGACCCCGTAGAGGTGCAGGTCGGAGCCGCAGATACCGGTGGACGTCACCTTGACGACGATGTCCGTCGGGTCCTTGATCCCGGGGTCCGGGACGGTCTCCACCCGCACGTCCCGCGTGCCCTGCCAGGTCAATGCGCGCATGGTCTTCCCTCCGTCAACGAAGTGGACTGCTCTCTTCCGCGCCTCCCCACCTCGCGCCGCCGCACACCTGGCCGGTACGTGTGGTGCGCCCGGGACGGGGTAGCCGCCCGTTGACCGACCGACAACGGAGGTGCTGGATGTCGCTGAGCCTCGGATTCCCACGGGCGCGCCACGAATTCGCCCGCCTGTGGACCCTTCCCGGGGTCTACGCCCCCCAAGAGGACACCTGCCTCCTCGCCGAAGCCGTGCGGGGCGAGGTCGCACCGGGCATGGACGTACTGGACGTGGGCACCGGCAGTGGCGCACTCGCCCTCTACGCGGCCCGCCGGGGGGCCCGGGTGACCGCGGTGGACATCTCCTGGCGCGCGGCGCTGACCGTACGGCTCAACGCCCTGCGCATGCGCCAGCCGGTCACCGTCCGGCGGGGCAGCGTGGCGGCCGCGCGGGCCCTCGGCCCCTTCGACCTGGTCGTCAGCAACCCGCCCTACGTACCCGCCCCCGACCCGCGGCTGCCCACCCGGGGACCCGCCCGCGCCTGGGACGCGGGCCACGACGGGCGCGAGATCGTCGACCGGCTCTGCGCCACCGCCCCGGGCCTCCTCAAACCGCACGGCACCCTGCTGATCGTGCACTCGGCCCTGTGCGGCACCGACACGACGCTCCGCCGGCTGACCGCCGCCGGGATGCGGGCGGAGGTCGTGGACCGGGCCCGCATCCCCTTCGGCCCGGTGCTGCGCTCCCGGCTGCCCTGGCTGCGCGAGCGGGGCCTGCTGGGGCCGCAGGAGGACACGGAGGAACTGGTCGTCATCCGGGCCGTCGCGCCCGGCACCCCCGCACCCCGCGCCCCCCACCGGCCCCTGAGGAGGATCCACCCGTGACGGCGAGCACCACCCGCCCCCGCACGTCCACCGCCCCCCGGCTCCCGTCGCCCCGCGGACCCCTCTCGGCCGCGGTGGCCGCGTCCCTGCGCGACCCGGCCGGCCCGCTCCCGGACCCGGCCGCAGCCGACGCCGCCGACCCGTACGGTGACGACCTGCAGCTGGCCCTTTACCTGCTCTACGAGCTGCACTACCGGGGCTTCGAGGCAGTGGACGACACCCGCGAGTGGGACCCGCCGCTGCTGGCCCTGCGCCGCGCGCTGGAACAGCGCTTCCTCACCGCGCTGCGCGCCGACGCGCCCGCCGGCCGCACCGTCGACCAGGCCTTCGGCGAGCTGCTGCTGGAGCCCGTCGACCACTCCGGCAGCGTCAGCGGCTACCTGGAGCACGACGGTGACCTCGGGCAGGTGCGCGAGTACGCCGCCCTGCGCTCCCTGTACCACCTCAAGGAGGCCGACCCCCACCTGTGGGTCGTCCCGCGGCTGCGCGGGCGGGCGAAGGCCGCCATGGTCGCCATCGAGTACGACGAGTTCGGCGCCGGGCACGCCGACCGGGTGCACGCCGAGCTCTTCGCCCGTCTGATGGCGGACCTGGGCCTGAACACCGACTACGGCCACTACCTCGACGCCGCCCCCGCCGAGGCCCTCGCGATCGTCAACATGATGTCCCTCTTCGGCCTGCACCGGGCGCTGCGCGGAGCGCTCGTGGGCCATTTCGGCTGTGTCGAGGTCACTTCCTCGCCCGGCTCGCGCCGACTGGCGGCTGCGATGCGCCGGCTGGACGCCGGGCCCGCCGCCGAGCACTTCTACGCCGAGCACGTCGAGGCCGACGCCGTCCACGAGCAGCTCGTGCGCCGCGAGGTCATCGCCGGCCTGCTGGAGGACGAGCCCGGCCTGGAGGGCGACATCGCCTTCGGCGCCGACGCCACCGTCCTGCTGGAGGACCGCCTGGGGGCCCTGGTCCTGGACCGGTGGCGGCGGGGCGCGAGCGCGCTGCGGACCCCCCTGTGACCGCCGGGCCCGCCGCCGCCCACCGCGTTAGGCTCGAACCATGTGCTGAAAGGGGTACCCGCCGATGTGCCGCTGGCTCGCGTACTCGGGATCGCCGGTCCTGCTCGACACCGTCCTCTACCGTCCCGAGCACTCACTGATCAACCAGAGCCTGCACGCCCGCATGGGCGTCGAGACGACCAACGGCGACGGCTTCGGCATCGGCTGGTACAGCGAGCACGGCGACGGCACCCCGGCGGTGTTCCGCGACATCGGACCGGCCTGGAACGACCGGAACCTGCGCGAGCTGGCGGCCCACGTCAGCTCGCGGCTCTTCTTCGCCCACGTCCGCGCCTCCACCGGTTCCGCCATTCAGCAGACCAACTGCCATCCCTTCCGGCACGGCCGGTGGCTGTGGATGCACAACGGGGCGATCACGGACTTCCACCGGCTCCAGCGGGACCTGTGCATGGCCGTCGACCCGGCGCTCTTCTCCTCCATCGAGGGCTCCACGGACTCCGAGGTCATGTTCTACCTGGCCGTCACCTTCGGCCTCGACCAGGACGTGCCGGGCGCCGTGGCCCGGATGGCCGGCCTCGTCGAACGCCTCGGCAAGGAGCACGGGGTCGACGACCCGCTCCAGATGACGGTGGCCGTCAGCGACGGCAAGAAGGTCTGGGCGTTCCGCTACTCCAGCCAGGGCCGGTCCCGTTCGCTGTTCTACAGCAGCAGGGCCGACACCGTACGCGAGCTCTACCCGGAGCTGCCCTACCTGCGGAAGGTCTCCGACGACACCCGCCTGGTGGTCTCCGAACCGCTCGGTGACCTGCCCGGCGTGTGGAACGAACTCCCCGAGGCGAGTTACGTCGTCCTCCCGACGGGCGACGAGGAGGAGGAGTACCTCCCCTTCATCCCCGAGCCCCCCTGACCGCGCCGCCGGGCGGTACGGCCAGCCTTACCGCCGATCCGAGCAGCAGGGCGTGGACGAAGGCGGCGCGGGCGCATCGGCACGGCTCCCGGCGCATGACGGCGGCCAGCAGCCCCGTGCCGCCGACCATGGTGACCGGTAGTGGCGCGAACAGCGGCGGGCCCGTCGTCTCTATCCGGGACCTTCACCCCGTGGACTCCGTTCGCAACCGTTGCGCCCCCGGCCAGGGGGCCGGGGGCGCGCTGCGCGCCCTGTTTCGCGGCTAACCCGCCACGGGTGGGACACCCCCCCGGGCGGGGGGTGCGGCCGGGGCATCGGGGGCGGCGGGACGGGTAGCAGCCAGGGACCGGAGGGGCGTCCGCGAACCGTCGGCGCAGGTACGGGAGGTCAGGACATGGCAGGAAGCGCACTCGTCGTCATCGACATGATCAACCGGTACGAGCACGCCGACGCGGAACTGCTGCTGCCCTCCGCCCGCCGGGCCGTGCCCCGCATCCGGCTCCTCCTGGAGCGCGCCAGACGCGCCGGCACCCCGGTCGTCTACGTCAACGACAACTTCGGCCAGTGGCGCTCCCATCACGGAGAGATCCTGGAGAGCGCCCTCGACGGCCCGCACGCCGACCTGGTGAAGCCGCTGCTGCCCGACGAGGACTCCCTCTTCGTGCTCAAGGCCCGCCACTCGATCTTCTTCGAGACGCCGCTGGCCTACCTGCTGGGGCAACTGGACGTCGACCACCTGGTGCTGTGCGGGCAGGCGACCGAACAGTGCGTGCTCTACTCCGCGCTGGACGCCCACATCCGCCACCTGGACGTCACCGTCGTACGGGACGCGCTGGCGCACCTGCACCTGGATCTCGCCGAGGCGGCCCTGCGGATGATGGAGACCAACATGTCCGCCCGCATCCGGTCCGCCGACGCCCCCGACCTGCCGCTCTGAGCGGGGCCGTCACCCGCCCTGGAGCCGGGCCCGGCAGAGCTGGAGCAGGTCCGCCCCCGTCAGCGCCGCCAGCGAGCCGACCGCGAACCGGGTGGGGCCGGGCGCGAACACGTACCCGGCGCCGAACCCCGTGCCCACCCACAGGCTCAGGCAGAACGGGCAGGTCAACAGCTCACCGACGGCGTGCCGGCCCCCCGACCCCCGGACGTCCTCCACCAGCTCGGCCGGCCCCGAGGTGCCCTTGTAGCGGGCGAAGGGCGCCCGCAGCGGGCTGGTGACGGGATCCTTGGCGAGCGTGTGCGACACCCAGTGCGTGGCGCCGCAGAGCAGCAGCACGTCGTACGGGGACAGCCGGGGCACCGGCCTGCGCCCGGCCCGGGCGGCCGCCACGAGCCCCGCGACGCCCGCGCCGTACACCCCCATGACCGCGAGGTACCCCTTGAGCGGCCGCTCCTCGTCGCCCGCGTAGGCCCGCTCCTCGCGGTCCGCGCGGCGCCGGGCACCGCTCACTGCTCGGGTGAGGTCCATGGAAGACTCCAGACTCCTGCGTGGCCGGACGTGGTGTCCGTCGGCGCCTACCCGGACCGGGCCCGCACACGCCCCCGCCCCGGCCGGCGTGCCTGACCAGGTGACTGCCGGTCCCCGCACGGGCGCGCCGACCGGTCCCGGGCGGCGGGCGCGGCACAGTGGCCCCTGACGCCGACCATGCGGACAGGAGGTGCACCCGGGTGCTGGGGTCACGGCGCAGGACTCGGCCGCGGGACCGGGCCCGCCGCGCGGCGGTGCGCGGCGCCCACCGGGCCGACGCCCGGCTGCCCCTGGGGGAACTGGCGCGCGGGACACTGCGCAAGGTGTTCCCCGACCACTGGTCGTTCCTGCTCGGGGAACTCGCCCTGTACAGCTTCCTCGTCCTGCTGCTGACCGGCGTGTACCTCACCTTCTTCTTCGAGCCGTCGATGACCGAGAGCGCCTACCGGGGCTCCTTCGCGCCCCTGTACGGGGTACGGATGTCCCGGGCCTACCTCTCCACCCTCCGGATCAGCTTCGACGTGCGCGGCGGACTGCTGATCCGCCAGACCCACCACTGGGCGGCGATCCTCTTCCTCTCCGCGATCGGCGCCCACATGCTGCGCGTGTTCCTCACCGGCGCCTTCCGCCGCCCGCGCGAGGCCAACTGGACCGTCGGGGTGACCCTGTTCCTGCTCTCCCTGCTGGAAGGCTTCTGCGGCTACTCGCTCCCCGACGACCTGCTCTCCGGCACCGGACTGCGCATCGCCCAGGGCATCGTGCTCTCCGTCCCGGTGGCCGGCACGTACCTGGGCACGTTCGTCTTCGGCGGCCAGTTCCCGGGCCACGACCTCGTACCGCGGCTCTACCCGGTCCACATCCTGCTGGTCCCCGGCCTGCTGCTGGGCCTGATCACCCTGCACCTCCTGCTGGTCGTCACCCTCAAGCACACCCAGTGGCCCGGCCCCGGCAGGACCGGCCGCAACGTCGTCGGACTGCCCTTCTTCCCCCAGTACCTCGCCAAGTCCGGCGGCCTCTTCTTCATCGTCTTCGGCCTGCTCGCGGCCCTCGGCGCGCTGGCGCAGGTCAACCCCGTCTGGGCGTACGGCCCCTACCGCCCCGACTTCGTCTCCACGGGCTCCCAGCCCGACTGGTACGTCGGGTTCCTGGAGGGAGCGCTGCGCCTGATGCCCGGCGTCGAGACCCGGCTGTGGGGGCACACCGTGTCATGGAACCCGCTGCTGACCGGGGTGGTCCTGCCCGGACTGCTCTTCGCCGTCCTGTACGCCTACCCCTACTTCGAGCGCTGGGTCACCGGCCCGACGGGCGAGCGGCACCTGTGCGACCGGCCCCGCAACCGGCCCGTCCGGACCGGGCTCGGGGTGGCGGCCCTCTCCTGTTACGCGGTACTGCTCCTCGCGGGCGGCCAGGACGTCATCGCGTTCGTCTTCGACGTCCCCGTGTCCGGCGTGACCTGGCTGCTGCGCGCCGGCTTCTTCGCCGTGCCGGCGGGCGCGTTCTGGCTGACCAAGCGCCTCTGCCTGGCCCTGCAGGCCCGCGACCGGGACCTGCTGACCGAGGGCGCGGAGACCGGCCTGGTGCGGCAGGGCCCGGAAGGCGGCTTCCACCCGGAGCACGCCGCCCTGCCGCGCTCGGTCCGCCGCGCCGTACTCGTACGGGACCTGCCCCGGCCCCTGGAGCCCGCCGGCCCGGTCTCCGGCGGCGCGGCGCGGCGGCTGGCGCGGCGCACGCGGACGGCGCTCAGCGCCTGGTACTACCGCGACCGGATCCGCTTCCCGGAAACCGCCGAGCAGCGCCACCTGATCGCGGCGGCCCTCGCCGGCCCGGACCAGGAGCCGCTGCCCCCGCGGGACGGCTGACCGGCGCCTACTCCGGGTGGTCCAGCTCCTGGAAGGCGAACCCGAGCACCCCCGGCAGCAGCACGCCGAAGCCGATCAGGCACAGCCACAGGCCCTCGACCACGCCGAGTCCGATCAGCGCGCTGCCCGCGGCCGTCAGGACCGGGGCGAAACTGCGGGCGGGGAAGTAGAGCCGGCGCCCGGCGGTGTCCAGCACCTCGGCCGTCCCGCGGTCCTCCGGACGTTCGCCGCCCGCGCCCGCTGGCGCCACAGGAAGGCGGCGACCAGGGCCGACATCACGAAGGACACGCACAGCGCGGCGCGTCCCGCCGGGTCGGGGGAGAACCAGCCGTAGACGGCGGTGGTCACCGCGAAGAACGCGGCCGTACCGGTGAAGAGCCAGGCCTCACCCTTCACGGGGCACCTCCGGGTGGTGCAGGTCGAAGGCGGGGGACTCCGAGCGGATCCGGGGCAGCGCGTGGAAGTTGTGCCGCGGCGGCGGACACCCGGTCGCCCATTCCAGCGAACGCCCCCAGCCCCACGGATCGTCCACCCCGACCGGCGTGCCGTGACGCCGCGTCCGCCACACGTTGTAGAGGAACGGCAGCGTGGACAGGCCCAGCAGGAAGGCCCCGGCGCTGGAGAGCGAGTTGAGCAGGGTGAAACCGTCACTCGCGAGGTAGTCCGCGTACCGGCGCGGCATGCCCGCCTCGCCCAGCCAGTGCTGGACCAGGAACGTGGTCTGGAACCCGGTGAACAGGGTCCAGAAATGGATCTTGCCGAGCCGCTCGTCCAGCATCAGCCCGGTGAACTTGGGCCACCAGAAGTAGAAGCCGGCGAAGGTGGCGAAGACGATCGTCCCGAAGAGCACGTAGTGCAGGTGCGCGACGACGAAATAGCTGTCCGTCAGGTGGAAGTCCAGCGGCGGCGAGGCGACCAGCACCCCCGACAGACCGCCGAGCAGGAAGGTGACGAGGAAGCCGATGGACCACAGCATCGGGGTCTCGAAGGACAGCGACCCGTGCCACATCGTCCCGATCCAGTTGAAGAACTTCACGCCCGTCGGGACGGCGATCAGGAAGGACAGCAGGGAGAAGAACGGCAGCAGCACCGCGCCGGTCGCGAACATGTGGTGCGCCCACACCGTCGCCGACAGCGCCGTGATGGCGATGGTGGCCCCGATCAGGGCCCGGTAGCCGAACATCGGCTTCCTGCTGAACACCGGGATGATCTCGCTGATCACCCCGAAGAACGGCAGGGCCACGATGTAGACCTCCGGATGCCCGAAGAACCAGAAGAGGTGCTGCCAGAGCAGGGAGCCCCCGTTCGCCGGGTCGAAGACGTGGGCGCCGAACTTCCGGTCGGCCTCCAGGGCCAGCAGCGTCGCGGTCAGCACGGGGAAGGCCAGGAGCGCCAGGATCGAGGTGAACAGCACGTTCCAGGTGAAGATCGGCATCCGGAACAGCGTCATCCCCGGCGCCCGCAGGCACACGATGGTCGCGATGAAGTTCACCGACCCGAGGATCGTGCTCAACCCGGCCACCGCCAGCCCCATGACCCACAGGTCCGGCCCGGTGCCGGGGGAGTGGGAGGGGCCGTTCAGCGGCGCGTACGCGAACCAGCCGAAGGCGGCCGGGCCGTCCGCCGTCAGGAACCCGCCCAGCACCATCAGGCCGCCGAACAGGTACACCCAGTAGGTGAAGGCGTTCATCCGGGGGAAGGCCACGTCGGGCGAGCCGATTTGCAACGGCATCAGCGCGTTGGCGAAGCCGGTGAAGGTCGGCGTCGCGAACAGCAGCATCATGATCGTGCCGTGGATGGTGAACGCTTCGTTGTACTGCTGGTTCGACAGGAACTGCACGCCCGGGCGGGCGAGTTCGGCACGCATCGCCATCGCCAGCAGACCCGCGAAGAGGAAGAACCCGAACGCCGTGACGAGGTAGAGGCTGCCGATCACCTTGTGGTCGGTGGTCGACAGCCAGCGCAGCACGGTCGTGCCGTGACGGGTCCGCTGCTCGGTGCCGGCTGACGGCCGGTCGTCCGGGGGTGCCGCATCCGGTGCGTGGTCCACCGACGTCATCCGTCCTCCAGGGGCCTCGCGGCACCGGGGACCCGCGGCCCCCGTGCCGTACGTCTGCCCTACAGGCCGACGGGCCGTCAGGACCGGCGGCGCGCCCGGAGCGGCGGCCCGTGTCGCCCGAGCAGGCTGCCGGCCACCTTTACGGCGGGTTTACGGCCGGACGCGCAGGGCAGACGCCGGGGCATGGCTGATCTTGTGGAACAGGGGACCGTGACCACGAAGGTCCCCGCGCGGCTGGACCGGCTCCCCTGGTCCCGATGGCACTGGATGATCGTGATCGGACTGGGAACCGTATGGATCCTGGACGGTCTGGAAGTCACCATCGTCGGCAACATCGCCAGCCGGCTCTCCGAGCAGGGCAGCGGGCTCGACATCACGGACGCCCAAGTCACCGGCACGGCCGCCGCCCTGTACGTGGCCGGCGCCTGCGCCGGGGCGCTGGTCTTCGGGCGGCTGACCGACCTCTTCGGGCGCAAGCGGCTCTTCCTCGTCACGCTCGCCCTCTACCTGGCGGCGACCGCCCTGACCGCGCTGTCCTTCTCCGCCTGGTGGTTCTTCGTCTTCCGGTTCCTCACCGGATTCGGCATCGGCGGCGAGTACGCGGCGATCAACTCCGCGATCGACGAGCTGATCCCCAGCAAGTACCGGGGCCGCGTCGACCTCATCATCAACGGCAGCTTCTGGCTCGGCGCGGTCGCCGGGGCCCTGCTGTCCGTCCTCGCCCTCGACACCGACCTCTTCCCGGCCTGGCTGGGCTGGCGGCTGACCTTCGCCCTGGGCGTGGTCCTGGGCCTGGTGATCCTCCTGGTGCGCCGGCACGTACCCGAGAGCCCGCGCTGGATGTTCATCCACGGCAAGGCGGCCGAGGCCGAGGACCTCGTCACCGAGGTCGAACAGCGCGTGGAGGAGGAGAAGGGCCGGCCCCTGCCGGAGCCCGGCGACGCCATCACCGTCACCCAGCGGCGCAGCACCGGCTTCGGCGAGATCGCCAAGACGGTCTTCCGGGACTATCCCCGCCGGGCCGTCCTCGGACTGTCGCTCTTCATCGGGCAGGCCTTCCTGTACAACGCGATCACCTTCGGGTTCGGCAGCATCCTGGTCCGGTTCTTCGACGTCCCGTCCGGCCACACCGGCTACTACTTCGCCGTCATCGCCTTCGGCAACTTCCTCGGACCGCTGCTGCTGGGCCGGCTCTTCGACACCGCCGGACGCCGCCCGATGATCGCCGGTACGTACATCCTCTCGGGGCTGCTGCTCTTCGGGACGGCGTGGCTCTTCGGCGCGGGCCGGCTGAGCGCGGTCACCATGACCGCCTGCTGGTGCGTGGTGCTGTTCTTCGCCTCCGCGGGCGCCAGCTCGGCCTACCTGACCGTCAGCGAGATCTTCCCGATGGAGACCAGGGCGATGGCCATCGCCTTCTTCTACGCCGTCGGCACGGCGGCCGGCGGCATCTCGGGCCCGCTGCTCTTCGCCCAGCTGACCTCCAGCGGAGTGGTGAGCGACGCGGTGATCGCCTTCTGCGTGGGGGCCTCCCTGATGGTGGCGGCCGGGGTGGTGGCGGTCTTCTTCGCCGTCGCCGCCGAGGGCCGCTCGCTGGAGCAGATCGCCACCCCGCTCTCGGCCCGGGCCGCCCGGCCAACCCCGGCCGCCCGCCCCGCGGGCGGCTGAACCCCGTACCCCGCCCGGACCCGGCCCCCAGAAGCCGTACGGCCCCGGGGGCCCAGGGCGTGTTTCGAAACTCCCGCCTGCCCCGCGACGCCCGGCACGCGTGCTCGTCCCCCAGCTACCGCTGGGAGGTGCCCCCAGCGTCGTCGGGCTCGCCCGCGTACGCGCGGTACGAGGGCGACCCTCCGCCTTGCGGTCGCACGCACCGGACGCCGCGGGGCCCGCCCTCCGGGCGGCCGGCGCTACTTTCGAAACACGCCCTGGTCGCGTACGAAACCATGCGGAAACCGCCCGGACCGGGTCTACTCGGAACGTCGGAACCACAGCGGGAAGTGGATTGGAGACCGGGTCCCCGGGCAGGCGGAGGGACGCGTCGACCGCACCGGGCGACGCGCGCACGAGACGGAAAGCCGAGGTGAACCGCATGGACCGGGCCACGGAGCCACTACGGACCGGCCGGGAGCCACAGGTCCGGGAGCCGGCCGCCCAGCGGCCGGATACACCGGGCCACGACCCGAAGACCCCCCAGCCCGAAGGCCCGGGCCCCACCCCGGGCCCCGGCGCGGTCCCGCGCGACCCGCGGCCCGCCGAGCCCGGGCAGCCGCCCGAGCCCGGACCCGCGGCGCCGTCGCCCGCCGAAGAGCCCCCGGCGCAGGAGCCACCCGACTAGTCGCGCTGCGTGGTGTGCCGTTGGCGCACCCACATCGGGAGTGCGAACCAGCACAGCAAGTACCAGCACAGCACCCCCGACACCAGCCACGGAACGAGCGCGTCGTGCGTCGCCACCCGCAGGATGAGGAGCAGGGCCGTGCACAAGGTCATCAGGAGCAGCACGATGCCCGTCATCGTCAGCCGCGAGGCCCAGGTGACCGCCTGCGGCTTGATGCGGCGGCGGAAGACGATGCGGTGGAAGGCCACGGGCCCGATCAGGGCCCCCGTGGCCAGCGAGCCGAGGATGACGGTGACCAGGTAGATCGTCCGGTCCGGCTGGGCGAGTCGCTGGAAGACGGGGGTGAAGGCCACGGTCAGGAGGAAGCCGAAGAGGATCTGCACACCCGTCTGGGCCACGCGGATCTCCTGCACCAATTCGCCCCACTGGCGGTCCGCGCGCTGTTCGGGGCTCTCGTGGCGCCCGTCGTCCCGGCGGGCGCCACGGGGGTCCCGCGCACCGCGGTCGGCCTCGCCCCCGGCGTCAATGGTCGACATGGGTCCTCCTCGGGGAACGGAAGGTGCCCCCCGGCGCCGCGCGGGCGCTCGGGAGGCACGGGAAGAGCTGGAGGAAAGGAGTCAGTCCTTGAGGGTGTCCTTGATCTTCTCCTTGGCCTGCCGGGCATCGCCCTTGGCCTGCTCGGCGCGGCCCTCCGCGGTCAGCCGTTCGTTTCCGACGGCCCGTCCCGCGGCTTCCTTGACCTTGCCCTTGGCCTGCTCGCCCTTGGACTTCGCCTTCTCGTCACCAGCCATGGTTCTCACTCCATCCGAAAGGGAAACGCGGACCTTGAAGCGTCTGACCACGAACGGCCGCCGCAAACCCGGAGAGGCGGAATTCCTGCCGCGGTCCATGGGTGGCCGACGCACATGATCACCGTCGGGGTCGAGGAAGAGTACGTCCTGCTGGACCCGCACACCCACCTGCCGATGCCGCTCGTGGAGGAGGTGCGCGCCGCGGCCGGCCTCGGGTCGTTCGTGGACGAGGGCGAGGTGCAGGACGAGCTCCTCCAAGCCCAGATCGAGGTGGCCACGCCCGTCTGCACGGACCTCGGCGAAGTGGGCGGGCACCTGCTGCGCCTGCGGCACGCGGTGGCGTCCGCGGCGGAGGACAAGGGCTGCCGGGTCGCGATGTCCGCCACCGCGCCGCTCAAGGAGGGCACGCCCCCCGCCGTCACCCAGAAGCCGCGCTACCTGCGGATGCACGAGGAGGCCCGGCGGCTGGTGGACGAGCAGCTGATCTGCGGCATGCACGTCCACGTCGCGGTCCCGAGCCGGGAGATGGGCGTGGCGGTGCTCAACCGGATCCGCGTCTGGCTGCCCACCCTGCTGGCCATGTCGGGGAACTCGCCGCTGTGGGACGGGAAGGACACCGGCTTCGCCAGCTGGCGCACGATCGTCTTCGGACGCTGGCCCGTGAGCGGACCGCCGCCCTTCTTCGACGGCCTCGGGGACTACGAGAAGCGCATCGCGGCGCTCCTGGAGTCGGGGGTCATCGGCGACCGGGGCCAGCTGTACTGGCAGGCCCGGCTGTCGGACCGCTACCCGACGATCGAGGTGCGCTGCCTGGACGTCCAGCTGGAGGCGGACGACGCCGTGCTCTTCACCGGCATCGTGCGGGCGCTCGTCGCCACCGCGATCGCCGAGGAGAACGCGGGAGCCCCGCCGCCGCCCGCCTGCGCGTACGAACTGCTGCAGGCCTCGAACTGGCACGCCGCCCGGCACGGTCTGAACGGCAGCCTCGTGGACCCGCGGGGGCAGCGGCACAGCGCGGGAGACGTGCTGTGCCAGCTGACCGGGTACATCGCGGCCGCCCTGGAGGAGTCCGGTGACCAGCGGGAGGTCGGCGCGCTCGTGCACCGGCTGCTGCGCGAGGGCACCCCGGCCGACCGCCAGCGCCGCGCGCTCGCCGAGGGCGGCATGGCCGCGCTCGTCGACCTGATCACCGCCTCGGTCCCGGCCGGCTGACGGCCCGGACCCCGCACGCGCGACGGGCCCCGGACGCCGGTCCGGGGCCCCTCGCGCACAGCTGGCGGTCAGCTCTCGCGGGCCGCCCGCTCCGCCTGCTTCTCCTTGATCCGGACCGCTTCCTTGCGGACCTCCGCCTGCGTGGCGCGCTCCTTCTGCAGCCACTCCGGCGCCTCGTCCTTGAGCGCGTCGATCTGCTCGGTGGTGAGCGCCTCGGTGACCCCGCCGCGGGCGAGGCCGGCGATCGAGATGCCCAGCTTCGCCGCGACCACGGGCCGGGGGTGCGGGCCGTTGCGTCGCAGCTCCTGCAGCCAGGCGGGCGGATCGGCCTGGAGCGCGTTCAGCTCGGTGCGCGAGACGACACCCTCCTGGAACTCGGCGGGTGTGGCCTCGAGGTACACACCCAGCTTCTTCGCCGCGGTCGCGGGCTTCATGGTCTGGGCGGTCTTGTGCGACGTCATGTCACCAGGGTATCGAGCATGTGCGCTACCTCTGACCACGGCCGGTAATCTGGCCGGGTGACAGGCTCGGAAGTACCTCCCCAGTTCCGGCTCGCCTACGTTCCAGGGGTGACGCCCACCAAATGGGTGCGGATCTGGAACGAGCGGCTGCCCGACGTCCCGCTGACCCTCGTCCCCGTCTCCCCGGCCGAGGCGCCGGGCGTGCTGCGGGCGGGCGGCGCCGACGCGGGCTTCGTCCGGCTGCCGATCGACCGTACGCAGCTCAGTGCGATCCCCCTGTACACCGAGACCACCGTGGTGGTGATCCCGAAGGACCATCTCGTGGCCGCGGTCGAGGAAGTCTCCACCGGGGACCTCGCCGACGAGATCGTGCTCCACCCACTGGACGACACCCTGGAGTGGGAGAGCCTGCCGGGCCGGCCCGCGATCGAGCGCCCCGAAACCACGGCGGACGCCATCGAGCTGGTCGCCGCCGGGGTGGGCGTGCTCGTCGTCCCGCAGTCGCTCGCCCGGCTGCACCACCGCCGGGACCTCACCTACCGGCCGGTCACGGGCGCGCCCGAATCCCGCGTCGCGCTGTCGTGGCCGGAGGAGGAGACCACGGACCTGGTGGAGGAGTTCATCGGGATCGTCCGCGGCCGTACGGTCAACAGCACGCGGGGCCGCAAGCAGAGCCCGGCGCAGACCCCCGCGCAGCCGAAGGGCAAGCGCCCCGACAAGGCGGCCGGCGCGGCCCGCAAGCCGACCCCGGGCAAGAACCCGCGCGGCGGCTCCGGCGGCGCCCGGGGCGCCAAGAACACCGGCCGCGGCAAGCCCCGCCGGGGCCGTTAGTAATTCGAGCAGGTGTTCGGAACCGGGAGTAGGCTGGAGCCATGCACGCGCTCCAGGGGTCCCTCTTCGACCAGACCGACGAGATCCGGCTCGGCCCGCTCTCCGGGCTGCGCCGGACCGACCTGGGGGCCGGCGCCTGGGCCGACCACCTGCCCGGCTGGCTGACCGGCTCCGACGCGCTGTTCGAACGGCTCGCCGCCGATGTGCCCTGGCAGGCCGAACGGCGCCGGATGTACGACCGCGAGGTCGCCGTCCCCCGGCTGCTGTCCTACTACCGGGCCGGGGCGGCGCTGCCGCACCCCGTCCTCGCCGAGGCCCGCACGGCGCTGAGCCGGCACTACGCCGACGAGCTCGGCGAGCCCTTCGTCACCGCCGGACTGTGCCTCTACCGCGACGGCCGCGACAGCGTCGCCTGGCACGGCGACCGCACCGGCCGCTCCGCCACCGAGGACACCATGGTCGCCATCCTCTCCGTGGGCGACCCGCGCGACCTGGCGATCCGCCCCCGCGACGGCGGCCCCACACTGCTGCGCCTGCCGCTGGGCCACGGCGACCTGGTGGTGATGGGCGGCTCCTGCCAGCGCACCATGGAACACGCGGTGCCCAAGTCCACCCGGGCCGTCGGACCCCGCATCAGCATCCAGTTCCGTACCCAGGGCGTCGGCTGACCCCGGGTCGGCCCTCGGCCGGCCCCGAGGACGGCCGGCCGAAAGGCCCGGTCGGCTGGCGGTCCGTCCCCGGCCGGTGTCCGCTGGAGGGGTGAGCCCGCTGCCCGCGCGCCGGTGGTGGACCGGACCGCCGCCCGCCGCCGGCGCCGCCGTGATGGCCTCCGGCATCATCTCCGTCGGCCTGGGCCTGGCCGGCCACGAACCGCTCTCCCTCGCCGCGCTCGCCGTCACGGCCGCGCTGTGGCTGCTCCTCGCCGTCGGCTTCACCGCGCGGCTGACCGGCGACCGGGGCCGCCTGCGGGCCGAGGCGGGCACCCCGCCCGCCCTCACCGCCGTGGCCGCCACCGCCGTACTCGGCGCCCGGCTCTCGCAGCTCGGCTCGCAGGGGGCCGCCGCCGCCCTGCTGGCCCTGGCGGCGGCGCTCTGGCCCGGGCTGCTGTACGCGGTCGTCCGGCACTCCCCCCGGCAACGGCTGCCGGGCGCCGCCTTCCTCGTCTGCGTGGCCACCCAGGCGCTCGCCGTCCTCGCGGCGGAGCTCTCCGCCGCCTGCCACCAGGACTGGCTCGGCCGGGCCGCCCTGGCCCTCTTCGGCCTCGGACTGCTGCTGTACGGGACCGCCCTCGCCCGCTTCGACCTCCGCGAGGTGACGGCGGGCGCCGGCGACCACTGGGTGGCCGGCGGTGCGCTGTCCATCAGCGCCCTCGCGGGAGCGAAGCTCACCGCGTCACCCCTCTGGACGGGCGCCGGGCACACCGTGCTGCGGACGCTCACCCTGGTCCTGCTCTGCTCCTCGCTCGCCTGGTACGCCGTGCTCCTCGCGGCCGAGCTGCGCAGCCCCCGCCCCCGCTACGACGTGCGCCGCTGGTCCACCGTCTTCCCCCTCGGCATGACCGCCACCGCCTGCCTCTCCGCCGCCGGGCCCACCGGCGCCGACTGGCTCCGGCCGGTGGGCGAGGTGCTCCTGTGGGTCGCCGTGGCCGCCTGGGCGCTGACCTTCGCGGCGTTCCTCGGCGCCCGCCTCCGCGAGAACCGGGAAACGACGTAGCGGGGGAGCCGGCTTCCCACTACCGTCCGGGCATGGCGTACACATTCCAGATCACCGTCGACTCGAACGCCCCGCACTCCCTGGCCGACTGGTGGGCCGACGCCCTCGGCTGGGAAGTCGAGCCCAGCGACGAGGAGTTCATCCGCCGCATGATCGTGGAGGGCCAGGCCCACCAGGACGACACCACCCTCCACCGCGGCACGCTCGTCTGGAGGGCGGGAGCCGCCATCCGTCACCCGGAAGGGCTGGAACGGGCGCCCCGGATCCTCTTCCAGTTCGTGCCGGAGACCAAGACCGTCAAGAACCGCGTCCACCTCGACGTCCGCACCGGCGCCGACGACCCGCAGAGCGTGGTGGAGCGCCTCATCGCCAAGGGGGCCACCCGCCTCCACGAAGGCCGCCAGGGCCCCTTCGCCTGGACCACCCTCGCCGACCCGCAGGGCAACGAACTCTGCGTCTCCCACTGACGCCCGGCGCCCGCCGCCGGGCGCCGACCACGTGCCCTGCGACCAGTCATAATTGAGTACCGGGCCGGCCTCCCGCGCATGAGAATGAACCATCTCAAACCGGGAGGACCCCATGAGCCAGGCGTTCCTGACTCTGCATGACCTGCTGCCCGCACAGGAACTGAAGGCGGCGATCGACGCCGGCCACGTGACCCGCAAGGCGCACCCGCAACTGCCGCTGTCGATCTACACCTACACCCGCACGGCCCAGTACGAGCGGGTCTGGAACCAGGTCACCACGCGCTGCCGGGGCCTCGTCGCCGACGACGCCACCGGGCGGATCGTCGCCCTGCCGTTGCCGAAGTTCTTCAACGTGGCCGAGCACGAGTCGGGTCAGCCCTACGCGGCCGCCCTGCCCGACGAGCCGTTCGAGGTGTACGACAAGGTCGACGGCAGCCTCGGGGTCGTGTTCCACTACGCCGGCGCCTGGCGGGTCGCCTCCAAGGGCTCCTTCATCAGCGAGCAGGCGACCTGGGCGCAGCGCCGTCTCGACGGCCGCGACACCACGCACCTCGTCCCGGGCGTCACCTACCTCGCCGAGATCCTGTACCCGCAGAACCGGATCGTCGTGGACTACGGCGACCGCCGCGACCTGGTGCTCCTCGCCGCCTTCGGCGAGGACGGCGCCGAGGTGCCGCTCGCCGAAGCCGCCGGGCACTGGCGGGAGATCGGCTCGGTCGTCACCGTGTGGCCTGCGATGACCCTCGCCCAGCTCCTCGCGCTCACCGAGTCCAACACCCTGCCCGGCGGCGCCCCGGCCACCGGCACCGACGCCGAGGGCTTCGTGCTGCGCTTCGCCTCCGGCGTCCGGGTCAAAGCCAAGATCGCCGAATACGTACGCCTGCACAAGGTGCTCACCGGCGTCACCGAGCGCGACATCTGGCGCGGCCACGGCATCCAGCGCTTCGCCGGTCTGCCCGCCAAGCAACTCGCGCAGGGCCTGGGCTGCAGCGTCGCGGACATCGAGGCCTCGGGCGGCAAGCCGCTCGACGCGCTGCTGGAGCAGGTGCCCGACGAGTTCGACGCCTGGGTGCGCGGGGTCATCGCCGGCCTGGAGGAAGCCGCCGCGGTGCGCGAGCGGGCCATCGACGAGGCCTTCCGGGCGCTGGCCCACCTGGCCGCCGACCGCGGCGCCTTCGCGCGGGCGGTGCGGGCGCTGCCGGACGGCCGGCTGCGTGCCGCGCTGTTCCTGCGGCTGGACGGCAAGCAGACCGAGCTCGTCACCTGGCGGGCCGTACGGCCGGAATCGGCCGATCCCTTCACCACCGACGAGGAGAACTGAACCCGTGTCCGCAGAACCGGCGGCCCCCGCGACCCCCGTAGCCCCCGCTGCCCGCACCCGCCCCGTCGTGCACGTCATGACGGGCCTGCCCGCCTCGGGCAAGACCACCGCCGCCCGGGCGCTCCAGGAAGCGTCCGGCGGCCGGATGCGCCGGGTGAACCTCGACGACCTGCGGGTCATGCTCGACGGCGCCGGCCACGGGCGCGGCCTCTCGTACGCGCACGAACAGACCGCGCTGGACGTCCAGGACGCGGCCGTGCGGGCCGCCGTCGCGGGCGGGTTCGACGTCGTCGTCGACAACACCCACCTCACCCCGCACATCCCCAAGCGCCTCAAGGCCGCGGTCGCCGGGCTCGCCGCCTTCGTCGTCCACGACTTCACGGACGTGCCCGTCGAGGAGTGCGTGCGCCGCGACGCCGCACGGGAGCGGCCGGTGGGCGAGGAGATCATCCGGATCCTGGCCGACAAGCACGCCAAGTCGCGCAAGGGCGGGTGGAAGCTGACCGCCGAGTGGCTGGGCGACGAGCCCCCGGTCGAGCCGTACGTCCCCGACCCCGCGCTGCCCGCCGCGGTGATGTGCGACATCGACGGCACGCTGGCACTGACCGGCGACCGCGGCCCGTACGACTTCACCCGCTGCGGACTGGACCTGCTGAACGAGCCCGTGCGGCGCGCCCTGGACGCCTTCCGGCGCGCGGACGGGGACGTCGTCGTGCTGCTCTCCGGGCGGAGCGAGGAACACCGGCCGCAGACCGAGGAGTGGCTGGAGCGGCACGCGGTCCCGTACGACGAGCTGTGGATGCGGGCGGCCGGCGACCAGCGCCGCGACGACGTGGTGAAGGCGGAGCTGTTCGACGCGCACGTGCGCCACCGGTACGCGGTCCGCGTCTCGCTCGACGACCGGGACCGCGTCGTGGCCGTCTGGCGCCGGATGGGCCTGCCGACCTGGCAGGTCAACTACGGCGACTTCTGAGCCGGTCTGCGACAGTCGTACCTGTGGACGTACTGATCGTGGACGCCGCGAACGTCGTCGGATCCGTCCCGGACGGCTGGTGGCGCGACCGGCGCGGCGCGGCCGAGCGGCTGCGCGACCGGCTCGCGCGGCGGGCGGCGGGCGAGGAGATCGTCCTCGTGGTGGAGGGCGCCGCCAAGGGCGTCGAATCCGTGCCCGGCGTACGGGTGGACGCGGCGCCCGGCAGCGGCGACGACCGGATCGTGGAGCTGGTGGCCGCCTACGCGGAACGGGGTGCTGCCGCCCTGGTCGTGGTCACCGCGGACCGGGAGCTGCGCGAGCGGGTGCGGGCGTACGGAGCGCGGTGCGCGGGGCCGCGCACCGTCCACCCCGGCTGACTGACGACGGCCGGGAGGCCGGCCCCTCGACGAGGAGCCGGCCTCCCGGCGGACCGTGCGGCGGATCAGCGGCCCGGCACGCTGATCAGCGGCACCACGGCACCGTGTCGAGGTTCTTCACGTAACGGGCGGCCACCCAGCGGTAGTCCTTGTCCTTCATCGAGGCCTTCTTGACGGACTTGCCGTTGTCGTTGCGGCCGTCGTTGGGGCTGAAGTCGTCACGGCTGTTCTCACGGCCGTTCTCACGGCTGTCGCCGTCCTCGCGGCCGTTGTCGCGACCGTTGTTCCAGGAGTCGCGGCCGTCGCCCTCGCCCTCGTTCCAGTCGTCCCGGTCCTTGAGGTTGTCCAGCAGGTACCACAGGTCGTTCCCGTCGACCCGCTCCCCGCGCTGCTTGCATTCGAGCGCGAGCCGCTGGCCCGGATCGACCTTGCCCAGGGAGTACGAGCGGGTGCTCGGCTGGCTGCGGATCGTCAGCCGGCCGGACGAGACGACCTTGCCCCAGATCTGCTCCCGCTTGGCGCTGCTGTGCTCCTGGTGTGCCGGGACCTCGGCCATCGGGTCCTCGTCGGCGATGGCGGCGCCCGCGCTGACGAGGCCGAGCACCAGGCTTCCGGCGGTAAGTGCGAGGACGGTCCTGGTGGGCTTCAGCATGAGCCGACTCCTCTACGAAGACAATCGCCCGGCCGCGCCACGCGGCCCGGGCCGGCGACCAGGCGGTCGCCACGGACGACTATGGCGACGGCAGGGCGTGACGCCCTGGCGGCACACCGCCGCTTAGCCCGATTTGCGCAATCCGGAAGTTTTGGTATACCTGGTTCGCTCGTGGGGCGATCCTCCGGGAAGCTTCGCTTCCGAGGCACCCTTTCGGGGGACTTCCGCGCCCGACCGTGCTGGCTAGCATTCTCATAACTGCTTGTCGGGCAATCCCATGTGCGATTGCCCGATCATGCGCGTCGGAACGAGGAGAGGTCCCATCATGCAGTTACGCAATGGCATCGTGGCGAGCGAGATTCCCGGTGCGGTCTGGGTGAAGAGCAGCGCCAGTGTGGGCAACGGCAACTGCGTAGAGGTGGCGGCACTGGCCGACGGCGCCGTGGCGATGCGCAATTCACGCTTTCCCGACGGGCCGGCCCTGATCTTCACGGCCGCGGAGATCGAGGCGTTCGTCGACGGTGTCAAGCGCTCCGAGTTCGATCAACTGACCGGATGAAGTCCAAGCCTTAGGCCAAAGGTTGGACGGACAGGCGACCACGCCCCATTCTGACGACTTCAGATCCGCCCCGGTCACATTGGAGTTCCGCATGCCCGCGCTGCCCGAACCCATGCCCGATCCGCAGTCCGGCTCCCTCCCCGGGCGGCTCCAGGACCCGCTCGCCCCGGTCCTGCCGCTCGGGAGGGAGCAAGGACGGGCGGCGGCCGCGCGGGTACTGGGCCAGGAACTCAGAGGATGGCGCGAGGCCCGCGGGCTCACCCTGCGGGACGTGGCGCCCGTCATCCGCGGATCCGTGTCGAAGATCAGTCGGCTGGAGCGCGGCGAGAGCCCGCCGAAGGCGCGCGACGTCCTCGACCTGGCCCGCCACTACGGGCTGGCCGACGAGGAGATGCGGACGGTCGAGCGGCTCCTGGAGCACGCCCAGGACTGCGAGTGGTACGAGCAGTACAGCGACGTGACCCCCACCTTCCTCAAGCGCCTGATCCAACTGGAAGGCGAGGCGCAGGAGATCTGCGTCTACGAGAACCTCGTGGTACCCGGGATCCTCCAGACCCCGGCGTACGCCAGGCACATGGTCAGGGCCGTGATGCCCAGCGCCTCCGACGACGAGATGGACCGCGTCGTACAGCTGCGCACCCAGCGCCAACTGCGGTTGATGGAAGGGCAGGTGCCGCGCCTGACGGTGCTGCTCGACCAGGGCGTGCTCCAGCGCCGCTGCGGCAACGCCGAGGTCATGCGCGAACAACTGCGGCACCTGCTCCGGGCCGGGGAGGTCGCCAAGGTCAACATCCGCATCCTGGAGATGTCCTGGGGCTACTCCGCGGCCCCTCCCTACCCCATCACCCACCTCAAGTTCGCCGACGGCGGACCGGGCGAGCTGGCGTACGTCGAGCACATCAACGGCGCCAACTACGTCACCCGCCCCCGCGCCCTGGACGACCACCGCAACGCCCTCAGCAACCTGCGCAAGGCCGCGGCGTCCCGCGAACGCAGCCGCCGGCTCATCGAAGAGGCACTCCGGCAGTACATGGAGAGCTAGGGAGTCTCCGGGACGCTCACCTCGTCAGCAGCGGGCGCAGCTCGGCATGGGCCCAGGCGCCGAGCCGGGTGGGAGTGGTGGTGAGCAGGTCGCGGGGCTGCTCGGGCACCAGATCGCGGGAGCCGGCCGTCATCCCGACGACCGCCTCCACCGCCGACGGCGGCAGCCCGGCCGCGCCCAGTGTCTCCCGTACCGCGTCGTCACCGACGGCTTCGAGCCGGACCGGGCGCCCCAGCGCCTCGGTGAGGATCCGCGCGACCTGGTGGAAGGTGAGGTCTTCGGGGCCGTGCACGGCCTGCACCACCCGGCCCCGCCAGGTGTCGCCGAGCAGCCGGGCCGCGACGACGTCCCCGATGTCGCGCGGATCGACCCACGGCATCGCGTGGCCGGGGTCGAACGCCGTGGTCAGCACGCCCCGGGAGAGCCCTTCCAGGTCCAGCAGCAGGTTGGTGAAGAAGTACGCGCACCGCAGGTGCAGCACGTCCGCGCCGGTGGCATCGAGTTGCTCCTCGATCCCGCCCAAGGCGTCGATGTGCCCGACGCCGTGCCGCCGCTCCGCCCCGATGCTGCTCAGCAGCACCACCCGCCCCACATCACCGGCCCGGGCGGCCGCCACCAACGGCGCCGCGGTCGACAGCGAGGCGTCGATCGGGTCCGCCGTCGTGTGGGGAGTGGGATCCACCCAGAAAACGGTTCGCACCCCCGCCACCGCCTCGCGGACGAACCCGGCGTCCGTCAGGTCACCCCGGCGCGCGTCGACCCGGTCGCGGGTCTCCTCGCCCAGCCGGGCCGGGTCCCGGACGAGCACGCGGGGGCGGACGCCGGCCTGGAGCAGCAGGCGCACGACGCGCGATCCCACGTGTCCGGTCGGTGTGGTGACCACGATGCTCATCGAGCCGTCCTCCTCCTGACTGGACCGTGTTTCGCGCGTGCGGGACCCCGCGCTCCGGAGGTGCGCCTGCCCCCGGCCGCTCAGGTCATTCCGCCGGGTCCCGGGGCGCCGGGAGGAGACGGCCCACGCCGCCCCACTCGACCCAGTCCTTCGGCCGCAGCTCCGGCGGCGGCGGGGAGGCGTCGGGGCGCCAGTCGACCACGTCGACGAGGTCCGGTTCGAGGATGTCCAGCCCGTCGAAGTACCGCCGCACCTCGTGGGGCTCGCGCACCCGCCCCCAGTGCCCGTGCGTGGTGACGTCCATCAGCCGGGTCACGTCCTCCCGTACCACCGGGTCCTCGCTGACGAGCTGGCAGATCACCAGGAAGCTGCCGGGCGGCAGCAGGGCCGCCGTCTTGCGCACGACGGCGGACGGGGAGCGGTCGTCGTCCGAGTCCGGGATGCAGTGCAGGACGGACACGAACAGGGCCGCGATGGGCTGCCCCCAGTCGAGAAAGCCCTTGGTGGCTTCGTGGATGCGCTCGGTGTCGCGCATGTCCATGGGCAGCACCAGGGTGCCCGCATTGTCGTGCAGCGTGGTCTGGGCGTGCGCGAGGACCATCGGGTCGTTGTCGATGTAGGCGACCTTGCAGTCCTTGTCGATGCGCTGGGCCACCTCGTGGACGTTGTCCTGGGTGGGCAGGCCCGATCCGTGGTCGAGGAACTGCCGGATCCCGTAGTCCTCGACCAGGATCCGTACGACGCGGCTGAGGAACGCCCGGTTGTTGCGGGCGAGCAACTGGGTACTGGGTGCGATCTCCAGCAGCCGGGCGCATGCCTCGCGGTCGCTGGCGTAGTTCTCCACACCGCCCAGGAGCCAGTCGTACATCCGGGCGACGCTCGGGGTGTGCATGTCGATGAACGGCTGCCGGGACGTGTTCGGCCCTAACTCCATGTGCCCTCCTTGATGGCCCCTCGGGGGCCGTGGCGCGGGGTGGCCCATGGTAGGGAGTTGCGGGGGGCGCGCGCCAGCAGCGCTCGCGCCTCCCGGCTCGCGGGGGCGCCCGCCCGGGATGCGCGCGCCCACCCCCGGCGCCACAGTGGGTGGCATGGGTATCGACGACTACGGCGGAGGCCCCGGGGCCGAGCAGACCGGGGTCCTGGTGGTGACGACCAACGACGCCCCCGGCTACCGGGTCGAGCGGGTCGTCGGGGAGGTCTTCGGCCTCACCGTGCGCTCCCGGCACCTGGGCAGCCAGATCGGCGCGGGCCTCAAATCGATGATCGGCGGGGAGTTGAGGGGCCTGACCAAGACGCTCGTGCAGACCCGCAACCAGGCCATGGACCGGCTCATCGACCAGGCCAAGGCGCGCGGCGCCAACGCGGTCCTGGCCATGCGGTTCGACGTCACCGAGGCCGCCGACACCGGTACGGAGGTGTGCGCGTACGGAACGGCCGTGGTACTGGCGCCCGAGGGCAGCGGCTGAGGCCGCGTCCGGGGTGTCCGGGGCCGGGGGCCGCCGCCGTAAGTCCACTACGGCGCTCCGCTTTGTCCATGGGCCCGCCCTGCCCGAGGTCCGCAAGCTGTCAGGTCAGTGAGCGGACCGCGGGGCTCCGGAGCCGTGCGGTCTTCCCCGCCAGGAAGCGCCGACTCCCGGAGGCCCGATGCGCACCCCCCTCTGGCCGGCCGCAGCCGCGGTCGCCGGTCTCATCGCCACCCTCGTCGTGTCCGTACCCGGACCCGTCTCCGCGGCCCCGGCGGCCGGGCCCCTGACCATCACCTCGCCCGAGCTGTCCGTGAGCGTCGACAGCGCCTTTCCCCGCGTCATCGGCTACACCCGGCGCGCCACCGGCGACGTACTGAACGGCAACGAGGACCCGCTCACCGCGATCGTCGTCAACGGCACCGCCTACACCCCCGCCGTGACCGCGTCGGCCTCCGCCTCCGCCGTCGACTACGCGCTCAGCTTCTCCGGAGTGACCATCAGGTCCCGGCTGTCCGTGGCCGGTTCGGTGGTCGAGTTCAAGGTCACCGCGATCGAGGACACCGCCGCCCTGCGCGTGCGCAGCCTCTCCGTCCCCGGCCACAGCCTGGTCAGCGTCCGCAGCGACCAGCCCGGCGCCGCGCTCTCCACCGCCCGCATGTACACCGCCACCACCGGCACCGGCGACACCTTCACGCCCGTCACCGCCGCCACTCCCGTGGACGCCACCGCGACCACGGTCATGTACGGGCTGGTCAACACCGGCAGGCTGGCCGCCGCCATCGACTCCAACTCCCTCTACGACCAGCCCGCGGGCGGCGTCGCCCGGGAGAACGGCCGCATCAGCAAACAGGTCACCGACAAGGGCTCCTACCGCCGGGCCGCCCTGTGGAGCGGGGACTGGCTGTACCGGGCCGCGGGCGCCGCCGACAACGACACCGAGCCCCTTCCGTACGCCCGGATCGCGATCACCGCCGACCGCAACGGAGACTCCGTCGTGGACTGGCAGGACGCCGCAGTCGCCTACCGGGACATCTGGACCCCGCCCACCGGCTGGCAGGACACCGCGAACCGGGTCGTCCAGCGCATCCCGTTCAACTTCGCCTCCCAGGCCACCCACCCCTTCGCGCAGACCCTGGACGAAACGAAGCGGGTCAGCCTCGCGACGGACGGACTCGGCCAGTTCGTCCTGCTCAAGGGTTACGCCTCCGAGGGCCACGACTCCGCGCACATGGACTACAAGAACATCGGCGCCAGGCTCGGCGGAGCGGCCGGTCTGAACGCCCTGACCACCGCCGGGCACGCCTACAACGCCGACTTCGGCGTGCACATCAACGCCACCGAGGAGTACCCCGTCTCCGCCACCTTCGACCCGGCCCACCAGAGCGGAGGGCTCGGCTGGGACTGGCTCGACCAGTCGTACTACGTCGACACCCGCAAGGACGGCCAGTCCGGGGAGCGGCTGAAGCGGCTCCAGGACCTCAAGGCGGCCGCCCCCGGCCTCGACTTCCTCTACGTGGACGTCTGGTACGGCGACGGATACGTGTCCCGCAAGCTCCAGCGCGAGATCGGCGGCCTCGGTCTCCAGCTCGCCACCGAGTTCCCCAACACCCTCACCGAGCAGTCCCTTTGGCACCACTGGGCCGCCGACGTCAACTACGGGGGCAGCGACCTCAAGGGCATCAACTCCACCATCGTCCGGTTCATCGCCAACCACGCCAAGGACGACTGGATCGCCCGCGACCCGCTGCTCGGCGGCGCGGAACTCGCCGCGTACGAGGGCTGGCAGGGCAAGAAGGACTACCCGGCCTTCCTGAACACCACCTTCGCCGTCAACCTGCCGACGAAGTTCCTCCAGGAGTCCCCGATCGTGAAGTGGACCGCCGACACGGTCACCCTCGCCAACGGCACCACCGTCAGCACCGCCGGCGGCACCCGCACCATCACCACCGGCGGCCGCACCGTCCTGCGCGGCGGCGCCTACCTCCTGCCGCGCGACGGCAAGCTCTACCACTGGAACGACGCGGGCGGTCCCACCACCTGGACCCTGCCGGCGGGCTGGAGCGCACCCAAGCTGTACCGGCTCACCGACACCGGACGCCGGCTGGTCGGCGACCTCACCGTCAGCCAGGGCCGGATCACCCTCGACGCCACGGCGAAGACCGCCTACCTCGTCACCAACGGCGCCGCGCCCGCCCAGGCCGACCCCCAATGGGGCGAGGGCACCCCCGTCAAGGACCCCTCCTTCTACTCCGGCGGCCTGAGCGCCTGGACGGTGACCGGCACCGGCGCCGCCGTCACCCGCAACGCCCAGGGCCAGAACGAGCTGACCATGGCCCCCGGCACCGCCCCGGCCGTGGCGCAGCGGCTCACCGGCCTGACGCCGGGCACCTACGCGGCTTCCGTCTGGGTCTCCACCCCCACCGGCCGGGCGGCCACCCTCACCGTCACCCCGGCCGCGGGCCCCGCCGCGTCCGTGTCCGCCGACTCCTCGCCGCTGACGAACAGCCTCGGCGGGAGCGAGAAGAACGGCACGGGCGCGCAGCGCATGAAGGTGCTGTTCGACGTCCCGGCCGGCCAGTCCACCGCCACCCTCACGCTGGCCGCCGCCACCGGACCGGGCACCGTCGCCCTCGACGACGTCCGGGTGGTCCGCTCGGCCCGTACGCCGCTCGGCGGCCACTACTTCGCCGAGGACTTCGAGAACACGGACGCCGGCTGGGGCCCGTTCGCCTTCGGCGGGGCCGGCGGCCCGGCCACCGACCCGCGCACCCACATCGCCCAGCGCAACGCCCCGTACACCCAGGCCGGCTGGAACGGGAAGCTGGTGGACGACGTGATCAGCGGCGGCAACTCCCTGAAGTCGCACGAGGAGCGGCCGGGCCTGGTCTACCGCACCCTGCCGCAGACGCTCCGCCTGACGAAGGGCCGCACGTACAAGGTGTCCTTCGCCTACGAGAACGGCTTCGGCGGCGACTACCAGTTCATCACCGGCTCGGGCACCGCGGAAACGGCCACGGCACTCGGCCAGGCCCGCACCGCCACCACCTTCACCAGGACGTTCACCGCCGGAGCGGACGCCTGGATCGGTGTACGCAAGGTCACGGACGAGGACTCCCACAACGAGGCGGACCTCGTCCTCGACGACCTCACCGTGGACGACCTCGGCACGGGCGGCGGCGGTGAACTCCTCGTGCCGCAGGGCGCGATGAGCGTCAAGGCCGTCGACAGCCAGGAGACGGCGGGCGAGAACGGCAGCGCCGCCAACGTCCTGGACGGCAGCAGCGCCACCATCTGGCACACGCAGTGGTACGCGGCCACCGCGCCGATGCCGCACGAGATCACCCTGGACCTGGGCGCCTCCTACGACGTCTCGGCGCTGCACTGCCTGCCCCGGCAGACCCAGAGCAACGGGCGCATCGCGGACTACCAGGTGTTCACCTCCGCCGACGGCGTGAACTGGGGTCCGGCGGCGGCCTCGAGCAGGTTCGCGGACAGTGCCGGACAGCAGGACGTCTCCTTCTCGCCCCGGACGGCCCGGTACGTCAGACTCAAGGCGACGAGCGAGGTGAACGGCAACCCGTGGACCTCGATGGCCGAGCTCAACGTCGGCTATCTGCCGCGGACATGAGAGGGAACGAGGCATCGCGATGAGTGGATCCGAGTCGGCGGCCGAGGTGTTCGACGCGCTCGCGGAGCGCTACGAGGAGGCGTTCGGGCGGGTGCCCGCGCAGCTGGAGGCCCTCGACTGGCTCACCGGCCGGCTGCCCGCCGGGGCCCGGGTGCTGGACGTCGGCAGCGGCACCGGCCGGCCCACCGCCGAGCGGCTCGCGGCGGCGGGCTGCGCGGTGACCGGGATCGACGTCTCGCCCGCGATGGTCGCCCTCGCCCGCGAACGGGTCCCGCGGGCCCGCTTCGAGCAGGCGGACGTGCGCACCTACACGCCCGGGGAGGGCGGCTTCGACGCGGTGTGCGCCTTCTTCCCGCTGCTGATGATGGAACAGCGGGAGGTGGCGGCCTCGTTGGCCCGGATGGCCTCGTGGGTGGCGCCGGGCGGGTACCTCGTCCTCGCGACGGTGCCGGGTGACATCAGCGGCCTCCCCATCGAGTGGATGGGGCACCGGGTCACCGTGAGCAGCCTGTCCGCGCAGGAGTACACCACCCGGATCGAGTCGGCCGGCCTGGAACTGCTGCACCACGACACGAGCCTGTTCCACCCCGAGGGCGGTCTCGCCGACCCGGAGGAGCACCTGTTCTGCTACGCCCGCCGCCCCGGCGCAACGGCCTAGAGGCGGGGATCACGAGCGTCGTTGACGGACTGCTGGGCGCGGAAGCGGCCCGGCGCCATGCCGACGCGGCGGCTGAAGAGCCGGCTGAAGTAACCGGGGTCGTCGTAGCCGACCCGCCGGGCAACCCCGGCGACCGGCAGGTCGGTCCGGGCCAGCAGCTCCTTGGCCCGGCTCAGTCTGATGCCGAGGAGGTACTCCTTGACGCCCTCGCCGGTACTGCGCCGCACCGCCCCGCGCAGTTCCGGCAGCGGTATCCCGAGCCGCGCCGCGTGCTCGGCGACGGAGATCGGCAGCAGCGCGTCCCGGGCCAGGGCGTCCATCACGGCGTCGCCGTGCCGGGACACCTCCGCACGGGCGTAGCGCAGGGCCACCAGCAGCCCGTGCACGGCCGCCGCCGCCTCCACCTCCAGCAGCGGGCCGCCGGTGCGGGCCGCGCGGAGGATCCCGTCCACCACGTGCCGTATCCCGGCGGTCCCGCTCAACGGGACCAGCGGGCGGTCGGGGGTGAGGTAGCCGAGGTCGGTGTAGGCGGCCACGCTGTGGCCCGTGAAGTCCACGAAGCACTCGTCCCAGCCGGTCCGCGGGTCCGGTCCGTAGTGGTGTTCGACCCCGGGCACCAGCCACAGCAGCGCGGGCGCGGTCACCGGCTGCGGCGGGCGCCCGGCGTGGCTGAACCACCCCTGCCCCCGGGTGACGACGACCGCCACGTGGTGGTCGAGCGCCCGCGGCCCGACCACGGGCAGCCTGCCCTGCTGCACCCCCACGCCCAGGCAGACCAGCCCGAGCCGCCGGTGGTTGGCGGTGGGGGAGAAGTACCGCATCCAACTGCTGTACGGGGGTGTCGGCATCTGCGGATTGTGATCCACCGTCCCGGCCCTCCTCAAGGGGCGGCCGTCGCCGCTCCCGCCCCGGCCGCGGTGAGCCGCCCGACGCAGCCGGCCGCGGGCTGCCACCGTGCGGCACCAGGAGAGCAGGCCGACGACCGCCGTCAGTATGATGGCCGGTCCTCGGCACCGACCCTTCAAGCGGTGCGCCGGATCCCCCCCCGCCGACGGGGTGAAAAGTTTTTCCGGCACACCGGCAACCTCGCGGGCACTCGCGCGTCGTGCGGGGTGTAGGGCGTAGATCCGCGTCCTCGTCCCGACCGCACCGACCGTGGAGAACAACCGTGATGAACCTGAAGCGCGCCACCCTGTCCGCCTGCCGGGCAGCGCTCGTCACCGCTGCCGCCGCCGGAGTGGCCGTCGCGCTCGGCGGCCCGGCCCTCGCCCAGGCGACGCCGTCCGTCTCCCCGACGGTCGCCCCCAGCAGCGCCCCGGTGCCGACCGGCAGCGGTACGCCGAGCGCGGTCCCCACGGCGCCGGGCCACAGCGGTACGCCCAGCGCCGCCCCGAGCGCCGTCCCCACGGCGCCGAGCCGCAGCGCGACGCCCAGCGCCGTCCCGACCCAGCCCCCCGCCACCCCGACGGTCGCGCCGGGCAGCGCGAACCCGAGCGCCGCGCCGTCCGGAGTGGCCGGTGGCTCCGAACTCGCGCACACCGGTTCCTCCGCGACCACCATGGCCCTCGGTGCCGGGGCCGCCGGGCTCATAGCCGTCGGGGCCGGAGCCCTGTACACGGTGCGGCGCCGCACCGGCAACTGAGGACGTCAGTGTTCCCACTCGCTCCCACGATGAGCCCCTTCGCGCCCGGCTTCGGCCGGGCGCGGCGGGGCTTGTGGTCGTTCCTGCTGCGCCGCGACGTGCCCGCGCCGGCCGTCCCCGCGCCCCCGTACCAGCGCCAGGGGTCCGGTAGTACGCCGTCGGCACCCACCGTCACCGACCTGTACCACGCGCACCGGCTCGGCATGGTCCGGCTGGCGGTGCTGCTCGTGGACGACCTGGCCACGGCGGAGGACGTGGTCCAGGACGCCTTCACCGCCCTGTACCGCCGGCACGGGGAGCAGATCAAGGGCGTGGACAACGCGCTGGGCTACCTGCGCACGGCGGTCGTCAACACCTCGCGCTCCGTGCTGCGCCGCAGGCGGACGGCGCGCGCCTGGATCCCGCCCGTGACGGCCGACGTGCCCTCCGCCGAGGCGTCCGTCGTACTCGACGAGGCACACCGCGAGGTGCTGGCGGCACTGGGCCGGCTGACGCCGCGCCGCCGCCAGGTACTGGTGCTGCGGTACTGGGCTGAGCTCAGCGAGGCGGAGATAGCCGACACCCTCGGGATCAGCCGGGGCGCGGTCAAATCGAACGCGAGCCGGGCTCTGGACGCGCTCGAACGGATCCTGGAGGGACGGATATGACGCACGACGGCGACCGTCCGGTCGAACACCGGCTGCGCCAGGCCCTGGCCGGGCGGGCGCGCACGGTCACCGTCCGCGACCTGCGGCCGGCTGACCCGCCGGGCTCCTCGAAGCGCCTGCCGGTGGCGGCGGTGTGGCTGCGGCGCCTGGCCTGGCCGGCCGCCGGGCTGGCCGGAGCCGCGGCCGCGCTGGCCGGGTACCTCGTGCTGGGGCCCGAGCAGGGGCCGGCCAGGCCGGTGCCGCCCGCGGCGCCCGCCGAGATCCCTTCGCCGACGCCGAGCGTGCGGGCCCCCTCGCCCGGGCCCAGCGCGGTCCCCTCGCCGGTTCCCACGCCGCCCCCGACGGCGCTGCCGAACGGGAGGACGACACCGACCACGGTCCGTACGGGCGCCCCTTCGGCGTCCGCGTCGCGGCCCGCGCCGCCGCCCTCCGGCCGGGCGTCGGCGTCGCCGACGCCCACCGGAACCGGGCAGCCCTCGTCGGCCCCGGGGGTCGGACAGCCCTCCTCGGCCGCCGACGGCAAGCCTTAGGGGGCGTCCGACGGGTCAGGGCCGGGCCCGGCCCTGACCCGTCAGACACCCCCTGGGCCGCCCGGTCAGCCGACGGCGGCCGTGCGGGTGTTCTCCACGGCCGCCACCAGCGGGGCGAGCTCGGGAACCGCCGCCGCCGCATCCAGCGCCTCGCGCAGGGCGGCGTCGTTCGTCGGACGCGCCCGGGCCAGCAGGGCCAGACCCGCCTCGCTGACGTCGGTGTAGATGCCCCGCCGGTCGGTGTCGCAGATGTAGCGGTTGAGCAGCCCGCGGTCCTCCAGCCGGCTGACGAGGCGGGTCGTCGCGCTCTGGCTGAGCACCACCGAGTCGGCCACCTGGTGCATCCGCAGGTGCCCGCCCGGCCCGTTGTGCTGTCGGCTGAGCACGTCCAGCAGCGAGTACTCGCGCACGCTCAGCCCGTGGGCCGCCTGGAGCGCCCGTTCGATGTGCGCCTCGATCCGGCCGTGCAGGAGGGAGAGGGCGCACCACCCCTGGGAGAGGGCGGTCAGTGCGCTGTCGGTGGCCGTCATGGGCCCCTCCTCAGGTGCGTTCCGCTGCTACTCCACCAGGATAGGCGACGAGCGCAATAGCCCGCGCTTGCAAATAGCCCGCGTCTGCAATTAATGTGGACGCACGTAAGCAGCGCTGGCAATCGTATGCGCCTCGCACAGCGGCCGCGGCGCCGCGAACCGCACCACCCCTCCCCGGAAGGGCCCCTCATGCCTCTCGCACTTCTCGCCCTCGCCATCGGCGCCTTCGGGATCGGCACCACCGAATTCGTGATCATGGGCCTGCTTCCCCAGGTCGCCACCGACTACGGCGTCACCATCCCGACCGCCGGCTTCCTGGTCACCGGCTACGCCCTCGGTGTCGTCCTCGGCGCCCCCCTCATGACCGTCCTCGGCACCCGCGTACCGCGCAAGCGGATGCTGATGCTGCTCATGGGCCTGTTCATCGCGGGCAACCTGCTCTCGGCGCTCGCCCCCGCCTTCGGCGTCATGCTCGCCGGACGCGTCGTCGCCTCCCTCGCCCACGGCGCCTTCTTCGGCATCGGTTCGGTCGTCGCGGCCGGACTCGTCGCCCCGGAGAAGAAGGCCGGCGCCATCGCCATGATGTTCACCGGCCTGACCGTGGCCAACGTGGTGGGCGTCCCCCTCGGCACCCTCGTCGGCCAGACCCTCGGCTGGCGCGTCACCTTCCTGATCGTCGCCCTGCTCGGCGTGCTCGGCCTGCTCGGCATCGCCAAGCTGGTCCCCGAACTGCCCCGGCCCGAAGGCGTCCGCATCCGCCACGAGCTGGCCGCGTTCCGCAACGCGCAGGTGCTGCTCGCCATGGCGATGACGGTCCTCGGGTTCGGCGGGGTGTTCGCCGCCATCACCTACATCACCCCGATGATGACCGACGTCGCGGGCTTCGCCGGCACCTCCGTCACCTGGCTGCTGGTCCTCTTCGGGCTCGGCATGGTCGGCGGCAACCTCATGGGCGGCCGGTTCGCGGACCGCGCGCTGATGCCGATGCTGTACGTGTCGCTGGGCGCGCTGGCCGTCGTCCTGGCGGTCTTCACCCTCACCGCGCACAGCAAGGCCGGCGCCGCCGTCACCATCGTCCTCATCGGCGCCCTCGGCTTCGCGACCGTGCCCCCGCTGCAGAAGCGGGTCCTCGACCAGGCCGCCGGCGCGCCCACCCTCGCCTCCGCCGTCAACATCGGCGCCTTCAACCTCGGCAACGCCCTCGCCGCCTGGCTCGGCGGCCTGGTCATCGCCGCCGGACTCGGCTGGACCGCCCCGAACTGGGTCGGCGCCGCGCTGGCCGCCTCCGCGCTCGTCCTCGCCCTGGTCTCGGGCGCGCTGGAGCGGCGTACGGGCGCACGCGCCGCCGCGAGCCGGGTCGTGCCGGGCGCCGCCTCCCGCGGCGAAGCCGTCCCCGCACACCACTGATCCGATCCCCTGATCCGACCCCACGAACCGACCAGCAGGAGACCCCCGCCATGTCCACCGCCCCCACCGCCGTCGCCCCGCTGACCACCCAGGACGCCGAAGCCCTGCTCTACGCCGCCCGCGCGGCCGCCGAAGCCGCCGGGATCGCGGTCAGCGTCACCGTCCTCGACGCGGGCGGCCACCCGCTGGCCTTCCGCCGGGACGACCGGGCCGTCCTGATCTCCGGCGAGACCAGCACCCGCAAGGCCTACACCGCCCTCCAGCTGAACGCGCCGACGGCCGAGCTCACCGATGCCGTTCTGCCCGGCGGGCCCTTCCACACCCTGCCCACCGCCCTGGACCGGCCGCTGCTGTTCATCGCCGGAGGACTGCCCGTCCGGCGCGGGGACCGCCTCGTGGGCGCCATCGGGGTGGGCGGCGGCGCCCCCGCCCAGGACCACGACTTCGCCGCCTCCGCGCTCGCCGCACTGGCCTGAGCCACCGGGCGCCCGGTCGCGCCGCACCGTTCCCCGTGCCACGTTGGTACGGGGAAAAACGGTGCATGATGCGAGAGACCAGGCAGGCCAGGAGGGTGCGGGCCATCGCGACGGCAGCGGTCGCCGCGCTGGTCGGCCTCGCCGTCCCCGGATGTGCGGGCGGCGGCCGGGGCGAAGCCCACGCCGCCTCCGCGTCCGCCGCGGCCACCACCGCCGGGCCGGCCACGGCGGCGCCCGTCCCGACACCGCCGGCGCCCACCCCCTCGTACCCCCTCTCCAGCGCCCCCCGCACCATTCCCGCCGTACGGGAGCACGTCCCGGCCCGCGGCCCCGGCTGGCGGCCCGCCTCCGGGGCGCGCGTGCTCATCGGGCCCGCCGACCGGGCCGCCCTGACCGACGAGGCCCAGCTCCTCGCCGGTGAACTCGGCCTCGGCTTCGCGGAGTCCGCCGACCCGCGCCCCGGCGACGTACAACTCGCCCTGGACCCGGCCGCACCGGCGAAGCCGGAGTCGTACACCCTCACCGTCCAGGGCGGCCGGGTCCGGATCAGCGGCCACGACGAAGCGGGCGTGTTCTACGGCACCCGCACCCTCAAGCAGGAGATACGCAGCGCTGGTTCCGCCCCCGAGGGCACCGTCCGCGACGCCCCCGAGCGGCCCCAGCGCGGCCTCAACCTCGACATCGCCCGCAAGAACTTCACCCCCGACTGGATCGAGGCCAGGCTCCGCGAGATGGGCGACCTCAAGCTCAACCAGCTCGGCCTGCACTTCTCCGACGACCAGGCCTTCCGGATCGAGTCCGATACCCACCCCGAGATCGTCTCCACCCCGCACCTGACCAAGGCCGAGGTCCGGCGGATCACGGAACTCGCCGCCCGCCTGCACATCACGGTGGTCCCGGAGATCGACTCGCCCGGTCACCTCGGAGCGGTGCTGCGCGCCCACCCGTCGCTCCAGCTGCGCGACGTACAGGGCCGGGCCGTCAAGGGCGCCGTCGACATATCGAACCCCGCCTCGGCGAAGCTGGTGGACGAGCTGCTGCGCGAGTACTTGCCGCTGTTCCCGGGCGGGGCCTGGCACCTCGGCGCCGACGAGTACCAGGCGCTGGTCGTCCGCGACCCGCAGGCCTCCTTCCCGCAGCTCGCCCGAGCCGCACGGCAGCGGTACGGCTCCTCGGCCCGGGTGCAGGACCTGGCGACGGGCTGGCTGAACGACCGGGCCGCGGTCGTGCGGCCCTCCGGCAAGGCGCTCAAGGCGTGGAACGACGGCTTCTTCGCCGGGGGAGTGGTGGCGGCCGCCCCCGACCTCCAGGCCGAGTACTGGACGGGCAAGGAGTTCGGCGCCCGGCCGCCGCTGGACTACCTGCGGGCCGGCCGCAAGGTGGTCAACCTCAACGACGAGTACCTGTACTACGTGCTCGGCGAGCCGAACGAGTTCACGTACCCGACCGGCCGCCGCATCTACGAGCAGTGGACCCCCCTCGTCCTGCGCGGCACCACGGCGGTGCCCGCGCAGTACGGGGCGCAGATCCTGGGAGCCCGGCTCGCCGTCTGGTGCGACCTGTCCGCCGCCCAGACCCAGGCCCAGGTGGCCGCCGGGATACGGCTGCCGCTGGCCGCCCTGTCGCAGAAGGTCTGGGACCCCCGGACCCCGCAGCTCAGCTGGCCGGCCTTCCAGGCCCTCGCCGACAAGCTCTCGTAAGAACTGCGGGTCGCGCTACGGGGCCTCGCGCCCGACCGTACGGCCGCGGAGCTGCCAGCGCCGCCTGATCCACCGGCCCAGCAGTGGCAGTGCCGTGCACACCGTCACGATCCAGCTGGCGGCGAAGGCCCAGATCAGCGGCTGCGACACGGTCACCGAAGCGGCGATCAGCAGGGCCAGGGTCAGCGCCCCGAGCAGACCGGCCGCCACGACGTGCCGGCGGCGGTGTGCGGACCGCAGCCGGCGGTCGAGGGCCCGGTCACCCTTGAGATGGGCTTCGATCGCCGAGAGGACTCGCCTCTCGCGGTCGGAGAGTCCGGCTCCGTCCATGACGACGTACCTCCGCGGGCTGCCGCCGCCGGGTGCGGACCGCAGCCTCTGGCCTGCGAATACCCGGCTCGACGCGGGTCAATCCCGCGGAGGGCGCCGTGGCCGGCGCCGTCGGTCACCAGATGGAGTTGACCCACTCCGGGTGGTCGATGAACGGGTTGCGGTTGTGCTGGTAGGTGTCGAAGATGATCTGGTTGCGGCGCTGCTCGAAGGCGTCCGGCGGGTCCATCTGGTTCCACTGCTTGAGCACGCTGATCCGGCCCATCGCGGGCGCCGTGCCGTTGTTGACCTTGTCGTTCGGCTCCAGGTCGGGGAAGCCGTCCCCGCCGTCGTACCGGACGGCCATGTAGAGCAGCATCCGCGCCACGTCGCCCTTGACCGCGTCCCGCGGCTCGAAGGAGTCGGAGTCGGTGTAGCTGCCGGGGGCTTCGGCGACCGGGCTGCCGCCCATGTCGAAGTCCTTGTTGCCGCGGGTGCTGTTGACCGTGACGTCCTCGGGCCGGAGGTGGTGCAGGTCGGTGCCGGGGCCGGTCGCGGTGCCGAAGTCGCCGTGGCTCTTGGCCCAGACGTGCTCGCGGTTCCAGTCGTTGGGATTGCCGCCGTTGGTGTTCTTGGCCTGGGAACGGCCAGAGTAGACGAGGATGACGTTGTTCGGGTTGGCCGGGTCCTGGTCGGTGACCTTCAGCGCGTTCCACACGCCGTCGTAGGTGACCGTGGACTGGTTCTTGATGATCCCGTGCAGCGCGCTCTTCAACGCGGCGCCGGTCTTGCCCTGGGCGGCGGCGTAGTAGTCGGTGGTGCTAGTGGTGGCGACGGCGTGGGGAGCCGCTGTCGTCCGCTGCTGTCCGGCCGAGGCGGTGGCCGGTATGAGGGCCAGGGCGGCGGCCGCGACGCCGGCCGCCCAGGGGGTGAGGCGGGAGAATCTCATGACGTGGGGGAACCTCTCCACAAGCACCGTCCCCGCCGGTCGGGTTGGCGGGGTATCAGGTGGCAGAGCGAGGCTCACATTGTCATGTATCGAACAGATGAAGGCCATGTGTCGGGAGGGGGGTGCGGCCCCGGTCGGCGCCGGGGCCGCAGAGCGCGTCAGCTTCCCGAGGTCACCTGCGGGGCCGGCTCGTACTTGTAGTTGGCCGGGCCGAAGTTCTTCTTGACCGCCGCGTCCCACGAGCCGTCCGACACCATCTTCGTCAGCGCGGTGTTGATCTTCCGCTGGAGTTCGGTGTCGCCCTTCTTGATCCCGATGCCGTAGTTCTCGTTGCTCAGGTTCAGTCCCAGCAGCTTGAACTTGCCCTCGTTGCCCTTCTGGGCCGCGTATCCGGCCAGGATGGAGTTGTCCGTCGTCATCGCGTCGGCCTGGTTGTCCTGGAGGGCGACCAGGCAGTCCGAATAGCTGCCGAGCTCCAGGACGCTCGCCTTGGGCGCCAGGTTCTTGCGTACGTTCTCGGCGGAGGTGGAACCGGTCACCGAGCACAGCCTCTTGTTGTTGAGGTCCTCGGCCTTGCTGATCGTCGAGTCGTTGGACCGCACGAGCAGGTCCTGGTGCGCGATGAAGTAGGGGCCGGCGAAGTCGACCTTCTCCTTGCGCTTGTCGCTGATCGAGTAGCTGGCGGCGACGAACTTGACCTCGTTGTACTGGATCAGCAGCTCCCGGTCGGAGCTGTAGACCTGCTTGAACTCGATCTCGTTCGGCTTGTAGCCGAGCTGCTTCGCGACGTACGTGGCCACGTCGACGTCGAAACCGGTGAAGGTGCCGTCGGCCTCGCGCATCCCGACCCCGGGCTGGTCGAACTTGATGCCGATCGCGAGCGGCTCCTTGGGGCTGTCCCCGGCACAGCCCGTGGCGGTGGCCGCGATGGCGATCACTGCGGCGACCGCACCGGCCTTGGGAACCTTCATGCTGCACTCTTTCCTGGGGATCGCGGATCACGCGGGAGCGGGGGACGTACCGGGTGCCGGGTTGGGCACGGAGTACGGGGTCGGTACGCAGTGCCGGGCACGTGCGGAACCACACGGTCCGGAGGGCACGTGTATGAGGAAGCTAGGAAGGTGACGGCCGCAGCGTCACTACATCTGAGGGAAATTTGAGGATAACGATCCGGCTCTGCCGCAGATCCTGCGGCCGGACAACGCCGGGACGGGGAACGGCGGATGGGCATTTCCGGTCATTCGCCGCGGCTCGGCGGTGTTCGGGGTGAATGCCTTGGAATCGGGCGACGGGGAGTTCACCGCCGCTTCGGCCGGTAACGTATGTTTCCGCCGCCGTGATCACCGGTACGTGACAGCATGGTGAGGTCATGTCCGGTGCACGGAGGGGGAGTTCGGTGAGCGGAGTACGCAAGAGCCTGGCCAAGGTGGAGATAGCCCTGCGCTGGGACCCCAGCCCGGCCGGGACGCCGTCGCACGACCTGGACGTGCTGGCCGCCGTGTACGGCACCGCGGCCCTCTACGGGGATCCCGTCTACCTCGTCCACTTCGGCAGCCGCGCCCCCGACGGCACGATCACCCTCAACCGGGACAGCGACACCGGGCAGGGACTCGGCTTCGACGAGGTGATGACCCTCGAACTGAACCGGCTGGCTCCGGAGCTGGGCCGGGTGGTCGTGGGCGTGGTGATACAGGACCCGGGCCCCGAAGGCGCCCGCACGAAGACCTTCGCCACCGTGGCGGGTACCGGACTGCGGATCCGCGAGGGCTACACCGACCTGGCCGAGTCCGACTTCTCGGACATCGGGGGGTTCAGTGCCGCCACCGTCGCCGAATTCCTCCGGGACCCCTCGGGCGGCTGGTCCCTGGACGCGCGGACGCGCGGCTTCGACGCGGATCCCGAGCAGTACACCCGGCTGATGGCGGCGCCCCGGCCGTGAGGTGAGCGCCGCTCCGCACAGATCGGGCGGCGGCCACTCGTCGTGCGAGTGACCGCCGCCCGGTCCGGGTGGCGCGCTGCCGCCGTCCCCACGAGGCAGCGCGGGCAGGTCTCCGTCCGGTCATCGGGGACGGTGGCCCACCGGTCTAAGGGGTGCTGCCCGGCGTGATGCCGAGCGAGGGGAGCAGGGCCGCGTCCACGAAGCGCACCAGGTAGTCGGCGTCCGCGTACCGCCCCTCCAGTACCGGCCGGATCCGCATGACGCCCATCAGCTGCGCGGGCAGGAACTCCACCGCCGGATGCCCCGGGGGGATCTCGCCGCGCGCCACGGCCCGCGCCACCATCGCGTCGAAGGCGGTCAGCTCGGGCTCTACGAGCGCCTCGCGCAGCGCCGCCTGGAGCTCCTCGTCGCCGAGCACGGCGTGCCCGAGGGCCTGGCTGAGCCGTGTGTCGCGCCCCGAGGTGCCCGCCGCGATCCGGGCCGCCTCGCGCAGGTCGCCCGCGAGGGTGCCGGTGTCCACGGCGGCGAGGGTGCCCTGCCGGTTGGCCCGCAGGGCGGCGGCCACCAGCTGGGGCTTGGTCTTCCACTGCCGGTAGAGCGTGGACTTGCCGCAGCAGGCCCGGGCGGCGATGCCCTCCATGGTCAGGGCCTCGTAGCCGTTCTCACGCAGCTGGTCCAGCACGGCGTCGTAGAACTCCTGCACCCGCTCCGGGCTGATCTTGGAGCGGCGCGCGGAGGCCGGTGCTGTCTGCGTCATGGGTGCGGCCCTCCTCGGCGGCGTGGTCCTGATGTCGAGTGTACGGCTACGGAAGCGTATCGGTACACCGGCGTATCGATACGCGCATGTATCGATACACTGGCGTGTCGATGTGTGACGGCCCGACCGGACGAGCTCCGCCCGGCCGCCCGCCGAGTAGAGGAAGCGAGACCGTGGGATGACCACCGAGACCACCCCCGCGGAGCCCCCCACCGGTCCACCCGGACGCGGGCGGGCGCGGCGCCGGCTCCTGCGCGAGCTGCTGCTCGTCGCGGGACTCTTCACCGTCTACAAGGCGGGGCGCATGCTCTCCACCGGCCGCACCGACGAGGCCTTCCGCAACGCCGCGCGCACATGGGACGCCGAACGCGCCCTGCACCTGCCCGGCGAGGGCGCGGTACAGCGGCTGCTGCTGCACGGCGACGCGCTCATACAGACGGCGAACGGCTACTACGCGGCCGTGCACTTCCCCGCGACCGCCCTCTTCCTCTGCTGGCTCTACGTCCGCCGCCCCGGCCACTACCTGTGGACCCGCCGCGTCCTCGCGGTCCTCACCGGAGCCGCCCTCGCCCTCCACCTGGCGTTCCCGCTCGCACCGCCGCGGATGCTCGCCGCGGCCGGGCTGGTGGACACCGGGCAGGTCTACGGGCCGACCGTCTACCGCGCCGCGCCGGCCACCGACACCCTGGCCAACCAGTTCGCCGCGATGCCGTCGCTGCACTTCGGGTGGGCGCTGATGCTGGCCGTCGGCATGATCGCGGCGACCCGGTCCCGGTGGCGGTACCTGTGGCTGCTGCACCCGCTGGTGACGCTGCTCGTGGTCGTCGGCACGGCCAACCACTACTGGCTCGACGCGATCGTCGCTACCGTCCTGCTCGGGGCGGCGCTGCTGCTCCTGCCGCGCCCGGTCGCGCACGCGCCCGCCGCTGCCGCGGCCCCGGCCGGCGCGGCTCCGGGTGCCCCGTCCCCCGGCACCCCGCCCCCCGACGCCGTGGCCCTGCCGGGTCCGCGCCGGGCCGAACCCGCGGTCGCGGGCGCGGGGAGCCGGCGATGAACGCCACCGCACTCGCCGTCGCCCTCTGCTTGGCCTCCGCCGTCGCCTACGCCGCGGCCGCCGTGGCGCAGGAGCGCCTCGCCCGCCGCGCCGTCGCCCGCAGCGCCGCCGCGCTGCTCGGCAACGGCGCCTGGTGGTGGTCGGCCGGGCTCAACGCCGGCGCGGCGCTGCTGCACGCGGCGGCCCTGCGCTACGGACCGCTCACCCTCGTCCAGCCCCTCGGCGCCCTCACCCTCGTGGCGGCCGTCCCGCTCGGGGCGCGCGGCGCGGGGCGGCGGGTCGCGGCCACCGAGTGGCGGGGCACTCTGGCCACCGTCGCCGGGCTCGGCCTGCTGCTCCTGCCGGCCTCCGGGCCCGCCCCCGACGACACCCTCACCCTGGCCGAGGCCCTCGCCGTCTCGGGCGCGACCGCCGCCGTGATCACCCTGCTGACGCGGGGCGACGTACGCTCCGGGCTGCGGCACGCCACGGCGTCGGGGCTGGCCTCCGCCGCCGCCTCCGCGCTGACCCAGACCGTGGCGGTGGCGGGCGGCCGGGGCGGGGCCCTGCTGAGCCTGCGGGTGATCACGGTGGCGCTGCTCGTCGTGGTCTTCGCCGTCGGCGGCATGCTCCTGTCGCAGCGGGCCTACCGGGGCGGCCTCGGCGCGCCGCTCGCCGTGGTCAACCTGTCCAACCCGCTCGCGGCCGCCGCCATCGGCATGGTCCTGCTCGGCGAACGGCTCCAGGGCGGCGCCGTCGGCATCCTGCTGGCCACGGCGGGCGCCCTGGCCGCGGCGCGCGGGGTGCTGCTGCTGACCCGGACGAGCCCGGGCGAGCGGACGGATGACCGGGTCGGTGAGCCGGTCCCGGTGCCCGCCGCCGCACCCGCGAGCCGGGTAGCGGCCTGATCCGCGGGTCGGGCCCCCGGCTCAGTGCCGGCGCAGCCGCCGCGCTGCCGGTCCGGGCCCGACAGCGTCGAACTCCGCCGGAGAACCGATCCCCGCTGCCCGGCGTCTTCCTCCCTGAGTCAGTGAGCACGAACGAAGCGGAGTGAGCGGGCATGGGCATCATCGGCTGGATCATCCTGGGGCTGCTGGCCGGAGGCATAGCCAAGCTGCTGCTGCCCGGCCGGGACCCGGGCGGACTGATCGGCACCACCCTCATCGGCATTGCCGGAGCCTTCACCGGCGGATGGCTCTCGGCGAAGTTCCTCGACCGGCCGATCCAGAACCAGTTCTTCGACGCCGCCACCTGGGGCTCCGCCATCGCCGGCTCCCTGGTCCTGCTGATCGCCTACCGCCTCCTGTTCGGCAACTCCCGCCGCTGACGCCCACTGCGGGGCCGGGGCGGGAGCTCGTCCACCCGTCGGGCGGGGTCGCCCTGCGCCCGGCCGGGGGCGGCGGCTCCCCAGCTTCGCCGCTGAATGCCCGTGGGGCGGGCCCTCGCTTGGCGCGGAACGTTGCGGGGCCGGGGCGAGAGGTGCGGGAGCTCGTCCGTCCGCCGGGCGGCGGTGCTCGCCAGCTCCCGCTCGGCGGCCGGGGGCGGCTCCCCAGCTCTGCCGCTGAATGCCCGTGGGGCGGCGCCTCGCTTGGCGCGGAACGTTGCGGGGCCGGGGGGAGAGGTGCGGGAGCTCGTCCGTCCGCCGGGCGGCGGTGCTCGCCAGCTCGCGCCGCTGACCGCCCGCCGGGCGGGGTCGCGCTACTCGGCGGGTGAGGGTGGTGTCTCCCAGCTGCCGCCGCTGGCGGTCCGTGTGGCGCGGAACTCCGAGGAGCTGGGGGGAGAGGTGCGGGAGCTCGTCCGTCCGCCGGGCGGCGGTGCTCGCCTGCTCGCGCCGCTGACTGCCCGCCGGGCGGGGGCGCGCTACTCGGCGGGTGAGGGTGGTGTCTCCCAGCTGCCGCCGCTGGCGGTCCCTGTGGCGCGGAACTCCGAGGAGCCGGGGCGAGAGCTGCGGGAGCACGTCCACCCGCCGGGCGGGGGCGCCGTGTTCCCGGCCGACGGGGGTGGCTCCCAGCGCACCGCGCTCGTGGGCGACCTCGTCGCCGGCGCGGCCCAGCGCAACGGCCGGCCCGGTCCGTGACGGCGTCGCCCGCGGCCGTTGCGGCCCGGGCGTCCTGCCGCTCCGGGCACAGTGCCCGGAGCGGCAGGACGGGCGCCGGCACCGCCGGCGGGCCCGTCACCCTTCGGCGCTGTCACCTTCCGGCCCCGGACACCGCAAGACGGGCGCCGGCGCCGTCGAGGGGCCGGCAGGGGTGCCGGGTACGCCGACGGGGGCGGGGTCGGGTCGGGCCTCGCCCGGCCGTCAGGGCGGGGGCGGAATTCGGTCAGTGCCGCACCGTACGCCCTGGCGTCCCGGGGTCGGCCGGGTTTCACTGCGGGGCCATGAGACGACACAGGATCATGGCTCTGCTCGGCGCCCTCGCGCTCGCCGCCGGCACCCTGGCCGCCGCGGGCCCCGCGAGCGCGTCCCCCGCCGCCGACCCGCCCGCCGAGTTCGGCACCGACTGGCACGACCCGCTCACCGCCGCCCCACCCGTGGGCCGGCCCGGCACCCGGTCCTGCCAAGTGACCCTCGCCGAGGCCCAGTTCCGCGACTTCACCCCGTACCGGGGCAGCTACGCGCCCCCGGCCGGCTGCGGCCGGGCCGACTGGGCGAAGGTGGTGCTCCGCCTCGACGGCAAGGTCAAGGGCCGCCAGTACGACCGCCTCGGCAACCTCACCCTCGGCGGCGTCGAGATCCTGAGCACGTCCACCCCCGAACCCTCGCCCGACGGCATCACCTGGGCCGTCGAGAAGGACGTCACCCACTACCGGGACACCCTCAGCCGCCCCCAGCCCGTCGAGATGCTGATCGGCAACGTCGTCGACGACACCTACACCGGCGTCATCGACGTCAAGGTCACGCTCACCTTCTACGCCGCCGAAGGACGCACCCGGCCCGCCGAGACCCCCGACCTCGTCCTCCCGCTCACCACGCCCTCCGTGACCACCCCGCGCAACACCGAACGGCTCCTCGCCGAGGTGTACGCCACCGGTTCGGGCGGCGGCTGCGAGGAGTTCTGGTACCTGACCACGCCGGATGCGGCCCCGTACTCCTGCAAGGCGGCGGACGGCCCCTACCGCGAGGTCCGGGTACTGGTCGACGGCCGGCTGGCCGGACTGGCCGCGCCGTTCCCCACCGTCTGGACCGGCGGCTGGTCGAACCCGTTCCTCTGGTACGTCACTCCCGGCCCGCGCGCCTTCGACGTCCAGCCCCTGCGCTACGACCTCACGCCGTACGCGGCGCTCCTCAACGACGGCCGCCCGCACCGGATCGAGGTGTCCGTCGCCGGGGTCCCGGCCGGACAGAGCGGCTGGAACACCCCGGCGAACCTGCTGCTGTGGCAGGACGAGGGCCGTGCGGTGGTCACCGGCGCCCTGACCCGACACGAGGAGGGCGATCCGGCCAACGACGTCCACTGGACGCCCGGTACCGAACACCGGCTCGACACCGAGGGAAGCCACACGCTGACGGTCGCCGGACACCTCGACACCTCGCACGGCCGGGTCACGACCACCGTCACCCGGACCGTGCACAACACCTCCGTACACCGCTGGACCGAGGGCGAGAACCTCGACGCGCTCGCCGCGCGGTGGACCGACGAGGAGACCGTGTCCCGCGGGGAGACCGCCACCACCACCCGGCGCACCTACACGATGGACGGCTCAACCACCCTCGGCACGGGGGACCGGCTGCGCACCGTCCTCTCCCTCGGCGACCGGGCCGACACCGCCACCCTGCGCGGCGGCCGACAGACGGGGTGGTCGCGGCTGGAGAACACGTACGCGGGGGACGCGAGTTACACCGCCAACGTCCCGCGCGACCAGCGGCACGCCGTGGGCACCACGACCGTGCGCTACCGGCTGTCCGGCCCCGCGGCCGGCTGCTACGACCGTACGGTCGCCACCGCCCAGGGCGCGGTCACCCAGGACCGCCGCCGCTGCTGACACAAAGCCGCCCGGACACCCGTACATCGGGCATCCGGGCGGCGAAGGGCCTCTTTAGTACGGGCCGTTGACGTTGTCGATCGACCCGTAGCGGGCGGCCGCGTAATTGCACGCGGCGGTGATGTTCGCGACCGGGTCGTAGGAGTTCAGCGGAGTTCCCGGTACGTGATAGGCGCGGAAGGTCGGGTCGATGACCTGGAGCAGTCCCTTGGAAGGGATACCGGCCGCGGCGTTGGAGTCCCAGTTGTTGATCGCCATGGGATTGCCCGAGGACTCGCGCATCACATTGCGCAGAATTCCGTTGTAACTGCCGGGAATACCGTGCTGGGCCATGATGTCCAGCGACTGGCGTATCCAGCCGTCGAGGTTGTTGGTGTAGGAGGTGGCGGGGCGCGCCACGGCCTGCACGGCGGTGGCCGTGGCCTTCGCCGTCTTCGGCACCGTACCGAGGGTCAGCTTGATGCCGGGCCGGATGATCGAGGGGTTGGCGCCGACGACGCTCTTGTTCGCCGCGTAGAGCTGCTGCCAGCCGCCGCTCACCGAGTGCTCGGCGGCGATCTTCGAAAGGGTGTCACCGGCGACCACGGAGTACGTGGTGGGCGCGGCGGTGGTCTCCGTCGCGCCGGCCGTGGTCGCGCTGACCAGCGGGAGGGCGAGAGCCGCTCCGCCCGTGCCGGCGATGGCCAGCTTGCGGGCGATCGGGTTCTGCTTCGGCCGGCGGTGCTTACCCTTTGGCGGCATGGCGCAATTCCTCACGTGGGGGTACGGGAGAGCCCTCGTGGCGGCCGGTTTCAACGGGCGGCCACTGGGAACGAGGTGACCGTAGGCGAATCCGGGCGACCGGAACAAGGCGTGAATTCCACCGGGTGATCGACTTCCCCCAGGCCGCCCGGTAAATGACCTTGGGAATGCGTTCCCCGTAATGCCAACTTTCTTTCCGGGGAAAGGGAATCCGGCCTTTGTCGGAATTGATGTTGATGCGGCCGTAGTGACTCACATCACGAGCGGAAGGCCGTCGCGTCAAACCGGCACAACTCGCCCCTCCGGCTACCGGATTCGGGCGACCCGGTTGTAATGCGCGAATCGCCCATCATGGGCTCTTTCCGGCACTCGGCGGTCCGATTCGTCCCTCAGCGGCGCCGCCCCGTGCTGGGTCCCGCGGCAGGCGGGAGATCCGCGAGCGCACCGAGGGCGTACGTCACCGCCGCCCGCGACGCCGGCAGCAGCGGGAGGCGGACGGCCGGGGAGGGAATCCGGCCCTGGGCGTACAACACCCCCTTGACCACCGCCGGGTTGGGCTCCGTGAACAGCGCCGCCGAGAGCCGGGCGAGGCCGTGGCCCAGGGCCCGGCCCCGCCCGGCGTCCCCTGACCGCCAGGCCGAGTCGAGCTCGGCGTACCGGTCCGTCGCCACGTGCGCCGACGCGAGGATCCCGCCCGCCGCGCCGAGCGCGAGCAGCGGCGAGAGGTACACGTCGTCACCCGCCAGGAACGCGAAACCCGCGGGGAGTCCGCCGAGCAGCGCCACCGCGTCCTGGTCGATCCCGCCGACCGCGTACTTCACCCCCGCCACCCCGGGCAGTTCCCCGAGCGCCCGCAGCGCGGCCGCGTCCAGCGGCTGCCCGGTCCGGTACGGGACGTGGTACACGACCAGCGGTACCGGACTCACCTCGGCCAGCCGCGCGAAGTGCGCCACCACCCCCGCCGCCGCGGGCCGCACGAACGGCGGCACCGTCACCAGTGCCGCCCCCACCTGCGGCCAGCGCGCCAGCCGGGCCAGCGCGGACTCGGCGGCCCGGGTCCCGCTCGCACCCGCGCCCACCGTCAGCGGCGCGCCCCGCTCGCGGCAGACCCGGGCGCAGACGGTGGTCACCAGATCGCGCTCCGCCCCGTCGAGCGCGGCCGGCTCCGCGGTCGTACCGAGGGCCACGATCCCGGCGGCGCCCGCGTCGAGCACCTCGTGCGCGAGCGCCTCCAGCGCTTCGGCGGCGACGTCCCCGCCGGGAGTGAAGGGGGTGATCAAGGGGACGTGGATCCCGTGGAGCGGAAAGCCCTGCGCGGTGTGCTGCGCGGTGTGCTGTGCGGTGTGCTGTGCGGTGTGCTGTGCCATGCCGAGCAGCTTCGCCGCGCCCCAGCGTCAAATCCAGTTCACGTTCCTTACGTGAACCGTAAGCTGGGCCGATGCTCGACGTACGCCGCCTGCGCCTGCTGCGCGAACTCGCCCGCCGGGGCACCATCGCCGCCGTGGCCGAAGCCCTGGCGTTCAGCCCTTCGGCGGTCTCCCAGCAACTGGGCGTCCTCGAACGCGAAGCCGGTCTGCCCCTGCTGGAGCGCACCGGCCGCCGGGTCCGGCTCACCCCGGCCGGCCACAGCCTCGTCCGGCACGCCGAAGCCGTCCTGGAGCGGCTGGAGCAAGCCGGCGCCGAACTCGCCGAGGCCCGCCGCGGCCTGGCCGGAGCCCTGCGCATCGGGTCCTTCCCCACCGCCACCCGGGCCATCGTCCCGGCCGCCCTGACCCTCCTCGCCCGCCGCCATCCCGGGCTGGAGCCGATGGTCCGCGAAACCGACCCGGCGGCGGTCGCGCACGCGCTCCGCGCAGGTGACCTCGACGCGGCCCTGGTCCACGAGTACGACTTCGTCCCGGCGGCGCGCGAGCCGGGCCTGGCGGCCGAGCCGCTGTTCGGGGAGGCCATGTACCTGGCCGCCCCGGCCGGACCCGCCGGACCTGCCGGACCTGCCGGACCCGGCGCAGGCGTGGGGGAAGGGGAGGGGGACACCCGGACCGGCCAGGAGGAGGTACTGCGCCGCCACGCCGAAACGCCCTGGATCACCGCCGCGCCCGGGACGCTCTGCCACACCATGACCGTACGGGCCTGCCGGGCCGCGGGCTTCGAACCCCGGATCCGGCACCAGGTCGACGAGTTCGCCACCGTCCTCGCCCTCGTCGCCGCCGGGCAGGGGGTGGCCGTCGTCCCGCAGCTCGGCGTCACCGGATCCGACCGGGACGGCGTCGGTCTCACCCGGCTGCTCATGCAACGCCGGACGATGCTCGCCTTCCGCAGCGGAGCCGCCGGCCACCCCGCCGTCGCCGCGCTCGGCGCGGCGCTGCGGGACGCCGTACCGCCGGAACTGGCCGGATCCCGCGCCGCCGGGTGACGCAACTCCCGTGCCGGGCGCCGCCCGTGTACGTTCGGGATCCGGACAGAGCCGACCAGGAACGGGGTACGAAGTGACGCATCGCGTACGAGGGGTCATCGCGCGGAGCAAGGGCGCGCCGGTGGAGACGACCACGATCCTCGTGCCGGACCCGGGCCCCGGCGAGGCACTGGTCAAGGTGCAGGCCTGCGGGGTCTGCCACACCGACCTGCACTACCGCGAGGGCGGCATCAGCGACGAGTTCCCCTTCCTCCTCGGCCACGAAGCGGCCGGGGTCGTGGAATCCGTCGGCCCGGACGTGACCTCCGTCGCGCCCGGCGACTTCGTCATCCTCAACTGGCGTGCCGTCTGCGGGAACTGCCGCGCGTGCCGGCGCGGCCGCCCGTGGTACTGCTTCGCCACGCACAACGCGGCCCAGCCCATGACGCTGGAGGACGGTACGCCGCTCTCCCCGGCCCTCGGCATCGGCGCCTTCGCCGAGAAGACCCTGGTGGCGGCCGGGCAGTGCACGAAGGTCGACCCGGCCGCCTCGCCCGCCGCCGCGGGACTGCTCGGCTGCGGGGTGATGGCGGGCCTGGGCGCCGCCCTGAACACCGGCAACGTCGGCCGGGGCGACTCCGTCGCCGTCATCGGCTGCGGGGGAGTGGGCAGCGCGGCGGTGGCGGGCGCCCGGCTGGCCGGTGCCGCGCGCATCATCGCCGTCGACCTCGACGACCGGAAGCTGGAGTGGGCCCGGGGCCTGGGCGCCACCCACACCGTGAACGGCCGCACCGAGGACGTGGTCAAGGCCGTACAGGAGCTGACCGGCGGCAACGGCGCGGACGTGGTCATCGAGGCCGTGGGCCGCCCCGAGACCTACCGGCAGGCCTTCTACGCGCGCGACCTCGCCGGAACCGTGGTGCTCGTGGGCGTCCCCACCCCCGAGATGCAGCTCGAACTGCCGCTCCTGGACGTGTTCGGGCGCGGCGGAGCCCTCAAGTCCTCCTGGTACGGGGACTGCCTGCCGGAGCGGGACTTCCCGATGCTCATCGACCTCTACCTCCAGGGCCGGCTCGACCTGGACGCCTTCGTCTCCGAGACGATCCCGCTCGACGCGGTGGAAGCGGCCTTCGAGCGGATGCAGCGGGGCGAGGTGCTCCGCTCGGTGGTCCTCCTCTGACGCCGTAGGGCCTGCCCGGCGGCGCGGCGTCGCCCTCGGCTGCGGATCAGGCCGGCTCCGGCGGTGCAGCCACCGCACGGGCCGGTCCGTTCGCCTATGGTGCGGGCATGAGCGAACAACAGGCCCCGCAGGCCGCCCCCTTGCAGCCCATGCCCACCGACTGGCAACGCGCCCTGGCGGTCGTGGCCCACCCCGATGACCTGGAATACGGCTGCGCGGCCGCCGTCGCCGACTGGACGGACGGCGGCCGGGATGTCGTCTACGTCCTCGCCACGCGCGGCGAGGCGGGCATCGACACCATCGCTCCGGCCGAGTGCGCCTCGGTGCGCGAGGCGGAGCAGCGGGCGAGCGCGGCGGTCGTCGGAGTCTCGACGGTGGAGTTCCTCGACTACCGGGACGGCGTGATCGAGTACGGGCTCGGCCTGCGCCGGGACATCGCCGCGGCCATCCGGCGTCACCGCCCCGAACTCGTCGTCACCCTCAACCACCGGGACACCTGGGGCGGGGCGGACGGCGGCGGCTTCTGGAACACCCCCGACCACAAGGCCGTCGGCCGCGCCACGCTGGACGCCGCCGGTGACGCGGGGAACCGCTGGATCTTCCCCGAACTCATCTCGGAGCAGGGCCTGGAGCCCTGGGACGGAGTGCGCTGGGTCGCGGTGGCGGGCACCACCATGCCGACGCACGCGGCCGACGCGGGCCCCGGCCTCGAACGCTCCGTCACATCCCTGCTGCAGCACAAGGCGTACATCGAGGTGCTGACGGACCAGGAACCCGAGGAGTACGTCCGTACCTTCCTCACGGGCAACGCCCAGCAGGTGGCGGCCCGGTTCGGCGGGCGCCCGGCGGTCGCGTTCGAGCTCTTCCCGCGCTGACCGCCACCTCGCTAAACTGACGGCCCGTCAGGCAGTGGAGGGTTCCGGTGATCGACACCACCAGTACGGACATCGCGGAGGGCGAGGAGCGGATCCGGCTGGAGGTGGCGGACGCGGTCGCCGTCCTCACCCTCTGCCGGCCGGACCGGCTCAACGGCTGGAGCTGGGAGTCCACCCGCCAGCTGGGCCTGCTGGCGGACCGGATCCGGTTCCGTCCGGACGTACGGGTGGTCCTGCTGCGGGCCGAGGGCCGGGCGTTCTGCGCCGGGATCGACGTCAAGGCGCCCGGCGGAGCGATCACCGGGGAGACCGCCGCCGAACGCAACCGGAACTACTACGAGGGCGTCCGCTGGGCCCACGAACGCTTCGCGGTCCTCGCCGGGCTCCCGCAGCCGGTGGTCGCCGCGGTGCAGGGCTACTGCCTCGGCTTCGGCTTCGAACTGGCCCTGCTGGCCGACATCCGGGTGGCAGCCGAGGACGCCGTCTTCGCGCTGCCGGAGGCGGGCCTCGGTGTGGCGGTGGACGCGGGGGGCGACCTGCGCATCGCCCGGGACGCGGGCGCTGGCTGGGCGAAGTACCTCGCGCTGACGGGCCGCCGCATCGACGCCGCCACGGCCGAACGCCGGGGTCTGGTGCAGCTCGTCGTACCGGGCGCCGAACTCGACGCCACCGCCGGCGCGGTGGCCGCGGAGATCGCCGCCAACGCTCCCCTCGCCGTCCAGGGCATCAAGAGGGCCGTCGACTCCTACGCGGACGCCGCCCTCCCGGCGGCCCTCGACCGGGTGGCGATGACGGCGGCCCTCACCCTCACCTCGCGGGACGCGGGCGAGGGCTACGGGGCGAAGGCGGCCCGCCGGCCGCCGCGGTTCACCGGAGGGTGACTCATGGATTCACCCGAGGATGACTCCCGTCCGTGGCCGCGGGCCGGCCCGTCGGCGGTCACGAAGCCATCTCACGGGGTGAACGGGCCGCGCCCCAGCTGCTCGCGCACCGGGACCACATCCGGGTTGACCAGTGACCGGCGCTGCCAGTTCGCACCGTCGACCACCAGGGTGTGCCCGGTGATGAAGCCGGCGTAGGGGGAGGCCAGGAAAGTGGCCGCCCAGCCCAGCTCGCGCGCCTCCCCGACCCGCAGGGCGGGCTGCCGGGCGGCGTTCCCGCCGCCGTGACCGGCAGCCCGGTCCAGGCCGTCGCGGATGTCCTGCGTCATGTCCTCGTGCGGGAAAAGGCCGGGCACCAGGCCGTTGACCCGGATGCCGTAGGGGCCCCACTCGACGGCGAGCGTCTCGATCAGGTTCTTCACACCCGCCTTCGCGGCGGCGCTGTGCGCGAAACCGGGACCGCCGGTCCAGGCGTAGGAGGCCCCGATGCTGACGATCGACCCCGGGGTGCCGGCCGCCAGGTGGCGGCGGCCGAATTCCCGGGTCATGAACCAGGTACCGGTCAGGGTGGTGTCCACCACCGCCCGCCAGGCGTTGGGTGACAGGTCCTCCGCCGGGCACGGGAAGTTGGCGGCGGCATTGTTGACGAGGACGTCCGGCGTCCGCCCCGAGGCCGCGGCGGCCGCGTCGAAGACGTCCGCGACCCGTTCCGGGTCCCGGATGTCGCAGCGGGCGGCCGTCACCCGGCCCGCTCCGGGTACGGACGCCAGCTCCGCGCACGCGGCTGCCAACGGCGCCGAGCGCCGCCCGGCGATCACCAGGTCCGCGCCGAGCCGGGCGAACTCCGCGGCGATCGCCTTGCCCAGTCCGGTCCCGCCGCCGGTGACCAGGACCGTCCGTCCGGTGTACGTACCGGCGGGCAGGGCGGATGCGCCGGACGGCGGCGGGGCGGGGAGCCCGCGCGGGCCGGAGGGAGGTGTGGGGGAGGCCATGCGCCCCATCGATAGCGCGTCGGTGCCCAGATCACCACCCCCGGGCCGTGGTCGACATCCCGGGAACCCGTATCCGGCGGGTGTCAACTACCCGGGTGGTAGGCCTGCTTGATCGCACAGGTCCAGACGACCGGCTTGAGCTTGCCGCCCGCGTTCACGGCCGCCCCGCCCACCCGGCCGTCGTCCGACACGGCGTCGGCCATGCTCGCCCCGCCCGCCGAGAGCCGTGGCAGCGCCATGACCGGGCCGGAGCCCGGCCACAGCTGCGCCTGGTCCGGCAGGGTCAGCTGCTCGGGATGGAACTTGGCGGTGCCGACGCTCACGTTGGTGGTGGGGCTGATCGCCTCGAACGTGCCGTACGGGTGGGTGCTCAGGGTCCCCGGGGAGCTGCCGGGGCCGGTGTGCGGGGGAGTCCAGACCCAGGGCGTGTACTCGTGCCACGGCCCGGACCAGTCGTAGCCGACGATCCGGGTGCTCTCGTCCAGGTCCTGGACGTAGCTCTCCTCCAGGGTTCCGGTGCCGGTGGGGGCCAGCAGCCGGGCGGCCGTCCCGTCCGCCGGCCAGAGCACGGGGTAGGTCCCCTGCAGGTGCTCACCCGTCTCCGGTACCTCGTAGTCCTGCTCGGCCTGGCCGAGGACGTCCCCGGCCCGGTTGATGCCCGTGACCATCTTGATCCGGGTGCCGGGGCCGGCGTCCGCCGGGACGGGCAGTTCCCGTACCTTGCGGCCGTCCTTCCACACGGTCCCGGTCCAGTTCCGGGAGCGGGAGACGACGTACCCGGCGTCGTTGACGTCCGCCTCCCCGTCGGACCCGTCGCCGTCCTCCAGCACCGTGATCGCCGGGGCGCCCTGCTGGTACGTGAACAGGCTGGTGCCCGCGAAGGTGTGCAGGACGCCCACCATCAAGCCGTGGGCGTTGACGGCGAGCACCTGTCCGGTGGCGTCGGGGTCGCCCAACGGGACCCGGTGGACCGTGGTGCCGGTCCAGTAGACGGGCTCGAAGCCGGAGACGCCGACGGCGAGGTCGCCCGCGCCGAGGTCCATGACGCCCTGGCTGCGCTGGGCGTCGCGCTGGTACGTCTCGGGCCCCAGCGAGCCGAGCACCCGGATCTTCGGCGTGCAGGTGGCGGCCGTGCCGGCCGGTAGGGCAGGCCCGGCCGCGGTGATCAGCCCGGCCACGGCCATGACGGCCGCGGCTGCGGCGGCGCCGCGCTTGATGCGCATGTCGTCCATCGGCGAACTCCCCCTGTGGTGTGCGGTCCCGGCGTCATGTCCCCTCCGGCGCCGGACCGCTGATGCTATCCGCGCCGAACGGCTGTGCGCCGGTGGACGGCCGGGCGCGTCGTGCTGCGTGCGGTTCGTGCCGATGGGGCAGCCGGAACCGTTCCCATACGGGCAAGCGACCGCTTAGTATGCGCTCGGAGTGTGGTTCCTCGACGGCGGCTGGAGGCCCCGGATGCAGGCATGGCGCGTACATACCCCCGGCGAGCCCCGAGAGGCCATGCGCCTCGAAGAGGTTCCCGAACCGGTACCGGGCGAGGGCGAGGTACGGCTCAAGGTACTCGCGGCGAACGTCAACTTCCCCGACGCGCTCCTCGCGCGGGGCCAGTACCAGATCCGGCCGCCGCTGCCCTTCACCCCCGGCGTCGAGATCTGCGGCGAGACCGAGGACGGCCGCCGCGTCATCGCCAACCCGAGCCTGCCGCACGGCGGTTTCGCCGAGTACGTCACCGCGCCCGCGCACGCCCTGCTGCCGGCCCCCGACACGCTCGACGACGCCGAGGCGGCCGCCCTGCACATCGGCTACCAGACCGGCTGGTTCGGCCTGCACCGCCGGGCCCGCCTGCGGTCCGGCGAGACGCTGCTCGTGCACGCCGCCGCCGGCGGGGTGGGCAGCGCGGCCGTCCAGCTCGGCAAGGCCGCCGGGGCCACGGTCATCGGCGTCGTCGGCGGCAAGGCCAAGGTCCGCACCGCCGAGGAACTGGGCTGCGACCTCGTCATCGACCGGCGCGGCGAGGACGTCATCGCCCGGGTCAAGGAGTTCACCGGCGGACGCGGAGCCGACGTGGTCTACGACCCGGTCGGCGGCGACGCCTACACCGCCTCCGCCAAGTGCGTGGCCTTCGAAGGCCGGATCGTCATCGTCGGCTTCGCCGGCGGCACCGTTCCGGCCCCCGCCCTCAACCACGCCCTCGTCAAGAACTACGCCATCCTCGGCCTGCACTGGGGTCTGTACGCCGCCAAGGAGCCCGCCGCCGTCCTCGCCTGCCACGAGGAACTCACCCGCCTCGCCGCCGAAGGCGCCGTCAGACCGCTGATCAGCGAACGCGTCCCGCTCGCCGCGGCCGCCGACGCCGTACAGCGGGTCGCCGACGGCACGACCACCGGACGGCTGGTCGTCGTACCGTCGCTCGGCGGAGGTGCCCGGTGACCACCACGGAGGACCTGCTCACCCGCGTCCGCGGCCTGCTCGCCGGCCACCCGCCCGCCGCCACCCCCCGGGCCGAGTTCCTGCGCGCCCGCTTCGACGCCGGACTCGCCTGGGTGCACTACCCCGAGGGCCTCGGCGGACTCGGCGCACCCCGCTCGCTGCAAGCCGTCGTGGACGCCGCACTGGAGGCCGCCGGAGCCCCCGACAACGACCCCCGGCGGATCGGCATCGGCCTCGGCATGGCCGCGCCCACGATCCTCGCGTACGGCACCGAGGAGCAGAAGCGGCGCTTCCTGCGGCCCCTGTGGCTCGGCGAGGAGGTCTGGTGCCAGCTCTTCAGCGAGCCCGGCGCCGGTTCGGACCTGGCGGCGCTCGCCACCCGCGCCGTCCACGACGGGGCGAGCGACGAGTGGATCGTGGACGGCCAGAAGGTGTGGACCTCCAGTGCCCACACCGCCCGCTGGGCGATCCTCATCGCCCGCACCGACCCCGCGCTCCCCAAGCACCAGGGCATCACCTATTTCCTCTGTGACATGCACGCCCCCGGCGTGGAAGTCCGTCCGCTGCGCCAGATCACCGGCGAGGCGGAGTTCAACGAGGTCTTCCTCACCGGCGTCCGCATCCCCGACGCCCACCGGCTCGGCGCCGTCGGCCAGGGCTGGGCCGTCGCCCGCACCACCCTCATGAACGAACGCGTCTCCATCGGCGGCATGCGCATCCCCCGCGAAGGCGGCATGATCGCCCCCGTCGCCACGGCCTGGCGCGAGCGCCCCGAACTGCGCACCCACGCCCTGCACCAGCGGCTCCTGGAACTGTGGGTCGAGGCGGAGGTGGCCCGGCTCACCGGCGAACGGCTGCGCCAGCAGCTCGCCGCCGGACAGCCCGGTCCCGAAGGCAGCGGCATGAAACTCACCTTCGCCCGCCTCAACCAGGAGATCAGCGGTCTGGAAGTGGAACTCCTCGCGGAAGAGGGGCTCCTGTACGAGGACTGGACCATGCGCCGGCCCGAGATCGTCGATTTCACCGGCCGGGACGCCGGATACCGCTACCTGCGCGCCAAGGGCAACAGCATCGAGGGCGGCACCAGCGAAATCCTCCTCAACATCGTCGCCGAACGCGTCCTGGGCCTGCCCCCCGAGCCGCGCGACGACAAGGACCTCGCCTGGAAGGACCTGGCCCGATGAGCGCACCCTTCGACCTGCTCTACTCCGAGACGGAGGAGGAACTGCGCTCCGCCGTACGTGCCCTGCTCACCGACCGCTGCCCGGCCGCGGCGGTGCTCGCCCGGGTCGAGGGCGGCCGGCCCCACGACCCCGGGCTGTGGAACACCCTGGCCTGCGGGATCGGGGCCGCCGGTCTGCTCGTCCCGGAGAAGCTCGGCGGTCAGGGCGCGGGCCACCGCGAGGCGGCGGTGGTGCTGGAGGAGCTGGGCCGGGCCGTGGCGCCGCTCCCGTACCTGACGAGCGCGGTCCTGGCGACGGAGATCCTGCTCGGCTGCGACCCGTCCTCGGCCGAAGTGGCCGCCCTGCTGCGGGAGGTGGCCGGCGGCCGGCAGGTGTGCGTACCGGCCGTGCCGCTGACCCTGGCCCCCGGCGCACCGCTGCCGGCGCCCGTACGGGACGGCGGAGGCGGGGTGCTGAGCGGCTCCGTGGGCTTCGTCGCCGACGCGGTGGCCGCCGACGTACTGCTCGTCCTGGCCGACACCGGCCTGTACGCCGTGCCGGTGGCGCAGGTCTCGCTCACGCCGCTGGTCCCGCTGGACCTGACCCGCCCGCTCGCCACCGTCCGCCTCGACGGCGCCGCCGGCACCCGGCTGGCCGACCCCGCCACCGCGCGCGCCGCGGTCGCCGGGGCGCTGCTCGCGGGCGCCGGGCTGCTGGCCTCCGAGCAGGTCGGCATCGCCGAGTGGTGCCTGACCGAGACGGTGGCCCACGTCCGGACCCGCCACCAGTTCAACCGGCCCATCGGGTCCTTCCAGGCGCTCAAGCACCGCCTCGCCCGGCTCTGGCTCGACGTCGCCTCCGCCCGGGCCGCCGCCCGCGCGGCCGCCGACGCCCTCGCCACCGGGACCGCCGACGCGCCGCTGACGATCGCCGTCGCCCAGGCCTACTGCTCCGGGGTCGCGGTACGGGCCGCCGAGGAGTGCGTCCAGCTGCACGGCGGGATCGGCATGACCTGGGAGCACCCGGCACACCTGTACCTCAAGCGGGCCAAGGCCGACGCGCAGGCCCTGGGAACGGCCGGCCACCACCGCAGTCTCGTCGCCGACTTCGCCGAACTCCCGGCGCCGTAGGCCTCCGCCACCCCCCGGGGTACCCGTACCCCGGGGGTGACCTCGCACGCCGGGCCGCGTTAGACCGCGTAGCACGGGCCATCGAGCGAGGAGAACGCATGCACGCAGCATCCGCCGCACCACTCACCCGTCGCGCGGTCCTCCGGTCGGCCTTCACCGCGGCGGTGCTCGCCGGCACCGGAGCGGCCCTGGCACCCGTCCTGCGCGCCCGGCGTCCCCGCCAGACGCTCACCCCGGCCCCGCTCGTGGAGGAGTCGTACCGCGGCCGCCACATCAGCGTCGACCTCGCCGCGGCCGCGGTACGCATCGACGGGCGGCCGCTGCACGTGATGCGCCGCGCCGACGGCAGCTACCTCAGCGGGGTCAACCACTTCGAGTCCTTCGCGACCCCGATGGAGGTGGCCCGCGCGGCCGTGGACGAGCTGGGCACCGCGCAACTGGCGATGGCCGCCCCCCACCACGGCTGACGGCAGGAGCCCCGCGTTGTACACCCGGCAGAACCAGAAGGACCTGACCCGCGCCCAGAAGCAGCGGTTCACGGCCGCCGTGCTCGAACTCAAGCGCAACGGCACCTACGACCAGTTCGTCCGCACCCACGGCAAGTACTTCGTGCCGGACCGCGACCGCAAACTGCGCGTCGGACACATGTCCCCGTCCTTCTTCCCCTGGCACCGGCGCTACCTGCTGGAGTTCGAGAAGCAGCTGCGTTCCGTCGACGCCGGCGTATCCATCCCGTACTGGGACTGGACCACGGACAACAGCCCCGCCTCCTCCCTGTGGGCGGAGGACTTCCTCGGCGGCACCGGCCGCGAGGGCGACCACCAGGTGACGACCGGCCCCTTCGCCTACGCGGCGGGCAACTGGACGGTGACCGTCGGCGTCTCCGAGGCCCGCTACCTCACCCGCAACCTGGGCCGCCCGCAGAATCCGATCGAACTGCCCACCAAGGCCGAACTCCAGTGGGCGGTCGACGACCCCGCCTACGACAGCGCGCCCTGGGACTCCACGGCGCGCGGCGGCGGCTTCCGCAACAAGCTGGAGGGCTGGGCGGCGCCCAAGAGCGAGCGCTGGCGCAACCACAACAAGGTCCACCAGTGGATCGGCGGCCACATGACGGGCGGCACCGCCCCCAATGACCCGGTGTTCTGGCTGCACCACGCCTTCGTGGACCTGGTCTGGGACCGCTGGCAGCGCAAGCACCCGGATTCCGGCTACCTGCCCGCCGCGCCCCCGCCGCTCGGCGACCCCCAGCACGGCCGGGTGATCGCCCTGGACGAGCCGATGCCCCCGTGGGACGTCACCCCGCGCGAGATGCTCCGGCACCAGGGCCAGTACCGCTACGAATGACCGGCTACGAGTGAGCCGCTCTCCGTGGGCATCGCGCTCCGCGCACCGAAAGGGCCCCCGCCGTCCGGCGGGGGCCCTCGGTCACTCGGTCATACGGCCCGGCGGCTGATCACTCGCCGTAGCCCTCGGTGTGGTGCTCGTCGCCACCCGACGCGTTGACGCAGGTGTTGCCGAACGCCGGGTTGAGCAGGGCGATCACGTTCACGGTGTTGCCGCAGACGTTGACCGGGACGTGCACGGGGACCTGGACCAGGTTGCCCGACAGGACACCGGGGGAGCCGATCGCCGCACCGTGCGCTCCGGCATCGGCGACGGCCAGACCCGCACCGGCCGCCACGGCGGTACCGGCGACAGCGGTGATGGCGAATGCCTTCGCGATACGCGACATCAAGATCTCCTCGTGAGATTGGATCGCCGCAGAGCTGCGGCATTTGACATGGCATACAACGCCGTGACCGCCCAGGGGTCACGGCCGCTGCTCCTACCCGGTGACGGAAAAGCGCACGGACGCGAAGTACGGCCGGACCGGGGTGACCGTTCCGGGCCGCAGCACCGCCACCGGGGCGCCCGCGCAGTGCGGCTCCCGGTACAGGGTCGCGGTGGTCCGGCCGCGGTTGCTGACCGCCCGGCCGCCACCGCCCTGCGCCGCCGCACAGCCCTGCGGGGCGCCCAGTCCGTGGACCTTGTCGTCCTGGCCGACGTACTGGAAGTCGGGACCCGCGGCCACCGCCGTGCCGCCGGAGGCCGCGGCGGCCGCCAGCAGGAGGACGGGCAGCACGCCGGTCCGTACGACGCTTCGAAGGGGGCGGTCGATCCACATGGCTCGCATGCCCGGTCCAACCCGGTGCGCACCGGGCCGGGTCACGCCTTGTCACCCTTCGGTCGGCTGTGCGACCGTGCCCGGAAGACCGGATTCGGCGCCCCCGGGAACGGGAGACGCCTCCAGGAGGACAGCATGAGTTCAGCGGGGGACGCCCGGCCCCGGGCCGGCACCCGGTACGGCGTGGTCGAGGGCCGGCTGGAAGAGCGCGGCATCCGCGTCTTCCGCGGCATCCCCTACGCCGCCCCGCCCGTCGGAGCCCTCCGGTTCGCCGCGCCCCGGCCCCCGGCCGCCTGGGAGGGCGTACGGGACGCGGGGGCGTTCGGGCCCACCGCGCCCAAGGTGCCCTATCCGGACCGGTACGCGGCGCTGCTCGCCGACCCGGAGGTCCCGGGCGACGACTGCCTGAACCTCAACGTGTGGACCCCGGACCCGTCACCGGGGGCCCGGCTGCCGGTGATGGTGTGGATCCACGGCGGCGCCCTCACCCGGGGGTCCTCGGCCGTGCCCGTGTACGACGGATCGGCCTTCGCCCGGGACGGGGTCGTCCTGGTCTCGGTGAACTACCGGCTCGGGGTCCTCGGCTACGGCGTCTTCCCCGACGCCCCCGCCAACCGGGGCCTGCTGGACCAGATCGCCGCCCTCACCTGGGTCCGGGACAACATCGAGGCGTTCGGCGGCGATCCCGGCCGGGTCACCGTCTTCGGGGAGTCCGCCGGCGCCATCAGCGTCGGGGCCCTGCTGGGCGCGCCCCGCGCCGCCGGGCTGTTCGCCGGCGCCGTCATGCAGAGCGGGCCGCCCGAGGTGCTGCCCCGCGAGCGGGTCCGCCCGATGGTCCGCAAGATGGCCGCCCTGCTCAAGGTGCCCGCCACCGCTCAGGCCTTCACCGCCGCCCCCCTGCGGGCCCTGCTCGCCGCGCAGGGCGCCGTGCTGCGCCGGTCGAGCCCGGTCACCGGCGGGCCCGCCTTCGGCCTGGTCGCGGACCCGGACTCGCTGCCGGGGGATCCGCTGGCGGCCGCCGCAGCCTCCCGCGTACCACTGCTGGCGGGCTGGACCGCCGAGGAACACCGGCTCTGGCTCGCGCCCACCGGCGCGATGCGGCTGCTGGACCGGCTCGGCCCGCTCGCGGTGGAGCTGGCCCGCGCCCGCAGCGGCAAGGACCGCGCCGCCGTACGGGCGCTGCGCGCCGCCCTGCCCGGCGCCGGTCCGGCGGACCTCGCCGGGCACCTGCTCACCGACCGGCTGCTGCGCGACCCGCTGCGCCGGCTCGCCGGGGCCCGCCGGGCCGCGCCGAGCCACCTGTACGAGTTCCGGTGGTCCAGCGGTGTGCCGGACCTCGGTGCCTGCCACGCGCTGGAGCTGGGCTTCGTCTTCGACACCCTGCACAAGCCGGAGTCGGCGTGGCTGGCGGGGCCGGACGCGCCGCAGGCACTGGCCGACGAGATGCACGCGGCCTGGGTCCGCTTCGCCGTCGACGGGAACCCGGGCTGGGCGCCGTGGGACGGCGACGGCCCGCCGAAGGTGTTCGGCGGGCCGTCGCGGGAGGAGCGGGACGCTCAGCGGGCCGTCGGGGTCACCCCCTGAGCCCGCGGGTCCGTCATTCGACGGGCCCCTCGGTACTTGAGCACGGCCTTGAGGCTCGCGAAGCCGCCGGTGGAGGAGCCCATGAAGGCCCAGCCGTCGCGCGACTTGATCGTGCGGAAGTTCTCCCGCATCAGGTCCGGGACGTCATCGGTCAGCCGGGGTGCTGCTCGTACGGGGACGGCCCGCGCTGCGGGGGCGGCTGCTGGCCGTAACCCTGCTGCCCGTATCCGCCCTGGTCGTGGCCCTGTTGGTCCTGCTGCCGGCCGTACCCCTGCGGATTGCCGTACTGCTGTCCGTAAGGCCGGCTCTGCTGCTGCCCGTACGGCGGCTGTGGTGGCTGCGGTTGCTGTCCTTCCGGCCGGTACGGCGGCTGATACGGCTGCCCGTCGGGTTTTGCCTTCTCTTGACCTTCCGAGGGCTATGGCATTGCCCGTAGTCAAGAAAGGGGGCGGAGTTCCCGTTCTGTTCGCCCAGTATCCCTGGCCCATGCACATGCCCCTGGGTATGTTGCGTCCGCGCCGCCCCCCGAACCCCCCGCGCCCGGAGGTAGAACCCGTGTTTGGCATGTCCCTTTCACGTCCTCGCCGTAAGACCGCCCTGGCCACCGCCTTCGGCGTCACCGCCGCCGGCGCCGCCCTGTGGGCCGGCATCGGAGCCGCCGCCCAGCCCGCGCACGCCGCGGGCCTGCCGGCCCCGGACCACATCGTCGTCGCGGTCTTCGAGAACCACGCCTACAGCCAGGTCATCGGCAGCTCCAGCGCCCCGTACATCAACTCCCTCAAGAGCGGGGGCGCCAACCTCACCAACTCGTACGGCGTCACCCACCCCAGCCAGCCCAACTACCTCCAGCTCTTCTCCGGCTCCAACCAGGGAGTCACGGACGACAGCTGTTACACCCCCGCCTTCAGCTCCGCGCCCAACCTGGCCTCCGAGCTGATCGCCGCCGGCAAGAGCTGGACCAGCTACAACGAGACCCTCCCCAGCCAGGGCTCCACCACCTGCAGCAGCGGCAACTACGCCCGCAAGCACAACCCCTGGTTCGCCTTCTCCAACGTGCCCACCAGCACGGCGAAGACGATGACGCAGTTCCCGACGGACTTCACCACCCTGCCCAAGGTGTCCTTCGTCGTCCCGAACCTCTGCAACGACATGCACGACTGCTCCGTCGGCACCGGCGACACCTGGCTCAAGAACAACCTCAAGGCCTACGCGGACTGGGCCAAGACCCACAACAGCCTGCTCGTCGTCACCTTCGACGAGGACAACCGGCTCGCCGGCAACAAGATCCCGACCGTGCTCTACGGCCAGCCCGTCACCCCCGGCAGCACCTCCGCCACCACCTACAACCACTACGACATGCTGCGCACCCTGGAGGGCCTGGCCGGGCTGACCACCCACGCCGGAAACGCCGCCAGCGCCAAGGACATCACGGGGATCTGGACTTCCTGACCATGTACGTTGCGGACAGTCGCGGCACGCCCGCGCCCGCCGTGACCCCCGAGCCACAGGCCGTCGCCCCGGGCACCAGCCCGGGGCGGCGCGCCGCGCTCGCGCCCACGGTCCTCGCCCTCGGCACGGTCAGCCTGATCACCGACGTCTCCTCCGAGATGGTCACGGCCGTCCTGCCGCTCTACCTCGTCGCCGGACTGGGCCTCACCCCGCTCGGCTTCGGACTCCTCGACGGCCTCTACAACGGCGTCAGCGCCCTGGTCCGGCTCACCGGAGGCCACCTCGGCGACCGCCTCGGCCGGCACAAGGCCCTCGCGGGCATCGGCTACGGGCTCTCCGCCCTGTGCAAACCGCTGCTGCTGCTCGCGCACACCCTGCCCGCGATCGGGGCGGTGCTCGCCCTCGACCGCACCGGCAAGGGCCTGCGCACCGCACCGCGCGACGCGCTGATCTCGCTGGCCGCCGCCCCCGCCGAACGCGGGCGGGCCTTCGGCGTGCACCGGGCCATGGACACGGCCGGCGCACTCATCGGGCCCCTGCTGGCCTTCCTGATCCTGCGCGGTGCCGCCGACGGCTACGACGCCGTATTCACCGTCAGCGCCTGCGTGGCCGCCCTCGGCGTGCTGGTCCTGGTGCTCTTCGTACCCGGCCGCCGGACCCGGCCGGCCGCCGACGCGGCCCCCGTCTCACTGAAGGCCTCCGTCGGGCTGCTGCGCGGCCCCGGCCTGCGCCGCATCACCGTCGCCGCGCTGCTCCTGGGCCTGTGCACCGTCAGCGACGCCTTCGTCTTCCTGTTGCTCCAGCGGGCCGGGCAGATCCCCGACCGCTGGTTCGCGCTGCTGCCGCTGGGCACCGCCGCCGCCTTCTTCCTCCTCGCCCTGCCGCTCGGCCGGCTCGCCGACCGCGTCGGGCGCCGCCGCGTCTTCCTCGGCGGCCACGTCGCGCTGCTCGCCGCCTACGGGCTGCTGCTGGCCGGCGGGTCGCACCCCGCGCTGCCGTACGCGGTGCTGCTGCTGCACGGCGCGTTCTACGCGGCCACCGACGGGGTGCTCATGGCCGCCGCGGCCGCCGTCGTGCCCGGGGAGCACCGCGGGGGCGGCCTCGCCCTGGTCCAGACCGGCCAGGCCCTCGCCCGGTTCGCCGCTTCCCTCGGCTTCGGCGCCGCCTGGACCGTGTGGGGCGCCCGCCCCGCGCTGGCCGTGGCCGCCGTCCTGCTGGCCGTCGCCCTCGCCGGCTGCGCGCGGCTCTACCCGGCCGAAACGGACGTCGGTACACACGTCGAAGCCGTCGCCGACCCGGGCTGAACCCCCCGCCGCCACGATCCCCCGTTTGCCCGAAAGGCCCCCATGACCCTCCAACGCCGGATCCTGATCCTCGTCGCCGCCGTCGTGCTGCTCGCCGCCGTGGGGGTGCTCGCCGTCGTACGGGCCTCCTCACGGGCCGACGAGAAGGACCAGGCCCGCCCGGGAGGGCCCGAGGTCACCCGGGGCGAGGTCTCCCTGACCGCGGCGGACCAGGGCCCGCGGATCGTCTTCCGGAACATGGCGTGGGGCCCGCACCGGGACGAACTCGTCACGGTCCCGGCCGCCGCGCCCGGCGGCCCCCGTACCGCCTCCGGGGTGAGCTGCCTACGCTTCCACTCCGCGGCCGGCACCGGGATCTGCCTCCAGGCCGAGAAGGGCGGGGTCCAGGAGCAGTACCGGGCGGTCGTACTGGACGCGCACCTGAAGCAGCTCTCCGCGCACCCGCTCGCCGGGATCCCCACCCGGGCCCGGGTCTCGCCCGGCGGGCACCTCGTCGCCTGGACGGTGTTCGTCGGCGGGGACTCTTACGCCGGTACGAATTTCTCCACCCGGACCTCACTGCTCGACCTGCGCACCGGCCGCTACGACGCCTCGCTGGAGGACTTCACCGTCGTCAAGGACGGCAAGGCGTACCGGAACGCCGATGTCAACTTCTGGGGGGTCACCTTCGCCGCCGACGAGCGGACCTTCTACGCGACGCTCGCGACCGGCGGCCAGACCTACCTGGTCCGCGGCGACCTCACCGCGCGTACGGTGACCACGCTCCGCGAGAACCTGGAATGCCCCTCCCTGTCGCCCGACGGGACCAGGCTGGTGTTCAAGAAGCGGGTGCCGGGCCTGTCCGCCGACGCGCCGTGGCGGCTCTACGTCCTGGACCTGGCCTCGATGCGGGAGGCCCCGCTCGCCGAGCAGCGCAGCGTGGACGACCAGGTGGTGTGGAAGGACGACCGGACCGTCGTCTACGCACTGCCCGGCGACTTCGGCGCCGACCTGTACGCAGTGCCCGCCGACGGCACGGGCGCCCCGGCCCCGCTGATGACGTCGGCCCTCGCCCCCGCCTTCCTCGGCGGATAGCCGGGGAGGGGACGGGGCGAGGGCCGACGGAGAAGGACCGTTACGCCGAATGCAGGACCGTTACGCCGGGACCAGCGTCTTGCGCCGCCGCCTGCGCGGCGCGGCGGGCGCCAGCCGGAGCTCGATGATCGAGCGGACGGTCGGCCACTCCTCGTCGAGGACCGAGTAGAAGGCCGTACTGCGCACAGCGCCGTCCAGCCCCCGCGAATGGGCCCGGCGCACCCCTTCACAGGTGAAGCCGAGACGCTCCATCGCGGCCCGCGAGCGGCCGTTGCGGGCGTCCGCGCGCAGCGAGACGCGGCGCACGCCCCAGGTCTCGAAGGCGTGGCGGAGCATGAGCAGCTTCGCCTCGGTGTTGATGCCGGTGCCCTGGGCCTGCGGGGACAGCCAGGTGTTCCCGATCTCGGCGGCGTCGGGGACCGCCGTCGCCGGATCGCCGAACGGGACCCCGGGCACGGCGGGCCACACGAGCGGTCCCTGCCAGTAATCGAGTTCCAGGAACCGGGTCGAACCGACGACCCGCCCGTCGGTGGCTCTGACCACCGCGAACGGGAGGGATCGACCGGCCGCCTGATCGGCGAGCGCGCGGTCGATGTACTCGTGGGACGCCTGCAACCCGTGCGGCACGGGAGTGAAGGCGTAAGTCGTACGATCCTCGGCACCGGCCACGGCCAGGGCCTCGGTGTGGTGGGGGGCGAGGGGCTCCAGCCGCACGGAGCGGCCGGCGAGGAGTACGGGTACGGGCACGGAGCCTTCGGTCCTTCTGGGCGGTGGGGTGGTTGCACAGTCTGCGCTCCTGACGTCACCCCCCGCGCAAAACGCGGGTGAAAGGCAACGGGCTGTCAGGTGAACGCGAGTGGCTCAATGTAGCTCCTTAACGTGCTCCCATGAACCCCCAAAATGGCAATGCCGCGACGATGTTTTCGGCGGACTTCGGTCCCGGGGGCGCGCAGGCCGTTCCGCTGGTTCACGGACACCCCTCCGACCGCACGATGTGGGTTCCCCAGGCCACCGCCCCGGCTGCCGTCGACTACCGCGCCACCAGTCCTGACCTGCGGGGATACCGAGAGAATCCGGCGCGCCCGGGCGCCACGCCGGGCGCCGCGTCCGCGGACGGCCCCGTCGCCCTCCTCGACCACCTGGCCATCGAACAGGCGGTCGTCGGCGCGGTGAGCACGGGCGGTCGGATCGCGTACGGCTTTCACGGCCCCGCGGGGCGTGCGGCAAGTGGCCCGCTGAAACGCTGCCCGACTGGCCCACGGGGCGGGGCCAGTGGGCTGGTCCAATGATCAGGTGACCCTACGCTTCCTGCCCCCGCCCGGAGCGCCGCGCCGACTGGCCGCCGCACAGCTGAGCAATTCCGTCGGAGACGGCGCCTACTACGTGTGCTCGGCGCTCTACTTCACCCGGGTCGTGGGCCTCTCGCCCGCCCAGATCGGCCTCGGTCTCACCGTGGCCTGGGCCGTCGGCTCGGTCGCCGGGGTACCGCTCGGGGCCCTCGCCGACCGGCGGGGTCCGCGCGGCACCTCGGTGTTCCTCGCCCTGGCCACCGCCTGCTCGGTCGCGTCCTTCCTGGTCGTCCGCTCCTTCTGGGCGTTCCTGCTCGCGGCGGTCTGCTACGCCGCCGCCCAGTGCGGGCTCTCCGCCGCCCGGCAGGCGCTGCTCGCCGGAGTGGTCGCGCCCGGCGAGCGGACCGGGGTACTGGCCCACCTCCAGGCCGTCCTCAACGGCGGGCTCGCCGTCGGCGCCGCCCTGGGCGGGCTCGCCCTGGGCGCCGGCACCGAGCGGGCTTACCTCGCCGTGTTCGCGCTGGACGCGGCGAGCTTCCTGCTGTGCGCCGCCTTCCTGCTCCGACTGCCCGCGGTGGCACCCGTACCGGGGCGGGCGGCGGGCGAACCCCGGCTGGCGGTGCTCCGCGACCGGCCGTACGCCCTGGTCACCCTGCTGAACGCGGTACTGCTGCTGCGGATGCCGCTGCTGAGCCTGGCGATCCCGCTGTGGATCGTGGAGCGCACCAGCGCCCCCGGCTGGCTGGTGTCGGCGCTGTTCGTGCTCAATACCGCGGCCGTGATGCTGTTCCAGGTGCGCGTGGCCCGCCCGGTCACCGGCCTGGACAGCGCGGGCCGGGCCGTACGCCGCTCCGGGCTGGTGATGGCCGCCTCGTGCGCGGTGTTCGCCCTCTCCGCGCTGCCGGGGGCCGCGTGGGCCGCGGCCCTGCTGCTGGTGGCGGGCGCCGTGCTCCAGGTGGACGCCGAGATGCGCCAGTCCGCCGGGTCCTGGCAGATCGGCTTCTCGCTGGCCCCCGCCGAGCGCATCGGCCAGTACCAGGGCTTCTTCGGCACGGGCGTGCCCCTCGCCCGCACCCTGGGGCCGGTGCTGCTGACCTCGCTGCTCCTGCTGTGGGGGATACCGGGCTGGCTGCTGCTCGGCGCCGTCCTGCTGGGCGCGTCGTACGCCATGGGCCCCGCGGTCCGCCGGGCCGGGGCGGTTCACCCTGAAGTCCTTCGTGCGGCGGCCGCCTGAGATCATCGCCGGATGGAGCTGACCGGGATGGAAGACGTACTGGAGCGGCTGGCCGCCGTCGGGCCGTTCTTCCGCGTGCCGTACGGCGAGGAGCCGCCCGGGCCGGGCTTCCGTCCGCTGGCCGAGCTGTACGGGGAGCCGCTCGGGCCCTACGTCGCCGAGACCGGACGGCGGCTCGGCAGCGGGCCGGGCCGGGTCGCCGCCTCGACCGCGGAGTTCGGCATCGCCGCACGGCTGTGGTCGCTCGGGCTCGGGTGCGCGGCGCTCTCGGGGCGGGTGCCGGATCTCGGACCGGACCGCGTGTGGTGGCGGCTGCCCGGGGCGGGCTCGCTGGAGCTGTGGCTGCCGGACCCGGACCACGGCGTACGGCCCGCCGGCTCGCTCGGGGAGATCGTGCCCGGTCACCTCGGCGTGCTGGACGCACGGCTGCGCGAGCGGTTCGCGGTGTCGCCCCGGGTTCTGCGCGGAAACTCCGCTTCGGCGCTGGTGGGCGCCCTGCGCGTGCTGGTGGACCGGGTGCCGGGAGGCGCGGCGGTACGGCTGGCCGAGGCGCTGCTCGCCGACGGCGGTCCGCTCGGCGGGACGGGCACCTTCATCCACGAGGAGGGCCTCGGGGTGGCCTTCGTCCGCCGCAGCTGCTGTCTCTACTACCGGGCCCCCGGCGGCGGCCTCTGCGGGGACTGCGTCCTGCGGAGCAGATGACGCGACGGGCCCCGGGGTGCGGTGGCGCCGCACCCCGGGGCCCGCGGGGCCGGGAGACCTAGAAGGTCAGGTTCCAGGCGTCGATCTTGCCCGTGTCGGAGGCGGCGTTGTCGTTGACGCGCAGCTTCCAGGTGCCGTTCGCGACCTCCGAGGAGGCGTTCACGGTGTAGGTCTGGGCGATGTTGTCGGCGCTGCCGCCGGTGTGGTTGTGCAGGTTGTAGACGGTGCCGTCGGGCGCCACCAGGTCGACCTTGAGGTCACCGATGTAGGTGTGCTTGATGTCCACGCCCACCTTGAGGGTGGCCGGGGCGTTGCCGGTCACGCCGGAGACGGTGATCGGGCTCTCCACGGTCGCGTTGTCGTTGACGGCGAAGTCCGCGAGGTTCTCGAAGTACTTGCCGGGCGGCGGGGTGGTCCCGACCGCCTTGAGGGCGTCGACCTGTCCCTCGCCGAAGAACGAGTTGTTGGCCGTGGTGCCCGTGCAGCGGCCGTCCGACGGGCAGGCGATGTCGTTGGCCTGGGCCGCCAGCTTGTCGCGGATCTGCGCCGGGGTGATGCCCGGGTTGGCGCTGGCGATCAGCGCCGCCACGCCGACCACGTGCGGGGTGGCCATCGAGGTGCCGCTCTTGGTGCCGTAGCCGCCGCCCGGGACCGTGGAGTACACGTTGCTGCCCGGCGCCGCGACGTCGATGACGCCCTGGCCGTAGTTGGAGAACGAGGCCTTGGTGACGCCGGTGCCGTTGGCCGCGACCGTGACCACGCCCGGCAGCTCGGTCGGGATGTCGAGGCAGGCGTTGGTGATGGTGCGGGTGACCGGCGTCGAGTCGTTCGGGCTCGCGGAGTCGGTCGTCTTGTGGGCGAGGTCGTAGTCCTCGTTGCCCGCCGCGGCGATCTGGAGCGAGCCCTTGCCCTCGGCGTACTCCTGGGCGCGCTTGACGCCCTCGATGATGGCGGCCTGGTCGATGTTGTCCGGGCAGTTGAACTGCCACGGGTCCGTGTAATAGCTGTTGTTGGTGACCTTGAAGCCGTGGTCACCGGCCCATACGAAGCCGCAGATGGTGTTCTCGGCGAAGAAGAACGAGTTGCCCGGCTCGGCGACCCGGACGGCGGAGATCTTCACACCGGGGGCCACGCCGACGACGCCCTTGCCGTTCTTGGCCGCGGCGATGGTGCCCGCCACGTGGGTGCCGTGGGTGTCCACGTCGCGCCAGGCGCCCGTACGGGTGTCGGGCTTGCCGTAGGCGCAGGAGACCGAGTCGGCCGCGTTGAAGTTCGGCGCGAGGTCCTGGTGCTGGTCGTCCACGCCGGTGTCCAGGATGCCGACCTTGACGGAGGCGGAGCCCGGGTTGACGGCCCAGGCCTGGTCGGCCTTGATCTGGCTCATGTCGGCCCGGACCGGTTCTCCGGCCGGGGTCGAGGCCTGGGCCGGGTTCGCGGGCAGCGCCGGGTTGTAGGCGTCGGCCGGGACGTCCGAGGTACGGGTGGCGCCGACCTGCTGGACGCCCGCGACGCCGCGCATCGCGGCGGCGAAGCCGCCGGACGCCGAGTGGGCGACGATCACGCCGATGGCGTCGAAGTTCGAGAAGACGGTGCCGCCGTTGGCCGCGACGGCCGAGCGGACCGCCGAGCTGTCACCGGGGGCGGTGATCACGAGGTAGGCGCGGGTGCCGGCAACCCAGGTCGCACTCTGGGAAGCCGGCGCGGCGGCCGGAGCGTGGGCCTTGGCGGCCGGCGCGGTGGAGGGGGCGACGGGGAGCGTGCCCGCGAGGGCGCCGGGGGCGCCGAACGCGAGGGCGGCGCCGAGGGCGGCCGCCAGCACCAGCGTGCGTCGAGGTCGGCTGGATATGTGGGGTATCAATGCGTCCTCCGGAGACGGCCCGGCGGTACTGGTGGCACCGGCCGGGCCGTACGAAACGAGTGGTGGACGCAAGATGTCAGACGCGTGCCCCTGTGCGGAAGTACCTTTCAGTGCCAGGCGGTTACGAGGGGTATGGCTGAAACCCGATGGTTTCCGAGGAGGGGGGAGCCGGCCGGGCCGGGCACCGTGGGGGCGAACCCCGCCCGGCCGGTCCCGGATTCAGGGCGCCACGCCGTCCTTGCCGGCCCCGCTCTGGACGGGGACGGGCGCCGGTGGTTCGCCCGGCAGCGGCGCGTGCCCGTCCTCGGCCGGTGCGTTCTCGGCCGGCGCGGTCTCGTCGAACGGCAGCCGACCGGAGAGGACTTCGGCGGCCCGGGCCCGGTCGAACTCCTTGGTCCACGTCCCGATGAGGACCGTCGCGATCGCGTTGCCCGCGAAGTTCGTCATCGCCCGCGCCTCACTCATGAAGCGGTCGATGCCCACGATCAGGCCCACTCCGTCGACCAGTTCCGGCCGGTGGGACTGGAGGCCGCCGGCCAGCGTGGCGAGGCCCGCGCCGGTCACCCCGGCCGCGCCCTTCGAGGCCACGATCATGAACAGCAGCAGCGAGATCTGCTCGCCCAGTGCGAGGGGTTTGTCCATCGCCTCGGCGACGTACAGGGAGGACATCGTCAGGTAGATCGCGGTCCCGTCCAGGTTGAAGGAGTAGCCCGTCGGCACCGTGATGCCGACCACCGGACGCGAGACGCCCACGTGTTCCATCTTCGCGATCAGCCGCGGCAGCGCCGACTCCGACGAGGAGGTGGACAGGATCAGCAGGAACTCCCGGCCGAGGTAGCGCAGCAGGGCGAACACGCTGATCCCCGTACACAGCCGCAGCAGCGTCCCGAGCACCACGAAGACGAACAGCAGGCAGGTGACGTAGAAGCCGATCATGATGACGGCCAGCGACTTCAGCGCGTCGATGCCCGTCGCCCCGACCACCGCGGCGATCGCCCCGAAGGCGCCCACCGGCGCCGCCCACATGATCATCGCCAGGACCCGGAACACCAGCTTCTGCAGCTGCCCGATCCCGCGCAGCAGCGGTTCGCCCGCCGTTCCCATCGCTTGGAGCGCGAACCCGCAGAGCAGCGCCACCAGGAGGGTCTGCAGCACCTGGCCGCCGGTGAAGGCGGACACCAGCGTCGTCGGGATGATGCCCAGCAGGAACTCCGGCGTGCTCTGCGCCCCGCCCGCCTTGGCCTGCGCCTCCCCGGCGTGCCGCGCCGCCTCGGTCAGGTGCAGCCCGCTGCCCGGCTCCAGCAGGTTCCCCACCAGCAGCCCGATGGCCAGCGCCACCGTGGACATCACCATGAAGTAGCCGAGGGCCAGACCGCCGACCGCGCCCACCTTCGCGGCCTTGCGCACCGAGCCGATGCCCAGCACGATCGTGCAGAAGATCACGGGCGAGATCATCATCTTGATGAGGTTCACGAAGCCGGTGCCCAGCGGCTTGAGTTCGACGGCCACGCCGGGCGCGGCGAAGCCGACGGCGATGCCGAGCAGCACCGCGGCGATCACCGCGATGTAGAGATAGTGGGTCCTGTCGCGCCTGGCGGCCACGATGCCTCCTGGTGGTGAATGCGTTCCGGGAGACCATCGCCCACCCTGTGACCCCGGTCACCGTTGCGTTCATTGAGTTCACGGCCGGGTGCACACTGAACGGCATGTTCCGCCTCCCCCGACCGCCCCGCAGCCTCGCCGGGCAGCTCTTCGCCATGCAGGTGCTGCTGGTCGCCGTCGTCGTCGCGGGCTGCGCGGTCTTCGCCTACGCGAGCGCCCGCGGACAGGCCGAGGACGCCGCCCGGCGTCAGGCCGGGGCCGTGGCCAGGGGCGTCGCGGACTCGCCGTCCGTCCGGGAGGCGGTGCGGGGCGGGGAGCGCGGGAGCGACCCCTCGGCCGCGCTCCAGCCCTACGCCGAGCGGGTCCGGGCCGACTCCGGCGTGGACTTCGTGACGATCATGGCGCCGGACGGGCGGCGCTGGACCCACCCCGACCCGCGGCGCATCGGTGAACCCTTCCTCGGCAACACCGCCCCCGCCCTGCGCGGCGAGACCTTCAGCGAGACCTACACCGGCACCCTCGGCCCGTCCATCAGGGTGGTCACCCCGCTGCTGGACGACGGCCGGGTCATCGGCATGGTCAGCGCGGGCATCACCGTCCGGGCGATCAGCGCCCGGCTCGCCGAGCAGCTCACGGCGCTCGCCTGGGTCGCGGCCGCAGCCCTGGCGCTCGGCGGCGCCGGGACGTACGTCGTCAACGCCCGGCTGCGCCGGCACACGCACGGTATGAACGCCGCCGAGCTCAGCCGGATGTACGACTACCACCAGGCGGCTCTGCACGGCGTCCGCGAGGGGCTGCTGATGCTGGACGGCCGGCGCAGGATCACCCTGATCAACGACGCCGGGCGCGAACTGCTTGGCCTGTCCGGGGAGGTGCGGGGAACCGGCGCGGCCGACCTCGGGCTGCCCGCGCCGCTCACCGGGGCGCTGCTCGCCGACCGGCCCCGGGTCGACGAGGTCCACCTGACCGCCGACCGGCTGCTCGTGGTCAACAGTTCCCCCGTCGCGGGCGGCGGCCGCCGCGGTACCGTGGTCACCCTGCGCGACCACACCGAACTCCAGGCGCTGACCGGGGAATTGGATCATGAGCGGGGATTCACCCAGGCGCTGCGCTCCCAGGCCCACGAGGCGGCCAACCGGCTCCACACGGTGGTCTCCCTGATCGGCCTCGGCCGGGTGGACGAGGCGGTGGAATTCGCCACGGCCGAACTGGAACTGGCGCAGGCCCTCACCGACCAGGTGATCACCGCCGTCGGGGAGCCGGTGCTGGTGGCGCTGCTGCTCGGCAAGGCCGCGCAGGCCCACGAGCGCGGCGTCGAGCTGGTCGTCACCCCCGACAGCAGCGGCGTCGACGGCGGCCCCGGCACCCCGCCCGCGCGGGACCTCGTCACGGTGCTCGGCAACCTCCTGGACAACGCCGTCGACGCCCTCACCGGGGTCCCGGGCGGGCGGGTCGCGGTCACCGTCCGCTCCGACGGCCGGGCGCTGCTGATCCGTGTCGCCGACAACGGCCCCGGCCTGCCGGAGGGGCCCGGGACGGACGTCTTCCGGCGCGGCTGGTCCGGCAAGGGCGAGGGCCGCGGGCTCGGCCTCGCCCTGGTCCGCCAGGTCGCGCACCGCCACGGCGGCACGGCGGGGGCCGCGCGGGGGCCGGAGGGCGGAGCGGTCTTCACCGTGACGCTGCCGCTGGGCGCCGAGCGGAGCCGGCCGTGAGCGCCGCCGAGGTCCGGCCGTGAGCACCGAGGGGCCGGACGTGCGCGCCGGCGGCGACGTACGGGTGCTCGTCGTCGAGGACGACCCGGTGGCGGCCGACGCGCACGCGCTGTACGTCGGCCGGGTGCCCGGCTTCAACGCCGTCGGCGTGGCCCACTCGCTGGCGGAGGCGACCCGGGTCATGGAACGGACCCGCGTCGACCTGCTGCTGCTCGACCTCGCCCTGCCCGACGGCCACGGGCTGCGCTTCGCGCGCGGCCTGCGGGCCGCCGGGCACCCCGTCGACGTGATCGTGGTGACCTCCGCGCGGGACCTGGCCGTCGTCCGCGAGAGCGTCTCGCTGGGCGTGGTCCAGTACGTGCTGAAACCCTTCGCCTTCCCCACCCTGCGCGAACGGCTGCTGCGCTACGCCGCCTTCCGCGCGACGGCGGGGGAGGCGGCCGGCCAGGGCGACGTCGACCGGGCCCTCGCGGCGCTGCGCGCCCCCGGCCCCGCCGAACTCCCCAAGGGCCTGAGCGCCCCGACCCTGGACCGGGTCGCGGCGCTGCTGCGGGCGGCCCCGGACGGGCTGACCGCGGCGGGGGCGGCCGAAGCGGCCGGGACCTCGCGGATCACCGCCCGCCGCTACCTGGAACACCTGGTGGACACCGGCCGAGCGGACCGCACCCCCCGGTACGGTCAGGTCGGCCGGCCCGAACTGCACTACCGCTGGCTGGCGGCGGCCGGTTCGGCGTCGAAGGCGTAGAACTTCCGGTGGTCGAGCATGTCGGCCGGGGTCACGTCGTTCCAGGGCCGCATGGTGTCGTTCAGGTCCACCACGTTCGGCGTACCGGCGGCCGGCAGGTACGGGGACTGCGGATGGCGGGTCTGCCATTCGGACCACAGCTTGTCGATGTAGGCGTGGTGCAGCCAGAACACCGGGTCGTTGGGGGACACCCCGGTGGCCATCTGGCCGCCGACCCACACGTGCACCCGGTTGTGCAGGTTGGCGCCGCGCCAGCCCTCCAGGTTGTTGCGGAAACCGTTCGAGGAGCTGTTCCAGGGGGCGGCGTCGTAGACCGGGATGGCGAGGACGGCCTCCACCTCGGCCTTGGTCGGCAGCTGGGCGACGCCCTCGCCGAGGGCTCGCCGCAGGTACGCGCGTCCGTCCACCCGCACGTTCACCTCCCACTTGCCCGCCGCGTACGCGAACGGTCCGTCCAGGACCTGTCCGTCACGGGCCCGTCCGGTGCCGCCGAGGAAGTCGGCGGCCCAGAGGGAGGCGCGGGGCGTGCGGTCCGTGGTCCAGTCCCAATAAGGCAGCGAAACGCTTTTGTCCACGGCTTGCAGGGCCGCCTCGAATTCGAGCAGGAACCGGCGGTGCCAGGGGAGGAAGGAGGGGGAGCGGTGGCCGACCCGGTCGCCCGAATCGGTGTCGCCCATGATGAACCCGTTGTGGGTGGTGACGAAGCGGTCGTAGCGGCCGGTGCGCTTGAGTTCGAGCAGTGCGTTGGTGAAGGCGCGCTTCTCCTCGGCGGTGAGCGCGGCCTGGTTCTTGCGGACGGTCATCACATGCCACCCATCGGGACGAGGGCCGCGCCCTGGAGTTCGCGCACCGCGGCGCGGGCGAGCGTGAGTGGGTCGGCGAACGTCTCGTAGTGGTTGACGACGCTGATCCAGGTGCCGTCCGCGTTCTGCATCACGTGCAGTTCGCGGCCGTCTATCCGGACGCCGGGCAGGTCGGCCGAGTGGTGGCCGCCGTGGTGGGCGCCCCCGGTCGCCGGGGTGATCTCGATGCGGCGGCCCTGGTAGACCTCGTCGACGCGGCCGCCGGACAGCGCGGTGCGGGAGTCGGTACCGGCGGCGTACGCGGTGGCGCCCGCCAGGCCGAGGACGGTGAGTGCGCCGGCAGTGGTGCCTAGGGCCTGCCGGCGGGTGATCTTGTTCATAGCCCGTAGAACTACCAGTACGTCCGGGGCAGTTGACCGGTATCCGGACATCGGCTGACAAGTTGCGCATAGAACGAAATGGGTGATCTTTTCGTCCCGGCCGCCGGCGGGGATGCCGACCGGAAGATCTGCGCCGAAAAGCCTACTCGTCAGTAATTATTACTGCCATGTGGCGACGGCATGAACGGGATCACACCGGTGACTCGGCCGGAAGAGGTGAGGTTGGTTCAGCGGGGATCGCCCCGGTCTGTCACTTATAGTCCGGACATGGCACTTCATGAGATGAAGGACGCACACGCCGACGACGCCGAAACGGACGTGTTCGCGTCCGCCCTCAGCGGCCAGGTCCTCCCCAAGCGCCGGATGCCCGACGACCACTCGCCCACCGAAGTGGTCTACGAACTGCTGCGCAACGAACTCCTCCTCGACGGCAACGCCGCCCAGAACCTGGCGACGTTCTGCACCACCTGGTCCGACGACGGCGTGCACCGCCTGATGAACCAGTGCCTCGACAAGAACATGATCGACAAGGACGAGTACCCGCAGACCGCCGAGATCGAGTCCCGCTGCGTCGGCATCCTCGCCGACCTGTGGAACGCACCCACCGGCGGCGCCGCCACCGGCTGCTCCACCACCGGCTCCAGCGAGGCCGCCATGCTCGGCGGCCTCGCCCTCAAATGGCGCTGGCGCAACCGCCGGCGCGCCGAGGGGCAGCCAACCGACCGGCCCAACCTCGTCTGCGGCCCGGTCCAGGTCTGCTGGGAGAAGTTCGCCCGCTACTTCGACGTGGAACTCCGCCAGGTCCCCCTGGAGGCCGGCGCCACCGGGCTGCGCCCCCACCAGCTCGCCGAGTACGTCGACGAGAACACCATCGGGGTCGTCGCCATCCTCGGCGTCACCTACACCTGCGTCTACGAGCCCGTCGCCGAGATCTCCGCCGAACTCGACCGCATCCAGGCGGAGCGGGGCTGGGACGTGCCGATCCACGTGGACGGCGCCAGCGGCGGCTTCGTCGCCCCCTTCCTCCACCCGGAGGTCGTATGGGACTTCTCGCTGCCGCGCGTGGCCTCCATCAACGCCTCGGGACACAAGTACGGGCTGGCGCCCCTCGGCGTCGGCTGGATCGTCTGGCGCACCGCGGACCTCCTCCCCGCCGACCTCGTCTTCGACGTGGACTACCTGGGCGGCGACATGCCGACCTTCGCCCTCAACTTCTCCCGCCCCGGCGGCGAGGTCATCGCCCAGTACTACCTCTTCCTGCGCCTGGGCCGGGGCGGGTACCGGCGCGTCCACCAGGCCTGCGCCGACACCGCCCGGTACCTGGCCCGGGAGATCGACGGGCTCGGCCCCTTCACCCTGCTCTACGACGGCCAGGGTGCGCTGCCCGCCGTCTCGTACACGCTCACCGATGCCGAGGGCGCCGGGTTCAGCCTCTACGACCTCTCCGACCGGCTGCGCACACGGGGCTGGCAGGTTCCCTCGTACCCGCTGCCGGCCGACCGCGGCGAGACGGTCATCCAGCGCGTGCTGATCCGGCACGGGGTGACCCGCGACCAGATCGCGCTGCTGGTGGCGGACATGGGGCGGTCCGTGGAAGAGCTGAAGGCCGGGCCGCGCGCCGCTCCGGCGTCGGCGGCCCGCTCGGGGTTCCACCACTGAGCGGCGCGCCCCCCACGGGCCGCTACGGCGCGGTCAGGACGAGGACGCCGACCACACCATGTCCAGGGCCGTCAGGTCCGCCACCCGCTCCGCGCTGAGGGTGGCGGACCGGGCCCGCTGGTTGGCGATCCAGGACCCCAGCCGGAACTCGCGCCCGGCCACCCGCTCCACGTGCGTACGCGGCACCCGCAAGTGCCGCTCGCGGGCGTGGAACTGCCGGGCGGCCGCCAGGTGCGCGGCCCACGCGTCGGCGTGGCTGCGCCGCGGCCGGGGCAGCTCCGCCCCGCTCGCCGGCGTCAGCCCCAGGGCGTGCTCCAGCAGCCAGCGCTGCGCCCAGGACAGCCGGTCCCACGACAACCGCTGACCGCGCACCCACCGGCCCAGGTCCTCGCCCTGCGCCAGCACCTCACCCGGGGCCAGCGGCAGCCGGCCGCCCGCGTCCAGGTGCACCCGCGTCAGGTGGAAGGCCCGCTGCCAGGAGACGTCCCAGGCGGGGCACCAGGACGCGTCGATCTCCTCCAGGGCCTCCCGCCGCTCCTGCGACAGCGCCCCCGGCCCCTCCCGGCGGGCCGCGGCCCGGTTGTTCTTGACCCACACCCCGACCGGTAGGCCGTGCCAGGTGGCGTCGACGGGCGGCAGCAGGTGCCCGTGCTCCGCCGCCCAGCCGCGGGCCGCCGCCAGCCCCTCCTCGAAGGCCACGTCGAAGTGGCTCCACACCATGCCGATCCCGTCCAGCTGCGCGGCCCGCTCCCGGCCCAGGGCGCCGCGCCGGTAGGTCCGCCGTACGTCCGCGATCCACTGCCCCAGCGGGAACCGGGCCAGCCCGGCGGGCCACCGGTCGTCCCCCGCCGGCACCTTGTACGCGAACGGCACCTTCAGGTCCCCGTACGCGGCCGCGTACGTCCGGGCGGCCGCCACCCCCCGCCGCCACTGCTCGTGCTCCGGGTTCAGCACCCGCAGCCGGATGAACGCCGCCAGCAGCGCCGGGTCCCGCGGGGTGGAGAAGCTCAGCAGCGCCTCGGCGCCCGGCCGGTGCGCCTGCGATCCGGTCCTGCCGCCCGGCGCCTGCGGCTGGGCGAGGGCCTCGACGAGCCGGCTGTCGTGGGCCCGCAGCGCCTCCAGGAGCCGCGCGAGGTCACCGTACGCCCGGGAGGTCAGCATCGACTCAGGTGTCTCGCCCGGACCCAGCAGCACCGGCACCACCAGCGAGGCCACCTTCCCCTCGCCCGGCCGGATCCGCAGTGCCCGGCCCACCGCCTGCACCAGGTCCGGCATGGAGCCCCGTACGTCGGCCCAGAAGACGGAGTCGCACTCCTTGGTGTCGACGCCCTCGCCCAGCACCCGGACGCTGCCGAGGAACGCCTTGTCGGCGATCCGGCCGTCGGCGAAGGCGTCCAGGACCCGCCGCCGGTGCGGGGCCGGGTGCTGCCCGCACAGCCAGTCCGCCCAGACCGTACGCGGATACACCGGCAGCGGGGTCCGGCTCGCCTGCCGCAGCCGGGCCGCGACCGCCGGGAGTCCGGCCGCGAAGGCCTCCGCCTCCTTGGTCAGGTGGTGGAAGACCAGCGTCCGCCGGAACCCCTGGTCCGCGGCCGCCTTCACCAGCGCTGCCTGGAGCGCCGCGAGCCGGGCCCCGCGCACCGCGTCCGAACGCCCTTCGGGACCGAGCAGTACCGCCGACTGGAACCCGGGGTCGGACACGTCCACGCACACCACCCGGTACGGCGCGCAGATCCCCCGGTCGATGGCCTCCGACAGCGACAGGGTGTGACAGCGCGCCCCGAACGGACCGTCCGGGTCGTCCTCCATCGAGGCGACCAGATCGCCCCGGCCCCGGTCGGCCGGTCCTGTGCCCGCCCGGGCGCCCGAGGACGCGGGCAGGGTCTCCTCGGGCGGTTCGCCGTCCCGCCACACCCGGGGCGTGGCCGTCATGTACAGCCGCCGGACCGACGGGATCCGGGCGTTGTCGTGCACCACCGCCCACGGCTTGCCGATCCGCCCGGACGTCCGGTGCGCCTCGTCGACCACGATCAGGTCCCAGCCCGGCAGCCCGGCCCGGTGCGCGCCCTCGACGGTGCCCAGGCCCAGCGACGCGTACGTGGCGTACACCGTCAGCCGCTGCACCGGCGCGGCACCCCAGCGCGCCAGCTCCCGCGCGTCGGTGGTGGTGGGCATCCCCGCGTCCTCGGGCCGCAGCGAGCACACGGCCAGCGCCCGCCCGGTCCGGCCGCCCTCCCGCCAGGCCGCTGTCGTCTGCGTGAGCAGGTCGAGCGAGGGCACCAGCACGAGCACCCGGGCCGCCCGCAGCTGCTCGGCGGAGCGCACGGCGACGAGGGACTTGCCGGAACCGGTGGCCATGATCACCTGGGTGCGCAGGCCCCGTTCGGGCACCCGGCCGGTCGCGGGCAGGTCCAGGGCGCGCACGACCGCCTCGACGGCCTCGCGCTGGTGCGGACGGAGTTCTTTCCTCGCCAATGACCTCATCCCGCCCACTGTGGTCTGCTTCTTCGGTTCCAGCTCCCATCTTGCCCGGATTCCGAGTCAGCGGGGGGACGCGGGGGACGGCCGCGGCCGCAGCCGCGCCGACGTCACATCCGGGCGCCGAAGTTCTGCGTCCACCAGGGCCCGCCCGGGCCCTGGTGGACGCCCACGCCGATGTCCTTGAAGGAGCAGTTGAGGATGTTCGCGCGGTGGCCCGGGCTGTTCATCCAGGAGTCCATCACCGACTCGGGCGTCTGCTGGCCCCTCGCGATGTTCTCCCCGTACGTCGACCAGCGGTACCCGGCGGCGGTCGTCCGCGTCCCCGGGTCGCCGCCATCGGGGTCGGTGTGCGAGAAGTAGTCCCGCTGCGCCATGTCGTCCGAATGCCCCTGGGCGGCGTTGCGCAGCTGCGCGTCCTCCTTGAGCGGGCCGCAACCGGCGGCCGCCCGCTCCTTGTTGACCAGGGCGATCACCTGGGCGGCGGTTCCGCTCGGCGCGGCCGGCGCCGGGGCGGGCGCCGCCGCACGCGTCGCGGGCGCGCTGGTCTTGGTCCGCGACGGCGCCGGGGCGGCGCTCGAACTCGCCGGGGCGGAGGGCGGGGCTGAGGCCGACGGGGACGCCGACGCGGAGCCCGACGGCGAGGCGGAGCCGGTGGCCGAGGGGGACGCGGAACCCGCGCCGGTGGCCGACAGCGCGGCCAGCGGGGAGGCCGGAGCGGCGCCCCCCGCCTCGGCGGAACCGGAACCGGGCAGGGTGCCGAGGTAGGCCAGACCACCGCCCGCGACGCAGGCGGCGATCACCGCGCCGGCGACGACCCGGCGGCGGTGCCGGCGCCGCCTGCGCTGACCCCCGCGGCCGCCCGCCGGGTCGGCGCCCGCCTTGTCCGGGTCGCCCGACCGGCGCCGGGCGGCCCGGCCCGGGCCCGCCACCACGGGCGCGAGCTGGGTCGCGGCGTCCGAGAACGCCGCGTCAGCGCCGGGCACGGTGCCCGGGGCCGCGAAGGCCGCGCCCGCCGGGGCGAGACCGGCGCCGCCCGCGACGGCCGACCGTACGCCTGCCAGCAGTGCCGCCCCGACCGGAACCAGGGCCAGCCCGGCCAGCAGCCCCTCCGCCGGGACCAGCCCGCTCCACAGCCCCGAGCACCGCACGCACTCGCGGGCGTGCCGGGCTATTCGCTTGCGCCACAGCGCCGACGGCTGCCCGTCCCAGCTCGCCGCCACCGTCCGCAGCGCCTCGCACGGCGGCTGCGCCTCCAGCGCCCGCTCCACCACCCGCGCCGCTTCCAGCTGGGCCTTCATCCGCTGGACCCGGACCGCCGTGTGCTGCGGCGAGAGCTCCAGGGCCAGCGCGACCTCGGCCCGGGTCAGCTCCCCGGCGCACTCCAGCCACCACAGCGACAGCAGCGCCCGGTCGTCCGGCTCCAGCCAGCGCGTGGCGCGGGCCGTCTCGCGGCGCTGGCCGGCCAGGTTGAGCCGGACGACCGTGAGGTCCGCGAAGTCGGCGCCCGGGTCGGCCACGTCCGCGGCCGCCTCCAGGCCGGTCGGGCCGGTGCTGCGGTCCTGCCAGTGCGCCCGTATCCGGTTCATCGTGATCGCCACCAGCCAGGACCGGAAGCTCTCGTCCGCGCGTAGACCGGGCAGCCCGTCGAGCGCCCGCAGCATGGTGTCCTGCACCACGTCGTCCACGTCGCAGGACCCGTTCAGGGCCCGCCCGACGATGTTGTAGACGAGTGGCAGGCAGGCGCTGACGAGCTCGTCCTGCGCGCGGGGATCGCCCGCGCGGGCCGCTGCCACCAGAGCTGCCGTGTGCTGTGTACTCATGTGAAGTTTCCCTGTCCGTACCGGCGGTCGATGATGCCCACTGATGGGGAGACCGTCCAGGGGCGCCCCGATAACACTTATCCGGTAACTCTTATCCGGAAGTCGGATCGTCCGCGAGCTCGGGGGGCCGGCGCCGCCCTTCCCGTTGACAGCGCGGCTCCCGGCGCGGGTAAGGTCTGGACCAGTGAAGTGCCGGTGCGCGGAGCCTGGTCGGGGGTCCGCAGAACGGGTGGGGGTTCGCTTGTCCTGTCATCCCTTCGCGGTGCTCACCGCCCAACGGCTGCTGCCGGTCCTGCGGGACGCCGACGCGGGACGGGCCGTCCGCCGGACCGCCGCCCTCCTCGCTGCGGGCTGCCGCGCCGTGGAGCTCACCACCTCCACCTCCGGCTGGGCCGAGGCGGTCGCCGGTACCGCTGCGCTCACCGACGCGCACGGCAGGGCCGCCCTGATCGGCGTCGGTACCGTCACCACCGCCGCACAGGCCGGGCGGGCCCTCGACGCCGGCGCCGGCTTCCTGGTCTCCCCGTACCCGGCCCCCGAGGTCCGCGCGGTCGCCGCGGAGCGCGGGGCGGTGTTCCTCGAAGGCGCCTTCACCCCGGGCGAGGTCGCCGCCGCCGTACGGTCCGGGGGCGCGGCGAAGGTCTTCCCGGCCCACGTGGGCGGCCCGGGCTTCATCCGCTCCCTCAAGGCCGTGCTCCCACAGGCCCTCCTCGTCCCGACCGGCGGGATCCGGCCCGCGGCGGTACGGGAGTGGCTCGCCGCGGGGGCCGCCGCGGTGGGCATCGGCAACGGGCTGCCCGCCGGCCCGGGCGAACTGGCCGCCGTCTTCGCCGACCTGGCGGGGCCGTGCTGCTGCGACCACACCCGGGAGGACCGCTGACATGGCCGCGATCCCCGCGCAAGGGCGCCCCGACGCCCCCTACGACGTCCTCGTCCTCGGCGAAGTCCTGGTCGAGATCCACGCCGCCACCGCACTGCACGCGGCCGCCGACGGCACCGCCGCCCGGATCTCCTACTCCGGCGACGCCCTCAACGCGGCCGCCGCGGCGGCCGCCGCCGGGGCCCGTACCGCCCTCCTCGCCGTCGTCGGGGACGACGAGCTGAGCGGGCCCCTGCTGGAGCGGGCCGCCCGCCTGGGCATCGACGTCTCCCACGTACGCCGCTCCCCGCGCCCCAACGGCGCGTACCTGCTGTGCGCCGACCCCGACGGCGACCGCGCGTTCGTCTACTGGCGCACCGGCAGCGCCGGCGCCACGCTCTCGCCCCGCCACATCGAATCCTGGCGGGAGCTGCTCACCGCCTCCACGGCCCTCATCACCAGCGGCATCACCGGCGCCCTGGCACCCGGCGCACGCGAGGCCGTGCTCGCCGCCGCCGAAACCGTGCACACGGCCGGCCGGCACCTCTCGTACGACCCCAACTTCCGCTCCCGGCTCACCGGCCGGGCAGAGGCCCGGGACCTGCTGGCGCGCGTCGCACCCATGACGGGGCTGCTCAAGACCTCCTGCCCCGGTGACGCCCTGGCCCTGGTCGGCACCGACGACCCGCGGCTCGCGGCCGCCCGCTACCGGGCGCTCGGGGCCCGCGCGGTCGCCGTCACCGCGGGTCCCGGGAGGCTGCTGCTGCACGACGGGGTGCGCGCCGCGTACCACCCGGTCCCCGTCAACCCCGATCCGGTCGACGCGACGGGCGCCGGCGACTGCTTCACCGGCACCGCCACCGCCCGGCTCGCCCTGGGCGACCCCCTCGCGCGGGCGGTGGCGTACGGCACGGCCGCCGCTTCGCTGTCCGTATCCGGCCGGGGCGGCACCGGCCGCGTCCCGGCGTTCACCGAGACGGCGGCCCTGGCGGGCCTTTGACACCGCCTGACCGCGGTCCGGCTTCCCCGTGCCCGACAGTGCCAGTAAGGGGGGGACCGCGGTTCAGGGTCCAGGCGGGTCGCAGCTGGGCCGCGCGTCCGGGGCGCCCACCCCCCCGGCCTCCTCGCCCGCTCCCGCGATGGCGAAGAACGGTACGAACGCCACCCCCTGCCGGGCACACGCGTCGAGGAACGCGTGGTCCTCGGCGGGGCACCGATCCGGTACGGGTTCTGCACGCGGACGACCCGTGCGATCGCCCTCGCCTCGGCGAGGTGGCCGAGGCGGACGTCGGACACGCCGAGGTGCCGGATCAGCCCGGCGGTGCGCAGCCCGGCGAGCGCGCCGGTGCTCGCGCGCGGCCGCTGCACGCGGAGGTTGACCACGTCGAGGTGGTCGCGCCCCAGCTGGCGCAGGTTCTCCCCGACCTGCCCGCGCATCTGGCCCGGCTCGGCCCGCGACCAGGCGCCGGAGGGGTCGCGGTCGGCCCCGGCCTGGTGATGAGCTCGTCGCCGTGCGGGGCGAGCGCCCGGTTGATCAGCTCATTGGCCGAGCGCAGGGGGAGGAATGGAACGCCGCGGTGTCGATGTGGCTCAGGCCGAGTTCGACGGCGCGGCTCGGCAGGCCCGTCACCCCCGGTCGCGGTCGCGGGGTGCTCCGTCGGCCGAGTGCGCCAGGTGCGTGGCGCCGAAGGCCGCCGAGCCGCCAGGTCCCGGCGGCCGCCGCGTCGATCGATTCGTTGATCACGGTGGGCAGCCTCCCGCATGCCCGTCCGGGCTCCGGTGTCCGTCGGTGAGTCCGTCGGCACCGGGAGCCAACGCCCGCGACGGCGCGGCCCCGATGGGCGTTCGCCCCGCCCGCACGGGGCGTTGGAGCCCGCCCCGCGCGGGCGTGGCCGGCCCTCACCCGTGGCCGGCGGCGAGTCGCGGTACGCCCCGCGGCCGGCCGGGGTGCACTTCGGCCACGGGCAGGGTGAGCACGTGGTCCGGCCGGATGCGGTGGAAAAACCTGCTTCATGGCACTGGGCACCTCCGCGGCCCCTCGCTACCCTCCGCGCATGATTCCCACGGTGGTCTGGGGCACCGGCAACGTCGGCCGCGCGGCGATCCGCGCCGTCGACGCCCATCCGGCGCTCGAACTTTCGGCAGTCATCGTCCACGACCCCGCGAAGACCGGCCGCGACGCGGGGGAACTCGCCGGGCTGGCACACCGGCTGGGCGTCGCGGCGAGCGACGACATCGAGGCGGTGCTGGCCAACCGGCCGGCCGCCGTCGTGTACGCGGCCTCCGGCGACACCCGCCCCGACGACGCCCTCGCCGACATCACCCGGGCCATCACGGCCGGGGCCGTCGTCGTCAGCCCCGCCCTCTACCCCCTCTACGACCACCGCAACGCCCCGCCGGAGTTCCGCGATCCGGTACTGGCGGCCATCGCGGCCGGCGGGGGCTCGCTGTTCGCCTCGGGCGTCGACCCAGGCTGGGGCAACGACGTCCTGCCGCTGCTGATCAGCGGACTCGGCAGCACCGTGGACGTGATCCGCTGCCAGGAGATCTTCGACTACTCCACGTACGACCAGCCCGACTCCGTCCGCTACCTGGTCGGCATGGGACAGCCCATGGACTTCGAACCGATGATGCTGATGCCGTCCGTCCCGACCATGGTCTGGGGCGGGCAGATACGGATGATGGCCCGGGCCCTCGGCGCCGAACTGGACGAGATCCGCGAGACGTCCGCCCGGCGCGCCCTCGACACGACGGTGACCACCCGCACGATGGGCGAGTTCGAGGCCGGTACCCAGGGCGCGATCCGGTTCGAGGTACAGGGCATCGTCGGGGGCGAGGCCCGCCTGGTCATCGAGCACGTCACCCGCATCCACCCCTCCTGCGCCCCCGACTGGCCCCAGCCGCCCGACGGGGCCGGCGCACACCGGGTGATCATCGAGGGCCGCCCGCGCATCGAGGTGACGATCGAGGCCGGCGACGAGGGAGAGAACCGTTCCGCCGGCGGCAACGCCACTGCTGTCGGCCGGCTGGTGGGGGCGATCGACTGGCTCGTGGACGCGCCCCCCGGCATGTACGACGCGCTCGACGTCCCGCTGCGGCCGGCCGTCGGAAAACTCGGAAGGAAGCAGCCATGAGGATCGACGTTCCGGAAGGTCAGCATCCCATCGAGTACGTCTGGGGCGACCTGGTCCCCGGCATCGGGACGGCCGCCGCCAACTTCTCCCTGTCCGTCTACGCCCACACCACACTGGGCCTGCGCGAGTTCGAGGCGGCCCGGCTGCGGATCGCGCAGATCAACGGGTGCGTCTTCTGCCTTGACTGGCGCACCGACCGGGACGGCGAGAAGGTCGAGGAGGGGTTCGCCGACGCCGTCACCGAATGGCGCACCACCGACGCCTTCGACGACCGCACGCGACTGGCAGCCGAGTACGCGGAGCGCTACGCACTGGACCACCACGGGCTCGACGAGGAGTTCTGGGAGCGGATGACGGCGCACTACAGCCAGGTGGAGATCGTGGAACTGAGCATGAGCATCGGCTCCTGGCTCGCCTTCGGCCGCCTCAACCATGTCCTGGGTCTCGACAGCGTCTGCGTGTTGCCGGGCGGCTGACGCGGTCCGGGGCCGGCCGGGCCTCCGCTTCGCGCGGGAGCCCGGCCGGCCCCGGTTCGGGTCCGCGCCGCTACAGGTCGCTGGCGATGATCTTCTCGATGTTCCGTTCGGCGAGCGCCGTGATGGTGACGAACGGATTGACGCTGGTGTTGCCGGGGATCAGCGCCCCGTCGATCACGTACAGGCCGGGGTGGCCGTGCAGCCGCCCGTAGTTGTCGGTGGCCTTGTCCAGCACCGCGCCGCCGAGCGGGTGGTAGGTGAGGTGGTCGCCCCAGATCTTGTTGGTGCCGAAGAGGTCGCTCCGGTAGATCGTCCCCTCCTTCGAGTTGATCTTGTCGAAGATGGTCTTCGCCATGTCGATGGCCGGCTGCTTCCAGGCCGTCTGCCAGTTCAGCTCGGCCTTGCCCGCCGCCGCGTTCCAGGTGAACTCGGCGCGGTTGGGGTTCTTGGTGATGGACAGGTAGAAGGAGGCGTACGTCTCGATGCCCGTCGGCAGCGGCGCCACTTCGGCGAACGCCCCGCCCGCCGCCCAGTTGTCGATGCCGCCGCAGGGGATCGTCGCCTGGAGCTTGCCGGTGGGGTCCCAGAGGTGGTTCGCCCGGCCGCACATGACGTTGCCGTTGTCGCCCCAGCCCTTGCCGATCTCGTTGTTGAGGTTGGGGAGCGCGCCGGTGGCCTTCAGCTTGACCAGCAGCTTGCTCGTACCGACGCTGCCCGCCGCGAAGAACACCCGGTCGGCGGTGACGGTCTTGGTGGCGATCGTGTCGCCGGTGGTGTCGAGCTGTTCGATGACGACGGTGTAGCCGCCTCCGGTCGTGGGGGAGACCGTGGTGACCTTGTGCAGGGGCGAGATGGCGACCTTGCCGGTCGCCTTGGCGGCGGCGAGGTACGTCTTCTGCAACGACTTCTTGCCGTGGTTGTTGCCGTACAGGATCTCTCCGTCCAGCGCCGACTTGGTGGCCGTGCCGGCCGACTCCTGCTTCATGTAGTCCCAGTCGTAGACGTCGGGCACGAAGACGAACGGGAAGTTGGAGCGCTGGGCGTGCTTGCGGCCGACCCGGGCGAACTGGTAGCAGTCGACCGTGTTGAACCAGTCCGGGTCGATGAGGCCGACGCCGAGTCCGGCGTTGGCGCGCGGGTAGTAGACGTCGTACATCTCGTCCGCGTTCACGGACGGGAGGACGGCGCCGAAGTTCTCCCGTTTGGGAGTGACGGCCATACCGCCGTTGACGAGGGAGCCGCCGCCGACCCCGCGGCCCTGGTAGACGATGATTCCGCCCATTTCCTCGGCGTCCAGGATGCCCGTGTACTTGGGGATGTCGCGGTCGATGGGGAACCCGAGGAAGTAGTTGAGCGGTGCCTTCGTCCGGGTGCGGAGCCAGTACGAACGCTGGTCGGGGCTGAGGGTGTTGCAGAAGATCTTGCCGTCCGGACCGGGGGTGTCCCAGGCCATGCCCATTTCGATCATGTGGACGTCGACACCCGCCTGGGCCAGGCGCAGTGCGGCGACGGAGCCGCCGTAGCCGGTGCCGATGACGAGGGCCGGGACATGGGCCCCGGTGTCGATGGGTGCGGAGGGGGCGGTGGCGGCTCCCGCCCGGGCCGGGGTGGGGTTGACCGCCAGGGCCATGGCTCCAAGAATGGAACCGGTTCCAGCGATGAAGCCGCGGCGTGAGATGCCGTGGGACACCTTGTTGTGCAGGGATTTGTCACTCATGTGACGTTCCTCACTCTCGACGGAGTGAGAACAAGTTCTACTGTCGGGCGCGTGGTAAGTCACTACACGCGGCGCGGTAATTTCTGGCTGGTTCCGTAGGGAGGGAATGGCCGGCCGCCTCCGGACCGGGGCGCCTCGGCTGCCTTCCGTCTCATGCAGCGGACAGCCTGCGGAATTCGTTGGATCTTCGGGTCGCCCCGTGTCATGGTTGGTCTCGCCGAAGGGGTGTAGCTCAGTTGGCCAGAGCAACGGTCTCCAAAACCGTAGGTCGCAGGTTCGACTCCTGCCGCCCCTGCCAGTACGAACACGCCGGACGCCCGGCCGGGACCTGTTCCCGGCCGGGCGTCCGGCGTTGAAATTGGAACGGGTGGTTCAGGAACGCCCGTAGACCGCCTCGACGTTGTCCTGGGCGGGGTGCGTGCGACCGGCCGGGCCCGCCGCGAACACGCGCAGCAGGTTTTCCGTCACCCGTGTCGTCAGCGCGCCCGCACGGGCGTCCAGGCCGTGGTTGGACCCGCTGCGGCCGTCGCCCGTGGCGTCGAGCGCTTCGACCCAGCGCATCGTCCCCGTGGCGAAGACCCCCGCGCCGCTGGGAACGGTGTAGTACGCCGTGTCCTGGTGGCTGGGGCGGCCCTCGCAGACGACGGGGGAGTGGGCGAGGATCTCGATCGGGCGGGGCGTCGGGAAATCGGTGACGACCTTGTCGTACTCGACGCCGACCAGATGCGGGAAGCCGTCCCCCGCCCTCACCCCGGTGCCCGCGAACAGCCAGTGGGAGGGATTGGTCACGACGTACGGGGCGTCCACCGGATAGCCGTCGTAGATCACGCCGAGCAGGGAACTCTCCGGGTCGGCGGCGGGAGGCGAGCGGAAGTCGACGGTGGCCGGATGGCCGCGCCGGAACCCCGGGTCCTGCTCGTAGGAGGACTTGTAGCAGACCACCGTGCGGTCCGGGCCCAGGTCGGACGGCTCCAGCCGGATCCGGCGGAAGCAGCAGTTCGCGCCGAGGACGGCCACGTTCGTCCCGGCGTCACGGGCGGCGGTGAAGTGCGCCCGCTGCTCCGGCGACCAGTACTCGTCGTGGCCGAGCGACAGCACCGCGGCGGCCCCCTCCAGCAGCCGCTTGTCCCGCGCGACGTCGGTGGTCGTCGCGTAGGCGAGGGGGATGCCGAGCCGCTCGGCGAGGGCGACCAGCGGCGCCTCGTACACCAGGAACAGGCCCGCGCCGTCGTCGTACTCGTACGGCCGGTCGAAGGTCACGGCCAGCGAGCGGGTTGCGTACGCGCCGTTCGGGCCGTCGTAGCTGCCGTAGCCGCCCCAGCGGTTGTAGGCCTGCCAGGTCGCCACCGCGTTCACGATGACGGTGCGTCCGGCCGTGGCCGGCGAGCGGACGGTGAGCGGTACGAAGCGCTGGCCCTCGCCGCCCTGCGCGTCGAGCCGGAGCAGGTAGCAGCCCTCGGGCCAGTCCTTCGTCTCGACCGTGGTGGTGCGGGACCAGTGGGTCCGGACCATGCGGGTCGCGGAGTCGACGGTGTGCTCGGGCTGCCGGACCCCGGTCAGCGCCTGCGAACGCCACACCAGCCGGGCCCGCGCACCGCCGTACCAGCCCATCCGGTAGGCGGAGACGGTGAAGCGGGGTGCGGTGGTGGACACGTGGAGGCCGAACCCTTCGCCCGACAGGACGCTGACCTTGTCGGCGAAGCCCTCGATGGCGCGGGCCGGCCCGGCCTTGGTCACGGGCCAGTCGGCGTGGCCGGGCCGGGCGTTCTCAGCCCGGACGTCGAACCCCCGCGCCGCCGCACCTGCCGGAGCGGACGCCGAGCCACTGGGCGCCGCCCCCTCGGGCGCGCCGGCGCCGCTTCCGCAGCCGGCCAGCGCCCCCAGCCCGGCGGTGGCCGCCCCGGTCGCGGCGATCGCCAGGAAACGCCGCCTGCCCGCCCCTTCGGCCGCCCCGGCCGTCTGCTCCTGTTCCATGCGGGGCACGTTATGCCACGCCCGCCCTCCTGCCCGTACCGCCCCGTGCCCCCGGGCCCAGCCGGGCGGGACGGCGGCGGGGTGTTCGGGTGCACGGGGGCTTCACGGCAGGCGTAGCACCACCTCCTGGCCGGCTCCCGCGGCCCCCGTGAGGTCCCCGAAGGTGAGCCGGAGCCGGGCGCCCGGCTCCGCCGATGCCACGCTCGGCGGCCGGGACAGCACCGCCGCCACGGGCCGGTTCCACACCACGGTCAGCGCGGTGAGCGCCCTGGCCGGGTCCGCGACGGACAGGGCGGCCGTGCCGTCGGGTCTCTCCCGCACCGTGACGGAGCACGCGCCGCTGGCCTCCAGCGCACCGGCCCTCCCCGCCTGCCAGAAGTTGACGCCCGTGAATCCCAGCGAACCCACCGACACCCCTTGGGCCGCTCCGGTGTTGGCCAGCACCTGCAGCCAGCCCGTCGAGGCGGCCCGGGCGGCCGTCTGCGCCGCCGTGGCTCCCGGGAGCATCTGGTGGACGTATCCGGCGGCGACCGGATCCGTACCGTGGTCGTACCAGAGGGTGAGGTAGCGCCGGGTCAGCGCGGTCGTGGCGCCGCCCCGGTTGATGTCGCTCCAGCGGCCGGTGCGCGCCTCCCGGAGGGCTTTGAACGCCCCCGGACCGGACATCACGTACCCGCCGAAGCCCGCCACGTGGGCCCAGCCGGGGGAGGGGAAAGCAGCCGACCAGCCCAGGACGGCCGGCTGTACCGTGCCGCCGACGGTCAGGGCATGCGTACCCGCCGCGCCCAGGTTGCGGTTGTCGACGACCGACTCGACGGGTACCCCGTCCGTCGAACCGATCTCCGCACCCAGGCAGACGATGGTGTCGGCCAGGAAGAACCACGATTTCCGCGCCGTCAGTGTGCTGCCGAGACCGCGCAGGTGCTGGCCGACCGACGCGAACTCCCCGTCCGTCGTTCCGCCCACCCATACCGCGTCCGGCCGCGAGGCGCCCCAGTCGCCTCCCGCGCCGTCGGCCAGCGCGCGCCGCGAGACGGTGGTCCCCGGCAGCCGGTAGGGGTCCACCGTGGGCCAGAAGGCGTCCGCGTACTGGCCGTTGCCGTACGTGGCGCCCCACCAGGAGAGCATCCCGCTCCCGGTGTGCCAGCCGCGCAGGTTCTCCCCGTTGCCCGTCTCGTAGTGCGCGATCCGTCTCGACGCCATGGAAAGCGATGCGGCCCAGCCCGGCCGCCGGTGCGTGGCCCGGTCCATCGACGCGAACAGCCGGTGGCCGACCGGTTCGGGCAGTGCGGCCACCGTCGTATCCGCTGCCACCTCCGCCAGCCGGGCCAGGGCGGACAGCCCCAGTGTCCGGTCCGCCATGGGCGGCCCGTAGTAGTCCCGGGCCGTCCACCCTTTGACCAGCCCCCGCCAGCGGGCCCGTTCGGCGCTGCTCGCTCCCTCTGCCAGCAGCAGGATCCCGGCCAGCACCGCGTGGCCCCGCGTGTGGTCGTCCTGCTGGATCGGCCGGACATCCAGGGCGGACAGGCCCCGGCTGACCGCCCGGCCGGACACCGCGTCCATGACCAGCCCGTTGAACAGGAACGGAGCCCAGGCCCGCTCGACGGCGTCGAACACGATCTGCGCGCCCGGATCAGTCACCTCCCAGGGTGTTTGCCGCAGCAGGGCGAACAGCATGCCGAGTCCGCCGAGGAGCACCGCGCCGTAGGTACCGGTGTAGGGCACCCAGGTGTGCTGGACGAAGGAACCGTCCCGGTAGAGCCCGTCACCGGAAGAGACGTACGGGAAGACCGGCGCGAGCGCGTCCCGGGCCAGGGCGACCTTCCCCGCATCGGAGCCGACCACCCCGCGCAGGGCCAGGACGCGGCAGAGGTCCACCCGGTTCGCTCCCGTACTCGTCCCGCTGTAGGAGGCGACGACCGAATCGGGCACGAAATGGTCCACCGCGGCCCAGGCATCCGCGATCCGGGCCGGAGGCAGGTCCGTTTCGAGCAGGACGCAGAGGTCGAGCAGCGCTTGCGGGGCGCCGATCTGCCAGCAGTACCAGTTGCCGTACGGCACTTGGCCCGCGTGGTAGACCTCCGTGTGCAGATGGTCGAGCCCGGTCAGCAGCGCCGTGCGCAGCGCGGCCCCGCCGGTGCGTCCGGTGCCGGGCCGGACATAGGCCTCCGCCATCGTGCGCAGCCGGTAGTAGCTCTGCATCATCATCTCGGGATTCGTGGCGAACCCCAGATCGGGCCAGAGCGCTTTCGGAGCCGGAGCCATGGCGGCGCGCCAGCCGTCGGCCTGCTCGCCGAGTTCGGCGAGCCTCGACCGGAACGGCTCGGCCGTCGCGGGGAAGCCACCACCCAGGTAGAGCCCGCGCCAGACCGAGCGCATCGTCCCGTACGTGTCCGCGTCTGTGTCCGCGTCCGTGCCCGTTCCCGCGATCGGGCCGGCCTGGACACGCGCGTGCGGGACGCCGAGCCACAGCGCACCTCCGCCCGCCGTGGAGAGGAAGGCGCGCCGACTCCATGGGTCTGTCATCGCATTCTCCTTTTCCGGCACTCACCGTCTGCTGCTGCCTACTGCCGGCCCTGGGCGGCGCCCGGGCCCTCGTCTCACGCGACGTGCTCGCGAAAGCGCTCGATCACCTCCCGCAGCACCTCGGACCCCTGCCGGGCCCACAGCCCCGGATGGAAGATCTCCACCTCGACCGGGCCGTGGTAGCCCGCCCCATCGGCCAGTTCGCGCAGTCCCCGGAGATCGATGCAGCCGTCACCGAGCTGCCCCCGCCCCAGCAGCACCCCTTCGGGCAGCGGGGTCACCCAGTCGGCCACCTGGACCGACACGATCCGGCCGCCGGCTCCGGCCCGGCGCAGGTCGGCCGGGAGCCGCTCGTCCCACCACAGGTGGTAGGCGTCCACCACCACGCCGACCCGCTCCGCGGGGAACCGCTCGGCGAGGTCCAGTGCCTGGCCCAGGGTGGAGACCACGCAGCGGTCCGCCGCGAACATCGGATGGAGGGCCTCGATGCCCAGCCGCACCCCGTGCCCGGCGGCCCAGGGCATCAGCTCGGCGAGGACGTCGGCGATCCGCTCCCGCGCACCGACCAGGTCGCGGTCCCCGTCGGGCAGCCCGCCCGATACCAGGACCAGGGTGTCCGCCCCGAGCTCGGCGGCCTCCTCGACCGCCCGCCGGTTGTCCTCCAGGGCCGCTGCCCGCCCCGCCGGATCGGCGGCCGTGAAGAACCCGCCCCGGCACAGCGAACTGACCCGCAACCCCGCCCCGGCGATCAGTTTCGCCGTCTTCCGGACTCCGAACCGCCGTACCGGCTCGCGCCACAGGCCGACCGCCCCCACCCCGGCCGCCGTACAGCCGCTCACCAGCTCGGGGAGCGACCACTGCCGGATCGTCTCCTGGTTGAGGCTGAACCGGGCGGGAGCCGGCGCCCGGTTCACGACGCCACCCCGTACACCGCGAACAGCTGCCGCATCCGGGCCTCGGCGAGCCCCGGGTCGGGGAAGAGACCCAGCCGGTCGGCCAGTTCATAAGCCGTGGCCAGGTGGGGGAGCGACCGCGCCGACTGGTGCCCGCCCAGCATCGTGAAGTGCTCCTGGAAGCCGGCCAGCCAGGCCAGCAGGACCACCCCGGTCTTGTAGTGGCGGGTCGGCGGCGCGAACAGGTGCCGGGCCAGTGCCACCGTAGGATCCAGCAGTTTCCGGAAGGCCGACGGGTCGCCCCGGTCGAGTGCGCCCGCCGCCCGCGCCGCGATCGGGGCGATCGGATCGAAGATCCCCAGCAGGGCGTCGCTCGCCGGCCCGCCGTCCCCGCCGATGAGTTCCGGATAGTGGTAGTCGTCGCCCGTGTAGCAGCGCACGCCCGCCGGCAGCCGGCGCCGGATGTCCACCTCCCGGTCCGCGTCCAGCAGGGAGACCTTGATCCCGTCCACCTTCCCGGGATACTCGGCGATGACCTTCAAGAAGACCTCGGTGGCCTCCTCGGGGTCCTCGTGCCCCCAGTAGCCGGTCAGTTCCGGATCGAACATCGGGCCCAGCCAGTGCAGTACGACCGGTCCGGCGCTCTGCCGGAGCAACTCCCCGTACACCTCCAGATAGTCCTCCGGGCCCCGGGCGGCCCTGGCGAGCGCCCGGGACGCCATCAGCACGGTCCCCGACCCGCACGCCTCGCTGTGTGCGAGCTGTTCCTCGTACGCGGCGGTGATCTCGGCGAGCGAGTGGTCCCCGGCCGCGGCCAGTTGGTCGGTTCCGACGCCGCAGACGATCCGGCCTCCCACCGCCCGCGCCTCGGCCGTCGAACGGCGGATCAGCTCGGCCGCCACCGGCCAGTCGAGGCCCGCCCCGCGCTGCGCGGTGTCCATGGCCTCCGCGACTCCGAGCCCCAGCGCCCACAGCCGGTGCCGGAAGGCGAGCGTGGCCTCCCAGTCGACCTCGGGCGGCCCTTCGGCGCAGGTGGCGAGCGGATCGGCCACCACGTGGGCCGCCGCGTAGAACACCCGGCTCCGGGCCGGACCGCAGGTCAGCGGGGGCAGCGGGTCGGGGTTGGGCCGGTACGCGCGGGAGCCGCCCGCCGCGGTGGGCAGCAGGATGGCGTTCACCGGATCACCTCCGGGACCGGCAGCCGACGGCCCTCCGCCGAGGACCGCAGGCCGAGCTCGGCCAGTTGCACCCCGCGGGCCCCGGCCAGCAGGTCCCACTGCCAGGGCCCGTCCCGGACGACATGGCGCAGGAACAGTTCCCACTGGGCCTTGAAACCGTTGTCCGCCGGGGTGTTGTCGGGTACCTCCTGCCATTGGGAGCGGAAGGACTCGGTCTGCGGAAGATCCGGATTCCACACGGGCTTGGGCGTCCCCGCCCGGTGCTGGATCCGACAGGAGCGCAGCCCCGCCACCGCCGAACCGTGGGTCCCGTCCACTTGCAGTTCCAGCAGCTCGTCGCGGTGGACCCGGACGGCCCAGGATGAATTGATCTGTGCGACGGCGCCGCCCTCCAGTTCGAAGACGCCGTACGCCGCGTCGTCCGAGGTCGCCTCGTACGGTTTGCCGTCCTCGTCCCAACGGCGGCCGATGTGCGTACGGGTGAGGGCCTGCACCGAGCACACCCGGCCGAACAGCTCGTGCAGCAGGTACTCCCAGTGCGGAAACATGTCGGCGGTGATGCCGCCGCCGTCCTGTGCGCGGTAGTTCCAGGAGGGCCGCTGGGCCGGCTGCCAGTCCCCCTCGAACACCCAGTAGCCGAACTCCCCGCGCACGGACAGGACCTCCCCGAAGAAGCCGCCCTCGACCAGCCGCCTCAGCTTCAGCAGACCCGGCAGGAACAGCTTGTCCTGGACCACGCCGTGCTTCACTCCGGCCGCCTGCGCCAGCCGCGCCAGCTCCAGCGAGGACGCGAAGGACAGCGCGGTCGGTTTTTCGCAGTAGACGTGCTTGCCCGCGGAGACGGCCTGACGCACGGCCGCCTCCCGGGCACTGGTCACCTGCGCGTCGAAATAGACCTCCACCTCGGGATCGGCCAGTACCTCGGTCAGATCGGTACTGACGTGTTCGAGCCCGTGCCGGTCGGCGATCTCCCGCAGCGCCGCCTCCCGCCGTCCCACCAGCACGGGCTCGGGCCGGAGCACGGTGCCGTCTCCCAGGTCGAGGCCCCCCTGCTCGCGCAGCGCGAGGACGGATCGCACCAGGTGCTGGCGGTATCCCATCCTGCCGGTCACGCCGTTCATGGCGATCTTGATCGTCCGCACCGAGCCGTGTGTCTTGTCGACTGCCTTGTCTTCCATGGGACACCTCCTTGATGGAAAGCGCTTTCACTCGCCTCAGGCTAGGTCTGAGCCAGCTCCTGGCACAACACCCGTACGAGTGATGGAAAGCGCTTTCCGATTGGGGCACACTGAGATCACGACGGACGAGACGACGGCCCGGCACCGAGTGTGCGGGGCAGAAGGAGGGGTGCGAAATGGCGGTGACTCTCGCCGAGGTCGCGGCGCACGCGGGCGTTTCGCCCGCCACGGTCTCGCGTGTACTGAACGGCGGCCACCCGGTGGCCGGAGGCACCCGGACCCGGGTGGAACAGGCCATCGAAGAACTCGGCTACATCGCCAACGGCCCGGCCCGGGCCCTCGCGGCCGCCACCTCCGATCTCGTGGGCGTACTCGTCCACGACGTCGCGGACAGCTTCTTCGGCATCCTCGCCGGATCCCTCCAGAAGGAGCTCGCGCCGACCGGCCGAGGAGACGGCCGCAGGCTCGCCATCGTCTGCAACACCGAGGGCGTCCCCTCGGCCGAACTCGACTACCTCTCCCTGTTGGAGGGCCAGCGGGCAGGCGGAGTCGTCCTGACCGGCGGAGCGGTCGAGAAGCCGGACCACACCGACGCGCTCGCCGCCCGGATCGGCCGGATGGCGCTCGCGGGCACGCCGGTGGTGCTGTGCGGGAGACCGCCGCTGCCGGTGCCCGCCGCGCTGCCCGTGGCCACCGTCATGTTCGATGACCACGGGGGCGCCTTCCGCCTCGCCGAACACCTGCTGGCACTCGGCCACCGGCACATCGCCTACGTCGCCGGCCCGCCGGGCCTGAGCACCAGCCGGGAGCGGCTCGCAGGGCATGCCGCCGCCCTGCGACGGCACGACCCCGCCCTGCCCGACGCCTGTGCCCCGCTCATCGTGCACGCCGGCTTCGAGCGCTCCGCCGGCTACGACGCCACCCGCGAACTGCTGCGCCGCGGGTCGCCGTTCACCGCCGTGGCGGCGGCCAATGACACCGTCGCCGCCGGAGTGGCCGCGGCCCTGGGCGAAGCCGGGCTGCGCATTCCCGAGGACGTCTCGGTCGCCGGCTTCGACGACTTGCCGTTCAGCGTGGACACCTCGCCCGCCCTCACCACCGTCAGAGTCCCGCTGCGCGAGGCGGGCGTGCTCGCCGCGCAGTTGGTCACCGGCCGCAGACCGGCGCCCCCGGGGCGCATCACCACCCTGCCCACCGAGCTGATGGTGCGGGCGTCCACCGCACCACCGCCCCGCGAAGGGAGCCGGCCGTGAAGTACGCCTTCTCCACGCTCGGCCTGCCCGGCACCCCGCTCGCGCGCAGCGCCGCCCTCGCCGCCGAGCACGGGTACGACGGCCTCGAACTGCGGGCCCACGCCGAGGAACCCCTGCACCCCGCCAGCCCCGCCGGCGACCGGGCCGCCGCCCGGCGTACCCTCGCAGCCGCCGGAGTCGCAGTCCTCGCGGTCGCGGGGTACGCCGAAGTGGCGGCCGCCGGGGAGGACGAGCCGGTCCTGACCGAGCTGCGCTCCCTGGTCCGGCTCGCCGCCGATCTCGACGCCCGCTACGTACGCGTCTTCCCCGGCGGCGGGAACCTGCCCCCGGCCGACGCGGACGCCCACGCCGTCCGCAGACTGCGCGCCGTGGTGCCGTTTGCCGAACGGCACGGCGTACGGATCCTGCTGGAGACCCACGACTCGCACCGCACCGGGGCCGCCGCCGCCCGGGTACTGGACCGGGTCGGGCAGCCGGGCGCGGGCGCGCTGTGGGACGTACTCCACACCTGGCTGGGCGGCGAGCGGCCCGCCGACTCCTGGTCCGGCCTCGCCCCGCACCTGGGGTACGTACAGGTCAAGGACGTGGCCTCGGCCCGCGACCTGACGCCCCTGGGCCTCGGTGACGGAGTCCTGCCGCTCGCCGAGGTGACCTCCCGCCTACCGTCAGGAGGCTGGCTGTGCTGGGAGTACGAGAAACGCTGGTACCCGGGAGCCCCGGAGCTGGCGGGGCAGCTGACGCGGGGCCGGGAGTACCTGGCGCGGCTGCGGCGCGAGCGCCCCGGCGTCCCGTCCGCCGAGCCGGTCCGGCGCCCGGTGAACCCGGACGGAGCCCCGCCATGACGCGCCGCGACCCGCGAAGTGCGCGGGCAGCCCTTGAGGCCCCCGTCGGCCCGGGCCGCAAGGGTGTCCTGCCGGAGCCGGCCTTCGCGGCCGGACGGCGCTGGTCAGGCCGAGTAGGCCAGCCGGGCCGGGTCGACCGGGTACCGGAAGGCCAGGCCGTGGGCGTAGCGCTCCAGCTCCCCGACGGCCGTCGCGGCCAGGCGGTCCAGCTCCCCGCCCAGCGAACCGGCCACATGGGGGGTGAGGAGTACGTTCGGCAGGTCGAAGAGCGGCGAGCCGGGGGGCAGTACCTCGGGCTCCGTGTGGTCGAGCACGGCGTGCAGCCGTCCGGTGACCAGTTCCTCCGTCAGCGCCTCGGTGTCCACGAGCGAGCCCCGTGCGGTGTTGATCAGCGTGGCGCCGTCCGGCATCAGGGCCAGCCGGGTGGCGTCCAGCAGGTGGCGGGTCCGGGGCAGCGCGGGCGCGTGCAGGCTCACTACGTCGCTGCGGCGCAGCAGTTGGTCGAGGGCGCAGGCCTCGCCGCCCAACTCCGTGATCTCGGCCGGGTCGGCGTACGGGTCGTGCACCAGCACCCGCAGGTCGAAGGGCCGCAGCAGCTCCATGACCCGACGCCCGATGAGCGAGGCGCCGACCAGTCCCACGGTGCGGCGGTAGTTGCCGATGGCCGGATAGCGGCCCAGCAGGTCCATGGGACCGCGCGCCGAACGGTAGGCGTGGGCGGATTCCAGCACCCGCTTGTTGGTGAACAGGATCGCGGCGAGCGTGTACTCGGCGACCGGTACGGCGTTGGCGGCGGCGGCGCTGGAGACCAGCAGGCCGCGGTCCCAGCAGGCGGCGGTCACATGGTGCTTGACGCTGCCCGCGGCGTGGACGACGGCGCGCAACCGGGGCATCCGCTCCAGTGCGCCGGTATCCAGGGGCGGGCACCCCCAGCTGGTGAACAGCACCTCGGTCTCGGCGAGCCGGTGGCCGAGCGCCGGGTCGTCGTCTGCGAAGTCGGTGAGCAGCAGATCGGGATCGAGGTCGGCGACGCGGGCGAGCTCGGGCAGCATCCGGCCGCTGAGTACGGCCGCGCGGGTCCCGGGGCTCATGGCGAGGACCGTTGCCGGGCGCCGCACCGGATACGAAGGGGGAGGGGTCACTTGACGGCTCCTGCGGTGAGACCCGAGCGCCAGAAGCGCTGGAGGCCGAGGAAGGCGAGCACGAGCGGGACGACGGCGACGAGAGAACCGGTGATGACGAGCGGGTACAGCTCGGGTTGCTGGTAGACGCTGCGGTTCCACATGAACAGGCCCAGACTGACGGGATAGAGCCGCTCGTCGTTCAGCATGGTCAGGGCCCCGTAGAAGTTGTTCCAGATGGCCGTGAAGGTGAACAGGAAGATCGTCACAAAGCCCGGCCACAGCATCGGCAGCGACACGTGGGCGAAGAGCCGCAGTTCACCCGCCCCGTCGACGCGGGCGGCTGCCAGTACCTCGTCCGGGACGTAGCCCTCCGCGAAGACGCGGGCCAGGTAGACGCCGAAGGGGTTGACGAGGGCGGGCACCAGGTAGGCCCAGTAGGTGTTCACGGCCCCGGCGGCCGAGGCCATGAGGTAGAGGGGGAGCTGGAGGACGGCGGCCGGTACGAGCACCCCGGCGAGGACCACGCCGAAGAGCCGTTCCTTGTGCCGGAACTCGTAGGCGTGGAAGGCGTAGCCGCAGGCCAGGCTGATCAGGGCCGAGAGGGTCGAGCCGGCCACGGTGTACAGGAGGCTGTTGCCGAGCCACCGCCCGAAGATGCCGTCGTCGTAGGTGAAGAGGTCGCCGAGGTTGATGAGGAGGTGGAAGCTGCCGGGGGAGTACGGGTCGGTGGCGAGGAGGTCCCGGCGGCTCTTGGTCGCGGCCAGCACCAGCCAGGCGAGGGGCATCAGGGTGTAGGCGGCCACGAGCAGGAGCACCGCGTTGACGGCCGCTCGCGAAAGGACTCGTGGGCGGGTGCCGGAGCGGCTCCCGGGGCGGGTCGCGGGGCGACGGCGCGGAGGACTGGGGGCCGGGGTGGTGGTCATGCGGTCCTCCAGCGGTTGCCGAGCCTGGTCACGACGTAGGAAGCGGTGCCCGCGACCAGGGCGAGGAGCAGCGCGCTCGCGGCGGCCAGTCCGTAGTCATGGCTCTTGAAGGCGGCGCTGAAGACGTACATGGTCGGCGACCACGACTCGCCCATCTCGGTGGCGCGCAGCTGGAGCAGCTGGGGGGCGTCGAACAGCTGGACAGCGCCCACGCAGGTGAACAGGACGGTCAGTATGACGGTGGGTTTGATGCTCGGCACCTTGATCTGGAAGGCGGTGCGCAGCGCGCCGGCGCCGTCCATGGTGGCGGCCTCCAGGGTTTCGCGGGGGACGGCCTGGAGCCCGGCAAAAAAGATGATCATGTTGTAGCCCATCCACTGCCAGGCCGAGATGTTGACCACGGACAGCAGGGCCTCGTCCCGGCCGAAGAAGTTCCAGGACAGGCCGGCCGTGTCGAGGACATCGAGGACGGGGCTGAGACCGGGTGTGTAGAGGTAGAGCCAGATGGCCGCCGAGATCAGGCCGGGCACGGAGTGCGGCAGGTAGAAGGCGATCTGGAAGAAGCGCTTCGCGCGGGCGAAGACGGAGTCGAGCAGCAGGGCGAGGACGAGGGCGCCGCCGACCATGACGGGGATGTACAGGAGGCAGTAGACGGCGATGTGGCGGAAGGAGGCGAGGAAGAGCGGATCGGTGAGTGCCTTGGTGTGGTTTCCGATCCCGCTGAAGATCCGTTCGGTGCCTGCGAAACCCAGCCCGGACTGTTCGTCATGGAAGAGGCTCAGCCAGCCCGCGTAGCCGACGGGGGCGACGGTGACGAGCGCGAAGAGGACGAAGAACGGCGCCATGAAGAAGGTGGCGGCGCCCCGCCCGGGGGGCCCGCCACCCCGGGCGCCGCCGCCGGGCGGCGCGGGCGGCCCGGTCACGGGTCGGTGGCGGCGGCCGGCGGCGTCGGCCCGTGGAGCGGTCACCGTGGCACCGGCGCCGCCCCCGGGGCGGGCCCCCGCTCCCTGGCGGGCTCCCGCGTGCTCCGGCGAGAGCCGGTGGCCCAGCACCCGGCCGCCCAGGGGCCGGCGGCCCGGAGCCTGCGCGCGGCCGGCGCCGCTCACGGGCGGCGTGGGCGGCGTGGGGGTGGTGGGCATCAGCCGGCCAGCCCGAGGCCGCGGTCCTTGATGGCTTTCTCGGCGGCCGACTGCCCCTCGGACAAGGCCTTGACCAGGTCCGGCCCGGCCGCGTTCTGCGCCGCGTTCACCTGGAGCTGGGCCGGCCCCCAGGTCCAGCCGGGCACGATCGTGGCCGCCGCCGCACCCGCCACGGCGTACGGGTCCTGCCCCTCGAAGTACGAGGCGTCGAACAGCTTCGCCGCCTCCGCCCGCATCTCCGGGTTGGCCGGCAACGCGCTGCTCGGGGACTTGAGCGAGCTGAGCCGGGCCCGGATCGCCTCCGGCTCGGTGGTCACCCAGCGGATGAACTCGGCGGCCGCCTTGGTCTGCTTGCTGCCCTTGGGCACGACGTACGAGGTGCCGCCGTACATCCCGGTCGCCGCTCCGCCGTCCCAGGTCGGCAGCGGGGCGATGCCCCACTTGCCCTTCAGGTCCGGGTAGTTCGCCAGGAAGGTGCCGGCCGTCCAGGCTGCGCCGATGACGGTCGCGACCTGCCCGGAGGAACGTTCCTTCGCCTCGCCCTCGCCCCACAGCGGCGTTTTCGAGGCGGCCCCGGACGCCATCAGCCCGTTCCAGTACTCGGCCACCTTCTTCGAGGCGGGGTCATCGATGGCGACCTTCCACTTGTCGCCCTGCGTCCCGTACCACTTGGCGCCCGCCTGCCACGAAAGCCCTGCCAGCACCGCCGGATCACCGCCGCCCATGTTGGTGATCTTCACGGAGGGATCGGCCTGGTGGATCTTCTCCGCCGCCGCCCGGTACTCGTCCCACGTCTTCGGCACGGGCACCGCGTACTTCTCGAAGATGTCCTTGCGGTAGAAGAGTTCGAGCGGGGTCACGTCGAAGGGGACCGCCCAGGTCTTGCCGCCCAGCTTCACCAGGGACTGGAGCGCGGCCGGGAACTTCTCGGCGACGAGAGTGCCGGACGTCCCGCTCAGATCCTCCAGGTTGCCGCCGCTCGCGAATTCCGGGAGCGCCGAATAGTCCATCGTCGCGACGTCGGGCGCGTTCCCGCCCTTGACCGCGTTCGCCAGCTTCGCCGCCCCGTCAGGGCCGCCCGGCACCGCCGAGAACCTCACCTGGATGCCGGGGTGCGTCTTGTTGAAGGCGTCGGCGGTCTGCTGGGCGCCCGCCGAGGAGGACCAGTACGTCACCGTCACCGGCGCCTTCGCCGCGCCCGCAGCCCCGGACTCCGGCGCGGTCCGCCCACCGCCGCATGCCGTGGCGAGCAGGACCACCGACACCGCCGAGGCGGTGACGGCGGCCCGGGGCGGGCGGGACGGGCGCCGGGTTCCCGGCGCGGGTGAGAGGGAGGGGAGGCGGAAGCTGCGCGGCATGGTTCGGCTCCTACGGACGACCGCTGGACGCGGCGGATGGGAGAACGCGGCCCATCTTTTGCGCGAACATGCACACCGTCAAGAGCGAATGCGCAACTCGATCAAAACAATCATCTGAGTGCGGCGACCACCGCTCTCCCGGCGATCCCGGTCCTCACGAACGGATCGTCAGCCGCGGCAGCAGTTCCAGGTGCTGGCCCGGCTGGTCCTTCCCCGCCCCCGTCAGCCGGTCCAGCAGCAGCCCCGCCGCCCGCGCGCCGACCTCCCGCTTCGCCGGTGCCACCGCCGACAGCGGTACGTCGGCCAGTCCCGCCACCTCGTCGTCGTACGTGATCACCGCCAGGTCCTCCGGCACCCGTACCCCGCGCGCCTGGAGCCGCGGGATCAGCATGATGGCGTCCGTGTCGCTGTGGATCAGGGCGGCGCTCACCCCGCCCGCCGTGACCGCCTCGCACAGGTAGTCCAGCGTCCGCGCGAACCGGTCCGCCACCGACAGCCGCTGTGCCGCACCGGCCGCCGGCCACGGCGGAGCCGGTTCCAGCCCGAGCGCCGCCACCGCCGCCTCGTACCCGGACCGCAGCCGCGCCGTGGTCGGCGTCTCCTGGCTGGCCAGCGCGATCCGCCGGTGCCCCCGCTCCACCAGGTGCTGCACCGCCAGCGCCGCCCCGTGCGCGTGGTCCGACCCCACCCGGTCCAGCGCGGCCGCCGGATGCCCGGCCGGGGCCCACCGCTCCACCAGTACGGTCGGCACCGCGAGCCCGGCCGTCCACGCCCCCTCCCCGGGACCGGGCGAACCCGCCTCCCAGTTCGGCGTCAGCAGCAGCCCGTCGGCCCCGGTGGACAGCAGCCGGTCCGCCTGGGTGCGGTCCTCGCCCGGCAGGTACCGGGTCAGGCCGACCGTCAGCCGGGCCCCCCGGGCCTCGACCACCTCCCGGGCGCCCCGCACGACATCGGCGTAGTAGTACTCGGTGGTCGGCACCACCATTCCGACCACCAGTCCCGCCCGCCCGCCCGGCCGCTCGGGGGACCGGGCGGGCGACGCCTCGGCCGGCCGGTGCTCCACCCGGCTGATCACCCCGTGCATCCGGTGGATCTCGCCCCGGGCCGCCATCGCCTCGATGTCCCGCCGCAGCGTCACCGGCGAGATGCCGAGCTCCCGGGCCAGGTCCGCGACGCGCACGCTGCCCCGCTCCCGGACGAGCGCGAGCACCTGCGCCTGGCGCTGGTCGACGTGTGGTCTCAAGGTCTGCCCCCTGCGGTCGCGGTCGTCCGCGGTCCTCCCGCGGCCGGTCCCCGCCCATCATAGAGAATCGAAACGATCGATTCGATCGAAGACGTTCAACCGGTCATTGACGGAGCGGCCGGGGCGTTCATATATTCGGCGGCGACCCGCTTTCCACGCCAGCTTCTCGACCTCTCCCGGGAGCCCGCGCCATGCTCACGTACGACCAGGACGGATTCCGGCGCGCAGGCCGCCCCCACCGCATCGTCTCGGGGGCCCTGCACTACTTCCGGGTCCACCCCGGCCTGTGGGAGGACCGGCTCACCCGGCTCCGTGCCCTGGGCGTCAACACCGTGGACACCTACGTCCCCTGGAACTTCCATGAGACCGCTCCCGGCAAGGCCGACTTCACCGGCCCCCGCGACCTCGCCCGGTTCCTCACCCTCGCCCAGGACCTCGGCCTCGACGCCATCGTCCGCCCCGGCCCCTACATCTGCGCCGAATGGGACTTCGGCGGCCTGCCCGCCCGCCTGCTCGCCCTCGACGGCCTGCACCTGCGCTGCTCCGACTCCCGCTTCCAGGCCGAGGTGGACGGCTGGTTCGACGCCGTCGTACCCGAACTGCTGCCCCTCCTCGCCGGCCGCGGCGGCCCGGTCGTCGCCGTACAGATCGAGAACGAGTACGGCTCGTACGGCAACGACGCCCGCTACCGCGCGCACGTCGAGCGGGCCCTGACCGAACGCGGCGTCGACTGCCTGCTGTTCACCGCCGACGGCCCCGAGGACGCCATGCTCCAGGGCGGTATGCTCCCCGGCCGGCTCGCCACGGCCACCTTCGGGGCCGAACCGGCCGAGCGCCTCGCACACCTGCGCCGCTACCAGCGGACCGGCCCGCTCGCCGCCATGGAGTTCTGGATCGGCTGGTTCGACCACTGGGGCGAGGAGCACCACGTCCGCTCCGCCGAGGAAGCGGCGCGATCGCTGGACGAACTCCTCGCCACCGGAGCCTCCGTCAACCTCTACATGGCCCACGGCGGGACCAACTTCGGCTTCTGGGCCGGCGCCAACCACACCGGCTCCCGCCCCGGCGACCCCGGCTACCAGCCCACCACCACCAGCTACGACTACGACGCGCCGATCGGCGAAGCCGGAGAGCTCACCCCCAAGTTCCACGCCTTCCGCGAGGTCATCGGCAGGTACGTGCCCCTCCCGGACGGCCCGCTGCCCGCATGCCCGCCCCGCATCGCACCGGCCCTCGCCACCCCTGCCGGCGCCGCGCCGCTCCTCGCCCACCTCCCGCTCCTCGGCGGCGACCCCGTCGAGCGCCCCGCGCCCGAACCCATGGAGAAACTCGGCCAGGCCCACGGCCTGATCCACTACCGCACCACCGTCACCGGCCCCCGCCCCGCCATGCCCGTCCGCATCGACGGCCTCGGCGACCGCGCCTACCTGTTCGCCGACGGCCGCCCCCTCGGCACCCTCGACCGCAACATGCCCGACGACGGCATCGACCTCCCGGTCGGCGAAGGCGGCGTCGTCCTCGACGTCCTCGTCCGCGCCCAGGGCCGGGTCAACTACGGGCCGCTCCTGGACGACCGCAAGGGCATCTGGCGCGGCGTCCGCCACGGCCACCAGCACCTGTTCGAGTGGGAGATACGGACCCTGCCGCTCACCGCTCTCACCGGACTGCGCTGGTCAGCCGAAACCCCGCAACCGGGCCACCCCGCCTTCCACCGCTTCACCCACACCCTGCCCACCGGACCCGCCGACGCCTTCGTGGACGTCCGCGACTGGGGGACCGGCCTGCTGTGGCTGAACGGCTTCCTCCTCGGCCACTACGACACCCCGCGCGGCCCGCAGCGCACCCTCTACGCCCCCGCACCCCTGTGGCGGACCGGCGAGAACGAGCTCGTCGTCCTCGAACTGGAACGCCCCGGCGCCGAACTGCCCCTGCGCGACCGGCCCGACCTCGGCCGCCCCACGGTCGTCACCCTCCAGTGAGAGAAGGCCCGTACGTGAAGCGCACCGCCGCCCGGCTCGCCGACGGCCGCGAGATCCTCTACTACGACACCGGCGACGGCGCCGCCCGCGCCTTCCCCGACACCCGCCCGCTCGACGCGTCCGCCCACGCCACCACCTCCGAGGTACGGCGCGACCCGCTGCTCGGCGACGCCGTCGTCATCGCCTCGCACCGCCAGGGCCGCACCCACCTGCCGCCCGCCGACGCCTGCCCGCTCTGCCCCACCGCGCCCGGCCGGACGAGCGAGATCCCCGCCCCCGACTACGAGGTGGCCGTATTCGAGAACCGGTACCCCTCCCTCGCCGGAGCCACCGGCCGCTGCGAGGTCATCTGCTTCACCCCCGACCACGGGACCTCCTTCGCCGAACTGGACGAGGAGCGCGCCGCCCTGGTCCTGGCGGCCTGGACGGACCGCACCGTCGAACTCTCCGCCCGCGAGGGCGTCCGGCAGGTCTACTGCTTCGAGAACCGGGGCGCCGAGACCGGCGTGACCCTCGCCCATCCGCACGGCCAGATCTACGCCTTCCCCTACGTCACCCCGCGCACCACCCGCATGCTCGCCACCGTCGCCGCCCACCGCGAGCGCACCGGGCGCAACCTCTTCGAGGACGTACTGGCCCGCGAGCTCGCCGACGGCGGCCGGGTGGTCCTCGAAGGGGAACACTGGAGCGCCTTCGTCCCCTACGCCGCGCGCTGGCCCTACGAAGTGCACCTCTACCCGCGCCACCGCGTCCCCGACCTGCCCGCCCTCGGCGACGCCGCCCGCGCCGAGTTCCCCCGCCTCTACCTGGAACTGCTGCGCCGCTTCGACCGGCTCTTCGAGCGCCCCGAACCGACGCCGTACATCTCCGCCTGGCACCAGGCCCCCACCGGCCCGGGCCGCGACCGCGACGACTTCGCGCTGCACCTGGAGCTGTTCACCGTCCGGCGCGCCGCCGACAAGCTCAAGTACCTCGCCGGAACCGAATCCGGCATGGAGGCCTTCATGAACGACATCCGGCCCGAGGACGCGGCCGCGCGGCTGCGCGAGGCGGCGAGCCCGTGAACGCGACCGCGCGCGAGTTCCGCGCCCTGTACGGACGCCCGCCCCACGGGGTCTGGGCGGCCCCCGGCCGGGTCAACCTGATCGGTGAGCACACCGACTACAACGACGGCTTCGCCCTGCCCTTCGCCCTCCCGCACCGGACCGAGGTGGCCGCCGCCGCGCGCCCCGACGGCCTGCTGCGGCTGCACTCCGCCGCGACCGCGTCCGGAGCGGTCACCCTCGACCTCGCCGCCCTCGATCCGGCCCGCCGCCCGCGGGGCGCCGACGCCTGGGCCGGCTACCCGGCCGGGGTGGCCTGGGCGCTGCGGGAGGCGGGGCTCCCGGTCGGCGGCGCGGACATCCACGTACGGTCCGACGTGCCGGCCGGCGCCGGACTGTCCTCCTCCGCCGCCCTGGAGGTGGCCACCGCACTGGCCCTCGCCGAGCTGTACGGGCTCACGCTCACCCGCCCCGAACTGGCCGCGCTCGCCCGCCGCGCCGAGAACGCGTACGTCGGCGTGCCCTGCGGGATCATGGACCAGACGGCCTCCGCCTGCGCCACCGAAGGCCACGTCCTGCGCCTGGACACCCGCGGCCCCGAACACCGCCACATCCCCTTCGACTGCGCGGCGGCGGGCCTGCGCCTCCTGGTCATCGACACCGGCGTCAAGCACGACCTCGCCGACGGCGCCTACGCCGAACGCCGTGCCTCCTGCCACCGGGCCGCCGCCCGCCTGGGCCTGCCGGCGCTGCGCGACCTCCCGTACGGGGAACTCGACCGCGCGCTGGCCCGGCTGGACGATCCGGTCGCCCGACAGCGGGTCCGCCACGTCGTCACCGAGAACGAACGCGTCCTGCGCGTCAGCGCCCTGCTCGGCGCCGGACGGCTGCGCGCGACCGGCCCCCTGCTCACCGAGGGCCACGCCTCCCTGCGCGACGACTACGCGGTGTCCTGCCCGGAGCTGGACCTCGCCGTGGCCACCGCGAACGCGGCGGGCGCGTACGGTGCCCGGATGACGGGAGGCGGCTTCGGCGGCTCCGCCCTGGCCCTCATCGACGCGGAAGCCGAACCTGCGGTGACGCGGGCCGTGACGGACGCGTTCGCCCGGGCCGGCCACGCCCCGCCCCGGATCACCCCGGCCACCCCGTCACCGGGCGCGGCCCGGATCGCGTAGGCCCGTCACTCAACACCCCGCGGTACAGAAGACGCACCCCTCCCACCAGGGCAGCGCGTCCAGCACCCGGTGGCGCACGCACGAGGCGCACGCCGCCTCGTGCGCGTCCGGCAGCACCTTCCACTCCGGGGGGCCGGCCTGTTCGGGGTCGAACCCCTCGACCAGGGACCGGAACTCGCGCAGGTATCCCTCCGCGCGCGCGGGCTCGTAGGACAACTCCTCCCACCGGTGCCGGCCGAGCGCCAGATCGACGACGCGGAGCAGGAAGTCCTTCGCCGCCGCCCGCTCGTGCGGGCCGTCACCCCAGTCGAGATCGCCGAGGTCGAAGCCGACCGCGCCCCGCCCCAGCACGCTCTGGTCCTGGAGCGTCAGCAGGGCGGCGAAGCGGAAGTGCCACGGCTCCCGGGCGAGCGCGGACACGGCCAGGACCAGCACGTCGACGAAGACGGCGGTCGCGCTGTTGTTCAGGTGCAGGACACGGCCGGCGCCGCCGCGGAAGGAGTTGGACACGACACCAGGTTGCCGCACCGGGAAGGTTCCGGAGGCCCGGGCCAGGGGCCGGTGCGTAGACTGCCGGCTTGATCCATTACGTGCCGGTCGAGTGTGGAGGAAGAACCCGTATGCGCTATCTCCCCCTGGGCAATTCAGGGCTCCTGGTCTCCGCCGTCGGCCTCGGCTGCAACAACTTCGGCGGCCGCCTCGACGCGCGGGCCACCCGCGCCGTCGTGGACGCCGCACTCGACGCGGGCGTCACCCTGCTCGACACCGCCGACATCTACGGCGGGGCCGGCGGCTCCGAACGCCACCTGGGCCAGGCCCTCAAGGGCCGCCGCGACCAGGTCGTGCTCGCCACCAAGTTCGGCTTCGAGGGCGTCGACATGGGATACGGGCCCGCCGCCGGGTCGCGCGGCGGCCGCGCCTACATCCGGCGCGCCGTCGAGGAGTCGCTGCGCCGCTTGGAGACCGACCACATCGACCTCTACCAGCTGCACAGCCCCGATCCGGCCGTCCCCATCGCCGAGACGCTCGGCGCGCTCGGCGAACTCGTCACCGAGGGCAAGGTCCGCTACATCGGCCACTCCAACCTCAGCGGCTGGCAGCTCGCCGAAGCCGCCCACATCGCCCGCGAGACCGGAGCGACGCCCTTCGTATCGGCGCAGAACGAATGGTCGCTGCTCCAGCGCTCCGCCGAACGGGACCTCGTCCCGGCCGCCCTCCACTACGGGGTCGGCGTCCTGCCCTACTTCCCCCTCGCCAACGGCCTGCTCACCGGCAAGATCCGCCGGGGGGCGCCCGTCCCGGCCGGCTCCCGCCTCGAAGGGCGCGACGCGTACCTCACCGAGGAGCGGCTCGACACCGTCGAGGCCCTCGCCGCGATCGCCGAGAAGCACGGCCGCACCGTGCTGGAACTCGCCATCGGTTGGCTGTCCGCCCAGCCCGGCTGCGCCTCCGTCATCGCCGGTGCCACCTCCCCCGAGCAGGTCCGCGCCAACGCGGCCGTCGCCGACCGCCCGCTGGAAGCGGAACTGCTCGCGGAGATCGACGCCGTCGCCTGAGCCGCCGCACGCACGGGGAGAGCCGTCGAAGACCCGGTCCTCGACGGCTCCCCACGGCCTCCGCCACCCGCTCAGGACACGATGTCCTTGTGGGCGAACCCCCGGAACGCGAGGGCGAACAGCACCACCGCGTACGACACCGACACCGCCGCGCCCTTGACCATCCCGCCCCACTCCAGCTGCGGCTGGAGCGCGTCCGCCCACGCGAACTGCCAGTGTGCGGGCAGGAACTCCCGCCAGGAGCCGAGCGCGGTCACCGCGTCCAGCACGTTCCCGACGATGGTCAGCCCGACCGCCCCGCCCACCGCGCCCAGCGGTGCGTCGGTCCGCGTCGACAGCCAGAACGCCAGTCCCGCCGTCGCCAGCTGCGACACGAAGACGAAGGCGACGGCCAGCGCCAGTCGCGGTACCGCGTCACCGGCCGCCAGCGCGCCGCCCGTGGGGAGTTTCAGCGGTCCCCACCCGTACGCGGCCGTGCCCGCCGCCAGCGCCACCACCGGCAGCAGCACCATCGCCGCCAGGCTGAACCCCAGCGCGACCACCAGCTTGCTCCACAGCAGCCGCGCCCTCGGCACCGGCGAGGCCAGCAGGTAGCGCAGCGAGGACCAGCTCGCCTCCGACGCCACCGTGTCCCCGCAGAACAGGGCCACCGGCACCACCAGCAGGAACCCCGCCGACACGAACAGGCAGGTCGCGGCGAAGTTCGCGCCCGAGGCGGTGGCGGTGTCGATGAGCGTGACCCGCCCGGCGCCGCCGCCCCGGCCGCCGTCCTGGCCGCCGCCCACCGCGAACGCGATGATCATGACGAAGGGCAGCGCCGCCAGCACCCCGCCCATCACCAGCGTCCGCCGCCTGCGCCACTGCCGCAGCGCCTCCACGCGCAGCGGGAGCGTCCGCCCGGGCCGGTACCCGGGGGCCGTTTCCACGACAGCCGTCATGCCGCACCTCCGATCAGGGTCAAGAACGCGTCCTCCAGCCGCCGGTGCGGCCCCACCGCCGACACCGGCACCTCCAGCCGGACCAGTTCGGCGATCAGCCCGGCGGCGCTCGCGCCGTCGAGCCGTACCAGCAGCCCCGCATCGGCGGCCACCACGGAGCCCACTCCCTCCAGCGCCGCCACCTTCTCGACCACGCCCTCGTCCACCGGCCCGGCCAGGGTCACCAGCAGGGTGTCCCCGCCGCCCGTGATCTCCGCGACCTCGCCCGCCCGCACGAGCCGCCCGCGGTCCATGACCACCAGGTGCGTGCACGACTGCTCGACCTCCGACAGCAGGTGGCTGGAGACGATGACGGTCCGCCCGCCGGCCGCGTACCGGATCATCACGTCCCGCATCTCCCGGATCTGCGGCGGGTCCAGACCGTTCGTCGGCTCGTCCAGGATCAGCAGGTCCGGCATCCCCAGCATGGCCTGGGCGATCGCGAGCCGCTGCCGCATGCCCTGCGAGTACGTCCGCACCGCCCGCTCCAGGGCGTCACCGAGCCCGGCGATCTCCAGTGCCTCCGCCATGTGCGCGTCCTCGGCCGGGCGGCCGGTGGCCCGCCAGTACAGCTCCAGATTGGCCCGGCCCGTCAGGTGCGGCAGGAAACCGGCGCCTTCCACGAAGGCCCCGACCCGCGAGAGCACCGGGGACCCGGCCCGCACCGGATGCCCGAACACCCGGATCTCCCCGGCGTCCGGGCGGATCAGCCCCATCAGCATCCGCAAGGTGGTGGTCTTCCCGGCGCCGTTGGGCCCGAGCAGACCGAGCACCTGGCCCTGCTCCACCCGGAACGACAGGTCCCGCACCGCGTACCGGTCGCGGGCCTTGGCGTAGCGCTTCGTCAGCCCGGTGATCTCCAGCGGTACGTCGGCCAGTGCGGGGTCGGGCTGCGGTGCGCCCGGCCGGGTCCCGCCGCGGCCCCCGCCGGTCCTGCGGACCAGCAACAGCCCCGCGGCCAGCGCCACCGCCGCGAGCGGCAGCCACCAGGTCCAGGCGGGCAGCGCGCCCGCCGCTGTCCGCACCCCGGCGGCGACGGGCACCGCCAACGGCCCCTCCACCGCCACGGTGTACGCGGCGGGCTCGACGGGGGAGGCGTAGCCCAGGTCCGTGGCCGCCACCACCAGCCGCAGCCGGTGCCCGGCCTCGACGGCGTGGTCGACGGCGGGGAGCCGCAGCTCCACGCTCCGGCCCTGCCCCGCGTCCGTCACCCGCACCGGCGCCACCAGCTGACTCGGCAGCACCGCCTGCCGCCCGTCGGGCCCGACGTCGTACAGCTTGCCGAACAGCACCGCCGAACCGTCCGCCGCCGTGGAGCGCACCCTCAGGCTGACGGTCGGGGTCCCGGTGATCCGTACCCCCTCGCTCAGCGGCTCCGACTCGAACCGGGCGTTCTGCCCGGGGAAGTCCAGCGACAGCCCGGCTCCGAGGGCGGCGAGCTGTCCGCCGACGCCGGGCAGCGAGGACACCGACGGCGGGCTCGCGCCGGCCGGGTTGGCGAAGCCCTGCTCCCGGCCGGCGAGGGCGAACCGGTGCGGGCCGGAGGTCAGCCCTGGGTAGGCGTCGCCGCTCGCGCCGCGCAGCCGCACGGCGCCGTCCGTGGAGTCCAGGCCGCCGGAGCGCGAGACCCGGAACGCGGGACCGGTGGCCGCGTCCGCGTCGCCCTTGAGGTACCGGTCGAACCAGGCCGTCACCCGCGACTCGACCCGGCCCGCCTCGCGCAGGCCGCCGTCGTGACCGCCCGCGGCCCAGTCCACCGCCACCGGCGCCCCGTTGGCGGCTATCGCCCCGGCCATGGCGTCGGCCTGGTCCAGCGGGAAGAGGGAGTCGTCCTGGCCCTGCACGATCAGGGCCGGCACCGTGATCCTGTCGCCCACGGCGGACGGGCTGCGCCGCTCCAGCAGCGCCCGGGCCTCGGCGTCGGGCTTCCCGGACACCGCGACCCGCTCGTACATCGCGCACAGCTCCGGCTGGAACCGTCCGCAGCCGGTGCCGGTGTGCGCGGGGCCCGCGGGCGGCTGGTCGGGCGTCGGGGCCTGCGCCGTACCGGTGGTGAAGAAGACCCCGGCCCACAGCTTCTTGAACACGCCGTTCGGGAAGAGGGAGTCGGCGAGGTTCCAGTACGTGATCTGCGGGGCGATGGCGTCCACGCGGCGGTCGTACCCGGCGGCCAGGAGCGCGGCCGCGCCGCCGTAAGAGGCCCCGGCCACCCCTACGCGCGGGTCGCCGGCCCCGTCGAGCCGCACTTCCGGGCGCCGGGCGAGCCAGTCGATGAGCCGCGAGACGTCCTTGACCTCGTAGTCCGGGTCGTTCAGCCCGATCCGGCCGCCCGAGTGGCCGAAACCGCGCGCCGACCAGGTCAGGACGGCGTACCCGGCGCCGGCCAACCGCTCCGCCTGCGCGCGGACGTCGTCCTTGCTGCCGCCGAAGCCGTGGCCGAGCAGCACGGCGGGACGTTTCCCCGTGCCCCGCTCGCCCCCGCCGGCGGTGAAGTAGGAGATGTCGATCCCGGCGTCGGGCATCTGCACCACTTGGTCCAGGCGGTGCACCGCCGGCCCGTCGGCGGAGGCCACGGCCGTGACCGTGCCGGTCCCCGCCAGCACGGCGACCGCGGCGGCGCCGGCGAGGAGGCGGTCCCGGCGGCGCCGGGGGAGTCGGAGCTTCATACGGGAACCCTACGGGTCCGGCCCCGGGGCGCCGGAGCGCCCTCAGGCTGAGCCCGGGACGTCCTCGAGGAGTACACCGGCGGTCCTGGATACCGCACTCGCGGTACGCGGCCTCCGCGCGCGCCGCGCCCGCCCGACCGCGCCCGCCCGCGCCCCGACCTGCGCGGGACGCCGAGCGGCGGCACTATGGTCCGCATGCTGCTGGCCGAGGTCGCTCGCGTGTCCCGGGAGGTCGCCGAGACCTCCGCCCGCTCCCGCAAGACCGCCCTGCTCGCGGAACTGTTCGGCGCCGCGCCGTCCGAAGAGGCCGCGCTGGTGATCGCGTACCTCGCCGGACGGCTCCCGCAGGGCCGCCCCGGCATCGGCTGGAGCACCCTCGGCCGGGAGACCGCGCCCGCCGACCGGCCCACCCTCACCGTCAGCGACGTCGACCGGGCCGTGACCCGCCTCGCCGCGGTCTCCGGCGCGGGCTCGCAAGCCGAGCGGCGCCGCCTCCTCGACGGCCTGCTCGGCGCCGCCACCGAGCCCGAACAGCGGTTCCTGCGCAGCCTGCTGTCCGGCGAGGTGCGCCAGGGGGCCCTGGACGCCGTCGCACTGGAAGGCGTGGCCGCCGCAGCCGGGGTGCCCGCCGCGGCCCTGCGCCGGGCCGTGATGCTGGACGGTTCGCTGCCCCGGGTCGGGGCCGCGGCCTTGGCGGAGGGCGCCGAAGCGCTGCGGGGCGTGACCCTGCGCGTCGGGCAGCCCGTCCAGCCGATGCTCGCGGGCACCGCACCCTCGGTCGCCGAAGCGGTGGCCGCGCTCGGCCCCTGCGCCGTCGAGGAGAAACTGGACGGCATCCGCGTCCAGGTCCACCGCACGGGCGAGGACGTACGGATCTACACCCGCTCCCTGGACGAGATCACCAGCCGGCTCCCCGAAGTGGCCGCCACGGCCCGGGACCTGCCCGGCGACCGGTTCATCCTCGACGGCGAGGTCATCGGGGAGGGCGCCGACGGCCGTCCGGTCCCCTTCCAGGAGATCGCGAGCCGGGTCAGCTCCCGGCTGGACGTGGCCACCGCCCGCCAGACCCTCCCCGTCAGCGCCTACTTCTTCGACGTCCTGGCCGCCGGCGACGACGTCCTGCTCGACCTTCCGGTCGGCGACCGGTACGCGGTGCTCGCGCAGCTGGTGCCCGAGCACTCCCGGGTGCGCCGGCTGGTCGTCGACGACCCCGGGGCGCAGTCGGCCGACGCCGAGGCGTTCGCGGCAGAAGCGCTGCGCCGCGGGCACGAGGGCGTGATGGTCAAGGCCCTCGACTCGCCCTACGCCGCCGGCCGGCGCGGCAAACAGTGGCTCAAGGTGAAACCGGTGCACACCCTCGACCTGGTCGTACTCGCCGCCGAATGGGGCCACGGACGGCGCACCGGCCTGCTGTCCAACCTGCACCTCGGCGCGCGGGCCGCCGACGGCAGCTTCGCGATGCTCGGCAAGACCTTCAAGGGCCTCACCGACGAGATGCTCCGCTGGCAGACCGAGCGGCTGCGGGAACTCGCGGTGCGCGAAGACGGTTACACGGTGTGGGTGCGGCCCGAGCTGGTGGTGGAGATCGCCTACGACGGCTTGCAGCGCTCCCCGCGCTACCCGGCGGGCGTCGCCCTGCGCTTCGCCCGGGTGCTGCGGCACCGCCCGGACAAGAACGCGCAGGAGGCGGACACCGTGGAGACGGTGCTCGGCGACCGGACGAACTAATGGATTTGCCTCAGAGGCAAGAAGAATTGCCCGAGCGGTAAATATCTGGCTCAATCGAGGCATGACAACCGGTCCCGCCCCCGGCGCCGACGCAGCGCCCGCAGGCGAAGAGCTGCCCGCCGTCGCCCCGCAGCTGCGCGAGCTGCGCCGCCGCGCCGGGCTCACCCTGGAAGCCGCCGCCGCCCGGGCCCGGCTCTCGCCCGCCCACCTGTCCCGGCTGGAGACCGGCCGGCGACAGCCCTCGCTGCCGCTGCTCCTCGGCCTCGCCCGCACCTACGGCACGACCGTCTCCGAGCTGCTCGGCGAGACCCCGGCCGTGGCCGACCCCATCGTACGGGCGGGCGGACCCGGGGCCCGCGAGGCGGACGGCTGGACGTACTGGCAGGCCGGCGGCTCCGGCCGCGGCATGCAGGCGCTGCGGGTACACGTCCCGGCCGGCCGCGGGCCGGGCGAGCTGGTCCGCGTCCACCCGGGCGAGGAGTGGCTGTACGTGCTCACCGGCACGCTCCGGCTGCACCTGGGCGAGACCGAGCACCTGCTGGAGCCGGGCGACAGCGCGCACTTCGACTCGCTCACCCCGCACCGGATCGGCGCGGCCACCGCCGCCGGCGCCGACCTGCTGTTCGTCCACACCCTGCTGCAGAGCAGCCTCGCCGGGCTGTGCCTCGGCGGGGCGACCACCGACCACCGCTGACCGAGGAGCCGCCGCCATGTCCCACACCCCGCCCGAACAGCCGCTGAGCGTGCTCAAGCGGATCGAGTCCAAGTTCCCGCGCGGCCTGGTCATCCGGCTGGTCGCCTACCTCTTCGTGGGTCACCTCTTCGCCGCCTTCGTCTACCTGCTCTTCGTCCTCGGCGCCCGCAACCAGTGACGGTTCAGCGCCGTCGCCGCACCCACCCGAGCACGAGCACCGCCGCCACCGCCGCGAAGGCGCACCAGGTGGAGGCGAACTCCAGCCGCCACAGCCCCGCGCAGACCACCGCGCCGACGGCCAGCACCGCCCCGAGCAGCCGCAGCCGGCGGTCACCGGTCAGCAGCAGGGCGCCCAGCGTGGCGAACAGATAGCCGGCCAGGACCGGCGCCGGGTACGGCACGTCGACGCCGTAGCCGACGGCATGACCCCGGAGCCGCGCCGAGACCGGCCGGGTGGCCAGGCAGTACGCCAGCACCCCGGCCACGGCGAGACCGACGGCCACCGGACCCCACAGCCGCCGTGGCGCCCCCGGCCCGGCTGCCACCAGCACCCCCAGCGACACCCACACCGGCAGCACCGGCAGGGCGATCACCGCCCACGCGGTGGCGGCGACGCCACAGCCCCCGCCCGCGTCCCAGACGGCGGCCTCCACCAGCTGGTGCACCCCGAGCAGCAGCGGCAGCGCGGCGACGGGCAGATCACGGGGCCGCCGTACCCGGACCACACACACGGCTCCCACAGAGGTGACGACGGCGCCCGCCGTCAGGTCGGCCGTCGCGCTCCAGCACATCGCGGTGCGAAGGCCTCACCGCTCCGCCGCGCGCGGCGGTTCCAGCGGCGGCGAGGTCACCCCGCAGCAGGTCCGGCACAGCGGGTGGCACGCCGCGGGCGCCGGGTTGCGTACGGTCGCCCACGCCAGGACCGACCCCGCCACCAGGATCCCCGCGCACCACAGCATGGCCCGCCCGAAGGCCGCGTCGAAAGCCGGCGCGGAGAGGTAGGAGTCGGGGCCCATCCCCGCCAGCAGCGGCAGCGCGGCCACCGCGAGCAGCCCCGCCGCCCGCGCGGCGGCGTTGTTGATGCCGCTGGCCAGCCCCGCCCGGCCGGGGTCCACCGAAGCCAGCACCGTCGCCGTCAGCGGCGCCACCAGCGTCACCATCCCCATCCCCATCACGATCAGCGCGGGCAGCACGTCCGCCGGGTACGAGGCGCCCGGCCCGACGCGCAGCATCAGCACCATCCCGCCCGCGCACAGCAGCGGCCCCACCGTCAGCGGCAGCCGCGGGCCGATCCGCTCCCCGAGCGCCCCCGCGCGCGCCGACAGCAACAGCATCAGCACGGTGGTCGGCAGCAGCGCGGCCCCGGCGGCGAGCGCCGAGTACCCGACGACCACCTGGAGCTGGAGCACCACGAGGAAGAAGAAGCCGCCGAACGCCGCGTACACGCACAGGGTGACGAGGTTGACGGCGGTGAACTGCCGGGACGCGAAGATCGACGGCGGCACCATCGGATACTCGCGGTGCCGCTCGACGTAGACGAACAAGGCCCCCAGCAGCAGCCCGCCCACCGCCGCGGCGAAGACCAGCGCCGTGCCGTTGCGCGCCTCGATCAGCGCGTAGGTGAGCAGGCCCAGCGCGCTCGCCCCGATCAAGGCGCCCGCCACGTCGAACCGCCCGTGCGCCTGCGGATCGCGCGACTCCGGTACGTGTCTCAGCGCCACCGGCACGCACAGCGCGGCCACCGGCACGTTGATCAGGAACACCCAGCGCCAGCCGGGCCCGTCGACCAGCCAGCCGCCGAGGAACGGCCCCACGGCCGCCCCCACTCCGCCCAGCCCGGACCACAGGCCGATCGCCCGCGCCCGGTCGCCGGCCCGGATCGAACCCTGGATCAGGGCCAGCGAACCGGGCGTCAGCAGGGCCCCGCCGATGCCCTGGAGCGCGCGGGAGGCGATCAGCACGCCCTCGTTCGGCGCGAGGCCGCACAGCAGGGAGCCGACGGCGAACCAGACCACGCCCAGCACGAAGATCCGCCGGCGCCCGAAGCGGTCCCCGAGCGCCCCGCCGACCAGGATCAGCCCGGCCAGGGTCAGCAGATAGGCGTTCACCGTCCACTGGAGCACCGCGAGGTCGGCGTGGAGATCCCGGCCGATCCGCGGGAGCGCGACATTGACCACGGTCGAGTCCAGCAGCGCCATGCTCGACCCGAGCACCGTGGTGAGCAGGATCCACCGGCCCCGTCCGGAGGCGAGCGGGACGTCGGGAACACCGGACCCGGCCGGCGGCGGAACCGGCCGCCCGGGCATCCCCGACGCGTCGGCGGACGGTTCGGGCGGCGGCTCAGCGGGTGCGGTCATGCCCCCAGGCTGACCCGCCCGCCCCCGAAAGGCCACCCGGCCGGGCCACCCCGGCACCGACGTCATCGAACCGGCCGGGGCGGCGGCGCGCGGGACCCCGCGCGGGGCGCCGCGGGTCGCAGTCGTACCTCCCGCGTCCGCCTCGATCACCGACCGGCGGCCGGCCGCGAGACCGGCACCGACCACGATCGCGGCCGCAGCGTCCGGCCCCGGGCCGAGGCTCAGCCGGCCGGCCTCGGGGGAGGGGTTCAGCGGATGGACCGCGCCGTCCAGCAGGTACCTCCGGTACGCGGCGGTGGGCCGGACCACCGCCGCGTACCGGCACCCGTGTCCCCGTCGAGCGCGTCGAGCGCGTCGAGCGCGTCGAGCCCGGGCAACCGGGAGCCGTCGGGCTGCCCAGCGCCGGAGTCCGCCGGTCGGCGGCTTGCGAGGACCGGCCGGCGCGGCCCCGTCTCCGCGCCGCGGCACCCGGGCGGGCTGCACGCCGTACAGCCGGACTGCCCCCGGCAGCCCAGCGCTGGCGCGCGCGGCGGGTGCACGGGTCCGGGGTGCGCGGGCGTCGGGCCGGGCGGGACCCGCGGACCCAGGCGCATGCGGATAGTCGTACCGGCATCCGGGTGGAGCGGGCCGGGCGCGCCGCAGTACGCCGACGGGACCGGGACCGCGGCCCGCTAGCGTGGCGGACCATGACGCTGCGGAGCGAGCCGGCGGACCCGGCCGGGCAGGACGAGGAGCCGGCGGCGTGGCAGCGGGACCTGGCCCGCGCCGCCGGCCCCGACGCGGTCTGGGCCGTCGGGGACCCCGAGGAAGCCCTTGCCGCGGGCGGTGACCAGGACGGCGGCCTCGACGTCAGCGGGCTCGCCGCCGTACTGGCGCTCTGGCCCGTGATCGGCGGCCTGGTCGCCCAGGGCGAGCTGGCCCTGCACACCCCTCTCACCGCATATGGGCCCCGCACCGCTCACGGCCCCCTCGCCTCCTACGGCCCCCTCACCGGCCAAGGGGCCGAGGCACCCGACGGCAGCACCGCCCACCACCTCCTCACCCGCTCCGGCGGCGTCCCCGTCCTGACCCGGCTCGCCGAGCACCTCTGTGGCGGCCCGCTCGCCGAGCACGCCCCAGCCCGCGTCTGGCGACCGCTCGGCATGACCCGCACCCGCTTCACCGGCGCCGCCCTGCACAGCACCGCGGCCGACCTCGCCCGGTTCCTGCGCCACCTGCTCTCCACCGCCGACCACCCGGTGCCGCGCGCCTGGACCGCCGAGTCGCTGCGCATCCGTACCGGCGAACTGGTCCCGGCCCGCGGCCTCCTCTGGCGGCCGGCACCCGCCGGCGTCTGGACCCACGGTGACGGCCCGGCCCTGTGGATCTCACCCCGCCGGCGCCGCTGGGCGGTACTCGTCCCCGCCTCCCCGGGCGGCCCGTCGCCCACCGCCTTCCGCGAGACGGCGTTCACCGTCCCGCGGCGCCCCGGGGCGGTTCCACTCCCGTAGCGCACCCGGAGCGCGCACCCACCACCTCCGACGTACGGTGATCCCGATGTCACCGACCGTTGAACCACGGCTGCGGCGCTCCGCCACCCCCGGGAGCCCGCCCGACCAGGCAAGGTGGTCCCGGCCATGACCCAGTCGACCACGGCGGCCGGCCGTCCGGCCGAGGCCGCAGCCGGGCAGCCCGCCAGGGCCGGACGGGCCGAGACGGTCCGCTTCGCCGCCACCCACGCCCTGCCGGAACTCGTCCGCGGCTTCGCGAGCCGCCCCCCGCACCCGGCCCGGCCCTGGCCGGTCCTCGCCCGGCCGCACTGGTCCGCCGCCACCCTGCGGGCCATGCGCGCCCGGCACGGCGGAGCGCCCGTACTCGTCCGCGGTCTGTCCGGGACGCTGCTCGTCATCCTCGACCCGCAGGACCTGCACCAGTTCTACTCGGCACCCGTCACCGCCCTCGCCGCGGACCCGCCCGGCACCTGCGACGGCCGCGGGCCCGTACCGCCGGCCGGTCCGTTCCGCACGGACCGGCGCGGCATCAACGACGCCGTCCTCGCGCCCGGCCCCACCGTCCACCCCTCGTACGGGCCGTTCCTCACCCTCATCGCCGACGAGGCCCGGCAGTTCACCGCCCCCGGCACCCTCCGGCTCGCCCGGGCCCGGCACGCCGTCGCCCGGGCCGGCCGCCGCATGGTGCTCGGTGACGCGGCCGCGGACGACGAGGAACTGGCCGGCTGGCTCCGCCGGTTGCGGGGCGCGGACGGCCGGCCGGGCCGGCGCGGAGGACTGCCGCGCGCCCTGCGCGAACTGTCCGACAAGGCCGCCGCCCGCATCGAGCGGTACGCCGCCCACGCCGAGCCGCACACCCTCGTCGGGAGGGCCCGCCGGCACGCAGGTCCCACCGGCGCCCTCGTCCCCACCGGACAGGCCCGGCAGTGGCTCCAGGCCATGGACACCGTCCCCGCCACCCTGCTGCGCACGCTGCTGCTGCTCGCGGCGCACCCCGCCGAACAGGACGTGGCCGCCGCCGAGGCCCGGGCGGCCGACGCGGCCTCGGGCGAACTGCCCCGGCTGCGGGCCTGCGTCCGGGAGTCGCTACGGCTCTACCCGGTGGTGCCGGACCTGATCCGGGTCACCCGCGCCGAGACCGAATGGCGCGGTGTGCGCCACCCCGCGGGGACCGCCGTACTGCTGCCGGTCCTGTTCCACCAGCGCGACCCCGAACACGTGCCGGCCGCACACGTCTTCGTCCCCGGGCGGTGGGCGTCCCACGGGGCCCACCAGGACATCCGGATGGCCCCCTTCAGTCACGGAGCCGGCCGCTGCCCCGGCGACCAGCTGGGCCTGCTCGTCGTGGCCGCCTTCTGCGCGGAAGTGCTGCGCGGACACCGGGTCCGGGACGGGCGGCCCGCCCTGGACCCGATGGGGCCGCTGCCCGCGACGCTCGACCCGCGGGGGATCCGGCTGCGCCTCGCCCGCCGGTGAGCCCGCCGCTTGGAGCGCCGGTGAGCCCGCCGCTCCGGCCGCCGCCGCGGCCGTGGAGAGCCCGCCGGCGAACGCCTTCGCCGGAGCCCGCCGCCCGGATCCGAACCACCGAGGTGCCCATGTCCGACACCCCGACCCACGCGTCCACCACCGAGGACGCCGAACTGCTGCGCGCCCTGTGCCGGGAGCTGGCCGAGGCCGCCGACGCCGTGGACGAGGCCGCCCGGTACGCCTCCCGACTCGCCCTCGGCGGCCGCCTGCCCGTCACCGCGCTCGGCCGCGGCGGCGGCCCCCGGCTGGCGTGGCGCACCCTGCTGCGCACCCTCACCGACCCGGCGGGACTGGGCTGGGCGGCGCGCGGCCGGGGCGCGGCCCGGGCCGGGTGGCTCGCCGGGATCCTGGCCGGCCGGGAGAGCCTCGCCGTCAGCCTCGCGGTCTGCGGCCTCAAGACCAGGCTCCGGGCCGCGCGCGAGACCGAGCCCGCGCTGCTGGCTGACCCCGACTCCGCGGCCGTGTTCCGGGCGGTCGAGGACAACCGGCAGGGCGAAGCCGTCCGGCTGTTCCGCGCGGTGCTGCGCGACCGGGGAGCCGAGCGCGCGTACGGCCTGCTGGCCCCGTCCTTCGCCGACCTCCTGGCCTGGGACGCGCTGACCGACGACAACCCGTTCAACGATCACGCCGGCTGGCAGATCGCCACCGGCCGGGGCCGGCCCGCCCCGCGGCTGCTCGGTCTCGGCGCGGCCCTGCGGGCCTTCATCGGCCGGGGTCCCCGCCCCGCCGACCCGGTCACCGCAGCCCCCGGCCCGGTCGGGGCCGCCCCCGGGTACGTCCGGTACGAGGGCGGCCCGCCGCCCTGCGATCCACCGCCACCGGGACCGCCCGGACCGGACCCCGACGCGCTCGACACCTCCGCCACCCTGGCCGGGTACGCCCGCAACCTGGCGCTGATCGGGGCCGCGGGCGCCGTCCTCGTCCAGCAGGTGACCGGCCCCGACGGAGTCCCGCGCCACGTCGTGCAGCTCGCGGGCCCGGCCGGTCCGGCCGCCGGGAGCGGCCACTACCGGCGCGAAGTGGCCCGGCTGGTCCGGGTGTCGGTGCCCTCGGGAACCGAACTGGCCCTGGTGGGCCGCGGGGAGGGCGGAGCCACCGCGCTGGAACTCGCCGCGGACCGGGACTTCACCACCCTCTACACGGTGACCCACGTCGTCACCCTCGGCTCTCCGCCCCGCGCGGGCGGCCCCGCGGGCCCCCGCACCGCCGTCTTCGCCCTGCCTGCCGAGGGCGATCCCACCGAGGGTGGCCCCGCCGAACCGGACGCCGCCGGGGTGAGCCCGCTGGTGGCGGCCGAGGACTCGATGGCCACCGCCTACCGCGGCCCGGTCACCGCGAGCCTCGTCCACCGGCCCGGCGCCCGGTGAGCGCGGCCCCGACCCCCTGGAGGACCCCGTGAACCGCCTGCCCGCCACCCCGGTCCGCCCGCGCCCGGCCGCCCCCGTCGACGGCCTGCGGGCCCATTCCGCCGCCCTGCGCTCGCACGCCGAGCGGCTGCGCTCCGTCGCCGCGGACCTCCGGCGCCGGGGCCCGCACACCGACCCCCTCGGCACCGAGGTCAGCGCCCTCGCCGAGCGCTGCGCCGTCGCGGCCGCCGCGTTCACCCTCGCCGCCGCCCAGTTCGGTGCCCGGCGGCGGCCACGGGGTACGACCGGACCGGCCCTGCGCCGCACCGATCCCTAAGCGCCGCCCGGGTGTTCGGCAGCCAGCGCGCGCACCGCGGTCACCGCCCGCTGCGCGGTCTGCTCCGGCGTCCCGGCGACATCGACGACCACACCGGCCTCGTCGTCCTGCAGCGGCTCCAGCGCGGCGAGCTGCGAGTCCAGCAACGCGGCCGGCATGAAATGCCCCGTGCGCCCCGCCAACCGCTCCTCGATCAGCGCGCGCTCCCCGGTGAGGTGTACGAAGACCACCCCGGGGGCCGCGGCGCGCAACCGGTCGCGGTAGACGCGCTTGAGGGCGGACGCAGCGACCACACCGCCGCCCCGCCCCGCCGCCCGGTCCCCGATCCACTCCCCGACGGCGTCCAGCCAGGGCCACCGATCGGTGTCGTCCAGGGGCGTGCCCCCGGACATCTTGGCCACGTCGGCCGCCGAATGGAACGTATCGCCCTCCGCGTACGGAAGGCCGAGCGCCTCCGCGAGCAGCCGGCCCACGGAGGTCTTCCCCGAGCCCGCCACGCCCATCACCACGAACACGCGCCCGGTTCGGGCCGCCTGTTCCGTCCCCTGCCCCACGTCCGGGCACCTCCCCGCTCCTTCGCCGCCGGTCCTTCCCACTGAAGCCGGTCGGGTACGACGCATTCAAGCGGAGCCGGGGCCCGGTGGGCGCCGTCATACCGGGCCGTCCCGGCCCGTGGCCGGATACCGTCGACAGCCCGGGCAAACACCCCCCGGGGAGAGATCACCGCTTCGAGGTAAACCACCGGCTTCCCAGGGCCGATCGGGCGTAGCGGCCGCTAGCGTTCCCAGAGATCTGGATTCCCGAACGTTCGCCCTGTTGTTTCCGCTTTCACCGGCGGACGCGCGGGTACGCCGGTCACCGCCCCCGCGAAGGAGAGCCCGCCCGATGACCGTTGACACCAGCCCGGAAGCGCAGCCGGCGCCCGCTCCGCGGTCCAGCCTGGGCACGGCGGCCGCCCGGAACCTCGCCACCACGACCAAGTCCGCCCCGCAGATGCAGGAGATCACCTCCCGCTGGCTCTTGCGGATGCTCCCCTGGGTGGAGGCCAAGGGCGGCGCCTACCGGGTGAACCGCAGGCTGAGCTACGCCGTCGGGGACGGGCGCATCGAGTTCGTCCAGGACGGCGCCCGCGTCCGGGTGATCCCCCGCGAGCTGGGCGAACTGGGCATGCTGCGCGGCTTCGACGACATCGAGGTGCTCGCCGCGATCGCCGGGCGGTGCGTCCAGCGCGACTTCCGGGCCGGCGAGGTGCTGGCCGAGCGCGGTGACCCCGCCGAGCAGATCCACCTGATCGCCCACGGCCGGGTCAGGCAGACCTCCGTAGGCAAGTACGGCGACGAGGACGTAGTCGCCGTACTCGCCGACGGCGACCGGTTCGGGGACCACGCCCTGCTGGACGGCGCTGCCCGGTGGGACTGCACCGCCACCGCCGAGACCGGCGGCACCCTGCTCACCCTGTCCCGCACCGACTTCGCCGCCGTGCTGTCCTCGGCACCGCACCTCCAGGACCACGTCCGGCGGTACGGCTCGCTGCCCCGTCGGCGGCAGAACCGGCACGGCGAGGCCGAGATCGCGATGTCGGCCGGTCACACCGGTGAGCCGGAACTGCCCGGCACCTTCGTGGACTACGAGCTCGAACCGCGCGAGTACGAACTCTCCCTCGCGCAGACCGTGCTGCGGATCCACACGAGGGTCGCCGACCTCTACAACGAACCGATGAACCAGACCGAGGAGCAGCTCAGGCTCACCATCGAGGCGCTGCGCGAGCGCCAGGAACACGAGCTGATCAACAACCGGGAGTTCGGTCTGCTCCACAACGCGGCCTTCAAGCAGCGGATCCAGCCGCACTCCGGTCCGCCCACCCCCGACGACATGGACGACCTGCTCTGCCGTCGCCGCGGCACCAAGCTCTTCCTCGCGCACCCCCGGACGATCGCGGCGATCGGGCGCGAGTTCAACGCCCGCGGGCTCTATCCGGACCACGTCGACGTCGGCGGGCATCAGGTCCCGGCCTGGCGCGGGGTCCCGATCCTGCCCTGCAACAAGATCCCGATCAGCAAGGAGAACACCAGCTCGATCCTCGCCATGCGCATCGGCGAGGACAACCAGGGAGTCATCGGCCTGCACCAGACCGGTCTGGCGGAGGAGTACGAGCCGGGGCTGTCGGTGCGCTTCATGGGCATCGACGAGAGGTCGATCATTTCCTACCTGGTCACCGCCTACTACTCCGCCGCCATCCTGGTGCCCGACGCGCTCGGCGTGCTGGAGAACGTGCAGATCGCCCACCGGCGCGCGTAGCGGACCCGCCCGAAGGCGCCGACAGCCACCACCGTCACGACAGCCCGTACCTTCCCGGGCCGACCGAGCGTGCCCGGGATCCGGGACAGCCCGCCCACACCACCAAGGAGCCATGGATGCCCGATCCCGGGCCTTCCCCCCTGCAATCGAGCCTGCCCGCCGCTGCCGCCCGCTTCGGGGCCGATCTCCTCCTGGGCGCCCTGGCCCACGCCCCGGGCCCGGATGCCGGGCACGCGCCGCCCGCCGTCCCGGCCCCCGCTCCCACCCCCGCCGAGGGCGCGCTCCCCGTGGAGCTGCCCGCGGACGTGCCGGTGCCGGAGGGCGCCGCCGTAGTCGTGCAGCGGAGTCCCGCCCTGGAGCGGGTCCTGCGCGGCCCCAGCGGTCTGGGTACGGCGAGCCTGTACCCGGCCCGGCGCGTGGCGCCGGGCCTTCCCGAGGTACCCGAGCCGGCGGCGGAGGGCCGTCCGGTCCCGGGCCTCTACCACCATCCGGTGGCGGAACCGGATCCCGCGCGGGTGGCGGAGGTCAGCCGGAGGATCAAGGCCTGGGCCCTGGACGAGGTCGAGCTCTACCCCGAGGACTGGGAGGACCAGTTCGACGGCTTCTCCGTCGGGCGCTACATGGTCGCCTGCCATCCGGACGCCCCGACCGTCGACCACCTGATGATCGCCACCCGGCTGATGGTCGCCGAGAACGCGGTGGACGACTACTACTGCGAGGACCACGGGGGTTCGCCCATCGGCCTCGGCGGCCGCCTCCTGCTGGCGCACACCGCCCTCGACCCGCTGCACACGACGCAGGAGTACCAGCCGCAGTGGGCGGAGTCGCTGCACGCGGACGCCCCGCGGCGGGCCTACCGCTCCGCCATGGAGTACTTCGGCCGGCAGTCCACGGCCTCCCAGGCCGACCGGTTCCGGCACGACATGGCCCGGCTGCACCTGGGCTACCTCGCCGAGGCGGCCTGGGCCCAGACCGACCACGTCCCCGAGGTGTGGGAGTACCTGGCGATGCGGCAGTTCAACAACTTCCGCCCCTGCCCCACCATCACCGACACCGTCGGCGGCTACGAACTGCCGGCCGACCTGCACGCGCAGCCCGCCCTCCAGCGGGTCATCGCGCTCGCCGGCAACGCCACCACCATCGTCAACGACCTGTACTCGTACACCAAGGAACTCGCGAGCCCCGGCAAGCACCTGAACCTGCCCGTGGTGATCGCCGACCGGGAGGGCGTCTCCGACCGCGAGGGCTATGTGAAGGCGGTCGAGGTCCACAACGACCTCATGCACGACTTCGAAGCCGAAGCCGCCGCCCTGGCCGCCGCCTGCCCCGTACCGAGCGTGCTGCGCTTCCTGCGGGGAGTGGCCGCATGGGTCGACGGCAACCACTACTGGCACCAGACCAACACCTACCGATACAGCCTGCCCGACTTCTGGTAAGGACGGACCCCACTGTGACCAGCACCGATCTCACCGCGGCCGCCACCTCCGTGTTCATCCCCCGCCCGGCGACGCCCTACCAGGGCGACATCGCGCGCTACTGGGACGTCGAGGCCAGGCCCGTGAACCTGCGTCTCGGCGACGTCGACGGCCTCTACCACCACCACTACGGCATCGGTGACGTCGACCACGCCGCCCTCGGCGGGGCCGGCGACAGCGGGTACGAGAAGAGGCTGGTCGCCGAACTCCACCGGCTGGAGTCGGCGCAGGCCGAACTCCTCCTCGACCACCTCGGCCCGATCGGGCGCGATGACACGCTCGTTGACGCCGGCTGCGGCCGCGGCGGCTCGATGGTCATGGCCCACCAGCGCTTCGGCTGCAAGGTCGAGGGAGTCACCCTGTCGGCCAAGCAGGCCGAGTTCGCCAACCGGCGGGCCGGCGAACTCGGCATCGACGACCACGTCCGCGCCCGCGTCTGCAACATGCTCGGCACGCCCTTCGAGACCGGGCAGGCCGCCGCCTCGTGGAACAACGAGTCGAGCATGTACGTCGACCTGCACGACCTCTTCGCGGAGCACTCCCGGATCCTCGCGGTCGGCGGCCGCTACGTGACCATCACCGGCTGCTGGAACCCGCGTTACGGCCAGCCCTCGAAGTGGGTCTCCCAGATCAACGCGCACTTCGAGTGCAACATCCACTCCCGCCGCGAGTACCTGCGCGCGATGGCCGACAACCGTCTCGTTCCGCAGGCCGTCATCGACCTGACCCCCGCGACCCTGCCCTACTGGGAGCTGCGGGCCACGTCTTCCCTGGTCACCGGCATCGAGGAGGCCTTCATCAACTCCTACCGGGACGGCTCCTTCCAGTACGTCCTGATCGCGGCCGACCGCGTCTGACCGACCGCCGCCCGGGAGGGCCGGGCCCGTCAGCCGACGGTCCCGGCCCCGGCCACCGGATCGAAGCCCTTGGCGATGAGCCGGACGGCCAGCGTCACCTCCCACGCGAAGACCGGGAGCGCCGCGAGCGAGCCCGCCGCCGAGACCTGCTGGTAGAGGCCGAACAGCACGGCGACCGCCGAGGCGCAGATCATGGTTCCGCCGACCAGGCCGAGCACGGCGATGAAGCGCGGCACGAGCCGGGCACCGTACATCAGTGACGCCAGCACCAGGGTGTTCGCCCCCAGTACGAAGTTGGGGCCGAAGAGGAACGTCCAGTCGTGGACGGCGATCAGCGTGTCGCCGGCCGTGGCGAGGGAGCCGGCACCGTCGGTGCCCGCTCCCGCCGCGTCCCTGCGCAGCGTCACGACCGACAGCACGCTGATGATGCCCACGACGATGACGGCCGCCTCCAGCAGCCGCCCGCAGACGTAACCCAGTGCGGCTCCCTCACCGTGCCGCTTCACGACCGGGAAGAGGACGACGCCGGTACCGATGACGGCGAGGGCGAGGACGAACTCGCACAGTGCGCCGAGGAACACCCGGGTGTCGGCGCCGGAGCCGGTGACGTACGCCGCGCCGTGCAGGGCGGGGCCGTAGAGCGTGAGCCCGCCGATCGCCGCTGTCTCGGTGACGAGGAACAAGACGCCCGCCACTGCGGCCGTTCTCCTGGTTGAGCTCATCCGGACCTCCTTGGAGGTGTACGGCGTACACCTGACGTGCACCCTAGGTGTACGGCGTACACTCGTCAAGCCGGGCCTTTGGCACCGCCTTCGAAGGGAGCTGACCGGGATGGCCGAACCGACCGGGGCCGTACGCCGGTCCCCCCTGAACCGGGACCGGGTGCTGCGCACGGCCGTCGCACTGGCCGACCAGAGCGGGATCGACGGCCTGAGCATGCGCAGGCTCGCCCAGGAACTGGGCGTCGTGCCGATGGCGCTCTACAAGCACGTCGCCAACAAGGAAGAACTCCTGGACGGGATGGTGGACGTCGTCGTCGGCGAGATCGGGCACCAGCCCCCGGGGACCGACTGGAAGGACGCGGTCCGGCGCCGGATCCTCGCGGCGCGGAGCGCGCTGCGCACACACGCCTGGGCGTCCCAGGTGCTCCAGTCCCGCACCAGCCCGACGCCCGCCGTGCTGGCCCACCTGGACTCGGTGATCGGCACGTTCCGGGCCGGCGGCCTGTCCGTCGACCTCACCCACCATGTGATGCACGCCCTGGGCAGCCGGGTACTGGGCTTCACCCAGGAGCTGTTCGAAAACCCGCCGCCGCAACCCGGCCCGCCGCCCCAGGCGTTCGCCGCCGCCGCGCAGCGGTACCCCCATGTCACGGAGCTGGCCCGGGCGGTGGCTCACGACCAGGGGTCCGTCGTGGGGCAGGGCTGCGACGACCAGTTCGAGTTCGAGTTCGCGCTGGACCTGCTCCTGGACGGTTTCGAGAAGCTCCACCGGCAGGGATGGAAGTCCTCGGACGCGAACGGCGCGCGCCGTTAGGCTGACGGCGTGGCAGATGTGGGCGGGGCACTGATCGGCGGCCGGTACCAACTCCTGGAGCTCATCGGCCGGGGCGGCATGGGCCGGGTGTGGCGGGGCCGCGACGAGCGGCTGGGGCGCGAGGTCGCCGTCAAGGAGGTCATGCTCCCGCCGGGCATCGGCGAGGAACAGCGTGCCGTGCTGCTCCAGCGTGTCCTGCGCGAGGCGCGGGCCGCGGCGCGGCTCAACCACCCGGGGATCATCACCGTGCACGACGTGGTCGAGCACGAAGGAGCTCCGGTCATCGTCATGGAGTACGTGACGGGCCCCTCGCTGGCCGCCGCCGTGACGCGGGCGGGCAGGTTACCGGTAGGCAGGGTCGCCGAGATCGGCATGCTGATGCTCAAAGCGCTCTCCCGGGCGCACGCCTCGGGCATCGTCCACCGCGACCTCAAGCCGGACAACGTGCTGCTGATGGACGACCGGGTCGTCATCACCGACTTCGGCATCGCCCACATGGCGGACGCGACGATGACGCTCACCCACACCGGCACCCTCATCGGCACGCCCGCCTACATGGCCCCGGAGCAACTGGAGGGCAAACCGCCGACGCCCGCCACCGACCTCTGGTCGCTGGGGGCCACGCTCTACAGCGCGCTGGAGGGCCGGCCGCCGTTCCGTGCCGATACGTTCTCCGCCCTGTGCGTCGCCATCGTCACGAAGGAGCCGCCGGTGCCGGAGCGCGCGGGCCCGCTGGCCCCCGTACTCGCCGCCCTGCTGACGAAGGACCCGGACGGCCGGGCCACCGCCGAGCAGGCGCTGGCCGCGCTGGAAGCCGTCGGTCGCGGCGCCGGGGTGGCGGAGGCCGCAGGGCCCGCGGAGGGCGGCCGTATGACGGCCGCCGAAGGCGCCGCCCAAGGGGCAGGCCCACCGGGGTCGCTGCTGCTGCGCGCCGCGGGCTGCTTCGCGCTGGTCTGGCTCGGCACCGTACTGCCGTGGAACGCGGTGCGGGGCTGGCACGGCTACAAGCGGGAGGTGCTCATCTCCGCCACCGCGGGGGTGATCGCCCTGGTGAACGCCGTCCTGCGGCCCCGATGGCCGGTGGCCGTCGGATGGCCGCTGTTCGTCCTGGTGAACATGTGGCTGTTCTTCGGCGTCGCCGCGATCTGGCCCCTCTGGGGCTTCGTCGGGGTCGTCGCCAACGGCCTGCTCCTCGGGACGGGTTGCTGGCTCCTGTGGTGGCTGGTGCCGGGCGGCGGCCGCCGTCAGCCGTAGGGATCGAAGGGGACGGGCGGCTTCGAGGCATTGAGGGCGTCGTTGAAGCGGGCGTCGGAGATCTTGATGGTGGCGGCGCCGAAATCGGCGTTCATGAGCCTGTCGCGCAGGCCCGCCGGGTAGCCGTTCCAGCCGACGAGGCGGGGGAAGAACCAGTTGCCGGTGTGGTTCTCCGCCGGCTCGTCGTTCCCGTTGGCCAGCCGGAAGAAGTGCGTCGAAGCGCCGTCCTTGTGGTAGACGACCTTGGCGTGCGTTCCGTCGAACCGGACCTGGGAGCGGGGGTACCACTTCCAGCCGCTGTGCTGGGAGGTCGACACGTACTCCACCTGGTTGTCCTTGATCCAGACGACCACGTGTTCGAAGTCGTGCCGGTGGCCGATGGCCGCCGGGCCGAAGGTGGCCTGATCCTTCTCGAAGTAGCTCGCGTACATGACCGCGCACCAGCCGTTGTTGCACTTTTCGCGGGCGTAGGTGTTGGAGTTCTGGAGCTGCGCGTAGTCCCGGCAGTGGCCGTTGACGTCCCCGCCCGGTTTCAGCCCGGGGTTGAGGGTGCCGTCCGGGCTGATGGCGGCGGTGGCGTAGCAGCCGTCGTGGTCGTAGTCGTAGGCGGGGGAGAAGGTCTGCTCCAGGCCGTCCGCGTGCTGCGGGAGCTGGGGAATGACGGCGGCTGTCGCCGTGGTGGGGAGCGCCATGAAGAGGGACGCGGCTCCCAGGCCGGCGGTGGTCAGTACCCGGCGGAACCGGCGCCGGGGCTCGTTCCTGGGCGAGGCGTTGCGCACATCGACTCCTTGGGGTGGGCGGGGAGGTGGCCGGGGCAAGCGCCCCAGTACACCCCGGCCGCCCGGCCACGGGAATGACCGCCGGGTGAACTGCCGGTGCGAGCACCAGAAATGGCGCGAAGGCCCCCCTCCGGCTGGCGCCGCGCGACTCGCTCCGCCCAGCCCGGCGGCCAGGCTCCCTCGACGGCCCGGGCGGCCCAGCCGCGCACTCGCCCCGAACCCCGGCCGGCACCGGGCGGGGGGCATCTGACGGGCGGTTCTGGCCCGTCCGGGATACCGCGGGGTGCCGCGGTGGTGGTCCGGGTCCCGCAGCCGGTCGCCTGACCGGTGGTTCCGGCCGGCCGGTTCGGGGCCGCCCGGCGTGCCTCGGTACGGGTACGGGCCGCGACGGCGGCCCGTACCCGTGCGGCCGTGGCGGCGGCGTCGGATGTCCGGTGCGCCGCCCGGCCCGTTCGGCGCTGCCGTCCAGCCGCCCGGCGGCCGGTTCGGGGCCGCGCCTGGCGGCCCGTACCGGTCCCGCCGTGGTGGTGGTGTCGGTTCTCCCGTACGCGTCGTGGCCGACGGCGGCCATCTGACGGGTGGTTCCGGCCGACCGGCCGGGGGGCCTCGTGCGGTGCGTTCGGCGGTGCCGGCGAGCGCGACAGCCGGCAGCAGGCCCGCGTCAGGCGCCCGGGACCGGTACCGCGTCGTCCGGGGCGGGGCCGACGGTGGCGGCGGGGGCGAACTGGGTCCGGTACAGCTCCTCGTAGCGGCCGCCCACCGCCAGCAGCTCGGCGTGCGTCCCCCGTTCCACGATCCGGCCGTCCTCCACCACCAGGATCAGATCGGCCGCCTGCACGGTCGACAGCCGGTGCGCGATGACCACCGCGGTACGCCCCGCCAGCGCCTCCGCGAGGGCCTCCTGCACCGCCGCCTCGGAGGTGGAGTCGAGGTGGGCCGTGGCCTCGTCGAGGATCACCACCCGCTGGCGCGCCAGCAGCAGCCGCGCGATCGTCAGCCGCTGGCGCTCGCCGCCCGACAGCCGGTAGCCGCGCTCGCCGACGACGGTGTCCAGGCCGTCCGGCAGCGAGGCGACGAGCCCGTCCAGGCGGGAGCGGCGCAGGGCCTCCCAGAGTTCCTCCTCGCTCGCCCCCGGCCGGGCCAGCAGCAGGTTGGCCCGTACCGACTCGTGGAACAGGTGGCCGTCCTGGGTGACCATGCCGAGGGTCTCGCGGACCGAGTCGGCGGTCAGGTCGCGTACGTCGATGCCGCCGAGCCGGACCGCGCCCTCGTCGACGTCGTACAGGCGCGGGAGGAGCTGCGCGACGGTCGACTTGCCCGCGCCGGAGGAACCGACCAGCGCGATCATCTGGCCGGGCTCGGCGCGGAACGAGACGTCGTGCAGCACCCGGGTACCGCCGCGCGCGTCGAGGGTGGCGACCTCCTCCAGCGAGGCGAGCGAGACCTTGTCGGGGGAGGGGTAGCCGAAGGAGACCCGGTCGAACTCCACGGCCACCGGCCCCTCCGGGACCCGCCGGGCGTCGGGCTTCTCGGCGATCAGCGGCTCAAGGTCGAGGATCTCGAAGACCCGCTCGAAGCTCACCATCGCGCTCATCACCTCCACGCGGGCCCCGGCCAGGGCGGTCAGCGGCGAGTAGAGCCGGGTGAGCAGCAGGGCGAGGGCGACGACGGAGCCCGCTTCGAGGGTGCCGTGCACGGCGTAGTACCCGCCGAGGCCGTAGACCAGCGCGAGGGCGAGGGCGGAGACCAGGGTGAGGGCGGTGATGAACGCCGACTGGGCCATCGCCGTGCGGATGCCGATGTCCCGGACCCGGGCCGCCCGCGCCGCGAACTCGGCGGACTCCTCCGACGGCCGTCCGAACAGCTTGACCAGGGTGGCGCCGGGCGCGGAGAACCGTTCCGTCATCTGCGTGCCCATCGCGGCGTTGAGCGCCGAGGCCTCCCGCTGCATGGCGGCCATCCGGGCCCCCATCCGCCGCGCCGGCAGCACGAACACCGGGAGCAGGACCAGCGCCAGCAGGGTGATCTGCCAGGAGATGCTCAGCATCACGGCAAGCGTCAGCAGCAGGGTGACGATGTTGGAGACCACCCCGGACAGGGTGTTGCTGAAGGCCCGCTGCGCGCCGATCACGTCGTTGTTGAGCCGGCTGACGAGAGCGCCGGTACGGGTGCGGGTGAAGAAGGCGACCGGCATCCGCTGCACGTGGTCGAAGACCGCGGTCCGCAGGTCCAGGATCAGCCCCTCGCCGAGAGTGGCGGACAGTTTGCGGGTCAGCAGGCCGAGGCCGGCCTCCGCCACCGCGATCAGCGCGATGAGCAGGGCGAGCCGGGTGATGGTGGTGCTGTTCCCGCCCGCGACGATCGTGTCCACGACCCGGCTGGCGAGCAGCGGGGTCGCCACGGCGAGCAGTGCGGTCACCACGCTGAGGAGCACGAAGCCGCTCAGGCCCCGTCGGTGCGGGCGGGCGAAGGCGGCGATCCGGCGCAGGCTCGCCCGGGAGAGCGGGCGGCGGTCCTGCTGCGCGTTCATGGCGCTGTGCAGCGATGTCCAGGCGGTGACTTCCATATTCATAGACCGAACGTTAAGACCTCAAGTAAACTTGAGGTCAACCGTTTCCAGTGCCGTGCCCCAACTACGCCGTACAGCAAGGACGTTCACGCCCCCTCCGATGTCCGTGCCGGGTGGCATCATCGGTCCATGACGCAGGGATCAGAGACCACCCGCTCAGAACGGCAGGCCCTCGACAGTGTCCTCCGGCGTTTCGAACAGTGGGCGCACGACGCCCCCGGGGCCCCCGCGCTCATCGCCGGACCGGACAGTCTCACGTACGGGCAGCTCGACGCCCGCGCCAACCGGCTCGCCCACCACCTGCTCGCCGCCGGGCTGCCCGGCCAGAGCCTCGTGGCCGTGGCCACCGCCCGGCAGCCGGAACTCGTCGTCGCCCTCCTCGCCGTCCTCAAGGCCGGCGCGGCCTACGCGCTGATCGACGTCGCCGACGCACGCACCGGACGGCGGCAGCTCGCCGCGATCCGGCCCGACGCCGTCCTCACCCACGCCGCCCACCACGCCCGGCTCGACGACGGCCGGGACCTGCGGTTCATCCGCCTCGGCGCCGACGCGGCCGCCATCGCGGCGCGGCCGGCCGACCGGCCCGCCCCCGCCGCGCGCGACCGGGCCACCGCCGCCCTGTTGTTCACCGGGGCGGCCGAACCGCGCCCCGTGCCCGTCAGCCACACCCTGCTGCTCGCCGCCTGCGAGAGCTGGGCCGAGGTCGCGCCGCCGGCCCCCGCCGACCGGCACCTGATCACCGCCGGGCCCGACGTGACCGCCTTCGCCGCCGGCTGGCCCCGGGCGCTGGCCACGGGCGGCGCCCTGGTCCTGGCCGTGCGGAGCCCCTGGTCGGCGCAGGACGTCCGCGCGGCGGTCGAGGCCGACGGGGTCACCGTCCTGCACACCGACCCGGCCGGGGCGGTCCGGCTGATCCTCGGCGACCGCCCGCCCGGTGCCCACGGCGCAGTCCGGTCGCTGCGCCTGGTCACCGTCACCGGAGACCGCCTCTACCTGGACGAACACGCCGCCCTGCAAGCCCGGCTGCGGCCCGGTGCGCGCGTGCTCGCCCTCTACGGAACCGCCGAGAGCGCCGGGATCGGCACCTGGTTCGAGCTGTCCCGGCTGTCCGCGCCGCCCGCCGTCCCCGAACGGCTCGCGCTGCTCGGTACCCCCTTCCCCGGCTGCCGCGCCGACCTGCGCGACGGACAGATCCTGCTCACCCCGCCGGACGGCGGCGACGCGATACCCACCGGCGACCTCGGCCTGTCCCTTCCGGACGGACTGCTGGAGTTCCGCGGCCGGCTCCGGGACCGGATCACCGTCGAGGGCCGCCCCCTCGACCCCCACCACCTGGAGTCCCTGATCCGGGGTCATGAAGGCGTCGGCTCCGCGCTCGTCGCCGGCACCCGCCCGGACGACGGGCCCGGCAAACGCCCCCGAGCGGGGTTCCGTGGGCTCGTCGCCTACCTCGCCCCGCCACCCGGTGTCCGGCCGGGCACCGATCTGCCCGACATCGCCGTGCTGCGCGCCCATCTGGCGGACCAGGTCCCTCCCGAGCACCTCCCGCACGCCGTTGTCCCGCTGCGCGCCCTGCCCCGCGGCAGGGCGGCCCGCGAAGACCGCGCCGCCCTGCCGCTGCCGGTCCTGCCGAACAGCACCACGCGGACCGCCCGCGGCTCGGGCAAGTACGGCGGCGCCGGCGGCGAGGCACTATCGCCGGGCTGCGCCACCGGCTGCGTGGTGTTCCCCCTGACCCTCTTCGCCCTCGCGTTCACCGACGTGTTCTGGCCCGGTTCGACCGACCTCACCGGGGTGCCGGCCCCCTGGGCGGCGCTCTTCTTCGTCCTCTACGTCTTCGAGGCGCTGGCCTTCGCCCTCGGCGTCGTCTTCCTGTTCGGCGGCGGCTCCCCGATGCGGCGCCAGGGCCGGGGCCGCGCCCTGACCAGGGCCGCCCACCTGGCTGTCTGCTACCTGCTCGTCGCCTGGTGGCCCCAGGACAACCTTTACCGGCTCGCCGCCAAGCACGACTGGCCGCGCCAGGCCGCCCTCGTCTACGCCTTCAACATCCCCCTGATGATCGCCGGCGCCGTCGTGGCCTTCTACCTGACCCGGAAACCCGCCCCGGCGGTCGGGGCCGACGACTGAGGCCACCGCCCGTCCGCGAACGGCCGTCCGACGGCGAGCGCCTCGGCCCGCACCAGTGCCTCGGCCGCGTCCAGCACCTCTCTGCTGTGCGCGGCCACCAGAACGCCCAGCCAGGGCGCCGGTTCGAACGCCGCCGTCGGGATCGCCGGGACGAACACCGCCCCGAGCCGGGCGCAGGCCCGCGCCAGTTCCCCGCACAGCTCGTCGAACTGCCCGTCCGGCAGCCGGGCCCCCAGTTCCACCCGGTCCGCGATCCGTACCAGGTGCCCCGCGCCCCGCAGCGCGTCCAGCCGGGCCGCCACCATGAAGGCGACCGCCGGTCCGGTCAGCCGCAGGTTCGTCTCGGTCGGTGCCAGGCCACCCGCCCCGTCGGTGACGAAGTCGACGTCGAACCAGCCCCGGTAGCCGGCCGCCGCCAGCTCCCGCCCCACCGCCGAGCCGAAGGCCAGCAGCGGCCCCTCGGCCTCGGCGGCCACCACTCCCGGGCCGACCGTCGCGCCCCGGTAGCCGCCGTCGGCCACGTCCATCACCGCCGCGCCCACCGGGTGGACGCGGCCCGCGCCGTCCACGAACCCGTCGTACGTGAGGTCCCGCGGGCCGCCGCCGGGTTCGCCCGCTGCCGGGCCCGGCACGTACTCCTCCACGAGCAGCGGGCCGCGCGGCAGCCGCCGCAGCAGCGCCCGCGCCCCGCCCGCGGTCCGCAGCCGCTCGGGGGTGACCACCGTGACCCCCGAACCACCCACCCCGTACTCGGACTTGAGTACCGAGCCCGCTCCGGCGGCGGCCCGCCGCGCCAGGATCCGGGCCGCCGTCCGCCGGGTCGGGGCCCGCCACTGCGCCGGCAGCCTGATCCCGGGATGTCCGCCGCCCGCCAGGACCCGGCCGAACAGGTCGTGCGCGGCCGACTTGGACTCGTAGCGCAGCTCGCCCGGGTGCCAGGGCCGGCCCGCGAGCCGCCCGAAGGGCTCCGTCAGCCCCCACGGTACGAGGGGCAGCCCGGCCCCCGTCAGCCGCTCGGCCAGCGCCGGCCGGGCCCGTACGGCTTCCGACAGGCCCGGCCCCGCCCCCGCCAGGCCGTCGTACACCTCCACCTCGCCCCAGCCCAACTGCCGCCCCACCAGGCCCGGCCACCCCGTCGGCACCGGCCTCGGCAGCACCAGAACCGCCGGATCGGGGCTGTAGAACGCCGCCAGCGCGGCGTAGTGGTGCGCGGGGAGCTGCTCCCGGTCCAAGGAGGCGTCGGCGAACTGCGCGTTGAACTCGGCGACGTTGCCCACGTGCACCGCGCGGGCCCCGCCCGTCCACGCCCGCGCCCACCCGGCGAGGGCGGCCGGAGCCACTTCGAACCGCACCAGCCCCGCCGGGGCCCCCGCGACGGCGACCGCGCCCATCACCCGGTAGAACCCGGCCGCGTGCGGATCGGCGTCGATCAGCAGCCTGCGCACGCCCAGCCCGACCGCCCGGCGCAGCACGTCCCGGTACAACAGCCGCCCCACGCCCTGTCCGATGGCCGCAGGCTCCACGAACAGCAGCCCGAGCCGGGCCCGTACTCCCTCGCCCTCCAGGGAGGCGAGCCCCAGCACGGCGCCGCGCGCGTCCTCGGCGACCACCACCCGCCGGGCCGGCACGTCGTCCGGCCGGAGCGTCAATTCCGCTTCGCAGGCGGCCAGGAACCGCGCGTCGTACCCCCAGTGGGCCTTGGACCGCAAGACGAGCGCGGTCAGAGCGCGCGCCTCCCCGGCCCGTGCCGCCCTCAGCCGTACCACCTGCCGACCTCCCCATGGTCCGCCGCCCGGACCTGCGATAGATTCGCCCGGCCCCCGGCGGGGTGCAACCCCTTCCCGCCCGCTCCCCGGTTCCCACGCGCAGACAGGCTTCCCCATGAGCGACATACTCGACGGACTCGGCCGGACCAGCGCCTTCGGCGCCCTCGGTCTGGTGCTGCTGATCCTCGGCATCGTCCTGGTGGACGTACTGACGCCCGGGAAGCTCCCGCAGCAGATCTGGGAGGAGCGCAACCGCAACGCCGCGCTGCTGCTCAGCTCCGCGCTGCTCGGCATCGGCGGCATCGTCTTCACTTCGATCTGGACGACGTACGAGGACTTCGGCAAGGGCCTGTTGTCCACCGCGGCGTTCGGCGTGCTCGGGCTGGTGCTGATGGCGGTGGCGTTCCTGGTGCTGGACCTGGTGACCCCCGGAAAGCTCGGCGCCATCGTCGTCGACCCGGAGCCCCACCCGGCGGTCTGGGTCACCGCGTCCTGCAACCTCGCCGTGGCCGCGATCGTCGCCGCCTCCATCGCCTGACGGTCCGCACCGGCACCCTCACGCCAGGCCCAGGGCGAACACCGCGTATCCCGCCGCCAGTACGCCCGCCAGCGTCCGGCGGACCGCGGTCGCCCGGGTCCACGGCTCCTCGAAGCGGCGCGCGTAGCGGGCGATGCCCACCAGCAGCGCCGCGAACACGGGCGTCCAGGCGAGGCGCGCCGCGATCCAGCCCAGGCTGTCGGGGGCCGTCGTCAGACCCGCCAGTTCCCCGACGAACGAGCCGGGCACGGCAGCGGCCAGCATGGCGCTCTGGTGCCAGCACAGGATCGTCATCGCGCACAGGTTGACCACCACGACCGGCGCCCACAGCGCGGGCCGCGACAGCAGCGCCGCCAGCCGGTCGCGCACCAGCATCGCCGCACCCGACTGGGCGGCGGCCAGTGCCAGTACCAGCAGCGACGGCGGGTGCGAGTTGGTCCGCGCCGCGCCCGGCACGCCGACCATCGACGCCGGGTAGTGGAACACCACCAGCAGCGCCGCGAACAGCGCGACCCCGCCCGCCAGCAGCGCCCACGCCCCGCGCCGCCCGATCCGGCCCTCGCCCCAGGCCACGCCCAGCTGGTACGCGAACAGCCAGCCGGGCAGGATGTTCAGCAGCGACAGCCAGCCGGGTACCGAGCCGGCGAGCGGCCCGTAGCGCAGGAAGTCCACCACCGCGACGGAGGCCAGCGGGGGGGCCGCCGCCCACCCGCCGAGCCGGCGCGCCGCCCGCACGCAGTACGGGGTCAGGGCGGTGACCACCACGTACACCCCGACGAACCACAACGGCTGGACCACCAGCGTCGCCCCGGTCCGCAGCGTCGCCTCCGGCACGCCGAGCGCGTACAGCGCCGGAGCCGCCAGGGCCCACACGGCCGTCACTCCGAGCACCGGCCGGCCGAGCCGGGCGATCCGGCCCGCCAGCCAGGCCCGCGTCGAACCCGCGCGGCGGTGGAAGGACAGCACGGAGGCGTAGCCGCCGACCAGGAAGAAGACGCCGAGCATCTGGAGCACCCAGCTCGCCGGGGCCAGGCCGCCGAAGGCCGACAGCGGGCTCGCGTTGTGCAGGCCGCCCCCGGCATCGAGGGTGAAGCCGCCGAGCAGCCAGTGCCCGGTGGGCACGGCCAGCAGCGCGAGGGCGCGCAGCCCGTCGATAGCGCGGTCCCGGTGCGCGGGGGTGCGCTGCTCGATCCGGGCGGCCGTCGCCCGCAGCGCGGTCAGGGCGCTCATCGGGCGTCCCCCATCGCGATCGCGGCGAAGGCCGCCAGGGACTGGGTGCCGGGCGTGAAGTAGCCGGTGTGGCCGTCCACGTCGGCGGCGGGTACCCGGCGGGCGCCGAACGCCGCGGAGGTGGGGTCGGCGCCGTGGCCGAGACCGGCCAGCTCGACGTTCGGCACGTCGGCGATCCAGTCGGAGGGGCCCCGGGCCGCCCAGACGCGGGCGCCGGTGCGCAGCGCGGCGGCGCTGCCGGCCCGCATGCCCGGCGAGCCGAACACGACGATGTCGGCGGCGTCCGTGTGCCGGGCCGCGAGCCCGCAGACCACCGAGCCGTAACTGTGGCAGAACAGCGCCGGATCGGGGGCGCCGACCGCGTCGAGCCCCGCCGTGAACCGGGCCAGCCGGACGGCGCCGGCCTCGGCCAGCCGCCCCTCGGCCGCGTCCAGGCCGACCCCGACGGGAGTGGTGTAACCCGTCCAGGCCACCACGGCGGTGCCCGAGCCCTCCGTCGCGCTGTGCAGCGCCCGGGCCATCCCGGCGGGTCCGGTGCCGGGCTCGCGCGGGTTGTCGTGGCCGGTGGCGTCGTTGTCGGAGCCCGGGACGATCACCGCGACGTGCGCCGCGCGGGCCAGGTCGCCGAACACCTCGGCGACCTGGCCCCGGCCGCGCGGGTCGAAGGACAGGATCTGCCGGCCGGGACGGGCCAGGGAGGCGTACCGTGCCTCACCCGTGGCCGTGATCGCGAGCCGGTTGGCCTCGTACCGCAGGGTGACCGGCGCGCCCTCCAGATTGCCCACCACCAGCGGGTGGCGGCTCAGGAGTTCGCGCCGCCGGGTGTCGTCGAGCCCCGCGAAGAACCGGGCGACCTCGGGCGCCGACGCGGTCGCCGGATCGGGCAGCGGCCGGCCCGGCAGCGACTCGGCCAGCCAGCCGGCGGTGCCCGGCGGCGGACCGGTGACCGGCACCGCACTGTCCGCACCCGCCCATCCGGCGGTGCCCGCGACCAGTGTGGCGGTCAGCGCGGCGGCTGCCAGCGTCCTTCCGAAGCGGCGCATCCGCTTCCCCCTCTCCTCGTGGTGAGGCAGAAGGTAGGAAGGAGGTACGGACCCCCACGTCGGACCGTGGAGCCAAGTCGCGGTTCATACCTGGGTAGGGGGTGGAGGAGACGCGGCCCCGGAACTCAGGCGCTGTCGCCGGGCCGGACCAGCCCCGCCTCGTACGCGAAGATCACCGCCTGGGCCCGGTCCCGCAGGTCCAGCTTGCCCAGCACCCGCCCGATGTGCGTCTTGACCGTCTGCTCCGCCACCACCAGGTGCCCGGCGATCTCCTGGTTGGACAGTCCGCGCGCGATGAGCTCAAGTACTTCGGTCTCACGGGGCGTCAGGCCGTTCAACCGCAGCGCCGGGTCCTTGCGGGGCGCCGGGCGCTGCTGCACGAAGTCCGCGATCAGCCGGCGCGTCACCGAGGGCGCCAGCAGCGCCTCGCCCGAGGCGACGATCCGGACCGCCGCGATCAGGTCGGCCGGCGGGGCGTCCTTGAGGAGGAACCCGGACGCGCCCGCGCGCAGCGCCTCGTACACGTAGTCGTCGATGTCGAAGGTGGTCAGCATCAGCACCTTCGGCCGGTGCACCACGCCCGGCGGCGGCGTGAGGATCTCCCGCGCCGCCGTGAGGCCGTCCATCTCCGGCATCCGTACGTCCATCAGCACCACGTCGGGGTGCACGGTGCGTGAGACCCGCACCCCCTCCCGGCCGTCCGGCGCCTCGCCCACCACATCGATGTCGGCCTGTGCGGACAGCAGTGCGGCGAACCCGGCGCGCACCATCGCCTGGTCGTCGACGATGATCACGCGGATGGTCAACTGGCCTCCTCGGCCGTAGGGTTCACGGGCAGGCGGGCGGCGACCCGGTAGCCGCCGTCGGGCAGCGGGCCGGTGTCGAGCGTCCCTCCCGTCAACCGTACGCGCTCGCGCATCCCCACCAGGCCGTGGCCCGTCCCCGAGGTCTCCACCGCCACCACGGCGTCGCGCGCCGGACCGTTGACGACCAGTACGAGCACCTCGTCGGGCCCGTCCGCGGACCGGGTCACCGAGACCCTGGCCGGCGCCCCCGGCGCGTGCCGCACCACATTGGCCAGCGCCTCCTGCACGATCCGGTACGCCGACAGGTCCACCGCCGGCGGCACGCCCAGCTCCGCCCCCGCCGCGAGGGACAACTCCACCGGCTGCCCGGCCCGTACGGTGGCCTCCACCAGCTGCTGGAGCCGGTCGATCCCCGGCTGCGGAGCCCGTTCGCCGGCGGGCCCGTCGCCGCCGTCGCCGCGCAGCACGGTCAGCAGCCGGCGCATCTCGCCCAGCGACTCGCGGGCACTGGCCGCGATCGCCGCGAACTCCTCCCGGACCGGCTCCGCCATGCCCGGCAGCCGGTACGGCGCGGAATCGGCCTGCACCGTGATCACCGACATGTGGTGGGCCACCACGTCGTGCAACTCCCGCGCGATGCGGGCCCTTTCCTCCAGCAGGGTGCGCCGGGACCGCTCCGCCTCGCTGATGCCCTCCTGCTCCGCGATCCGCTGCTGGGCGTCGCCCAGTACGCGCAGCGCCCCCGTCAGCGCGAGGAACGTGCCGCCGAGGACGAAGAGGAGGGCGGCCGTGTCCGTCACCCCCGCGGGCGCGAAGAAGCCCAGCACCACCCCGGCGGCGCCGGTCGCCAGCCACACCCCGACCAGGGTCCGGACGGACTCGCGCAGCCCCAGGCAGACCATCAGCAGCAGGTAGCCCACGATGCCCATCGGCGTCCACGGCCAGGCGTGCCCCGCCACGTGGTCGGCGTGGATCAGCAGCACCGCCCCGGCGGCGTCCGCGAACAGCACCATGCCCCAGGCGGCCAGCGGCCGGGTGACGGCGAGCAGCAGCGGCACCGTCTGCGCGACGCCCAGTGCCCCCGCCCAGCCGCCGCCCGCCCGGTAGTCGTTGGTCAGCACCGCGATGGTCACCGGCAGCAGCGACACGGTGAAGACGGCGGTCACGACGAACGGCACCCAGCGCTGCCAGCGGCGCGGCGCCCGCGCGAAGAGCGGTTCCCCGGGCCGGGCCGGCGTCCGCAGCACCATGGCGAACCGGGTGACCGCACGTGGTCCCCGGACGGGGGCGGGCGAGGGGGCCGTCGGCCCGGGTGCGTCGCTCATGACGGACCAGCCTATGCGGCCGCGGCGGCGAAGGAGCGTACGGATAGGCTGCACCCGGTCGATCAAGGAGGACCGTACCCATGGGCGGGGCAGCCGCACTCGAAAAGCTGGTGCCGGTATTGCTGGCCTTCGGCGGCGGAGTGCTGCTGGCGCGGCGCAAGACGGTCCCGCCCGAGGCGTCCAAGGTGTTCGCCGACTACGCCTTCCTCTTCGCGGTCCCCTGCTACCTGTTCGGCAACATCTACGCGAGCGACCTCGGCGCCCTCTTCGACTGGCGCGCCATCGGCGGCTACGCGGCGACGGCGGCCGTCGCGGTGCTCTGCGTGGTCCTCGGCGCGGTCGCCTACGGGATACGCGAGCCCCGCGCCGTCGCGCTGCGCGTCATGGCGGGCGTCCAGGTGAACACGGCCTACTTCGCCGTCCCGGTCTTCATCACCGTGTTCGGAACGGCGGCGCCGATCTTCCCGGTGCTGCTGTTCCAGGTCTGCGTGCTGTCCCTGGTCGTCATCGCCATCATGGAGCTGGGCCGCGCGGGCACGGCGGCCGGCGGCCCCGGCGTCCGCCTCGCCCGGGCGGTCCGGGCCTCCCTCGTCACCCCGCTCGTGCTGGCCTGCAACGCGGGCATCGTGTTGAACCTGCTGTCGGTGCACCTGCCGAAGGTGGTGCTCGACGGCGCCGCGTTCGTCGGCGACAGCGCCTCTCCGGTCGCACTGTTCGCGCTCGGCCTGCACCTCGGCGGCACGGGACTGGGCCTGCGGGACACCACGCGCGAGGAGCTGGCGCTGATCGCGGTCAAGTGCCTGGGCTTCCCGCTGCTGGCCTGGCTGGTCTGCGGGGCCGTGTTCGGTGTCCGCGGGGACTGGCTCGCCTACCTCGTGCTGATCGCCGCGATGCCGACCCCGCAGAACCTCTTCATCTTCGCGCAGCGCTACGACGTGGGCGTCGACCTCTCCGCCTCCGTGGTGATCAAGAGTTCGGTCGTCTCCCTCCTGCTGCTGCCGCTGTGGCTGCAGACTGTCGTCTCGTGACCACCTCCCCGACGCCGCGACCCGCCAACGCCGTCACCCTCGGGCTGGCGGCGGCCTGGGCCGTGCACGACCTCGAAGAGGTCCGCACGATGGCCCGCTGGTCCCGCACCCGGGTACCCGCCCTGCGCGCCCGCCTTCCCCGCGTCCCGGCCCGGGTATGGGCCCCTTTCACGGACGTCGACGGCCGCGAGTTCGCCACCTCCGTCGGCCTCATGGGGCTCGTCGTCGCGGCGGCCGCCGCCGACGGGTACCGCACGGGCGGCCGCTCGGCCTTCTACCAGGCGTCCCTGAACGGTTCCGGCCTGCACGGCCTGGTCCATCTCGCCCAGTCGGCCGCCGCCCGCGGCTACCCGCCGGGCGTGGTCACCTCGCCGCTGGCCGTCATCCCCTTCACCCTGTGGGCGCGCGGACGCCTGCGCCGGGCCGGGGTGCTGCGGCCCGCCCGGGCCCGGGACGTGGCGGTCGGCCTCGGCCTCGCGGGGGCGGCGACCGCCGCCGCGCACGCGGTGGCCCGGCGGATCCGGTAGGGCCCGTTCGTTCCCCCCGGCGGGCTCAGGTCGTTGACCCGGCATGGAGCTGCTGCCGATCAACGCGGCGCCGGGTGTCGGTGAACGGGCCGACGCCGCGGCCGATGCCGCCTGTCACCTCTACGACGCCGTCGCGCCCCTGGGCGCCGGCGGGCCCGGCGGGTGGAGCCGGACCGCGGCCGAGGACGCCGCCGAGACCATCGAGACCACCGCGCACGCGCTGGCCGGCATCCACCCGCGCGCCGAGGTCATCCTCGCCCCGGTGCACGCCGCCCTCGCCGAACTGCGCCGTCAGCTCGCCCTGGCCCCGGCGGACCCGCTGAGCGCCGAGGAGGTCCCGGCGACCCCGCCCACCGTCGGCAACCCGCGCCGCACCCGCTGGGTACGGGTGCACGCGCAGCCGGGGCCGCTCACCCGGCCCGGCCCGTCCACGTCGCCCGCGCCGCCCGCCCCGAGGCGACTGCCGTCTCGTACAACGCCCTGATCTCCGCCCCGAAGTAGGAGCTGTACGAGGTGTCGTCGGTGTCGCCGCCGGTCTTCCAGCCGCCGATGACCCCGATCACGTCACCGGTGCGGCTCCGCCGGTCGAAGTGCGTCAGGAAGGGCCCGCCGCTGGTCCCTCCCGGATAGCCGGTGCAGTCGATCCGCTGGAAGGAACCCGGGATCTTCGGATCGGCGCTGATGAACTTCGTCGTCCGGTTCACGCACAGCCGCGGCCGGGCGGCGGCCGCCGGGTAGCCGACGAGGGTGACCGAGGACTGCGCGTAGGCCGCGCCGGTCACCAGCCGGTTCCCGCCGACGACGTCCTCCACCAGGGCGCCCGAGGAGTTGGGTCCGACCTGGGCGAAGGCCACGTCGAGCGTCGCCGCGCGGTCGGCCCCCTCCCGCCGGTAGCGCGGGTCGATCCACACCTTGGCGCGCCCGGCGGAATCGCGCAGCACCGGGAACATCCCGTACGGCTGCGGCTTGTCGGCCCGGTAGTGCGGTACGAAGGCCACCTGCCGGGCGTCCGCGCCGAGCAGGCAGTGCGCGGCGCTGATCACCAGGTCGCGGCCGGGGGAGGAGACCACGCTCGCGGTGCAGAAGTACGCCCCGCCGCCGGTCATGACGAACATCCGCCCCACGACCGGCATGCCGTCGAAGTCGCGTCCGACGCCCGGGTGGGCGGCCGCGGCCGCGTAGGCCGGATCGGGGGCTCCGCCGGGCCGGCCGGCCGCCACGGTGGGCGAAGGCACCGGCGTCGGCGTCACCGCGGGCACCGGCGTCGGGACCGGCGTCGGGACCGGCGTCGGCGTCGCCGTGGGGGAGGGCGACGGAGCCGGAACGGGGGCGCCCGCGGCGGGATCCGCGGGATCCGCGGGATCCGGGGACGCGTCCGGCTCCGGGGACGCGTCCGGCTCCGGCGGCGCGGGCCTGGCCGAGGCCATCCGCTCGGGCGTCCAGAAGGCCTGCGCCTCCACGGCCGACCAGCGCCCGAGCACCGGGGCGCCGCTCGCCTCGGTGACCGCCAGCGGCCCGCCCACCAGCGTCAGCGCGGCCGTGGCCGCCGCCATCGTCAACGTACGTCGCATGCAAGGGCTCCCTAGATGGCTTGCGGAAAGCGGAACAGCCGGGCGGGGTCGTAGGTGCGCCGTACCTCTTCCAGCCGGGCGAGGTTCGGGCCGTAGTAGGCCTCGCGCCAGCCAACGAGCTTCGGGTCGACGTAGTTCTGGTACGCGCTGCCGCTCGCCCAGGGCCGCAGGTCCCGCCAGAGCCCGTCCAGCCACCGCTGGTGCCGGGCCACCTCGGCGGCCGACGCCGAGTCGGGCCAGTAGGCCAGGTACTGGGCGAGGAAGGCGTGGTCGCGGTGGGCGAACGCGGTGGCCGTGGCCGCCGGGCGGTTCATGGCGCCGCCGCACTCGCCGAGGAACTGCACCACCCCGCGGCCGCCCGCGGGCACCGCCTCCCGGTAGCGGCGCACGGCGTCCAGCACGGCCCGGACCGCCGCCTCCGGAAGCCCCGGCTCCGCCCAGAAGTCGGAGCGGCCCGCGTAGGAGTGCCGGCCGACCTGCTCCCGCGGGTCCCGGCCGGGCAGCCGGCCCGGCAGCCGGCACTGGGCGACGCTGCGTCCGGCGCACCCCGACATGGTCCGGACGGTGTCGCCGTACCCCTGCACGGTGACCGAGCCGTCCTGCGGCTCGCGGCCGACCAGGCCGGACAGCCGGGTCAGCTCCCGCTCCAGCTCGTGGCGCCCGTCGAAGCACAGCACCCTGACGGCCGGGGCGTCGTCGCCGCCCGCTTCGACGAGGAACTCCAGGTGGCTCCAGAACGGGTCCGGGAGCCCGCCCAGCCAGCGCTGCCAGCCGTCGAGCACCGCCGCGCCGTCCGCACCGGGCCAGCGCAGCTCCGCCGAGGCGACGTCGCCGACCGGGTGGGTGCGGAAGCGGAACTCGGTGACGACGCCGAAGTTCCCGCCCCCGCCGCCGCGCAACGCCCAGAACAGATCGGCGTCCCGGCCGGCGTCGGCCTCGCGGACGACCCCGTCCGGGGTGACCACCCGTACCCCGGTAAGGGCGTCGGAGGTGGTTCCGTAGGCCCGCGACGCCAGGCCCATGCCCCCGCCGAGCGCCAGCCCGGCGATCCCGACGGACGGACACAGGCCCGTCGGGATGCCCAGGCCCCGTGCGGCGAGGCTGCTGTTGAGGTCCCCGAGCCGGGCCCCGGCGCCGATCCGCACCCCGTCCCCCTCGACGGCCAGCGCGGCCATGGCCCCGACGTCGACCACGAGCCCGGCGGTGGCGGTGGACCAGCCCGCGTAGCTGTGCCCCCCGCCGCGCGGCACCACGGGTAGGGCGCAGCGCCGGGCGAATTCCAGACAGACGGCCACGTCACCGGCGTGCGCCGGGTAGACCACCGCGCCGGGCGCGACGGCGTCGTAGCGGGGCTGGAAGAGCTGCCGGGCCTCGGAGTAGTCCCGGTCGCCGGGGACGATCACCCGGCCGTCCACCGCGCGGGCGAGCGCCCCGAAACCAGGGCCTCGCGAAAGCCTGCGGGAGGAGGCCCGGGCACCCGGCCCCACGGTGGAGAGTACGGCGGCGGCCGTGCTTATCAGGACCAGGCGGCGGTGGAGACTCATCCCTCCTTCCTGCCACCGGCCGCAGCGTTCGGGACGAAGGCGGGCCAGCAAAGCCCCAGTTGCCCCCCGAACGGCCCAAACCGCTGTTACCTTCCCGCGCCGTGGGCGGCGCCGGCCCGGCCCGGCGTCACGCCGAGGGCTTGCGCGCCGGCCGGAACCCCTGCGGCGACATCTCCTGGCCCTCCGGCTCCCGCACCAGCCGCACCCGCTCGTCCCCGGCCTGGAACGCCACCGGCGCGCACCCGACCGGGCGCGAGGACGCGGGCGAACTCCGCACCCAGGGGCCCCGGTTCCCCGGGCCGGGTGTGCACCGTGGAGTACCGGGCCACCACGCCGCCCAGGATGTCCGGCGCGGCCGTCGGCCCCACCTCGAAACGCAGCCGCGGCTACGTCCTGCGGGCCGTCGCCTCCGTGGCGGGCGAGAGCCCGACGCCGAAGGCCCGTCCCCCGAGGCCGGCCCGCCGTGCGGCATGGCGGTACGAGGTACCGGTCATGCTCCCGGACCCCACGGCGCGCCCCGCCGGGCGGCGATCGGATGGGGCAGCTCCGCCCACTGGTCACCGGGTACGCCGGGGCTCAGCCGCATCAGGGTCAGCGCCTTCACCGGGAGCGGCTCCCGGGCCAGGGCCGCGCTGTCGGCGGTGGCCGCGAGCGAGTCCAGCTCCGCCAGGGCTTCGCCGAGCGCCCGTGCGGAGCCCACCGTGGCCGCGAGCGACCCGGCCACCGCCGAGCCGAACACCTTGCGCCGAAGCGCCGCCACGTCGTCCGTGATCTGCCGGTCCGCCACCGCGGGCACCGGCAGGCCGTGCCGGGCCAGCCGGGCCGGGCTGATCCGGATGTCGCCGAGGTCGCGGTAGACGAGCCGGACGGGGGCGCCGTCGGGGGAGAGGACCACCAGCAGGTTCTGCCCGTGCGCCTCCAGCGCGACCCCGAGGTCCAGCACCTCCAGGCACACCGACAGGACGAGCCGGGCGAACCGTCCCCGCCAGGCCGCCGACCGTACCGGCGCCGTGCCCGCGAGGGCCGCGATCGGCACCACCCGCTCGCCCGGGCCCGCGTACGCCTCCGGCGGCTCGCGGAGCACGGCCGCCAGGTCGGGGCTGTGCGCGCTGACCGCGCCCAGCGTGCGGGTGACGTGCAGGCGGCCGCCGAGCCGCTCGCACAGCAGCTGCGCGAAGTCGGAGACGGCCGTCGCCGTCTCGACCGACCGGCCGGAGATGTCCCGTACGGAGGAGGTCAGCCGGGTGCTGAGCGCCGTCTTCACATGGGCGCCGCCGGCCGCCGGGGCGAGGGTCCGCAGCGCCATCAGCGGATGCGCGCTGATGCCGGGGCCGGCCGGAGCGGCGTCGGCCGGGACCTTCAGGACGTGCTCCGCCTGCCAGGGGTGCACCGGGATCAGGATCCGGTTCCCGTCCCGCAGCCGGTCCGGCCAGTTCCCCGTCACCAGGTACGCGCCGGCCGGGACGGCCACCGTCCCGAGTTCGACCACCGGCCGGTGCTCCGGTGCGTACGCGAGCTGCTCCGCGACCGAGAAGCCGGGACGGGAACGGCAGTTGGGGTGGTACGGGTGCCCGTCGACGACCCGCTGCTCCCACTGCCAGCCGGTCTCGGGGGCGTGGTCGAGGTCCGCCCGGGGCTGCCCCGCCCGGGACAGCGCGAGCGAGGCCGTGCTGTGGTCCAGTTCGGCGGCGAACCCGGCGCCGTGCGGTACGTCCAGCGCCGCCATCAGCCGCGCGGGGTGCCGGTGGACGCGCCCGTCCAGGCGCAGCTCCGTCACCCGGTCGGCGGTGGCGTACGGGTCGGGCAGCGGGCCTTCCAGTCGGCCGCCCCCGGCCGTGTACACCACCAGGGAGTCCGGCCCGCTCTCCCGGCGCTCCACCCAGGGCAGCGGTTCGAACGCCAGTGCCCGCCACAACCGGGTCAGCACGGCCGCCCGCGCGCCCTCCAGCGCGGCTGCGTAGGGCGCGCCGAGCCCGGGGCGGACTTCGGCCAGTTCGGCGGCGACCGTTTCCTCGGCCGAAGGGCGACGGGTGTGCGTACTGCGGTCCAGGGTCCCGTTCCTCTCTCATAATTGTCTTACCCGATGATCGGTGATGATCATCGAATGGATCGAATGGAACCAGTGGACCTCAACGCCGCCGCCGATGCCTACGCCTCCACCCCGCTGCTGAACTGCCTGCTGCGGGAGGCGGCCGATCCCACGGGTGAGGACGGCGTCCACCGGCTGCGCGGCAGCGGGCGGCTGCTGCGGGCGCGCGGGGGCCGCCGGGCGGTGCGGCCCGAACTGGGCACGGCGCACGGCTGGCGCCTGCTCAGCCATGCGGAGCTGGTGAAGCTGAGCTCCGACGAGCTGCGCCAGTACACCGGTGTCCCCAACGACGAACTGCCGGCCGAGATCAACGACAGCCGGGACACGGTCGCGGCGCTGCTGGCCGCCCGTGCCACGGCCGAGGCCCCGGCGGACCCGTACGTCCGCTCGGAGCAGGCGCTGGTCATGGGGCATCCGCACCACCCGGCCCCCAAGGCCCGCGGGGGCGCCCCCGCCGCGAGCTGGCTGCCGTACGCCCCAGAGGCGCATGCCCGCTTCCCGCTCCACTTCCTCGGGGTGCGCGAGGACCAGGCCGTGCAGGAGGGGGGCCCGGGCGTCGGCGCCGCGATCGAGGCGCTGGCCGCGCTCCTCGACGGCCCCCGGGCGCCCGCCGGGTACCGGCTGCTGCCCGCGCACCCGTGGCAGCTGGCCCTGGTCGAAGACCGCCCGGCAGTGCGCGAGGCCTTCGCCGACGGGCGGCTGGTGCGGCTCGGCCCGGGCGGCGGGACCGTCTGGCCCACCGCCTCGGTCCGGACCCTGTACGTGCCGGACCCGGCCCGGGACATGTTCGTCAAGTTCAGCCTCGATGTCCGGATCACCAACGACGTACGCCGGCTGTGGCGGCACGACCTGCTGCGGCTGCGGCGTACGGACGACGCGGTCCGGGCCGCCTTCGCCGACCTGCGCCGGACCGGATCGAACGCGGTCTGGCTCTCCGACCGGGGTTACCGGACGGCCGGCTTCGCCTTCGAAGAACTCGCCGTCGTGGTCCGGGACGGGCTGCACGGGCGGCTCCTGCCCGGGGCCGGCCCGCTGCTGGCAGCCGCACTCGCCGAGGGCTTCGAGGGAAGCCCGCTGGCGGCCGCCCCGGACCCGGCCGCGTGGTGGCGGGCGTACCTGCGCCAGGTGGTGCCGCCGGTGCTGGGGCTGTTCGCCCGGCACGGGATCGTGCTGGAGGCCCACCTGCAGAACTGCCTGGTCGCCGTCGACGGGCAGGGCCTGCCGGTCCAGGCGGTCTTCCGCGACGCGGAGGGCGTCAAGCTGCCGGCCGACCTGCCGCGCGAGGCCGCGTGGCAGCGGCTCGTCTACTGTCTGGTCGTCAACCACCTGGCGGAGATCGCGGAGGCGCTGGCGGACCGGCACCCCCGGGTCGCCGGGCAGCTGTGGCCCGCGGTCCGCGAGGAACTGCTGCGCTTCGACGCCGCTCACGGGCTGCCCGAGATCGCCGGACTGCTGACCGCCCCCGCCCTGCCCGCGAAGACGAACCTGCTGCTGCGGTGGACCCGGGCGGACGGCGCGGAGGCGCGCTACCTTCCGCTGCCGAACCCGCTGCGGAATTCTCTGCGGAACCAGGAGGGGTAGGGATTCGGCCAAGGTGGTTCCGGTTGCCCGGCGCACCCGTGTCAAAGGTATAGACCACTGCTACGTTGGACGGGCAGACCGCAGCCCTTGGCCCCCGTCAGAGGAGAAGTCATGCCCGGCCCGGCCGCCATGCCCAAGTACCAGCGGATCGCCGTCGCCCTGCGCCAGGAACTCGACCGAGCGGCGCGGAGCCCGGGCGGGAAGCTGCCTTCCGAGCGCAGCCTCGCGGCCCGGTACGGGGTCAACCGGCAGACGGTCCGGGCCGCCCTCCAGCAGTTGCGGGCGGAGGGGCTGATCGTCACCGGACGGCGCGGCACCCGCCCCGCAGGGGCTGCCGACCCCGCGCCCCCGGCCGCCCCGCCGGGCGGCCGCCCGGCCGCCGCCACCCAGGGCCGGCTCACGCTCGTCAGCGTGCCGCCGTCCTTCGCCGCGATGCTCGGGATGCGCGGCGGGGAGCGGACGCTGGTCCACCACCACCGCGCACTCGGCCCGGCGGGCGAGACGCGCCGGCACGCCGTGACGTACCTCTGCCCGCGCGTCGTGGCGCGGACGCCGGAGCTGGCGGACCTGCGGGACCGGGTGGCCGTCCGGGATCTGGACCTGACCCCGCTGGAGCGCTGGCTGGAGCGCGCCGCGAACGAGGGGCGGACCGTCGAGACCCTCACCATGACCCGGACCACCCACCCGGCGGCCCGCGCGGCCCCGGCCTGCGGACTGACGGTGCGCCGCGCCCTCTACGACCCCTCCGGGGCCCTGCTGGCCCTCACCGACCTGGCCTTCCCCGCCTGGGACCGGCTGACCTTCCACCGGGACCGCCCGGCGGACGCGTTCCGGGTGATCTGAAGGTGATCCCGGCCACAGTGCTGGCCGGCTCCCGCTAGCCGCCGACCCCGACGCCCGCCCCCGCTTCGGACTCCGTGCCGGTCTCCGGGTGGTGCTGCGTCGGGGCGCCGGCGAGGAGGGCGAGGAGGCCCGCCACCTGGACGCCCGCCTCGGCCGGGTGGCGGAACAGGGCGTTGCTGGAGATCTCGTACCGGTTGCGGCGGCCGTCCCGTACGCGCCGCAGGTAGCCGTCCGTCTCCAGGTCCGTGACGATCGCCTGGACGGTGCGCTCGGTCAGCGCGCAGGTCATCGCCACGTCGCGCAGGCGTACGCCCGGATCCCGGGCGATGGCCACGAGGACGCGAGCATGATTCGTCAAAAATGTCCAATTATGTCGCTGAGACGGACTGCCCATACGCTCATGATGCGACACCCGATTCAGGTGGCGCAATACGCGAAACGCGTTTCCGGTATTTCTTGACGTAAGAGCGGAAGCAGTCCAACATCTACCGCAGTCAAGGTCCCGCGCCGCAAGCCGACCAGCCCAAGGAGCGAACCCCCATGCCGGTCCCTGTCCCCTCCTCCCGCACCGCCGACACCGCTCGTCCGGCCGACACGGGAGTCCCCGCCCCCCGCCCCCGTCCGTACACGGCGGGTCTCCCGCTGATCGAGGACCCGCGGGAGGTGGCCCCCTCGGACGCGCGGGAACTCTCGAAGGTCTTCTTCTCCCGCCTGCGAGAGCTGTCCGAGGGCACCCCTGAGTACCAGTACGTCCGCAACACGCTGATCGAGATGAACGCCTCGCTCGTCCAGTACGCCGTCCGCCGCTTCCGCAGCCGCGGCGAGGGCGGCGACATCGAGGACATCGTCCAGGTCGGAACCATCGGGCTGATCAAGGCCATCGACCGCTTCGACCCGACGCTGGAGAACGAGTTCTCCACCCTCGCCATGCCGTACATCACCGGCGAGATCAAGCGGCACTTCCGTGACACCAGCTGGGCGGTCCACGTCCCGCGCAGGCTCCAGGAGCTGCGCATCGACATCGCCAAGGCCAAGGAAGAGCTGACGGTGCGGCTCGACCGCTCGCCGACCGTCGCCGATCTCGCCGCGCACCTGCGACTCAGCGAGGAGGAGGTCGTCGAGGGCCTGGTCGCCGCCAACGGTCACACCAGCGGCTCCCTCGACGCCCCGCAGTCCGAGCACGGCGACGCGACCGAGGGACAGAGCCTCGCCGAGGTCATGGGCGAGGAGGAGCCGGCCATGGGGCTGGTCGAGGACATCCAGACCCTCGCCCCGCTGCTCGAACAGCTCACCGACCGCGAGCGCCGGATGCTCCAGCTGCGCTTCGGCGAGGAGCTCACCCAGGCCCAGATCGGTGCCGCCCTGGGCATTTCGCAGATGCAGGTCTCGCGGCTGCTGACCCGGCTGCTGGCCCACCTCCGGAAGTCCATGCTGGCCGACCCCGAGCCGTCCGAGGCTCCGGCAGGGCGTCCCGCGCCCGCGCGCCGCGGCTGAGCCGCTCGCACCCGCGAAGGCAACCGCCGAAGCCAGGCACCACCCCGACGCACGTCGCCACCCCAGGCGGCGTGCGTCGTCGTATGCCCGCCGCTACCCGCTCCCGCACCGTGAGGTAGATCACCTTTGCGTTTGCACTGAATAAAGCCGGGAACGAGGGGATCTGGAACGGAACCTTCCACCAGCCTGTCCCACGGCCGGCGGAGGGGCGGGCGGATCCCGCACCGCTCCACGGTCCGCGCCGCCCCACCGCGCGCGAGCCGTATCCCCACGACCCGCGAGGTGTATGTGTCCACGCTCCAGGCCGAGCACGTGTACAAGGTGTTCGGCAGACGACCCGGCGACGCCGAAGGCGACGCGCAGGTGATCCGCACGCTGGAAAGCGGCACCGACCGCGAGGAACTGCGGGCCGACGGCGTCACGGCCGCCGTCATCGACGCCTCCTTCCGCGTCGAGCCCGGCGAGATCTTCGTCGTCATGGGTCTGTCCGGATCCGGCAAGTCCACCCTCCTGCGCATGCTCAACGGACTGCTGGAACCCACCGCGGGACGCATCCTCTTCGACGGCGAGGACCTCACCGCGCTCGCCCCGGCCGAACTGCGCCGGGTCCGCTCCACGAAGATCAGCATGGTGTTCCAGCACTTCGCGCTCTTCCCGCACCGGAACGTGCTGGAGAACGCCGGTTACGGTCTGGAGGTCCAGGGCGTCCCCCGGGCCGAGCGCGAACGGCGCGCCGCCGAGGCGCTGGCGCTGTGCGGGCTCGGCGGCTGGGAGAACTCCTGGCCCGACGAGCTGTCCGGCGGCATGCAGCAGCGCGTCGGCCTCGCCCGCGCCCTCGCCACGGACGCCGACCTGCTGCTGATGGACGAGTCCTTCAGTGCCCTCGACCCGCTGATCCGCCGTGACATGCAGGACCAGCTGCTCGAACTCCAGCGCACCCTGAAGAAGACGATCGTCTTCATCACCCACGACCTCAACGAGGCCATGCGGCTCGGCGACTCGATCGCCGTCATGCGCGACGGCCGGATCGTCCAGCAGGGCACTGCCGAGGACATCCTGGTCCGGCCCGCCGACGACTACGTCGCCTCCTTCATCCAGGACGTCGACCGCTCCCGGGTCCTGACGGCCGACGCCGTCATGGACGAGCCCGAGCCGCATGCGGACGCCTGCGACTGCCCGACCGTCAGCGCCGACACCCCGCTCGCCGACCTGTGCGCGATCAGCGCCCGCGTCCCGCACCCGGTCGCCGTCACCGGCGCGGACGGCGCCGTCGTCGGCACGGTGGGGCAGGACCGCCTCGTCGCCTTCATCGGCGACGAACAGCGGCCGCCGATGCACTGCGCGGAGGTGGCAGCCTGATGCCCCGCATCCCTCTCGGCGCCTGGGTCGACAGCGGCGTCGACTTCCTCCAGCGCCACCTGAACTGGCTCTTCGACGCGATCAGCGCGCTGGTCAGCGGCCTCTACGACAGCATCGACGCCGTCCTGTCCGCCCCGGCCCCGCTGCTGTTCGCCGGCATCCTCGCCATCGGGGCGTGGTGGCTGCGCGGGCTGCTCGCCGGCCTGCTGGCCTTCGCCGGGTTCGCACTCGTCGACTCCGTCGGCCTGTGGGACGACGCGATGTCCACGCTCTCCCTGGTCCTGGTCGCCACTCTGGTCACCCTCGTGATCGCGGTGCCGCTGGGCATCTGGGCGTCCCGCTCGGACCGGGTGAGCGCCGTACTGCGGCCCGCTCTGGACTTCATGCAGACCATGCCCGCGATGGTCTACCTCATTCCCGGCATCATCTTCTTCGGGGTCGGCGTGGTGCCCGGCATCATCGCCACCATCATCTTCTCGCTGCCCCCGGGCGTCCGGATGACCGAGCTCGGCATCCGCCAGGTCGACGGTGAGCTGGTCGAGGCCGCGAACGCCTTCGGCACCACCCCGCGCAACACCCTGGTGCGGGTACAGCTGCCGCTCGCACTGCCCACGATCATGGCCGGCGTCAACCAGGTCATCATGCTCGGCCTCTCCATGGTCGTCATCGCCGGCATGGTCGGCGGCGGCGGACTCGGCGGCGCCGTCTACCGCGCCATCGGCAGCGTCGACATCGGCCTCGGCTTCGAGGCCGGCATCTCCATCGTCATCCTGGCCATGTACCTGGACCGGATGACCGGCGCCCTCGGCCGCCAGGTCTCCCCGCTCGGCCGGCGCGCCCTCGCCAAGGCCCGCGCCGCCACCCGGGGCGCCGCCCGGGTGTGGCAGCACCGGCCGCAGCCCGTCCACGCCCTGAGCGGCGTCGTGGTCCTGGCCCTGGTCGCCGGCGGCCTCGGCGTGTTCGGCGGCGGGACGCCGGCCGCGACCGCCTCCGGCCTGCCCAACACCGGCAAGGGCCGCACCGTCAGCATCGGCTACATCCCCTGGGACGAGGGCATCGCCTCCACCTACCTGTGGAAGGAGCTCCTGGAGCGGCGCGGCTACAAGGTCGACGCCCGCCAGCTGGAGCTGGGCGCCCTCTTCACCGGCCTCGCGGGCGGCCAGATCGACGTCCAGACCGACGCGTGGCTGCCGGTCACCCAGTCCGAGTACTGGAAGAAGTACGGGAACAAGCTGGACGACCTGGGTTCCTGGTACGGCCCGACGTCCCTCGAAGTGAGCGTCCCCTCGTACGTGAAGGACGTCACCTCGCTCGCCGACCTCAAGGGCAAGGGCGACCGGTTCAAGGGCCGGATCATCGGCATCGAGCCCAGCGCGGGCGAGATGAAGATGCTCAAGGACAAGGTGCTGCCCCAGTACGGCCTCGACGGCGAGTACCAGGTCGTCGACGGCTCCACCCCCGGCATGCTCGCCGAACTCAAGCGGGCCTACGCCAAGCAGGAACCGGTTGCGGTCGTGCTCTGGTCCCCGCACTGGGCCTACGCCTCGTACGACATGAAGAAGCTCCAGGACCCGCAGGGTGCCTGGGGCAAGGGCGACGGCATCCACACCGTCACCCGCAAGGGCTTCGCCGCCGACGAGCCGGAAGTCGCGGCCTGGATGCGCTCGTTCAAGCTCACCGAGCAGCAGCTGACCGGCCTGGAGGCCAAGATCCAGGAAACCGGCAAGGGCAAGGAACAGCAGGCCGTCCGGGCCTGGCTGGACGCCCACCCGGAGGTCGCGAAGCTCGGCTGAGCGGGCACGCACACCAGCGCCGGTGCGCGAAGGACCGTACGGTCCTCCGCGCACCGGCGCTTTCGCGGCAGCGGTGCGGGGGCGGACGGGCGCCTGGCGGCCGGACCGGCCCCGGGCGCGGCCCGGTGACCTGCCGGAACCCGGGGCGAATCGGCCGTGCGTACGAAGTGCCGGGCGTGGCACAGTGCCAGCAGCACAACCCCCGGACCAGGGAGCCGCCATGCGTGACCCGCACACCGCGCCGCCGCCGCTCACGGCCGCGTCCGAGAGTCCCGGGCCGCGGCCCGGACCGCTGCCGCCCTGCCCGGTGTGCGCCGCCCGTACGGAACGGATCTCCTGGCGCCAGCGGCCGGGGGAGCCCGTGGTCCTGGTGTTCGACCCCTGCGGCCACCGGCACGCCGCGGTGGCCCCGCCGCGGCTGGCCGTCACCCCCGGCGTACCGCTCGACTTCTGACCCCCGTACGACCGTCGCGCGGGCCGCCCGTCAGAGCGTCACCCTGCTGGTGGGCCGGGGCCCCTACGAGTGCTTCCCGAGCGGTGTGGGCCCGGGCGGTGGCCGGGGCGGATACCGCTCGGCCGGGGGCGTGCCACTGCGCGGGAAGGAGCGGCGCGGGTGTATGCAGGAGTCATGGACCTACGCCCGCAGCACGGAGGTACTCACTGGTACCGGGAACCGCGCACGGCGATGTTGTCCGTCCCCCTGGCGCTGATCGCGATCGTCACCACCGTCGACGTGCTGGCGCCGCCGGACGTCCATCTGGGCCCCTTCCTGGCCGCCGCCCCGGCCGTCACCGCCTCGTTCGCGGGGCCCCGGGCGACCGCGTTCGTCGGCGCCGTGGCGGTCGCGGCGCAGGTGGCGGTGGCCATCGCCAGGACCACCGTCACCGACCTGAACCACACCTTCCAGATCATCGCGCTCATCCTGATCTCGGTGTTCGTCACCTTCTTCGCGCACCTGCGGGAGGTGCACGAGGCGCAGCTCACCCAGCTCCGTTCGGTCGCCGAGACGGCGCAGCAGGTCCTGCTGCGGCCCCTGCGCGAGCGCATGGGACCGCTGCGGCTTGCCTCGGTCTACCTGGCCGCCGATGCCGAGGCGCGGATCGGCGGTGACCTGTACGCCGCCGCCCGCACCGACGACAGCACCCGGCTGCTCATCGGGGACGTCCGGGGCAAGGGTCTGGAAGCGGTCGGCGAGGCGGCCATCGTCCTCGGTGCCTTCCGCTCCGCCGCCCACCGCAAGGCCGCGCTGAACGACCTGGTCGCCTACCTCGACGGTGCGGTCGCCGCCGACATGGACGACGACACGCACGAGGACGGGGGCCCGCCGCCGGGGGAGGGGTTCACCACGGCCGCCGTGGTCGACATCCCGGACGCCGAGATGGTCCTGCGGGTGATCAGCTGCGGCCACCCGCCGCCGCTGCTGCTGCGCGGCGGCCGGGCCGTCCCGCTCCAGGTGGCCCAGCCGGCACCGCCGCTGGGACTTTCCGAACTGGTGCTCGGCGGCTTCACCCCGCAGTCGTTCGCCTTCGAGCCCGGCGATCTGCTGCTCCTGTACACGGACGGGGTCATCGAGGCCCGCAACGAGGCCGGTGCCTTCTACCCCCTGACGGAGCGGGCCGCAGCGTGGCCCGGCGGCGGCCCGGACAGCCTGCTGCGCCACCTCTGCGCGGACCTGCTCCGGCATTCGCCGCGAGGCCGGCTGGAGGACGACGCGGCGCTGGTGGCGATCGAGCGCCTGGACGGCGACGCCTGAGCCACAGCCCGGAGCGCCGGGCGATTCCTGCGCGAAGCTGCTTGCTAGGGCGCAATTTCGAGCATCTTCCTTCATCCGGCCCTCAAGAGCCGCTATCTTGGCCGTGTTGTTTGCCAGGCGCATGCCAAAGCGGTGTGTCCGTGACCCCGGACCGCACGAGGAGCTGCCCCATGAGACTGACCCTGAGGCGCATCCGTCCCGTCCCCACCCCCACCAGAGCCCGGGCCCGCGGGCGCCGCCGCAGCCCCGGCGCCGCCCTGCTCGCCGGCGCCCTCGCCACGGCGGGACTCGCCGCCGCCGGCCCGATGGCCGCACCGGCCGATGCGGCCCCGGCCCCCGCCACCGCGGGCAACGCCACCGGCCTCACCCAGTCCGGCAACACCTTCACCGTGACCACGTCCTCCGGCGCCAAGGCCCGCGTGGTCGTCGCCCGAGCCGACATCTTCCGGCTGTGGCTCTCGCCCGACGGCGCCTTCACCCAGGACCCGGCCGGCTCCGACCTCGCCACCACCACCGACTTCGGCCCGGTGAACACCGGCTACACCGACGCGGGAGCCTACTACCGGATCACCACCGGCGCCCTCTCCGTCCGCGTCAACAAGACGCCCCTGCGCTTCTCCGTCTACCGCGCCGACAACACCACCCTGGTCTGGCAGGAGACCCAGCCCACCTCCTGGACCGGCACCCGGACCACCCAGTACCTGGCCCGCGGCGCCGACGAGCAGTTCTACGGAACCGGCCTGCGCCTCGGGGAATGGGCCCTGCGCGACAAGACCGTCCCCGTCGCCGTGGACAACGGATGGCGCGAGAACGACAACGCCAGCCCCGCCCCCTTCTACATGTCCACCAACGGCTACGGCGTCATGCGCAACACCTGGGCCCCCGGCTCGTACGGGTTCAACGCGCCCACCACCCTCGCCCACGACGAGAAGCGCTTCGACGCCTGGTACTTCACCGGCGACTCCCTCAAATCGGTCCTCGACGCCTACACCGACGTCAGCGGCAAACCCTTCATGGCGCCGATGTGGGGCTTCGAACTCGGCAACGCCGACTGTTTCAACGCCTCCAACCCCGCCTACCAGGGCGACCACGGCCGGCTGCGCCACCAGACCACCCCCGACGTGGTCGGCTACGCCGCCGACGCCCGCGCCGCCGACATGCCCTCGGGCTGGTTCCTGCCCAACGACGGCTACGGCTGCGGCTACACCGCGCCCCTCAAGTCCACCGTCGACGCCCTCAGGGCCAAGGGCTTCCAGACCGGCCTGTGGACCTCCACCGGCCTCACCGACATCGCCACCGAGGTCGGCGCCGCCGGCACCCGGGGCGTCAAGACCGACGTCGCCTGGATCGGCGGCGGGTACAAGAACGCCTTCACCGGCGTCCGGCAGGCCGTCGACGGCATCGAGCAGAACTCCGACGCGCGCCGCTACGTCTGGACCGTCGACGGCTGGGCCGGCACCCAGCGCAACGCCGTCGTCTGGACCGGTGACACCAACGGCACCTGGGACGACATGCGCTGGCACGTCCCCGCCATCACGGGCGCCGGCCTGTCCGGCCTCAACTACGCCTCCGGCGACGTCGACGGCATCTTCGGCGGCAGCCCCAAGACCTACGTCCGCGACCTCCAGTGGAAGGCCTTCACCCCGGCCTTCATGACCATGTCCGGCTGGGGCGCCACCAACCCGGCCGCCGGCTACCAGGACAAGCAGCCCTGGCGGTTCGCCGAGCCCTACCTGTCCATCAACCGCAAGTACCTCCAGCTCAAGATGCGGCTGATGCCGTACCTGTACACCATGAGCCGTGCCGCGCACGACACCGGTGTGCCCAGCACCCGCGCGATGGTCCTGGAGTACCCCGACGACCCGGTGGCCCGCGGCAACCTCACCAGCGGCCAGTTCATGGCGGGTGACTCCTTCCTCGTCGCGCCCGTCGTCTCCGACACCTCGGTACGCGACGGGATCTACCTCCCCGCCGGCACCTGGACCGACTACTGGACCGGCACGACGTACGCGGGCCCGGGCTGGCTGAACGGCTACCGGGCGCCCCTCGACACGCTGCCGCTGTTCGTCAAGGGCGGCGCGATCGTGCCGATGTGGCCGCAGATGAACTACACCGGGGAGAAGCCCGTCTCCACCCTCACCTACGACATCCACCCGCGCGGGAACTCCGCCTTCAGCCTCTACGAGGACGACGGCCGCACGCGCGCCTACCAGTCGGGCGCCTTCGCCCGCCAGCAGGTCGACGTCAGCGCCCCCAGCGCGGGTACGGGCACCGTCACCGTCTCCGTGGGCGCCCCCACCGGCAGCTACGCCGGCCAGCCGGCCTCCCGGGGGTACGAGTTCAGCCTGCACGTCGCCTCGGCGCCCACCGCGCTCACCGTCGACGGCGGTGCGCTCACCCGGCTCACCACGAAGAGCGCGTACGACGCCGCCGCCACCGGCTGGTTCTTCGACCCGGCCGACCGCTCCGGCGTCCTGTGGGTCAAGACCGGTACGAAGCAGGGCGCCTTCACCGTCACGGCCACCGGGGTCACCCTCCCCACCGCCGGCGCCATCCCGACCGGCTCCGCGCCGCTGCCGCAGTCGGCCTGGCGCCTGCTCTCCGCCGACAGCCAGGAGACCGCCGCCGAGAACGGGAGCGCCACGAACGCCTTCGACGGCGACCCGGCCACGATCTGGCACACGGCATGGTCCTCCGGCACCCCCGCGCCGCCGCCCCACGAGGTGCGGATCGACCTCGGCGCCCGCTACACGGTGGACGGCCTGGGCTACCTGCCCCGCCAGGACGGCGGCGTCAACGGCCGCATCGGCTCCTACGAGGTCTACGTGTCCGACTCCACCACCGACTGGGGCCCGCCGGCGGCCACCGGAACCTTCGCCGACAGCGCCGCCCTGAAACGGATCACCCTGCCCGCCACGACGGGCCGCTACCTGCGGCTGCGCGCCTTGACCGAAGCGGGCGGCCGGGGACCTTGGACCAGCGCGGCCGAACTCACCCTCACCGGACGGGCGACCCCCCTCCCGGCCGACGCCACCCTCGTCAACTCGGCGGCGGGCGGCTGCGCCGACCTGCCGCACAGCAGCACCACACCCGGCACCGAACCCACCCTCTACACCTGCCACGGCGGCCCCAACCAGCGCTGGACCCTGGGCGCCGACGGCCACCTCACCGGCCTCGGGGGCGTGTGCCTGGGCGCCACGAACGCGGCGGCCGTCACCGTACAGCCCTGCGGCGCGGCCGGCGGCCAGACCTGGCAGCCGGGACCCGACGGCAGTCTGCGCAACGCCGGCCAATGCCTGACCCCGGAGGGATCGGCCACCGCCAACGGCACCCGCCTCACCCGCACGGCCTGCGCCGGCACCCCCGCCCAGCGGTGGGCCTTCACGCCCTGAACCCCCGGGGTGGGTCGGCACCCGGAACCCCGCCCGCCCGGAGTCCGGACTCCGGGTCGGGCGCGGTCCCGGGTTGCCGCCCGGGCCCTGTACCGATCCTCACCGAGCCCAAAACCCAAGTCAATCCCCGGGTTTCGACGCCGGACCCAAGCTGTAGCTTTGCCCCCATGACCCTCGACGACCTCCGCGTCTTCGTCGCCGTGTGCCGCGCCGGCAGCCTCAGCGCCGTCGCCCGTGAGCTCGGCCGGACCCAGCCCGCCGTCAGCCAGCACGTCCGGCGCCTGGAGCAGGAGACCGGCGCCGCCCTCCTGGAACGCCACGCCCGCGGGGTGGTCCCCACCGAAGCCGGCCGGATCCTGCTCGCTGCCGCCGCCGACGGCATCGCGGGCCTCGACGGCGCCCTGCGCCGCCTCGACGACCTCGTCCACGGAGACGCCGGATCCGTCCGGGTCACCACCGGCGCCACGACAGTGCGGCACTTCATGTCCGAGGCCGTCGTCACCTTCCGCCGCCGCCACCCCGAGGTGAGCCTGGAGTTCCAGACCGAGAACTCCAGCCGCAGCTGCTTCGCCGCCCTCGCCGCCGACGACCTCGACCTCGCCTGGATCACCATCGGCGACCCCGTACGCGGCATCGAGCAGCGCCCCGTCATGCACCTGCCGTGGGTGCTCGCGGTCGGCGCGGAGGACCCCCTCGCCACCCGGGCCCGCGTCGAGCCCGCAGAGCTCGGCGGCATCCGGCACATCCGGCTGCCGGAGAACTCCGCCTCCCGCGCCCACCTCGACGCCGCCCTCGCCGCCCGCGGGGTCCGGATCAGCCGCTCCGACACCAGCGTGGCCGACTGGGACACCGCCCTGCTGCTGGCCGAACTCGGGCTCGGCCACGCCCTGATACCCGCGCTGCCCGGCTGGCAGGTCCCCGGTACCGAGGGCCCGCTCCGGCTGCTGCCCGTCCCCGCCCTGCCGCCCCTCGCGGTCGGCTGGGCCGTGCGCCGCTGGAGCGCCCTGACCCCGCCGGCCCGGATCTTCGCCGACGAGGTCGCCCGCTCCTGCACCGCCCGCCCCGCCGGCCCTTTCCGGTCACAGCACTAGCCGCACTCCCGAGGCGGGGCGGGCGCGCCGGCCGGGGGCGTCGGGGCCGGGCCCAGTGTCGTGGCGCCCGGTACCGCCCGGTGGCCGAGGCCGGTGCGGTACACGTCCAGGGCGGCCTCGGGGCGCCCGTCGCGCCGCAGCAGGTCCCCCAGGAGCCGGCACAGGTCCGCGAGGTCCCCCGTCGCCCCGCTGCGCTCCAGCAGTGCCAGCGCCCGTACGTAGTGCCCCTCGGCCGCCCCGGTGTCGCCCCGCTCCTCCGCGATGAGGCCGAGCAGCCGGTGCGCTCCGCCCGCGTGCACGGCGCCGTGCCGCTCGCCCAGCTCCAGCAGCGCCGCCAGCAGCCCGGTGGCCTCGTCGTACCGCCCGAGCCGGCGCAGTACGTCGGCCAGCTCGACCTCCACCTGGGCGGTGTAGAGCGCCGCCCGCTGCGCCGCCAGCACGTCCCGCGCGGCACGCAATTCCACTTCGGCCGCGGCGAGTTCCCCCCGCTGGGCCTGGACGTAGCCGCGCATCCAGTGGCAGTGCGCCAGATCGGTGCGCATCCTCAGCTGCCGGTAGACCGCCTGGGCCTGGGCGAGGGAGGCGTCCGCGTCGGCCGTGCGCCCCTCCGCGAGGAAGGTCCGCGCGACCTGCCGGTGCATGCCCGCCACCAGCGCCGGGTTCTGCACCTGCGGGGCGAGCGCCAGGGCGAGTTCGGCGGCGTGGGCCGCCCGGGCGTGGGCGCCCATGTCCATGTAGGGGCTGATCACCGCGGCGTAGAGCAGCACCAGCGCCTCGGGGTCGCCCAGGCCGCCCGCGGTCAGCCCGTCGATGGCCGATTCGAGGAGGTAGCACGCGTAGCGCAGTTCCCCGGCGAGCAGATGGGCCACGGCCCGGCCGCGGACGGCGCGGGCCCGGCGGGGGAGCGGCTCCTGGGCCAGCAGCCGCTCGGCCGCTTCGAAATGACCCATGGCGTCGGTGAGTTCGCCGCGCTCCAGGGCGCAGTCGCCCAGCCCCAGCAGCGCCTCGGCCCGCTCCGGCTCCAGGCCGAGCCGCTCGGCGTCGGTGAGCAGCCGCCGGAAGAGGACGGCGGCCTCGTCGGCGGCGCCGGTGGCGAGGGCCCGCTGTGCGTCGGTCAGGGCCAGCCGCAGCTCGGTGGCCAGCCGGGCGGGGCGGCCGGTGGCGAGTTCCTCGTAGGAGGTGCCGAGCCGGTCGGCGAGGAAGCGCAGCGCCGCCTCGGAGGGGCGGACCCGGCCCGACTCCAGGGTGGAGATGTAGGCGGGCGTGTACTCGGGCTGCGCCAACTGCCGTTGGGTGAGGCCGCGCTCGGCGCGCAGCCGGTGCACGCGGCGGCCGATTTCGGCCGGTTCATCCATGAAATTCCCCCTGGGCTTGCGAACTCCCCATTATTCAGAGGGAGATGGCCATTGCGCGCGTCCCGTGCGCGCCCCTAACTTAAGCACCCGGTTAAGCCTGCTTATCTTATTGTTTATGTTCCTCGGGGAGGGACTTCATGGGGTCACCCGTCCGCTCGACCGTCCGCCTGGCCGTCGCGGCCCTCGGGGCGAGCGCCGTTCTCCTGGCCGCCGTACCCGCCGTACCCGCCGCAGCGGCCGCCCCGCCGTCCGGTCCGTCGGCGCCGCACCGGGTGGAGGTCGAGGTACCGGGGCCCGAAGAGGGCGGCGAAGCCGGATCCGGCCACGTCCGCGTCCCGGCCACCGGCCGCGGCACGGCACCGCCCGGGCTCTCCGCCGCCGAACGCGAGGCCGACGGGGAGGTCAACAAGACGGTCGACAACGGCCCCACCGCCGACCGCCTCGACGTCGTCGTCATCGGCGACGGCTACACCGCAGCCGAACTGGGGAAGTTCCACGACGACGCCCGGCGCAAGTGGGCCGAGGTCACGGCCGTCGAGCCGTACGCGACGTACCGCAACCTGTTCAACGTCTGGACCGTCGACGCCGTCTCCCGCGAGTCCGGCGTCTCCGGCGACCCGGACCCCGCCACCACCCGCGACACCGCCCTCGGCTCCTACTTCTGGTGCGAGGGCATCGAACGGCTGCTGTGCGTGGACCAGCCCAAGGTGGACGCGTACGTGGCGAAGGCCCCCGCCGCAGACCTCGTCATCGTCCTGTCCAACAGCACCAAGTACGGCGGGGCCGGCTACAACGAGCCCAGCCCCGGCCTCGGCTACGAGGGCATCTCGACCGCCTCCGCGGGCAACGCCAAGTCCGGCCAGGTGGCCGTCCACGAGACCGGCCACTCGCTCGGCAAACTCGCCGACGAGTACTTCTACCCCGGCACCCCCGGCTACGAGCAGTACACCGGCCCCGAGCCCGCCGAGTCGAACACCTCCACCCTCACCGCCGACCGCATGCGCGACGCCCGCGCCAAGTGGTACCGCTGGCTGGGCGAGCCGTCCCCGGACGGCGGCACGGTGGGCGCCTACGAAGGCGGCGGATACTTCGTCACCGGCCTCTACCGGCCCACCGACAGCTCGATCATGCGGGTGCTCGGCAAGCCGTTCAGCCTCCCCGGCGTCGAGGCGATGATCGCGGGCTTCCACCGGCACGCCCGCACCCTCACACCGCTCACCCCCACCGGCCGCACCCTGCGCCCGGGCGACCGCGCGAAGGTCTCCGTCCCCCGCCTCACCGGCCCCGACGGCCGACAGCTCGTGGTGCGCTGGTACCTGGACGGCCACGAGCTGAAACGATTCGCCGGACGGACTGACGTCCGGGTGGGGGACCTGCCCCTCTCCGGCTGGAAGGCCCACAGCCTGACGGTCACCGCCGAGGACCGGACGCCCTCGGTGCGCGACCCGCAGATCTCCGCGAGCCTGCGCACCACGGTCGGCTGGCGCGTCCGGCGCTGACCGCGGGCCCGGTCAGGACCCGGCCGCGTACCGCCAGAACTCCTCCATCAGGGCGGGCGAGGCCGGGCCGGCCAGTTCCCGCTGGGTGAGCAGGACCGTGACGGAGCCGGTGGCCGGGACGATGTGCGACGCCGTCCCGGTACCGCCGATCCATCCGTAACGCCCGGGCTCGTTCCAGGGGTTGCGGCGCTCCACGTCCACGCTGCCGCCGAACCCCCAGCCCTGGCCCTCCAGGAAGAGCGCGCCACCGGCCCGCTGGGCCGGGGTCAGCCAGTCGCCGGTCAGCTGCCGGACCGACTCGGCCGACAGCAGCCGGCGTCCGTCGGCGGCGCCGCCGGCGAGCAGCATCCGGCCGAACGCGTACAGGTCGTCCGCCGTCGAGACCAGCCCGCCCGCGGCGGAGGGGAAGGCCGGCATCCGGCTCCACTGCCCGTCGGGGGCGTCGACCAACTCCAGGCCGCCGCCTTCGCCGCCGCCCCGGTAGTACCCGGTGAAGCGGCCGAGATCGGCCGCCGGGACGGCGAAGCCCGTGTCCCGCATCCCGAGCGGTTCGAAGATCCGCTCCGCGAGGAACTCGGGCAACGGCTGCCCGGCGACGCGGGCGATCAGCACGCCGAGGATGTCGGAGCAGGTGTTGTAGAGCCAGGCCTCACCCGGCTGGTACAGCAGCGGGATCCGGGCCAGCGCCTTCATCCACGCGTCCGGCTCCGCGATCAGCTGGGGTTGCGGGGGACCCTGTCTGAGCTCGGTGAACAGCGCCTGCACCGCGGGCAGCGAGAAGTCCGAGGGAAATCCGTACCCCGCCCGGAACGTCAGCAGGTGCTCCACCGTGATCGGCCGCTCGGCCGGCACCACGTCGTCCAGCGGGCTCGACGGCGTACGGACGACCACGGGCGAGGCGAGCTCCGGCAGCCGGTCGCGGACCGGTTCGTCGAGGGCGAGCCGGCCCTCCTCGATCAGCGTCATCGCCGCCGCGGCCGCGACCGGCTTGGTCAGCGAGGCCACCCGGAAGATCGTGTCCCGGGCCATGGGGGCGGAACCGCCGGTCCCGGCCGAGCCGACGGCCGCCACCTCGACCCGGTCGCCGTGGGCCACCAAACCCACCGCCCCGGGCAGGTATCCGCTGCTCACGTACGGTGCCAGGATCTCGCGCAGGCCGGTCATGACTCCACCTTCCCGAAGGCTGTGAAGGGGCCGCGTCCGGCAGTGGACCGGCTCCCTGGAATCAGGACCGCCGCGGCGCCCCGGACTCATCGGTGCGCCGCCCACGACTTACCCGCGGGATCCCGGTACCCGCGGGATCCCGGTACCCGCGGGATCCCGGCAACCGCTACCGGCGCTCCAGCACGCCCCGGGCGAAGGCCGCCTGCCCGGCGTGCTGGAGGTCGTCGGTCAGCACGCTCACCAGCCGCACTCCCAAGGTGACCGGCGGATCCCAGCGCTCGTCGACCACCCGGCCCAGGTCGGCGGCCCCCAGCCCCCGCACGAAGCGCAGGGTCTGCTCGTGCACGGCGTCGAAGTAGCCCAGCAGCAGCTCGCCCGAATCGACCCGGACCTTCCCGGCCTCCCGCGCCGTGTGGCCGTAGCCGGTGGCGCCCGCAGGCAGCGGCAGAGCGAACCGCTCCGCCCAGCCCTGGGCCTGCCAGACCTGCTCCAGCCCGGCCGCGTCCGCCACGTGGTCGTCCTGCACCCGGGTCAGGTGCCAGACCAGCCACGCGACGGAGTTCGCCGCCGGGTCGACCCGCGCGTTGAGTTCCTCGGCCGAGAGCCCGTCCAGCACCTCGTGCACCACCTCACGGACCCGTCCGTAGGCGTCGGCCAGTACCTCCGTGGCCTTCACGGCGCGCCCCGTCCGCTACCGCGGGTCCATGCCGGGATCGTCCATGATGCGGCTCTCCATCTCGCTCTGCTCCTGGAGCCGGCGGGCCTTGTCCTCCAGCCGCTTGCGCTCCTGGGGGTCGTCGGACCGCGCCGCCGCCGTCCTCATCTCCTGGGCCTTCTCGCGCAACTGCCGCGACCGGCCACCGGATCCGCCTGCAACGCTCATGATCTGCTCCTTGGCTCAGTGGTGGAGAGCGGGCGGAACCAGGGAATCAGCAGCGCGGCGCACCCGCATCTCGAAGCCCCGCCCCGGCCCGTCACCGCAGGTCGGCTACTCGCCGGCGATCCCGGTGATCACGGGATCCCCGAGCGGGGCGGTCCCCGGATCCAGTCCCGCGCCGTGCAGCGCCGACGACGCCAGGTCCCGCGCCTTGTCCACCGCCGACGCGGTGTCGGACGCCTCCACCTCCACGTGGAGGCTGAACGCGGAGGAGCCGGAGTAGAACGACAGGATGTCCAGGTCCTCGGCGACCCCCAGCTCGGTGCCCCGCGGATCCGCCGGCCGCAGCGCGCCCACCAGCCGCGCCCGGGCCTCGGGGGTGAGCTCGGTCAACAGGGTGCCGGGGATGGTGACGAGATAGACAGTCATGCAAGACCGCTTGCCCCGAGGCGGCCCGGGAAATCACCGGCGCCCGCGCCACCCCCCGTTTGCCCGCCCCGAATGGCGCAGTACCCGCATATGCCGCTCAATGCAGCTAAGCGTGCGATTCCCATGACGCACGATGACCGGCGTGCGATGTGTAGACCCCGTGCGTCGGCGAACGGAGCTGTCCATGAATGACCGCAACACCCGCGCGGCGGCGCAGTACGACGACCGCGACGGCACCCCCGAACCCCTCCAGGACCGTGCCCCCGCCGCCGAGGAGCGGGCCGGGGAAACCGACAGCCCCGGGCGTCCCCCGTCCCCCGGGCCGGCCGGTGAACCACCGGAGTCCGTACGGACCCTGCTGGACACCGCGGCCACCTGCCGGCCGGTCGAGGAGGTCACCGCCCTGGTGGGCCTCCTGAAGGAGACCGGCCTGCTGTCCCGGTCCGGACGGGAGGCGTTGGCCGCGGCCGCCGTGTCGCGTTCCGTCGACGACGTCCGGCACATGGTCGCCCTGCTGGGCGAGCCGCCCGACGGAGAGGTGGAGGCCGGCATCACGCTGCGCGCGGCCGCCCTCGGCCGGCCCATCGAGGACGTGGCCCTCCTGGCCAGGTCGCTCGGCGGTAGCTCCGACCAGTCCCCGGAACCCGCCGCCTGCGCGCCCGAACCGCCCACCGGCGAACCGCCTCCCGGCGGGCCGCCCGCCGCCGAGCCGCCCGTCACCGGGGCGCCGCGCGCCGACGACACCGCGGCGGGGGGCCCGGGCGGCGGCCGTCCCGCGGACCCGGCCGCGGCGCAGCGCCACGAGCCGGCCCCCGCGCCGCCCGCCCCCGGCCGCGAGCCCGGCCCGCCCCGGCGCGGCGTCCTGCACCACGTGCTGCGCTGGCCCGCCGCCGCCGCCCTGCTGCTCTGCGGGGTCATGCACCTGCCCAGCAACCTCGCCGCCCTGCCGGCCGTGAACCCGGTCGGCTACCTCCCCACCGCCGTCTCGGTGTTCTGCCTGGGGCTCGGCGTGCTGCTGGCGGTGTGGGACACCCAGACGGTGTGGCGGGCCGCGGCCGTCGCCACGCTCGCGGTCGTCGCGCTGCACCTGGCGGGCGGGATCGCCGTGTTCGACCCACTGGCTGGAGCCCTGGGCGGCCCCCACGCCTGGTCGGGCGTCATCACCGTGCTGTGCGCCGGCGCGGGTTCCGTGCTCGCCGGACTGGCCCTGACCTACGGCCCCCGGCGGGCCGCGGTGGCCGAGGAGGGCGACGGCGCCTGACCCCGGGACCGGCCCGCCGGGGGCCCGGGCGGCGCGAGGCCGCCCGGGCCCCCGCGGTCCGTCAGGCCAGCAGGTTGACCGCCCGCGTGAACACCCCGGGCAGCCGCGCGGCGGCCGGCACGATCCGCCCGGCCAGCCAGGGCCGCCCGCGCGCCCACAGCAGCGACCCGGTCAGCGCGCGGTAGCTCCGCGACACCTCCCGCCAGGCCCGCTCGTACTCCTGCGGCCGGCCCGCCCGTACGCACCGTACGAGTTCCCCCGCGGCCGCCAGCGCCAGCGTGAGGCCCTCACCGGTCAGCGCGTCGACGTACCCCGCGGCGTCCCCGACGAACAGCACCCGCCCCGCCACCCTGACCCGGGAGCGCTGGCGCAGCGGACCCGCACCGCGCACCGCGTCGCCCGGCCCCGGCGGCGGCAGCCGGGCCGACAACAGCGGGAACCGGGCCAGTTGCTCCTCGAACGGGGCCTGCTCGCAGGTCAGCACCGCCACCCCGATCCGGCGCGGCCCGAGCGGCGTCACGTACGCCTCGCACCGTGCCGCCCAGTGCACCTCCACCAGATCGCTCCACGGCGCCACCGCGTAGTGCCGGCGCAGACCGTAGCGGGCCGGCCGCCGCGGCGCGGGCGGTGCCGAGAGGCCCAGCGCGCGCCTGACCGGCGAGTGGAGGCCGTCCGCCGCCACCAGGTACCGGGCGGTCAAGCCCGCCGCCCCTACCCGGTGTTCGTCCTGCCGGACCTCCTCCACCCGCCGCGCGACCACCCGTACGCCCAGGTCCGCGGCCCGGGCCGCGAGCGCCGCCTGGAGGTCCGTACGCCGTACCCCGCGCCCGGGGCCGTCCCGGAACAGCCCCTCCGCCCGCTGCCCGGTCACCCCGTCGACGTAGCGGATGCCGTGGAAGGCGCGGCCCGTCACCGGGACGCGCAGTTCCGTCAGCCGGCGCACCGCGCCCGGCATCAGCCCCTCGCCGCAGGCCTTGTCGATCGGGGTCGGGCGCGGTTCGGCGACCACGACCTCCAGCCCGGCCAGGGCGCCCTGGATGGCCGTCGCCAGCCCGGCCGGACCGCCGCCCGCCACGAGCAGGTCGATCACGGCGCGGCGCCCACGAGGCCGCTGCCGGTACGGGCGGCCGCCAGCGCGGAGTCCTCGCAGCGGATCCGCACCCGCAGCAGCAGCGCGTTCAGTACGCCGAATCCGGCCGCCGTCACCCAGGCGCAGTGGACCAGCGGCAGCGCGAGCCCCTCCACCACCACCGCCAGGTAGTTGGGGTGGCGCAGCAGCCGGTAGGGCCCGGCCGAGATGGGCGTCAGCCCGGGCACGACCAGCACCCGGGTGTTCCAGCGCGGGCCGAGCGCGGCGACGCACCGCCAGCGCAGCCCCTGCGCGGCCAGGGCCAGGACGAGCGCCGGCCAGCCGAGCAGCGGCAGGAACGGCCGTCCCGCGGCCCACGGTTCGACGGCGCATCCGGCCAGCAGCGCCGTGTGCAGGGCCACCATGGCCGGATAGTGGCCGCGGCCGTACTCCCGGGCGCCGCGGGCCAGGCTCCAGGCCGTGTTGCGGCGGGCCACGGCGAGTTCGGCGAGGCGCTCGCCCGCCACGAGGGCGAGGAGCAGCAGGTACCAGGTCATCGGCATGAGGGCATCACCAGCGCAGGAGGACGAGTTCGGAGGCGAAGCCCGGACCGAAGGCGATCATCAGCCCGACCGAGCCCGGCGGCGGCGGCCCGGCGCTCTGGACCTCGCCGAGGATGTGCAGCACGGAGGCGGAGGAGAGGTTCCCCGCCGTCGCCAGCGAACGCCGGCTGGCGGCCAGCGCCGAGTCGGCGAGCCCCAGGGCGTCCCCGAGGGCGTCGAGGATCTTCGGACCGCCCGGATGGCAGATCCAGGCGGCCACGTCGGCGGGCTTGAGGTCGTGCCCGGCGAGGAAGGCCTCGACCTCCTCGGCCACGTGCAGCCTGATCAGTCCGGGCAGCTCCCGGCCCATCACCATGCGGAAGCCCCAGTGGCCGATGTCCCAGCCGAGCAGGGCCTCGGTCCCCGGGTAGAGGCGGCTGCGCGCGTCCACCACCGTGGGCCCGGCGGCGCTCCCGTACCGCGGATGACCGGCGCCCACCGCCAGCAGCGCCCCCGCCCCGTCCCCGAAGAGCGCCCCGGCCACGAGATTCGCCATCGAGGTGTCGGTGGGCTGGAGGGTGAGCGAGCACAGCTCCGTGGACAGCAGCAGCGCGGCGTGCCCCGGCCGGCCCGTGAGGTGGTCGTGCAGGTGGCCGAGGCCGGCGGCGCCCGCCGCGCAGCCCAGCCCGAACAGCGGCAGCCGCCGGACGTCGGGCCGCAGACCGGTCCGGGCGGCGAGCCGCGCCTCCAGCGAAGGGGTGGCGAGCCCGGTCACCGTCGTCGACATGACCAGGTCCACGCCCCGGGCGGGGAGGGCGCCCCCGGCCAGGGCGTCACGGACGGCGCGGGCGCCGAGCTCCAGCGCCGCCTCCACGAACAGGGCGTTGTTGGTCCCGAAGTCGTTCCCGGGGCCGTACCGCTCCAGCGGCAGCGCCAGGTGGCGGCGCTCGACCCGCACCGAGGCGTGTACCCGGCGCAGCAGGCCGCGGTCGGACCCCGGCGGCAGGCAGCGGGCGAGCGCCTCGGTGATCTCCGACTGCCGGTACGCATGGGGCGGGAACACGCTGCTCACTGCCAGGACACGTGTCATCGCCCCAACATAGGGAAGAATCGGCATTTTTCACTGAACCGTACGAACCGGGCGTGCCGCCTCCCGTCCGGCCCGCGCCCCGGGGCGCACGGCCCTTAGCGTGGGGCCGTGCCCACCACCCGCGAGACCGCACCGCCCGGGGAGGCCGCCGCCCGCCCCGGCCCCGGCCCCGGGCCCGTCGCCGCGGCGCTGCTGGCCGCCTGCCACCCGCTCCCGGCGGCCGCCGTCACCCTCTTCACCGCCGTGCTGGCCGCGGCCGCCGGCCGCGGACCCGCCGGCTGCGCGGTCTCCGCCGGCGCCGTCGCGCTCGGCCAGCTCTCGGTGGGGTGGTGCAACGACCGGGCCGACCTGCGGCGCGACCGGCTCACGGGCCGGCCGGACAAGCCCTTGGCGGTGGGGGCCGTCAGGCCCGCGACCGTGAGCGCAGCCGCGGTCGCGGCGCTGGCGCTGTGCGCGGCGCTCTCCCTGGCCTCGGGGTGGCTCGCGGGCACCGTGCACCTGTGCGCGGTGGCGGCCGCCTGGGCGTACAACCTGTGGCTCAAGAGCACCCTCGCGTCCTGGCTCCCGTACGCCCTCGCCTTCGGCCTGCTCCCGGCCTTCGTCACGCTCGGCCTCCCGGGGCAGCCGTGGCCGCCGCTGTGGCTCGGCGCGGCCGCCGCACTGCTCGGCGTCGGCGCCCACTTCGCCAACGTGCTGCCCGACATCACGGACGACCTGGCCACCGGGGTGACCGGGCTCCCGCAACGGCTCGGCGCCCGCCGCTCGGCCGCACTGGCCGCGCTCCTCGTACTCGGCTCGGCCGCCGCGCTGGTCGTCGGACCGCCGGGGCCGGTGACCCCGCTCCGGTGGGGGCTGCTCGCCCTCACGGCGGCCGTGCTGCTCGGCACCGGCCGGGGCCGCGGCCGCGCCCCGTTCCTCGGCACGCTCGCGGTCGCGGCCGCCGACGTCGTCCTGCTCCTGGCCCGCGGCGCGGGCAGCCTGTGACCGCTCCGGCTCAGCTCCGCGCGTGCAGCGCCGCCGTGTGCTCGCGGACCTGCTCCGGCGTCAGGTAGGAGTCGGTGTGCTCGAAGTCCCGCAGTGTGGCGGGCCGCTCGGCGAGGAAGCCGGTACGGACGAAGTCGTCCCCCGCGACGGCGTTGAGCAGCCAGTTCGTCAGCACCCGGGTCTTGGCCACGTTGGTCCGCAGTGCCGACCAGTGGTAGCCGCGCGCCACCGCCTGCGCCGGCAGGCCCCGCAGCTCGATGCCGAGCGGCTTGGAGACCGCGTCCCGCCCGCCGAGGTCCACCACCAGGCCGAGGTCCTTGTGCACGTACGGGCGCGGCGCCGCGCCCCGCAGCGTCGCGATGACGCTCTCGGCGGCGGCCCGCCCCTGCCGCATGGCGTGCTGCGCCGTCGGCGGGCACAGCGCGTCCCCGCCCGTCGCCAGGTCCGGCACGGCCGCCGCGTCCCCGAGGGCGAGCACCCCGTCGGCGCCCGGCACCGTCAGGTCCGGGCGCACCACCAGCCGGCCCTTGAGCAGCTCCGCGCCCAGCGTGCCCACCAGGGGGCTCGCGGCCACTCCCGCCGTCCAGATCAGCGTCCGGCTCGGCAGCACCCGGCCGTCGGTGAGCGTCACCTTCTCGGCGTCCACCTCGGCCACCGATACCCCGAGCGACACCTCGATGCCGCGCCGGCGCAGGATGTCCAGCGCGGTCCGGCCGAGCTTGTCGCCCAGCTCCGGCATCAGCTTGGGGGCCAGGTCCACCAGGTGCCACTTGATCCGGCGCGGGTCCAGCCGGGGGTAGCGGCCCGCCGCGTTGCAGGTCAGGCGCTGGAGGCAGGCAGCCGTCTCGGTGCCCGCGTAACCGCCGCCGACCACCACGAACTGCAGCCGCGCCGTACGCTCCGCCTCGTCCTGGCTGGCGTCGGCCAGGTCGAGCTGAGCGATCACGTGGTCGCGCAGGTACGCCGCCTCGGCGAGGGTCTTCATGCCCCGGGCGTACTCGCCCAGCCCGGGGATGTCGAACGAACGGGTGACGCTGCCGGGCGCGAGGACCAGCAGGTCGTAGGGCTGGTCCACGGTCTCGCCGGTGATCTTGCGGATCACGCAGACCTTGGCCTTCGGGTCCACCCCGATCGCCCCGCCCGGGATGATCCGGGTGCGGTGCTTGCTGCTGCGCCGCAGCGAGACGGCGACGGACTGCGGGGTCAGCACCCCGGCCGCCACCTGGGGCAGCAGCGGCAGGTAGAGCTGGTACGAGAACGGTGTGACCAGTGAGATCTCGGCCTCGGCGGGGGACAGCCGGCGCTCCAGCCGACGTACGCACTCCACCCCGGCGAAGCCGGCGCCCACTACGAGAATCCTCGATCGCGACACGGTGCAGGTCCCTTCGCAAGAGCTCGGTTGCTGTGTCCGGTACGTCTGCCCCGTCGCCGCCGGTCATGAACCCCCGGGCGCCCGTTCCACGCCTACGGGACGGCTTCGGACCGCCGCAGGGGCGGGCGCCGGGTGCGGGTCCAGGCGATCAGCTCGTCCGCCGGCCAGGTGTTGACCACCCGGTCCGCCGTCACCCCGCACTCCACCGCCCGTTCGCAGCCCAGCAGCTGCCAGTCCAGCTGCCCGGGGGCGTGCGCGTCCGTGTCGATGGCGAAGAGGGTTCCGGCCGCCACGGCCAGCCGCAGCAGCCGCCGCGGCGGATCCAGCCGCTCCGGCCTGCTGTTGATCTCCACGGCCGTACCGGACTCGGCGCACGCCGCGAACACCGCGGTCGCGTCGAACTCCGACTCCGGACGGGTCCTTCCCGTCAGCAGCCGCCCGGTGCAGTGTCCCAGGACGTCCATCAGCGGATTGCGCACCGCCGCGATCATCCGGCGGGTCATGGCCGGGGCGTCCATGCGCAGCTTCGAGTGGACGGAGCCCACCACCACGTCGAGCCGCTCCAGCAGCTCCGGGTCCTGGTCGAGCGACCCGTCGAGCAGGATGTCGCACTCGATGCCGGTGAGCAGCCGGAACGGCGCCCACCGCGCGTTCAGCTCCGCCACCACGTCCAACTGCTCGCGCAACCGCTCCGGCGAGAGCCCCCGGGCCACCTTCAGGCTCGGCGAATGGTCCGTCAGCACGGCCCACTCGTGGCCCAGCTCGGCGGCGGTACGGCCCATGGCCTCGATGGGACTGCCGCCGTCGGACCACTCGGAGTGCAGGTGGCAGTCACCGCGCAGGGCCGCCCGCAGCGCCCGGGCGGCCCCGGTGGCGGGCGGTCCCTCGGGGTGCGCCGCGACCTCGTCCTCCAGCTTCCGCAGGTACCCCGGGATCTCCCCGGCGAGCGCCTCCCGGACCACCTGGGCGGTCTTGGGGCCCAGGCCCTTCACGGCCTCCAGCGAACCGGCCCCCGCCCGCTGGGCCACCTCGTCCGGGCCGAGCCGTTCGACGACGCCCGCCGCCGTGCGGAAGGCCTGCACCCGGTACGTCGGGGCCCGGCCGCGCTCCAGCAGGAAGGCGATGCGGTTCAGCGCCGCCACCGGGTCCATCGCGCACCTCCTGTGCCCAGTGTGGCAAGGGACGACGCGCCGGGCACATCGGCGATCACGGCTCCAGCGGCGTCGACAGCGACGTGGTGAGGGTGAACAGGGCCCCGTCCGGATCGCGCAGCGCCACCCACCGCTCCCGGGCGTTGGAGGTGACGTCCGAGACGGTGCGGCCGCCGAGCGAGACGGCCGCCTCGATGGCCGGCTCCAGCCGCGGCACCCGGAAGTGGACGTGCCACCGGGGCCGGCTGTGCGGGCTGTACGCGGCCGCCTCCACGGGCCCGCTGTTCAGCCGGGCCACGGGCTCCCCGTCGTGCCGCAGCACCACCTGGTCCTCCTCGTAGGAGACCTCGCAGCAGCCCGGCCGGCCGGTCGCCCACTCCAGCACCTCCCCGTAGAACAGGGCCGCGTCGAACGCGTTGCGGGTCCGCAGCTCCAGCCACGCCGGGGCCGAGCCGCGGCCCACCCGCCAGTCGGAGGACACCGGACCCTCCCAGATCCCGAACACCGCGCCGTCCACGTCGGCCGCCAGCGCGCCGCGGCCGCCGATGGGGAAGGAGACCGGCCCCACGGCGACCGTGCCGCTGCGCTCCCTGATCCGGCTCACGGCCACGTCCGCGTCGTCCACCGCGAAGTACGGGGTCCAGGCCACGGCCACCGCCAGGTCCACGGCGAGGGCGCCGATGCCGGCCACCGGCACCCCGTCGACCCGGGCCACGGAGAACCCCTCACCGAGGCGCGTCCGCCGGAAGCTCCAGCCCACCACCGCCGCGTAGAACCGCTGGGAGGCCTCCAGGTCGCGGGCCATCAGACTCACCCAGCAGGGTGCCCCGAACACGTCCTTCGTCGAAATCTCCACCGCTTGTTCCGCCCTTCACCGCCACCGTGACCGCCCCGTCCGGTCACAAGAAGTAGCGCCCGAGCACCCTCGGTGGCGCGCAGGCGCGCCACTGTGGAGTCACCACCAATAGGCAGGGTACTTCGGGGCCTTCCGGCGGATGCGGGAGCCGGCGTAGCCGGTGAGGACGAGCAGGACGGTGGAACCGAACAGCAGCGGCACGAACCTGGCCGGCGCCGGGTTCTGGAGGACCACGATGACGGCGGTCGCGCAGGCCGCGGAGTGCGGGGTGCGGGCGAGGATGAGCAGGGCCAGGGTGACGCCCGCGGCGACGGCGGCCGCCCAGGCGCTGCTGCCGGCCAGCGAGAGCACCCCGTAACCGACGGCCGCACCGAGCAGGTGGCCCAGCACCACCCCGCGCGGCTGCGCCAGCGGCAGCGTGGGCGCGCTGTGCACCAGGGCGGCGCTGGCGGCGAGCGGCGGTATCAGCACCGGCTCGTGGATCATCGCGCCGATCGCCACGAGGCCCAGCAGTACGGTGGTCACGGCGCTGACGCTGTGGAAGGCGGCGGCCGGGGTGGGGCGCGCCGGAGCCCTGCCGGTCAGGGTCCGGGGTTGCCGGGACGGCTCGGCGACGACGGGTCCGGCCGGGGCGGGGCCGTCGGTGGCGGGCGGGGGCGGATACAGGGCGGTGTCGGAACTCATGTGCGGCAGGGCGATTCCGGTGCGGGCGGCCGGGCCGGGGCACACGGCGGCAAGGGCGGGACGGCAGACGGTGACCTGATCGGGGGATCGGTGTCCTGATTTTATCGGTCAGACGCACGACGACCGTTGTCGGGGGTCGGCGAAGTACCGATCGGCCACGAATGACCGGAACCGATCGTGTATGACTGCGGGGGCCACGGGCAGTCCCGCTGAGGGACCAGGAAGGACGAACATGACGACGCGCTCGCACCTCGCCGGTGCCCCCACCGACCTGGAGGCGGTCATCGCAGCAGCCCCCGCCGACGCCAGCGGCGCGCTCTGGCGGCTGACCGAGGCGGGACGCGCACTGGACGCCAACCTGATCCGGCTGCCGCCCGGCGGCGCGATCGCCGAACACCGCGAACCGCTGCTGGACGTGCTGCTGGTGGTGGTCGAGGGCAGCGGCCGGCTCGACACCGACGACGGCCCGCACGGTCTGCGTCCCCACACCGCCGCCCTGCTGGCCAAGAACACCCGGCGCGCCCTCACCGCGGGCCCGGACGGCATCGCCTACCTCACGGTCCACCCGCGCCGCCCCGGCCTCGGCATCGGTGCGCCGTCCGCCGCCGACGGGGGCGGCGAGCCGGCCTGCCTCCTGCACCGCGTGTGCGCCCAATGCGGCCGCCTCGCGGCCGAACGCGACGCCCGCTACTGCTCCCGCTGCGGCTCCGGCCTCCCCGACTGAGCGTACGGAGCCGGACCGGACCACGGACGGCCTAAGGTCGACGTCATGACGACCTTCACCGCCCGCGACCTCACCCGCACCGTCGCGGAAACGGTGGACGCCCTGCGCGAGGTGGCGGACCGCGACTGGTCCGTAGCGGCGGCTGGGCTGGAGTGGAGCTGTCATGACACGGCCGTCCACCTGGCCGCGGACCTGACGGCGTTCGCCGCCCAACTGGCCGGGCGCGTTCCCGCGTCCTGGCTGCCGCTCACGGTCGGCGCCGCTCCCCGCACCCCGCCCGGCGGCCTGATCGACCTCGTCGCAGCCGGCGGCCGGCTGTTGGCGGCCACCGTCCGCGCGGCCGCCCCGGGAGACCGGGCTTGGCACCCCGCGGGCGTGGCCGGCGCCGACGGGTTCGCCGCGATGGGCGCCACCGAGCTGCTGCTGCACGCCCACGACATCCGCCGCGGCCTGGGCGCCGCCGACCGGGCCGGTTCCGCCCGGACCAGTGCCCTGATCCTCGACCGGCTCTTCCCGCACGCCCCGCGCTCCGCCGCCGCGGACGCGTGGGGCTCGCTCCTGGCCGCGACCGGCCGGGCCCACCTCCCCGACCTGCCGGGCCGGCGCGATTGGCGCTGGTACGCCGACCCGGTCAGGGGCGCGGGCGTGGTGCTGTGCGAGATCGGCCCCACGGCCGCCGCCGACCTGCACGCCGGCGGCCCCGGCGGCTTCGTCTGGGCCGGGGACGGGCCGCCCGAGGGGACCCGGATCGCCGCCGGGATGCTGGGCCTGGCGCGCGAGGTGGGGGAGTACCACCCCGGCTGGGGCCCGTACGCCATCGTCCGCGAGGCCGACCACCGGGCGATCGGCGGCATCGGCTTCCACGGCGCCCCCGACCCCGAGGGGCGCGCGGAGATCGGCTACGACCTCGTCCCCTCGGCCCGGGGCCGCGGCCACGCCACCGAAGCCGTGCGCGCCCTGGCCGGGTGGGCCTTCGCGCAGCCGGGCCTGACCGCGCTGCGGGCCGTGGTCGAAGACGGCAACGCCCCCTCGCACGCCGTGGTCCGGCGGGCCGGGTTCGAGCGGGACGCCGCTGTGGACGGCACGGTCCACTACCTCCTGCGCCGCCGCTGAGCCCCCGCGCGGGGCCCCGATTAACCCTGGTGGGGCCGCGTTCGGCAGGATGAGGGCATGACCGAGATCCGTACCCCCCGCCTGCTGCTCCGCCGCTGGACCGACGACGACCTCGTCCCGCTGTCCGAGATCAACGCCGACCCCGAGGTGATGCGCTGGATCGGTGACGGATCCACGCTCGACCTGGAGGAGACGGCCGATGCCATCGAGCGCTGGGAGGACGAGTGGGACGAGGAGGGTTTCGGCCTGTTCGCCGTGGAGCTGCTGGCCTCCGGTGAGCTGATCGGCGTCGTCGGTCTCACGGTGCCGGAGTGGCTGCCCGCGGTGATGCCGGACGTGGAGATCACCTGGCGGCTCGGCCGCCCGTTCTGGGGCCAGGGGTACGCCTCGGAGGCCGCCCAGGCCACCTTGGAGTTCGCCCTCCAGGACCGCGGACTGGACCGGGTGATCGCGGTGAACCGGGCGGGCAACGAGGAGTCCGAGAACGTCATCCGCAAGCTGGGCATGGAATCGGACCGACGGGTCGAGGCCCCCGGGTCCGGCGCCCTGCTCGACGTCCACTCCATCGACCTCACGGAGTACGAGGCCTGACCCCGACCCACCCGCCCCCCAAGCAGCCCTTTGGGGTGCCATAAGAGCTGTTTATGGGGTCATAAGCAGGGGCCGGGTGCCGGGTTAGGGTCGCCTTAGTTTAGGGTTCCCTTGATCAGTCAGTTGTCGGTCGAAGGGAACCCACACCATGCCTCGCCCTCTGCGGGTAGCGATAGTCGGCGCCGGCCCCGCCGGCATCTACGCGGCCGACGCGCTGCTGAAGTCCGAGGCGGCCGCCGAACCCGGCGTCTCCATCGACCTCTTCGAACGCATGCCGGCCCCCTTCGGCCTGATCCGCTACGGCGTCGCCCCCGACCACCCGCGGATCAAGGGCATCATCACCGCCCTGCACCAGGTGCTCGACAAGCCGCAGGTCCGCCTCTTCGGCAACGTCGACTACCCGAACGACATCTCCCTCGACGAGCTGCGCGGGTTCTACGATGCGGTGATCTTCTCCACGGGTGCCACCGCCGACCGCGAGCTGCGGATCCCGGGCGTCGAACTGGACGGCTCGTACGGCGCCGCCGACTTCGTCTCCTGGTACGACGGCCACCCGGACGTCCCGCGCACCTGGCCGCTGGAAGCCGAGAAGGTCGCGGTCCTGGGCGTCGGCAACGTCGCGCTCGACGTCGCCCGCATCCTCGCGAAGACGGCCGACGAGCTGCTGCCCACCGAGATCCCGCCGAACGTCTACGCGGGCCTCAAGGCCAACCGGGCGCTCGAAGTGCACGTCTTCGGCCGGCGCGGCCCGGCGCAGGCGAAGTTCAGCCCGATGGAGCTGCGCGAACTGGACCACTCGCCGAACATCGAGGTCATCGTCAACCCCGAGGACATCGACTACGACGAGGGCTCGATCGCCACCCGCCGCGCCAACAAGCAGGCGGACATGGTCGCCAAGACCCTGGAGAACTGGGCCATCCGCGACACGGGCGACCGCCCGCACAAGCTGTTCCTGCACTTCTTCGAATCGCCCGTCGAGGTGCTCGGCGAGGACGGCAGGGTCGTCGGCCTGCGCACCGAGCGCACCGAACTCGACGGCACGGGCAACGTCACGGGCACGGGCCGGTTCACGGACTGGGACGTCCAGTCGGTGTACCGGGCGGTGGGCTACCTCTCCGACGAGCTGCCCAAGCTCCCCTGGGACGTCGAGTCCGGCACGGTCCCCGACGAGGGCGGCCGGGTGATCGAGGCCGGTGCGCACCTGCCCTCGACGTACGTCACCGGCTGGATCCGGCGCGGGCCCATCGGCCTGATCGGCCACACCAAGGGCGACGCGAACGAGACCGTGGCGAACCTGCTCGCCGACCACGCCGAAGGCCGGCTGCTCACCCCGGCCGCGCCCGCGCCGGAAGCGGTCGAGGCGTTCCTGGCGGAGCGCCGGGTCCGCTTCACCACCTGGGAGGGCTGGTACAAGCTGGACGCCGCGGAGAAGGCGCTGGGCGAGCCGCAGGGCCGGGAGCGCGTGAAGCTGGTGGAGCGCGAGGACATGCTCGGCGCGAGCGGCGCCTGAGCGCGAGGTGTGACAGTACGAGGGGGGCCCGCCGTCGGCGGGCCCCCCTCGTGCGTCGGATCGCGGATCAGCCCTCGATCGCGGTGATCTTGCGCGTCTTGAGGTCGGCCTGGACGTGGATCTCTGTGGTGTCGCCGCCGCCCCACGTCAGGGTGACGGTGGCGTTCGTCTTGCCCGTGCCGCTGCCGGTGGAGGCGACCTTCCACTGGAGGGGCACGTTCTGCGCGCGCAACACGCCGTTCGCATGGTTCGCGGCCTCCCACTGCTTCAGCTCCTGCTGGAGGGGCTTGGAGAGGTAGAAGGCGCGCAGCTGGTCGGCCGTCTTGCCGTCACCGTCGTACACGGCGTCGATGTAGGAGCCGTAGAAGTCGGCGATCCGGGTGAACGCGCCCTCCGGGCTGCCCGACACGGACGGCAGCGCGGCCGCGGCGTGCGGGGCGGGCGTGGCGGCGGCCGCGCCGGTGACGAAAGTGAGGGATACCGCGGCCGCGGCGGCGGTCGCCGCGGTGGCGAGGGCAATGGACGTGCGCCTGGCCGGAAGCTTGGGCATATTTTCGTACCTTTCCCCGTGTGCGATACGCGCCGGTACGGTCCCCGGCGCTGCCCCGAAAGACCGCACCCGGGCCACTTCGGTTCTCACGCCACGGAAAATGGCCGAAAAACCACCCGGAAGGACCGAGCGGGCCGGAATGCCGTGGCGCCCCGCGGGGTTCGGACGAAGGCGATACCCGAAACCGCGTACTGCACTGGAGAGCTCATGAAGATCGGCATCATCGGCGCCGGCAACATCGGCGGCAACCTCACCCGACGGCTCACCGCCCTCGGGCACGAGGTCGCCGTGGCCAACTCCCGCGGACCCGAAACCCTCACGGCGCTCGCCGAGGAGACCGGCGCCACGCCCGTCCCGGTCACGGAGGCGGCGCGCGGTGCGGAGGTCGTCGTCGTCACCGTCCCCCTCAAGAACGTGCCCGACCTGCCCGCCGGGCTCTTCGACGCCGCGGCGGACGGCTTCGCCGTCATCGACACCTGCAACTACTACCCGCGGGAGCGGGACGGCCGCATTCCCGGCATCGAGGACGACGGCCTGACCGAGAGCCGCTGGACCGAGAACCACCTGGGCCACCCCGTGGTCAAGGCCTTCAACGGCACCTACGCCGCCGACCTCCTGGAACGGCCCCGGCCGGCCGGGGACCCCGACCGGATGGCCCTGCCGGTCGCGGGTGACGACGAGAACGCGAAGAAGACCGTACGGGCCCTCATCGACGAGCTCGGCTTCGACACCGTCGACGCGGGCGGCATCGACGAGTCCTGGCGCCAGCAGCCCGACACGCCGGTCTACGGCCTGCGCGCGGGCACCGAAGCCGTCACCAAGGCGCTCGCCGAGGCCTCCCCGGAACGTCCGCGGTCCTTCCGCGGCTGACCGGACCGGGCGGGACCGGTGGAGGGTGACCGCTCCCGTGGCCCCGCCCGCACCGGCCGGGAATCCGGCGGCCTGCGAATATCTGTCGCCGTCGGTACAGAAATTCATCGAATGCCGGTGAAGATTCGCGGCGTTGGGAATGAAAAAGCGGAAACCTTCCGTGCCGGTGGGGCTGCACTGTGCTACGGTCAGCGCAGTTGCAGTTGTGGTTCCCAAAGACTTCAAGTGCCCCCCTCGGATTAACCTCCGCCGGGTGCACTTTTTATTTCCGGATGATTTTCGGACGGGGCAATCATTACTTCGACGCCGGTGCCCGCACAGTGTGGGTCCGGGAACAGCCCCAAAGGAGAAACTCATATGGCATCTGGCACCGTGAAGTGGTTCAACGCGGAAAAGGGCTTCGGCTTCATCGAGCAGGACGGTGGCGGCGCTGACGTGTTCGCCCACTACTCGAACATCGCCACCCAGGGCTTCCGTGAGCTTCAGGAAGGCCAGAAGGTGAAGTTCGACGTCACGCAGGGCCAGAAGGGCCCCCAGGCCGAGAACATCGTTCCCGCCTGACGCGCAATCGGCGTGTGACAGCCGTCGGGGCCCGCACCGTGAGGTGCGGGCCCCGACGCATGGTCAGGCGCAGGTGGGCAGGTGTCCCTTCCCCGGTGCGTTCCGCACCGGTGGGGCGGACGGCAGACTGTGCGCCGTGACGATACTGAGCAAAGGTGCCAACCTGACCGTCGACGCCTCCCGCGTCAGAGCCGTGCTCGGCTGGTCGCCCGGCCCGGGCGTACCGGACGTGGACGCCTCCGCCCTCCTGCTGACGGACCGCGGGTGCGTCCGCTCCGACGGCGACTTCGTCTTCTACAACCAGCCGCGGCACGCCTCCGGCGCCGTGTGCCACCTCGGAAAGCAGCCCGGCGCGGACGCGTTCGACGTCGATCTGGCCGCCCTGGAACCGCAGGTCGAGCGGGTCGTCCTGGGCGCGTCCGCCGACGGCGGCAGCTTCGGCCAGGTCCCCGGGCTGCACCTGCGGCTGCTCGACCCGGCCTCCGGGGTCGAGCTCGCCCGCTTCGACATGACCGCCGAGACCGAGACCGCGTACATCAGCGGCGAGCTCTACCGGCGCGCGGGCGCCTGGAAGTTCCGGGCGGTCGGGCAGGGGTACGCGAGCGGTCTGGCCGGGCTCGCGACCGACTTCGGCATCACCGTGGACGAGGAACCGCCCGCCCCGGTCCCCGCCCCGGCCCTCACGCCCGCCCCGGTCCCCGCCCCGGCCCTCACGCCCGCGCCGCTCCCCGTCCCGGCGGCCGAGCCCGCCGTTCCCGTCCGGCTGGTCAAGGGCGAGGAGCAGCTGCCCCCCGAGATGCGCGAGCGCCTCTCCCTGCGCAAGCAGCAGGTCGCCGTCAGCCTGACCAAGAGCGGCGCCGCCGGAGTGCGCGCCCGGGTCGTCCTCGTGCTCGACGCGTCCGGCTCGATGTCCTCCCTGTACGCGCGCGGCACGGTGGCCGGCGTGGTGGAGCGGATGGCCGCGGTCGCCGCGCAGCTCGACGACGACGGCGAGATGCAGGCCTGGACCTTCGCCACCCACCCCGCCCGGCTGCCCGACCTCACGATCGCCGAACTCCCCGAATGGCTGCGCCTGCACGTCCGCGTCGGTCAGATGAGCCTCTTCGGCCGCAACAAGCCGGCCAAGGGACTGCTCCCCGGACAGGTCGACATGCGCGCCGTCGGCTTCCAGAACGAGGAGCAGCGGGTCATCGCCGAGGTGCGCGCCTACGTACGCGACCACCCGGTGCCCGCCCCGACCCTGGTCCTGTTCTTCTCCGACGGCGGCGTCCACCGCAACGCCGAGATCGAACGCGAGCTGCGCGCCGCCGTCGAGGAGCCCGTGTTCTGGCAGTTCGTCGGTCTCGGCCGGGCCGGGTTCGGGGTACTGGAACGCTTCGACACCATGCCCGGCCGCCGGGTCGACAACGTCGGCTTCTTCGCCGTGGACGACATCGACCGGGTCTCCGACCCCGAGCTGTACGACCGGATCCTGTCGGAGTTCCCGTCCTGGATCCGCGCCGCCCGTGAGGCCGGCATCCTGCGCTGACCGGCGATGCCGCCCCAACCGGCCCGTGCCGGGGCGGGGTTGACCGCGCGCCCCGGCCCAGTCGGATTGGTCTGGACCCTTGACCTCGCGCTGGTCCAGACCAATCATGGGGCGTCCGCCCGTTCGCTCGCGCCCCACCGGGAGCTTCGATGAGACGACGTCCACGCCCCGTCCACTCCTTACTCACCGCCTTCGCCACCCTGGCCGCGTCGGCCGGCCTGGTCCTCGGGGCGGGCAGCGGCGCCGCCCAAGCCGCGACCCCGCTGCCCGCCCACGTCTTCGCCCCCTACTTCGAGGCCTACTCCTCCGGCAGCCCCGCCGACCTCGCCCAGAAATCCGGCGCCAAGTACCTGACCATGGCCTTCGTGCAGACCGAGGCCAAGGGCTCCTGCACCCCGTACTGGAACGGCAGCACCGGCCAGCCGGTCTCCGCGTCCGTCTTCGGCGCGGACTTCGCCACCATCCGCTCGCGCGGCGGGGACGTGATCCCCTCGTTCGGCGGCTACGCGGCCGACAACGGCGGCACGGAGATCGCCGACAGCTGCACCAACGTGGACTCGGTCGCCGCCGCGTACGAGAAGGTCATCACCACCTACGACGTCACCCGCCTGGACATGGACATCGAGGACAACTCGCTGACCAACAAGGCGGGCATCGACCGCCGCAACCAGGCGATCAAGAAGGTGCAGGACTGGGCCGCGGCCAACGGACGCCCCCTCCAGGTCTCCTACACCCTCCCCACCACCACGGCCGGCCTCGCGAGCAGCGGACTGGCCGTGCTCAAGAGCGCCAAGACCGCGGGCGCGCAGGTCGACGTCGTCAACCTGATGACCTTCGACTACTACGACGGCGCCACGCACCACATGGCCGACGACACCCGCTCCGCCGCGGAAGGCCTCTACAACCAGCTCGCCGCCCTCTACCCGGCCAAGACCCCGGCCCAGCTCTGGGGGATGACCGGCGTCACCGAGATGCCCGGCATCGACGACTACGGCCCCGCCGAGACCTTCACCACCGCCGACGCGACGGCCGTCTACGACTGGGCCGCCGCCAAGGGCATCAACACCCTCTCCTTCTGGGCCCTCCAGCGCGACAACGGCGGCTGCCCCGGAACCGGCGGTTCCGACACCTGCTCGGGCATCGCCCAGGACCCGTGGTACTTCAGCCACACCTTCGCGCCCTTCACGGGCGGCGGTGGACCCGTCGCGGACGACTTCTCCGTGTCGGTCACGCCCGGATCGGCCTCCGTCGCACCCGGCGGCACGGCCACCGCCACGGTCGCCACTTCGGTCGTCTCCGGCACGGCGCAGTCCCTCGCCCTGACCCTCACCGGGGCCCCCGCCGGGGTGACGGCCACCCTCACTCCCGCCACCGTCACGGCGGGCGGGTCCGCCCGGCTCGCCGTCGCCGTCGCCGCGTCGGCCGTGCCGGGGAGCTACCCGCTCACGATCACCGCCACCGGGAGCCGGCTCGCCCACTCCGCCGGCTTCACCCTGACCGTCCCCGGACCGGGCGGCGGCAGCGGGCCGCTGGTCAACGGAGGTCTGGAGAGCGGCTCGCTCACGCCGTGGACCTGCGAGAGCGGCGGCGCCGTCGTCAACGCCCCCGCGCACGGGGGCTCGTACGCCCTCAAGGCCTCGCCGACCTCCGCGCAGACCGGCGAGTGCGCGCAGAGCCTCACCCTCGCCCCCAACACCGCCTACACCCTGAGCGGCTGGGTGCAGGGCAGCTACGCCTACCTCGGCGTGCGCGGCGGCGCCACCGGCAGTACGTGGACCAGCTCGGCCGGCTGGACCAAGCTGACCGTGCCGTTCACCACCGGCGCCTCCGGCTCGGTCACCGTCTACCTGCACGGCTGGTACGGCCAGGGCGCCGTCTACGCCGACGACCTCGCGGTGGGCTAGCCGCTAGGCTCGGCCGGGCCCGGGTGCGTACCCGGGCCCGGAAGGGCGGCGACATGAGCGACGGCACCACCGACGGCACCGGCGGCGGGGTGCGCGTCCTGCGCGCGGCCGGCCGCGCGGCGGCTCCCTGGAAGAACGGCGGGGGAGTCACCCGGGAGATCGCGGTCCTGCCCGAGGGCGCCGGCACGGAGGACTTCCACTGGCGGGTGAGCCTCGCCGACGTGACCGCCGACGGCCCGTTCTCCGTGTTCCCCGGCGTGGACCGGACGCTCACCCTCGCCGAGGGCGTGGGCATGGAGCTGACCATCGGCGGTGCGCGGCGGCTCGTGGACGAACGCTTCGCCCCGCAGCACTTCCCCGGCGACCGGCCCACCGAGTGCCGGCTCCTCGGGGGCCCCGTGGTGAACTTCAACGTGATGTACCGCAGGGCCGCCGTCGCGGCCGAAGTCGCCGTCGTACGCGGCGAGCTGGTACTCACCGTGCCGCCCCGCGCCACCCTGCTGGTCGTCGCCCTGGACGGGCCGGCGACGCTCGGCGGCTCCCTCCGGCTCGGCCGCTACGACGCCGTCTCGGTCACCGGCCCGGACACCCGCGCGCTCAGCGCCTCCGGCCGGGCGGCCGTGGTCCGGCTGACCCCGCGCCCCTGACGACCGCATGCCGGACGGGGGCGGATTTCCGGAGCGGCGCCGACCGGTTTCTGTTCTACGCTGACCGCATGGCGAAGCAACAGCGTGGCCGGGCCACTGTCGACCTGGTCCTGGACTCCGCGCTGCGCGTCTACGCCGAGGCCGGACAGCAGGGGTTCACCGTCAACGCCGTCACCAAGGCCAGCGGAGTCAGCCTCGGCAGCCTCTACCACCACTTCGGCAGCTTCGACGGCCTCGCGGCCGCCCTCCACACCCGCTGCATGGGCGAGCTGTTCGATCAGATGACCACCGCCCTGCTGCGTACCCGTACGGCGCGCACCGGGATCGGGGCGCTGGTCCGGTCGTACCTGCGCTTCACCGAGGAGCAGCGGGACGCCGCGCTCTTCCTGCACGCCTCGGCCGGCTCCGGCCACCTCTCCGTCCACGCCGAGGAGATCTCCGCGGCGAAGGCCGTCATGCTCCGGCCGATGGCGCAGTGGTTCGGTGTCCAGGTGGCCAAGGGCGAGATCGCCCTGATGCCCGGTCCCGTCATCGAGGTCCTGGTCATGGGGCCGGTCGCGGAGGCCGCCCGGCGCTGGCTGTCCAGCACGTACGAGATCGACCTGGCGGAGGCCGCCCGGCTGCTCCCGGACCGCATCTGGCTTTCCCTGCGCCCGGAGTGAGCGGTGCTGCGCGCCGCGGCCCGCGGGGGCCCGCGGCGCGCATCCGGGTCAGGCGGCCCGGTTCAGTGGAACAGCATGGAGGCGCCGCCGGCGTCCGTGGTGACCGAGCCCGGACAGAGGAAACTGCCCGAGACCTTGGTCGCCGTGAAGGCCTGGTTCAGGTACTTGCGGGTTGAGCCGTCACGGTTCCAGACGATGTTGGTGGCCTTGTAGCGGCAGGAGATGAAGCTCTGTTTGCCGCTGATGTCGATGGCGTCCGTCCTCGCGACACCGCTCGCGTCGTCGAAGGTGAACGCCGGGTTGTTGTTGAGGGTGGCGGTGATGCCGCCGCCGCAGGCCAGGTTGCCGCCGGGGGCGTTGATGCTCGTTCGGTCGACGGTCAGGGTGCCGGGCGGGACCGCGCTGGTGCGCGCGTTCGTCCAGCTACAGGTGTTGCCCGCGACGACGATGACGCCGTCCACCGTCTGGCCGACGGTGGGCCCGAGGGCCAGGGCCGTGCTGGATCCGCCGAGCACCACCGCGGCGACCAGCGCGGTGACGCCCGACCAGGTCGGAAACTTCCTCATGTCGCTCCTCCTTGCCACGTACGTGTGGGGGTGTACGGGCGGGGCCCGGGGGGCCGCGCCGCAGTGCGCCCGGCCGTGGCGGGAGGTGGGGACCCCGTGGGCCGGCCGGGGGAGAGAGCCTGCGTGCCCGGACCGGAGACCGTCCGGGGGACCGGTGCGGTCCGGTCACGTCCACGGAAGGTGCCACAGGGGTCTTGAAATGTCAGGCCCATGCCAAAGATTTGGCCGGATGGCGTCATTTGGCGGGAGGCCGCCCCCGGGCCGTACGGGGCTTGTGCGGCGCACGAGTGAGTCACGACCGCGCACTCGCACACTTGTCCCGTCCACCACCACGTACATGCCGACCCGCCGGCGCGTCAGTCGCCGGGGCAGCACCCTCGGGGGAACAGTGATCAGTCGTAGGACCGTCGTCCGGGCAGGCGTGGCCGCCACCAGCGTCATCGGAACGGGCGGCATGCTGCTGCCCGTCGTGAACGCCGCCGCCAACGAGCCCCGTGCCGCCGGAGCCGAGCTCGACCCGGCCGGCATAGCGAAGTTCACGCAGCGGATGCCGCTGGCGCCGGTACTCCAGCCCTACCTCACCACCAGCACCACCAGCTTCTACCGGATGACCCTGAAGGAAGCCACCAAGGAGGTCGTGCCGGGTCTGAGCACCACGCTGCGCACCTTCAACGGCTCCTTTCCCGGCCCGGTCATCAAGGCCGAGTCGGGCCGCCGGGTCGTCGTCAAGCAGACCAACTCGCTGGACGTGCCGACCTCGATCCACCTGCACGGCGCCCATGTCCCGCAGGACAGCGACGGTTCCCCGATGGACCTGATCGCGGCCAAGGGCGGCAGCAAGACGTACACGTACCCCAACACCCAGCCGCACGCGAACCTCTGGTTCCACGACCACGCCCACCACATGGAGTCGGAGAACGTCTTCCGCGGCATGACGGGTACCTACATCCTCACCGACGACACCGAACGGCGGCTGGGCCTGCCGTCCGGCGGCTACGACATCCCCGTCTCGCTGCGCGACGCCCGCTTCACCGACACCGGCGAACTGGTCTACGAGATGGGCGACTTCCGGCACCGCAACGTCATCCTCGCCAACGGCAAGGCGTGGCCGTACTTCGAGGTCGCGGCGCGCAAGTACCGGCTGCGCTTCACCAACACCGCGAACCAGCGGTTCTTCGGCCTGAGCCTCGCGGACAACTCGGAGCTGGTGCAGATCGGCACCGACGGCGGCCTGCTGGCCGAACCCTTCCGCACCGACACGGTGTCCATCTCCCCGGGCGAGCGGGCCGACGTCGTCATCGACTTCTCCCGCTACCCCGTCGGCACCACCATCGAGCTCCGCAACAAGCACATCGACCGGGACGAGCCGGCCAACGAGATCGGCGCGGTCCTCCAGTTCCGCGTCACCCGCTCCGCACGCGACGACAGCGTGGTCCCGGCGAAGCTCAGGACGCTCCCGGCGCTGCCCGCCGCCACCGTCGACCGCAGCATCGAGATGCGGATGGACGAGACCGGCGCCCCGAGCAGCATGGCGTACATCAACGGCAAGACGTACGACATGGACCGGATCGACACCGAGATCGCCTACGGCGCCACCGAGATCTGGACCGTCCGCAACGCCAACCAGTACGCCCCGCACAACTTCCACATGCACCTCGTGCAGTTCCGGGTACTGGAACGCAACGGCCAGCCGGTGACCGAGGGTCCCGAGACCGGGCTCAAGGACACCGTGCCGCTGAAGCCGGGCGAGACGGTGAAGATCCAGGCGACCTTCACCGGGTACCGGGGCACGTACGTCTACCACTGCCACCTGTTCGACCACGGCGCGATGGGCATGATGGCGAACATGCGCATCTCCTGACCGGGCACGGCCCGTCAGGGCCCACCGGGGGACGGCTTGCGGCCCAGGACGGCCCAGGCGCGCACATCCAGGGTGAGGGAGCCGTCCGGCCGGGCCGGCACGCAAGCGCGCAGCGCTTCGCGCAGCCGCTCCCGTTCGGCCGGGGCCAGGGCCGCCACGTAGCCGGGGGCGGGGCCCTGGCCGGCCAGGAACGGCTCCCACAGCTCGGTGAACGCGGCGAACTCGGCCCGTACCCCGATCGGGGCGACGTGTACGTCCTCCAGCCCGGCCGAGGACCACAGCGCGCGCAGTTCCTCCGGGCGGCAGAGCGCGAAGCGGCGTCCCTCGTCGAGCGCGGCCGCGCCCGGATCCAGCAGGACGGCCGCGTCCCAGAAGCGGCGCAGCAGACCCATGCCCTCGGGGTAGTCCCACACGTAGCAGGCGACGAGTCCGCCCGGTCGGGCCACGCGCGCCGCCTCGGCGACCCCGGCGCCCGGATCGGGCAGGAAGTTGAGGGCGAGCGCGCTGACCACGACGTCGCAGGCGCCGTCGTGCAGGGGCAGCGACAGCGCGTCGGCGAGCACGAACCGCGCCGCCTGGCCGGCGGCGGCGCGGGCCGTCGCGAGGAACGCCGCCGACAGGTCGGCCCCCACGATCAGCCGGGGGCGGGCCCGGGCGGTGACCGAGGAGGTCAGGGCGCCGGTACCGCAGCCCACATCGAGCCACACGGCGCCGTCCCCGACGCCCAGCCAGTCCACGAACCGGTCGGCGACGAGCCGGCTCCAGCGCCCCATGTACCGCTCGTAGGCGTCCCCCGCCGCCCACACGTCGAACCTCTGCTCCGTCATGGGGCAACGATGGCGCACCCGGCGCCCGCGCGGCGCCGTGACAGGCCGTAGCGGCCGCCGGAGAGACGGCTCAGCCCGCGGCGGGCGCCCCGTCGAGTTCCCAGGCGTGGCGCTTGAACTCCCGCGCGAAGTCGGGGTGGTCCTCCCACTGGCGGGCGATGCCGCGCAGCACGTCCCAGTGGTGCTCCACCGACTGGTCGATGACCCGGCGCACCGCGGGTTCGGCCGTGGCCCGCGTCTCGATGAGGCCCTTGACCGCGGACGCCTCCAGCACCGCGTTGCGCAGCGCGCGCAGGGCGCGGGAGGTGTCGTCCATCGCGAAGCCGTTCTCGCTGCCGGTCTCGGCGGCGAACAGCGGGGTGAGGCGCGCCTCGATGAACGCGGTGATCCGCGCGAAGTGCTGTACGTCCATGGGGGGCTCCGTCTCCTGCCACACGGCAACAAAAAACCCCGGACCTCAATGGCGACCGGGGCGATTCCCTGCGTATATTGGTTATTTCACGTCGACCCACGAGGGAGACGTGGAGAAGCTTTACGTAGACACTGTATCGCGTCAGGAGTGGAATTGTCAACCGAGGAATTCCGGAATGAGCAGCAATTCATCACCGGGCTCTACGCACGCCTCGATGACCTGCGTGACCAGGCCGAACGCGCCGTCCGGAGCGCGCTCGCCGAGCCGGGAAGCGGGTTGCAGGCACGCCTGGAGCGGGATGTGCTGGTCGCCGAGCAGTCCGGTCTGCTTTCCGCTCTGAACTCCGGAGAGAACGGTCTGTGTTTCGGCCGGCTGGAGTTCTCCGACGGCCGCGACCACCACATCGGCCGCATCGGAATCAGGCAGGACGACCCCGACCGCACCCCCCTGGTCCTCGACTGGCGGGCCGAGGTCGCCCGCCCCTTCTACCTCGCCACCGGCCACCACCCCATGGGACTGCGCCGGCGCCGGCACCTCACCACCCGGGGCCGCGAGGTCACCGCACTGCACGACGAGATCCTGGACCTCACCGACACCGAACGCACCGGCTACGAAGGGGCCGACGCGGACGCCGTGCTGCTCGCCGCCCTCGACGCCGCCCGCACCGGGCGGATGCACGACATCGTCCGGACCATCCAGGCCGAACAGGACCGCATCATCCGCTCGCCGCACGCCGGCGTCCTGGTGGTGGAAGGCGGCCCCGGCACGGGCAAGACCGCGGTCGCCCTGCACCGCGCCGCCTACCTGCTGTACGCGTACCGGGAACTCCTCGCCAAGCGCGGCGTGCTGATCGTCGGCCCCAACCCGGCGTTCCTCGGCTACATCGGCGAGGTGCTCCCCTCCCTCGGCGAGACGGGCGTGCTCCTGGCCACGGTCGGCGAGCTGTTCCCGGGCGTCCACGCCACCCGCACCGACCGCCCCGGAGCCGCGGCCGTGAAGGGCCGCGCGGCGATGGCCGACGTCCTGGCCCGGGTCGTCGGCGACCGCCAGGCGCTGCCGGAGACCGTCCCGGCGGGCAGCGGCGAGGACACCTCCGTGGTCCCCGAACCGGCCCTGGAGATCGACCACGACGACTACGGGACGCTGCTGCTGGACCGGACGATGGCCCACGAGGCCCGCGACCGGGCCCGCGGCACCGGACTCCCGCACAACCTGGCGCGGCCGTACTTCGCGTTCCGGATCATCGACGCGCTCACCGAGCAGCTCGCCGACCGGCTCGGCGCGGACCCGTACGGCGGACCCAACCTGCTGGGGCCCGACGACGTCGCGCAGCTCGGCAAGGAGATCGCCACCAGCGCCGAGGTGCACGCGGCCATCGACGCCCTCTGGCCGCCGCTGACCCCCGAGCAGCTGATCGCCGACTTCCTGGCGGACCCCGCCCACCTGGACGCCGCCGACGCCGAGCTGATCCGGCGCCCCGCGACCGAGACCGGCTGGACACCCGCCGACATCCCGCTGCTCGACGAGGCGGCCGAACTGCTCGGCGAGGACGACAGCGCGCGGCGCGCCGCCGAGGAGCGGGAGCGGCTGGAGCGGATCGCGTACGCGCAGGGCGTCCTGGACCTCTCACAGGGCTCGGAGTCCTATGAGTTCGAGGACACCGAGAACGAGTACCTCGCCGCGCACGACATCATCGACGCCGAGCGGATGGCCGAGCGGCACGAGGAGGCGGACCACCGCAGCGCCGCCGAGCGCGCCGCCGCCGACCGGACCTGGGCCTTCGGCCACGTCATCGTGGACGAGGCCCAGGAGCTGTCGGCGATGGCCTGGCGGCTGCTGATGCGGCGCTGCCCCACCCGCTCGATGACCCTGGTCGGAGACCCGGCCCAGACGGGCGACGAGGCGGGCTGCGGCTCCTGGAAGCGGATCCTGGCCCCGTACGTCGGCGACCGCTGGGAACTGGTCCGGCTCGGTGTGAACTACCGTACGCCCGCCGAGATCATGGACGTCGCGTCCGCCGTGCTGCTGGCCCGCCACCCCGGGTTCGAGCCGCCCCGCTCGGTCCGGTCCACGGGCGTACGGCCCTGGTCCCGGGCGGCGGACGACCTCCCCGCCGCGGTCGCCGAGGCGGTCCGCGCCGGCACCCCGGCGGAGGGCCGGCTCGCGGTCATCGCCCCGCGCCCGCTGCACGAGGCCCTGGCCGCGGCGCTGCCGGACGTACGGGCCGGAGCGGAACCGGACCTCACCCACGCCGTCGTGCTCCTCGACCCGCGCCAGGCCAAGGGGCTGGAGTTCGACACGGTGCTCGTCGTGGAGCCGGCGGACATCGCGCCGAGCGACCTGTACGTGGCGCTGACCCGCGCCACCCAGACCCTCGGGGTCCTGCACACCGGCCGCCTCCCGGAGGAACTGGCGCGAGCACTGCAGGAGGAGCTCCCGGCGGGGTGAACCGGCGCCCCCACGACCACCGCGCAGTCTCTGGCCCCGACGGACCCGCGCGGTGATCATAGGGGGGCGCCGGCCCACCGGGCCCCGCGCGCACCACCGATCCGGGAGGCCGTGTGTCAGCAGAATCCAGCGCCGCAGAGTCCAGTTACGCGTACGGGGTGCACGAGGTGCCGCTGCTCGGCGACACGATCGGCGAGAACCTGGACCGCACCGCGCGCCGGTTCCCCGAGCGGGACGCCCTGGTCGACCTGCCCTCCGGGCGCCGCTGGACGTACGCGGAGCTGGTGGCGGACGTCGACGCGCTCGCGCTCGGCCTGCTGGACCTCGGCATCGCCAAGGGCGACCGGGTCGGCATCTGGGCGCCGAACCGGCCCGAATGGACGCTGGTGCAGTACGCCACCGCCAAGATCGGGGCGGTCCTCGTCACGGTGAACCCGGCCTACCGTTCCCACGAGCTGGAGTACGTACTGCGGCAGTCCGGGATCCGGCTGCTGGTGGCCGCCGACCGGTTCAAGACCTCCGACTACGCGGCCATGATCGAGGAGGTGCGGCCGCGCTGCCCGGAGCTGGAGTTCGTGGTCCTGCTGGAAGGCGGCGCCTGGACCTCGCTGCTGGAGCGCGGCCGGCAGGGCGACCCGGCCGTACTGGCCGGCGCGCAGGCCGCGCTGAGCCCGGACGACCCCGTCAACATCCAGTACACCTCGGGCACGACCGGCTTCCCCAAGGGCGCGACGCTGTCCCACCACAACATCCTGAACAACGGGTTCTTCGTGGGGGAGCTGTGCCACTACACCGAGCAGGACCGGGTCTGCGTCCCGGTCCCCTTCTACCACTGCTTCGGCATGGTGATGGGGGCACTGGCCTGTACGAGTCACGGGGCGGCGCTCGTCATCCCGGCGCCGTCGTTCGAGCCGGCGGCCACCCTGGCCGCCGTGGAAGCCGAGTCCTGCACCTCGCTGTACGGCGTGCCGACGATGTTCATCGCCGAGCTCGCCGACCCGGACTTCGCCTCGTACGACCTCTCCAGCCTGCGGACCGGCATCATGGCGGGCTCGCCCTGCCCGGTCGAGGTGATGAAGGAGGTCATCGACCGGATGGGCATGACGGAGGTCTCCATCTGCTACGGCATGACGGAGACCTCACCGGTGTCGACCCAGACCCGCGCGGACGACTCCGTCGCACGCCGGGTGTCGACCGTGGGCCGCGTCGGTCCGCACCTGGAGGTCAAGATCGTCGACCCGGCCTCCGGGCGGACCGTGCCGCGCGGCGAACCGGGCGAACTGTGCACCCGGGGCTACTCCGTCATGCTCGGCTACTGGGGCGAGCCCGAGCGGACCGCCGAAGCCGTCGACGCGGCCCGCTGGATGCACACCGGGGACCTCGCCGTCATGGACGACGACGGCTACCTGAGCATCACCGGCCGGATCAAGGACATGGTGATCCGAGGCGGTGAGAACGTCTACCCGCGCGAGATCGAGGAGTTCCTCCACGGGCACCCGGACGTGCTCGACGTCCAGGTGATCGGCGTCCCCGACGCCAAGTACGGGGAGGAACTGATGGCCTGGATCAGGATGCGCGAGGGCGCCGAGCCGCTGACCGCGGAAACCGTCCGCGCGTACTGTGCCGGCCGCCTCGCCCACTTCAAGATCCCGCGCTACGTCCACGTCGTGGACGAGTTCCCGATGACCGTCACCGGAAAGATCCGCAAGGTCGAGATGCGCGAGACGGCCCAGCGCCTCCTCGGCACCGGCTGAGGTCAGCGGCACCGGCTGAGGGTCAGCGCGCCGCCTTGGCGCCCTTGTCCAGGACCGTGTTGCCCGTCGGCGTGCCGTCGCTCCCGGAGAGGGTGACGTCGTGCCGGACGCCGTCGGGACCGAGGACCACGGCCTCCCACGCGCTCGCGCCGCCCTGCTCCACCACCACGCGCAGGGACTCCACCTTGCCGCCCGACACGGCTCCCGCCGCCTTGTCCACGGCCTGCGCGGCCGGCAGCGCGGGGAGCTGCGCGGGGGCCGCCGCCTTCGCACCTGCGCCGCCGGAGAACTCGCGGCCCGGCCGGAACCGGCCGGACGCGCCGTCCTCGCCGCCCTGGCGGCCGAAGGCGCGGGGGCCGCCGTCCTCCCGGCCGTCCTCCCGGCCGCCCTTCGGACCGTGGCCGCGGCCGTGCTCCCCGGCGGAGTCCGAGTGGCCCTCGTGCGCCTCGTGGCGGTGTTCCGCCACGGCGACGGCCGCCGCGGCGGCGCCGCCGCCGACCAGCACCACCAGCCCGAGGGCCACCCACCGTGTGCGGCCCTGGCGCGTCAGCCGGACGAGCCGGCCCCGACGGCCGGCCGCGGGCACCGCTTTCGTCTCGCCGGCGTCCGCCGGGTGCTCGGGAGGCTGGGGAGTGGACTGGGTCATCTGATCGCTCCTCGCGTACTCCGGGCGCTCCGCCCGGCAGGGCAGATCGTGCGCCGCGCTTCCTGAAGCTGCGCTGAAGCGAGCTGAAGACCCCTTCAGCAAGCCCGCCGGGCGACCTGCGAACCTTGACCCCATGCGCGTACTGGTGGTCGAGGACGAGCGGCGGCTGGCCGCCGCCCTGCAGCGGGGGCTGGGAGCCGAGGGCTTCTCGGTGGACGTCGCCCACGACGGCACGCAGGGCCTGTGGCTCGCGGCGGAGCACGACTACGACGCCATCGTGCTGGACATCATGCTGCCGGGCCTCAACGGCTACCGGGTCTGCGCCCGGCTGCGCGCGGCGGGCTGCGAGTCGGGCATCTTGATGCTCACCGCGAAGGACGGCGAGTACGACGAGGCCGAAGCCCTGGACACCGGCGCGGACGACTTCCTGTCCAAACCCTTCTCCTACGTCGTCCTCGTGGCCCGGCTGCGTGCGCTGATCCGGCGCACCGGCCGCCGCAGCCCGCAGGTCATGACGTTCGGGGACCTGGTGGTCGACCCGGCGGCGCAGCGGTGCACCCGCGGCGGGGCCGAAGCCCGCCTCACCTCGCGGGAGTTCGCCGTGCTGGAGTACCTGGCCCGGCGGGCCGGGGAGGTGGTGCCCAAGCGCGAGATCCTGGAGAACGTGTGGGACGCCGCCTACGACGGTGACCTGAACGTGGTCGAGGTCCACGTCAGCGCCCTGCGCCGGAAGATCGACGCGCCCTTCGGACGGGCCGCCGTGGAGACGGTGCGCGGCGCCGGTTACCGGCTGGCGGCCGACGGTGGCTGAGCCGACGCCCCGGCCCGGGGCACGGCCGGTCGCGCGGCCGGTCGAGCGGCTGGGCGCACGGCTGGGCGCACGGGCCCGTGCGCTACGCGGACTCCTCGCCGGCGCTCCACGGGCCCGTGCGGTACGCGGACTCCTCGCCGGCGGTCTGCGGCCGCGTTCGGTACGCGCCCGGGCGACGCTCGGGGCGTCCGCCGTGGTCGCCCTGGCCCTCGGGGCGATCTCCTTCGCCTTGCTCGGGCTGCTCCACGGCAACCTGCTGCGCAGCGCCCAGGCCGACGCCGAGCGGCAGGCCGTGGCCACCGCCGGGCTGGCGGCGGGGGGCCGGCTCGATCCCGTACTGGCCGCCGGGCGCGGCACGGACTTCCTCCAGGTCGTGGACGCCCAGGGCCGGGTGCTCGCGGCGAGCCCCAACCTCGCCGGCCGGCCCGCCGTCTCCGGGGCGCGCCCCGGCAGCCCCGGGACGGTCCGGGGCACCTGGCAGGGCGGCCCGGTCCGGGAGGAGCACCGCCAGCGCGTCGTACAGGTCACCACCGCCACCGCGTCGGGGCTGGTCACCGTCTACGCGGGCACGTCGCTGCGGCAGGCCGACGCCGCCGGGGACATGATCACCGCCGCGCTGGCGGTCATGGCGCCGTTGCTCGTCCTGACCGTCGCCCTCGTCACCTGGCGCGTGACGGGCTGGGCGCTGCGGCCCGTCGAGGCGATCCGCGCGGAGGTCGCGGAGATCAGTGAGCGCGACCTGCACCGCCGGGTGCCCGTGCCGCCGAGCCAGGACGAGGTGGCCCGGCTCGCGGTGACGGTGAACGCCACCCTGGACCGGCTCGAAGCCGCCGGGATCCGGCAGCGGCAGTTCATCGCGGACGCGTCGCACGAACTGCGCAGCCCCATCACGGTGCTCCGTACCCAGTTGGAGGTCGCGCAGGCGCACCCCGACCCGGCCCTGTGGGGCGAGCTGGTCAGCGGCGCGCTGGAGGACACGGTCCGGCTGCAGGACCTCGCGGCGGACCTGCTCCTGCTGGCCCGGCTGGACACCGCCGAACCGGCTCCGGCCGCCGCGGTCGACCTCACCGGAGTCGCCCGGGAGGCGGCGCGCCCGCGCCGGGACGACCGCGTCCCGGTCGAGGCGGTCCTCGCGCCCGACGTGACGGTGCGCGGCAGCACGCTGTGGCTGTCCCGGCTGGTGACGAACCTGCTCGACAACGCGCAGCGCCATGCCGCCGGGCGGGTCTCGCTGGCCCTGCGGGTGGACGAGGAACGGGACGTGGTCGTGCTGGAGGTGTGCGACGACGGGCCGGGCATCGCGGAGGCGGACCGGGAGCGGGTCTTCGAACGGTTCACCCGGCTCGATGACGCCCGCAGCCGGGACGCGGGCGGCTCCGGCCTGGGCCTGGCCATAGCCCGCGACATCGCCACCAGCCTGGGCGGCTCCCTCGCGGCCCACGCCGCCCCCACCGGAGGGGCCCGCCTGGTGGCGACCCTGCCGAGGACGCCCTAGCGGCGGCGGGCGGCGCCGTTGACGGGGAGGGCGTCGGTGATCAGGCGGACGCCGCGGGCCAGGCGGGCGAGCTGGTCGAGTTCGACCGCGTACATCCGGATGGTGTTCTCGATGACGGACTCGGCGACGCCCAGCGCGGGCAGTTCGGCCCGGCAGGTCTCCAGGGCCACCCGTACGGCGCGTATCTCGTGCTGGAGGTGCAGGCGCGCGTGCCGGGTGAGGAGGACGGGGTGGCGGTTGAACGTCGAGTAGCCGGCGTAGCGGGCCGGCAGCAGGTCGCGCAGCCAACGGATGGCGGTGCGTTCCCAGTCGTGACTTCCGGGGGCCTTGACCTGGCAGGGCCAGTCCGGGCTGAGGGTGGCAGAGGCCGTCTGGGGCATTCTCGTCGCTTCCGAGTGGTGTCGAACTCTGATCGAGAGGGGTGGGCGGCCTCGACCCAGGGGTTGATCGAGGCCGCCACGGCGGTCGACGGGATCCGAAAGCCCGGATCGGGTACCCGGAAGCGGGCGTGAGGAGGAGGCGCTCGCTGCTGGGTGCTCGCTCGGGAGGGCGTGGGGTCGCTCTCCCTGGCATCTGGTGGATTCCGGCCGCGCCTCAGTAAACATATATACCGTCGAGTAAGCAAGCGTATGAAAAAATTCATACGTCTCTCACGTGAACGCATCCATCCGGAAAGGGAGGGGCGGCTTCCGCTCTAGAGGAAGAAATCGTGCAGGTCAGCGGCCTGCTCATAGCCTTCGAGGCGGGCCTGCGTCCGCTCCGGGTCCGCGTCCGCCATGGCCTGCAGCAGGGCCGCCGACAGCACCCCGGGTGCCGCGTAGGAGTCGAAAACCAGCCGCGAACCGGTGCCGGCGGTGAGCACCACGTCCGCCTCTTCCACCAGCGGGCCCAGCGTCGGATCGGTGATCAGCGCGACGCGCAGGCCGGCGCTGCGGGCCGTCCGCACCGCGGCGAGGGTCTCCTTCGCGTGCCGCGGCATCGCGAAGGCCAGCACCCAGCTGCCGCCCGCCGCCCGGGCCTGGAGCAGCGCGTCGTAGGCGACGCTGCCCCCGCCCGTCACCAGGCGTACGTCGGGGTGGATGCGCCGGGCCGCGTAGGCGAAGTACTCCGCGAGGGAGACGGAGATGCGCAGGCCGAGCACGGTGAGGGGGACCGACCGGGCCAGGTCCCGGCCGATGTCGAGGATCTGGTCGGTGTCGGCCAGCAGCCGGCGCACGTTCTCCAGGTTCTCGATCTCCGCGTCCACCGCCGCCTGGAGCTCGTTGTGGCGGAGCTGCTCCCGGCTCTCCTGATGGCCCGCCACGGCGTTCAGCGCGATCGGCTGCAACACCTCGCGCAGGGCGGGATAGCCGCTGAAACCCAGCGCCGCCGCGAACCGGGTCACGGACGGCTGACTCACCCCGGCCCGTTCCGCGAGCTCGGTGATCGAGAGGAACGCGGCCTCGGTGAGGTGGTCGATCAGGTACTGGGCGATGCGCCGCTGGCCGGGGGACAGCGGATGCCCGTCGAACAGCGCCCGAACCCGGTCGGCGGGGGCGCGCTCGTGCTCCGCGGCCTGCCCGCCCGGGGTGATGGCGGCCGCCTGAGCGCGTTCCTGCTGACCCGATGACACCGACGGGCCTCCTTCTCATCACTCGTGATCAAACATAGCTCACCGCTGAGTCACGAGGTCAGACGGTACAGACGCAGGGCCAGCTGGAGCTCCAGCGCCGCGGCCGGGGCGTTCCAGTCGTCGCCGAGCAGCCGGCGGATCCGGTCCAGCCGCTGCACCACCGTGTTGACGTGCACGTGCAGGGCCTCCCTCGCCTTCGACAGGCTCGCGCCGTGGGCGAAGTAGGCGTCCAGCGTACGGACGAGATCGGTGCCGCGCTGGGCGTCGTACGCGATGACGGGGCCCAGCACCCGGTCGACGTAACCGCTCACATCGGCGCGGTCGCCGAGCAGCACGCCGAGGAATCCGAGGTCGGCGACGCCCGCGCCCCGGCCCGGCTGCCCGAGGGTGTGCAGGGCCTCGACGCACCGCAGGGCCTCCGCGTACACGGCGGGCAGCGCGTCCGGGCGGTCCGCCGGGCCGGCGGCGCCCACCGTCACCGGGGCGCCGAGGGCGAGTCCCAGCTCGGCGGCCAGCGACCGGGCGAGGTCGCCGGGACGGTCGGCCGGGACCACCATCACGACGAGCCCCTGGTGCACGCCCGACAGGCCGTGGGCGGCGCGTGCCCGGCGGGCCGTCTCCGACGCCAGCCGGGCCCGTACCCCCGGCTCGCACCGGAGCGCCAGCACCGCGTGCGGCCGGGTCAGGTCCAGGCCCAGCCTGCGGGCCCGGATCCGCCGGCTCGCCCCGTCGTGGACCCGCCCCGCCCCCTCCGGGGTGAGCAGGTCGGTCAGCAGTTCGCCGCGCACCCGGTCCTCGGCCTCCGCTATGGAGCGCCGCAGCAGCAACAGGAGGGCCGTCACCAGGCCCGCCCGCTCGAACAGGCGCCGTTCGGAGTCGGTGAGTCCGGGCCGGCCGGTCAGGGCGACGCTGCCGAGGAGTTCGGGACCCGCCATGACCGCCCAGACGAAGACCCCCTCCACGGCGACGGCGCGGCCGCCCGTACGGGAGTCCGTCACCCCCTGGACCGGCGGGGCGAGGGGGCCCGCGCCGACCCGGGCCAGTTCGGTGCCGTCGGCGTCGTGGACCACGATGCCGCCGCCGAGCAGGGCGGCGACGTCCCGCGCGAGATCACCCACGTCGCCGCCGCGCAGCACGAGTTCGGTGAGCCGGTCGTGCGTCTCGGTGGCCAGGCGCATCGCCTCGCTGTGGGCGCGGACCGTCTCGTTGGCCCCGTTGAGCTCGACCAGCGCGGCCCGGGTCTCCTCCAGCAACCGGGCCCCGTCAATGGCGACCGCGGCGTGGTCGGCGAGCGAGGACAGCAGCGCGACCGCGTCGGGCGCGAAGGCCCGGACCGCGCGGTCGGCCGCGTAGAGCACGCCGATCACCCGCGTCCCCACCCGGAGCGGGACGCCCAGGATGCCCCGCAGCCCCTCCTCCCCGACACCGCGGTCGATGGCCGCGGTGTGCTTGAACCGGCCGTCCGACCCGTAGTCGCTGGTGGCGTAGGGGCGGGCCGTCTGCGCGACGAGGCCGCCGAGCCCCTCGCCCATGCCGAGGCGCAACTGCTGGAACGCGGCGGAGACCGAACCGTCCGTGACGCGCATGAACGTATCGCCCGCGGCCGGGTCGTTGAGGGTGAGGTAGGCGACGTCAGTACCCAGCAGGGTCCTAGCCCGCCGGACGATCGCCCGCAGTACGGCGTCCAGGTCGCGCAGCGCCGCCAGGTCGCCGGCCGTGTCGAACAGGGCGGTCAACTCCGCCTCCCGGCGCCGGTGCTGACCCAGGGTCCGGCTGATGTCGAGGGCGACGCGCGTGGCGTCCTCGACGAAGGCGAGGTCCGCCGGGGCGGCGCCGCCGGTCCGGACCTCCGCTGCGGCCGCCGCGAACCGCTCGGCCGGCGCGCCCTCGGCCAGCAGGTCGAGCAGCGTGCGGAGCGCGGCCGCCACCGGGTGGCCGGCGGGCGGGCGGGGGCTGGAGGCATCGTTCACGCGGCCCATGCTGACAGCCCTCCCGGCGGCCCTTCCCGGCAGGCCTCCGCTGCGGGTGGCCTGCCGGTCGCTGCGGTCGGACGGCGGCTGCTCCGCGCTCAGGCCGCGTCGGACGGCTGCCCCGCCCGGGCGGCGCCGGCCCGCTGCCCCGGGACGGCCGGGCCGTGGCCGACCGCCGCCAGGTTCCGGCCGCGGGTCTCCTTCGCGAACGCCACCGTGAGGGTGGTGATCACGGCCGCGCCGCAGAGGTAGACCGAAACCGGGAGGGCGGAGCCGTAGTCCTTGAGCAGCTCGACGGCGATGATCGGAGCCAGCGCCCCGGCGACGATCGAGGCGAGCTGGGAGCCCATCGAGGCACCGGAGTAGCGGACCTTGGTGTCGAACATCTCGGAGATGAAGGCCGCCTGCGGCCCGTACATCGCCCCGTGCAGCAGCAGACCGACGGTGACCGACACCGTGACGACCGCGAACGAGCGCGAGTCGACCAGCGCGAAGAAGGCGAACGCCCAGATCGCCATGCCCACCGAGCCGATCAGCGTCACCGGCCGGCGGCCGATCCGGTCCGACAGCGCGCCCCAGGCCGGGATGGTGACGAAGTGCAGGGCCGAGCCGATCAGTACGGCGTTCAGCGCGGTGCTCTTGGGCAGCCCGAGGTGGGTGGTGACGTAGACGAGGAGGAAGGAGGTCAGGACGTAGTACGAGATGTTCTCGCCGAACCGGGTACCGATGGCCGTCAGCACCTCGCGCCAGCTCCTGCGGAACACCTCGACCACCGGCGCCTTCGCCCTGCCCGCCTGCTCCGTGCCCGTCCCCTCCTCCTGCCGGGCCCGCGCCTGCGCGGCGAGGAAGACGGGGGACTCCGAGACGGAGATCCGGATCCACAGCCCCGCGGCCACCAGGACGCCGGACAGCAGGAACGGGACGCGCCAGCCCCAGGCGAGGAAGGCCTCCTCGGACTGGACGGACGCCAGCAGCGCCAGTACCCCGGTGGCGAGCATGTTCCCGCCGGGCGCGCCCGACTGCGGCCACGACGCCCAGAACCCCCGGTGCTCCGCACCCCCGTGCTCGGAGACGATCAGCACGGCGCCGCCCCACTCGCCGCCCAGCGCGAACCCCTGCACCAGCCGCAGCACGGTCAGCAGCACCGGCGCGCCGACGCCGATGTCCGCGTACGTCGGCAGCAGCCCCATCGCGAAGGTGGCACCGCCCATCATCAACAGGCTGAGCACCAGCAGCTTCTTGCGCCCCAGCTTGTCCCCGAAGTGCCCGAAGACCACCCCGCCGAGCGGGCGGGCCAGGAAGCCGATGGCGTAGGTGAGGAAGGCGATCAGGGTCCCGGTCAGCGGGTCGGCGGTCGGGAAGAACAGCTTGTTGAACACCAGGGCGGCGGCGCTGCCGTACAGGAAGAAGTCGTACCACTCGATGGTGGTCCCGATGAGACTCGCCGCGACGATCCTGCGTATGCCTGACGGGCTCGTTCTGCTCGCTGCGGGGGAGACCATGTGCACCACTTCCAGGGGATCTGCGGGGACGTCGGGTGTCGCCACAACGTAGAAGTCCCCAGGTCAGCGGCATATGTGGCGGGCCATCACATTCGCAGGCCCGGTTGTGTGCCGCATCACCACACGACCGCGGCTGACTCATTCTCGCCCCCGGCGGAAACCCTCCGCATAGCGGATCTCGGCGCCGAGCGACCGTGTATCCGCGTCCTGCGCCGGGCTTCTTGAGACAGATTGGCCCTCCACGCGGACCTGGAGGCCCTGTTCATCCGGGACGATCTGCGGGAGACGGCATAGGGCACAGGGCAGCGACCACCTGGCCACGCCCTGGTGGCTCCCGGTTCTCCCGGGGCCGGCCATCGCCGCCACGGTCCTCGCCCTGCACCACGACGTCGTTTCAAATGGCGGCAGCACTTGTTGACGGAGGGGTGGGCGTGAGCTGTGCTGGGCTCCTGGTACAACCGGCGCATGACATACAGGTTTACAGCCCGTGCGGTGGCTGCCGAGGTCGACGTTGATGGCGAGATGCAGGCTGGCGTGGCGGAGGAGGACGAGGGCTTCTTCCTGCTGTTCACGAGCACTATCGGTGAGCCGTCCGCACAGGACATCTCGCTCGGGCTCGACACGTACTGCGTGATGACCCCAGACCAGTGCACGGCCTATGGCTGTGTCCGCGAGGTGGCTCTGACAGGCAACCTGCTCACGGTGTCGCTGGACCCCGGCTGTCTGGATGACTTGGAGTTGGAGGACGCGGAGATCGAGGCGGTGCTCGACGTGCCGGCCGAGGGCATTGACGAGATGCGCGAGGTACTTGCGAAGGTGCTGGCCTTCGGACGCGAGGAAGCCCGGCCTCGGCTCACTGGTTTCTCAGTTTGATCGGCCTCCCGAGGCGGCGGTATCCGACGAGCAGGCCACAGCGAAGGGCGGACTGGATCCACTGCAGGCCTCCGCTGCTGAAGAGGGCGTCGCCGCCCCTGCCGCGTCACCGGCACTGACCGGCAGCCCGGTCGGGACGGCCCGCCGACGGGTCTCCCGGCGGCCCCTGCTCGCCGGAGGGAGGTCTCGCGGTGCTGGCCGGCGGCGGGACCGTCACCGCCGGGGCGCTCCGCAGCGACGGCGGGACAACCGCTGCCGCTGTCATTCCCTTCCACGGCCCCCACCAGGCAGGGATCCTGACGCCCCGCCAGCAGGATGTCCGGGTGGCAGCCTTCGACTTCGGCACCCGTACCGACGAGGACGCGCCGCCGCGTTGCTCCTGCGCTGGACGTCCGCCGCGGAACACCTGGCCCGGGGCGAGGCCGTGCCCCCCGAGCTGGAGCCGCCCGGCTCCCGGGCCGCCGAGACCGGGGCGCTGGAGGGCAGCGCCCCGGCCAGGCTCACGGTGACCTTCGGGCTCGGCCCGAACTTCTTCGACCGCACCGGCCTGACGGCTGCCCGCCCCGAGGCCCTCGCTCCGCTGCCGGCCTTCCCCGAGGACGAGCTGGACCCCGCCCGCAGCGACGGCGACCTCCTCGTGCAGATCGGCGCCGACGACGCCTTCGTCACCGCACACGTACTGCGGAACCTCCAACGCCTGGCTCGTGGCGAGGCCAAACTCCGCTGGACCATGACCGGTTTCACGGCCGCCGACGGCCGCCGCAACCTGATGGGGCAGATCGACGGCACGAACAACCCCGAGCCCACCCGCGCCCTGCTGCACGGGCCGGACGTCCCGCCGTGGCTGGCCGGCGGCTCGTACGTGGTGATCCGGCGCATCCGCATGCTCCTGGACCACTGGGACACCCTGCCGCCCACCCACCGCGAACAGGCCCTGGGTCGGCGCGCCGCCGACGGCGCCCCGCTGACAGGCGGCACCGACACATCCGTCGACCTCGCGGCTGCGCGGTCCGACGGCGTCCCGGTGATCGCCACCAACGCGCACATCCGGCTGGCCGCCCCCGACTCCAACAACGGCGCCAGGATGGTGCGGCGCAGTTGGTCGTACCACGACGGCCTGCGCGCGGACGGTACTCCGGATGCCGGCTTGCTGTTCATGGCCTGGCAGCCCGATCCGCGAACCGGGTTCATCCCCGTCCAGCAACGGCTCTCCCGCGGCGACGCCCTCGCCCGCTACCTGGTCCACGAGACGTCCGCGTTGTTCGCCGTACCGAGCGGCATCCGCCCCGGAGCGTACGCCGCCCAGGCACTCCTGGAAGGCTGATGCCCGCGCCCGAACCGATCAGGATTCAGAGGGTGACCAGGGTGATTTCGGGGGCCTTGATGCTGCACCACACCCGGGCGCCATCGGCGATGGCCAGCTCGGCGGCCGCCTGCGCAGTGATCTCGGCGACCACGCCGGCGGCGACTGTAGACGTGATCAGGACGCGGAGACGGCTGCCGGCCGTAGTGACCTCGCGGACGGTGCCCGACCAGACGCTGCGTGGGCTGCCGGTGGGTTGGTCGCGGTGTAGGGAGACGGCCTCTGGGGCGACGATGGCAAGGGCCTCGGAGCCCTCCGGTTCAGGATCGGCGACCACCACGGACCCGCTTGTGGCGAGCTTGAGCCCGTCCGCGGTGGTGGTGCCCGGCCATGCGTTGCTGCCCAGCATCCGCGCCACCCAGGGTGATCGCGGATTGCGGGTGACCTCCGTCGGCGGTGCGTCCTGCAGAGCGCGGCCGTGCGCCAGTACGAGGACACGGTCGGCCAGCGACACGGCCTCGACCGGGTCGTGCGACGATCAGGCAGACCCCGCCGAAGGAGGCCAGGTGGGTGCGCAGGGTGTGACGGACCCGGGCCCGGGGCGTCTGGTCCAGCGCGGCCAGGGGTTCGTCCAGGAGCAGCAGGCGCGGCTCGGCGGCCAACGCCCGGGCCAGGGCGACCCGCTGGGCTTGGCCGCCTGACAGCTGCGCGGGCTTGCGGCCGGCGAGGTGGCCGACGCCGAGCCGGTGGAGCCACACCTTCGCCCGTCCGCGTGCCTCCTCACGTGACACGCCCTGGGCGCGCAGCCCATAGGCGGTGTTGGACAGCGCCGTCAGGTGCGGGAACGGCGCGCCGTCCTGCGGCACCCACGCCACCCCGCGGCGGTGCGGCGGCATCGCCGTCACGTCGTCGTCACCGAGCTGGAGTTCGGCGTGGGCGCGTGGAGTGAGGCCGAGGAGGGCGCGCAGCAGGGTGGTTTTTCCGGCCCCGTTCTCACCGACCAAGGCGATGGTGGTGCCCGGCTCGGCGTCCAGGGTGAGCTGGGTGAAGCCGGTGACGTCGGCGTGCAGGGCCCAACGGCCGACCGGGGCGGGTAGGGCGTGTGTGTCCGGCTCGGGAGCGTCGGCGATCGGATCGTCGGTGGGCGCCGTGTAGTGGGCCTCAGGCACGGAGTGGCCGGAGGTCCAGCGGCCGCGGAGCGCGACCAGTACCGCCATGGCGACGACGAGCAGCGGCAGGGAGAGGGATGTCGCGGCCCCGGGGGAGTCCTGGAGCAGCAGGTAGACCTGGAGCGGCAGGGTTTGCGTGACGCCGGGCAGGTTACCGGCGAAGGTGATGGTCGCACCGAATTCGCCAAGCGCCCGCGCCCAGGTGAGGGCGGCTCCGGCGATCAGACCTGGCACGACCATCGGGACGGTGACGGTCAGGAAGACCCTCAGCGGGGAGGCGCCGAGCGAGGCGGCCGTCTCCTCGAAGCCGGGCCGTAGTCCGCCGAGCGCGTCCTCGAGGCTGATGACGAGGAACGGCATCGCCACGAAGGTGGCGGCGACGACGGCCCCTGAGGTGTGGAGGGGCAGGGGATGCCGAAGACGTCGTCGAGGAAGGGGCCCAGCAGGCCTCGCCGGCCGAACCCGAGCAGCAGGGCGACACCACCCGCGGTCGGCGACGAGCGAGAGCTTCAGCGCCTCCACCGAACCGGGGGTGGTCAGGTGCGCGCCGAGCTCGCTCCACTGGGTGCGGACGAGGATCCCTACCAGCGGGATCATCGGGAAGGAGATCCCGAGGAGGGCGGGAAGGGCCAGTACGAACGGCGGACGGGGCCGAGGGGTACGGCGTGTCATCACGTGACCCGGCCTCCGGGCGGCGACGGGGCGACGGACGCGCGGGTTGCCGGAAAGAGCCCGGTATCGACGAGCCACGCGCTCCCTCCTGCATCGCGGTCAGGGCTGCTGGAACCCCGCCTGCTGAAGGATCTTCTGCGCCTCCGGGGAGGAGAGCCACGTGACGAAGGCGTCCGCGGCAGCGGCGTTCTTCGTGGCCTTCAGCGTTGCAGCCGGATAAGAGGCGACGGCGTTCTGGTCGGCCGGGATGTCGACCGCGTCCACCTTTCCCTTGGCCGCGGCCGCGTCCGTCTTGTAGACGAGCCCGGCGTCCGCCTCGCCCAGTTCGACCTTGGACAGCACGGCTCGCACGTTCGGCTCCTGCGAGACGGGCTTCACGGTGATCCCCTGCTTGGCGAGGATCTGCTGGCTGTAGCGGCCGGCGGGCACCTCGGGAGCGGCCAGAACCACCTTCAGCTTGGGATCGGCGAGGTCCTTCAAGGAGCCGATCTTGTGAGGGTTGCCCGGCGCGGTGGCGATGACGAGCCGGTTCTTCGCGATCACCGTGGGGTCGCCGGTCTCCCCTTTGAGGCCGTCCATGGTCTTGGTGTCCGCCGTGACCAGGGCGTCGGCTGGGGCGCCCTGCTTGACCTGGGCGGCGAGCTCCTGGGACCCGGCGAACGAGAAGTTCACCTTCGTGCCCGGGTGCGCCTTCTGGTAGGCCGCGCCGGCGGTCTTGAACACGTCGGTGAGGGAGGACGCGGCGAGCACGGTCAGGTTCGCTGCGGGCACCTGCCCAGACCCGCTAGCCGACGGCGTGGCGGAGGCGTCGCCTCCGCTGTCACCGCAGGCGGTCAGAAGGGGGACGAGCAGGGCGCCAGCGAGGAGGCCGACGGCTCGGCGTCGGGCGGTGAGGAGCGAAATCATGGCGAGAAATCTTCTCCGGTTCAGCTGTTTCGGTGATCGGGCAATTGCGGTGTGAGTCCGGCTGGTCGGCGCCGTATTTGCAGCAACTGAAGCACTGAAAGTGCCGCATCTGCATTTCGACGCTCCCTGTGGCCGGCGAGGCCATCCTTTCCCAGACAGGCCGAAAGCCCCAGGTCAGATGGGTCTTGTGCGCGAGAATCGAGGGGTTCCGACGTGCTCGAATACGCCAGGTGGTGGCGGCCATTCGGTTGGTGAACGAGATACCGCCACGCGGAGCGTGATTCCTCATCCGGTAGTGTCGAACATGACGCAAGTCACAGAAGTGCTTGCCGGTTCGTTTCCGAGTTTGTGAGGCGTGTTTCGATGAGCCTGTCCATCCGCAACCAGATCGCCGGCACCGTCACCGCTGTCACCACGGGTGAGGCCATGGCCTCGGTGAAGGTCCGCCTCGCCGGTGGCCAGGACATCACCGCCGCGGTCACCACCGACGCGGTCAAGGATCTGGGCCTGGCAGAGGGCTCCGCCGTCAAGGCGCTCGTGAAATCCACCGAGGTCGCCCTGGCGACCGGCCCTGTTGAGGGCATCTCCATCCGCAACCAGCTCGCGGGCACCGTCACCGACGTCGCGACCGGTGGCGCCATGGGCTCGGTCAAGGTGTCCGTCGAGGGTGGCGAGCTGACCGCCGCGATCACCAAGGATGCCGTCGAGGCCCTCGGCCTGGCCTCCGGCACCTCCGTCGTCGCCCTGATCAAGGCGACCGAGGTCTCCCTCGCCTCCGCCTGATCCTTCGTGCACCACCACGAAGGCCGCGCACCGTGAACGGTGCGCGGCCTTTGGCATGCCGGGCGGCGGGCTCACAGCTACGGAACGCGGTGCGTGAACGGATGGGAGCGCCGAAGCAACCCTCTCGGCGGAGCTTTGAAACGACCCGGGGCGAGAGTCGTGCCCATGTCTGCCGTGTCCGTCACTGCCCCGTCCATCTCAGGCCCTGATCGCGACTTCGCTCCTGGTGAGCCACATGGCAACGCCTCCGTGCCCTGGGCGCAGGCCCGCCTCCTCGCACACCGTGCTCCGAGACCCTTGAGTCCTCGCACCGTGCCTCTGGCTGCCGCCCCAGGGCTCACCTTGGCCCAGCAGCTCACCGCCCTGCAGCCACTCCCGTCCTTCGACACGGCCGCGATGGACGGCTATGCGGTGGCCGGCTCCGGCCCGTGGCGGCTCCGAGGGGTCGTGCGAGCTGGCGCGACCTGGCTGGGTGGGCTGGGGGCGGGGGAGTGTGTGGAGATCCCGACCGGGGCGCAGGTCCCGGCTGGCGCATGTGCCGTGCTGCCGCTGGAATCGGCGGTGCCCGTGGACGGCAACCGTGTCGACGGTCCCACGCCGCCACCGGACAGGCACATCCGGCGCATCGGCGAAGACGCCCCGGCGGGAAGCGCCCCCGCCCCGGCGGGTACACGGATCGGCCCGGCATTGCTCGGACTCGCAGCATCCTGCGGCCATGACTCGCTGACGGTCCGGCCGCGTCCCCGGACCGGCGTACGGATCACGGGCGACGAGCTGGATCACACGGGCCGGGCCGGCTCGGGGCGGGTCCGCGACGTACTTGGGCCGCTCCTCCGGGCCCTCGTCGTCCAGCTCGGCGGCGAGACCTGCCAACTGCGGCACGTGCCCGACCAGCCAACGGGGTGGTTGGCCCGGGCCGTTCACGCGATGCAGGACGCCGACGTCGTACTGGTCACGGGCTCCACGTCCCTTGGTGTCACGGACCAGCTGCGCCGCCTGCTCGACGAAGCAGGAGCGCGGCTGATCGTCGACATGGCCGCCTGCCGCCCCGGCCACCCGATGCTGTTGGCTCAACTCACGGCGGACCGGTGGGTGGTGGGGCTTCCCGGCAACCCGTACGCGGCACTCGTCGCCGCGCACACGCTGCTCGGCCCACTGATCGCCGCCCCGTCCGGGCGGGTCCTCCCGAAACTCCCGCGGGTATCCGTAACGGGGCGGGTGCGGCGGGCCGCTGCCGGACTGACCCGCCTCGTACCCGTCACCTGGGACGGCGACGCAGCCCGCGTCGCTGACGGACAGCGCGCCGCGTTCCTAGGCGGGGCAGCCGTGGGCGACGCGCTCGCGGCGCTCCGGGCCGACTGGAGCGACGGCGGGCCGGCGCCACTGGTCCTCACGCGGAGCTGACCGTTGCGGACCTCACACCAGATCGAGGAGCGCCTTGTGCGAGCCGCCGAAGCCCGCGTGCTCGTCGACCAGGTGGACCTCCAGCAGCCAGTGAGCTTTCCACCCGCCCGATGTCGTACGGCGCAGCGGCCGGTCGTTGCAAGGCTCGATGTACGCGTCGGCCTGCGCGCCCGTCGGGTTCGCGGCCGGCGCTTCGCCCACCAAGTGCCCGGCGTGCCATCCGCCAAGTGTCCAACCGGACTTGGCGGCGAGGGCCTGGAGACGGGCGTACAGCTGCCGACCGGTGATCCGGGGTTCCGCGTGGAACGCCTCGCGCCCTGCGGCGAAGATCTTCGGCAGGTCCTCGCGGAGTCGCAGCCTGCTCGGCTCGTCGCCGAGGACGACGGTGCGGGTGAAGTCCGTCCCGTGGCCGCCGAGGAGCGGACCGAAGTGGGTCGTGACCGTGTCGTCGGCACAGATGACGCGGTCGTCGGGAGGTTCCTCGCCGGACGGGAGCACGGCGTGCGGGCCGGAGCGGACGATCCGCCCGGGCCACCGCACGCGCGTGCCCCACAGCTCCCTCGCCAGGTCCCCGATCCGGTCGGTCAACTCGAACTCGCTGCGGCCGGCCGTTATCAGCTCGCGCCGGGCGACCTCGGCAAACAGGGCCAGGGCTGTCCGCTGCCCCTCCACCAGGCCCAGGGCCCGGAGTCGTTCGTCCATCCGGTCGGGAATCGCCATCGTGCCTTGTCTCTTTCTCGCGCTGCTGCGCTCAGGGGGTCGCGCGCACAATGACGAGCGAGCCCTCGTACGTGGGTTGACGACGCAGGTGGCCGAACTCCGCGTCCCAAGCCCCGGATCCCAGGTCGTGGCGCAGGTCCTTGTCGAAGCGCTCGCGGACCTGGTCGTCGACGAAGCTCCAGGCCGAGCACGCCTGGCGGGCGGCCGGGTCGAGCAGCATCTCGGGGCGGCCGTAGTAGGCCTCGTTGAACCCGTCGGTGCAGTGGAGCGGGATGGGCACGGTCTGCACGGCTCCGGTCCCGCCCAGGGCTGACGCCAGCTCCTCCACGGTCGGGTAGCGGCGGGCTTCGGTGTCCAGCACCTCAGGGGCGTACCGGTAGAGCCAGAAGTCGCGCACCAGGGACGGGTCGCAGGTGAGGATGACCACAGGGCCGCGGGTCACGCGCCGCATCTCGCCCAGACCTGCCCGCACGTCGGACCACTGGTGCACGCTGAACAGCGTCATCGCCACGTCGAACTCCCCGTCCTCGAAGGGGAGGTCCTCGGCGACGGCGTCGATCGCGCCGGGAAGCTGTGCCGGCCGCTGGGCGCGCATCGCCTCGGAGGGCTCGACGGCGGTCACCGTGCGCGCCGCGTTCTCGTACGACCCGGCGCCCGCACCGACGTTGAGGACCGTTCGGGCGCCGCCCAAGGCCTCGGCGATGAACCGGGCGATGTGCTCGTCCGGTCGGCGGTATGAGGCGTAGCCGCCGCCGATCGTGCCGTAGTCGACGTCACCGGCGCTGCCGTCCTGGGTACGTGTCGTCATGGGGGTTACCTCGCCTTGTGAGCAGGGATGGTGGATGGGCCGAGGCTCACGACCAGAGTCGGAAACGTTCCCAGCCTTTCGGGGTCCGCTCGTAGCGCAGCCTGGTATGGACGCGGCTCTTCGCTGCCTGCCAGAACTCCACTTCCATCGGCGACAGGGTGTAGAGCGTCCAGGCGGAGTCGACGAGCGACGGTTCCTTCTCGACCATCGCCAGCGCCTTCTCCAGGGCCTGGTCACGCTCAGCCGTGTACGACAGGTACTGGCTCTGGCGGCCCAGCAGGGCCTCGGCGCGTGCGGTGGTCGACCGGGCGAGGAAGTCTTCTGCGTTGTCCTGCGCGGACCCGGGCGTCACCGGCCCGCGCAAGCGGACCTGACGGCCGTGCTCGGGCCAGTAGAAGGTCAGCGCGGCCCGCGGGTGCACGGCCAGCTGGTGCCCCTTGGGGCTGAAACCGTGCCCGGCGAACTGCCAGCCGGTACCGTCCACGCCCTTGAGGATCAGCACACGTGCGTCGGGGTCGCCGGCCTCGTCGACAGTGGCCAGGGTCATGGCGTGCGGATCGCGCAACCCATCCGCCACCGCATCGGACAGCCAGGACAGGAACAGGCGCACCGGGTCCTCCGGGGCCTGCTCGGGCGCGAACTCGGGAAGCGGCCCTGCGAAGACCTCGATGCCCCGAAGCCAGTTGCGGAGCCCATTGCCCTGGTCTTGGTCGCTCACCTGCCGCCTCCTCCATCGGACACCTTCGAGCCTTATCCTGCATCTGCGGTGAATATTCGACAATCACCTGGCAAATGCTTGTCGAAACCCCCAAATGATGCATCGTGTGCGCAGGAGATGCTGGACGTAGCGACAACCCGTGCAGCGTCCGCCCTGCGGAACCGGGCCGGATACCGCCACGAGGAAGGGCGGCTCTGGTGACAGAGGCAGGGCGCGTCGCGGGGCTGGTCGCCGCCCCAGGCGGAAGTCGAGGCGCAGGGGCTGGTAGCACCAGGCAGGGGCGAACGTGAGGTCGCACTGGAGGTAGCAGCGCGCTCTCGTCGTCTTTCAGTGGTTGATTCGCCAGAACCTGCGGCCTGTGGGCCACCAGACTTGGGTGCCCGTCCAGAGGGAGCGCATGCGCGGTCGCAGCCGTGGCCGCGCTCTGGTGAGACCGAACGTCGACCTCCCCGGCGCCTTGGCGGCCGCGGGGCGGCCGGCTCACCCGAAGAAGGGCTGCTCGCTGCCCATCGGACGGTCAGGTGCGGCCGACCGGGAAGTGGGGCCGCTGGATTTCCTCCGGGTGGGCCGTGTGCCGCACGGCCTCCTCGTGGGCGATGGTGCCTGCCGCGACGAGGGCGTTGATGCTGGTTTCGAGGGTCTGCATGCCTTCACGGTTGCCGGTCGCGATCATGTTGCGGATCTGGCGGGTCTTGCCCTCGCGGATCAGATTGCGGATCGCCGAGGTGCCCACCAGCACCTCGAAGGCGGCCACCCGGCCGCCGCCGATCCGGGGGATGAGCGTCTGGTTGAGGATGCCGACCAGGGTGTGCGCCAACTGTAGCCGGATCTGTGGCTGTTGCTCGGCCGGGAACACGTCGACGATGCGGTCCAGCGTCTGCGACGTGTCGTTGGTGTGCAGGGTGGCGAACACCAGGTGCCCGGTCTCGGCGATGGTCAGGGCCGCGGAGATGCTCTCCGGGTCGCGCATCTCGCCGAGGAGCAGGACGTCAGGGTCCTCGCGCAGGGCCGAGCGCAGCGCGGCGGGGAACGAGTCGGTGTCGGTGCCGACCTCGCGCTGGTTGACCGCCGAGCGCTTGTGCCGGTGCAGGTACTCGATCGGGTCTTCGATGGTGAGGATGTGCACCGACCGGTGCGTGTTGACGTAGTCGAGGAGCGCTGCCAGGCTCGTCGACTTCCCCGACCCGGTCGGCCCGGTGACCAGCACGAACCCGCGCGGCATGCCCGCCCACCCAGTGACGATAGGGGGGAGCCCGAGCTGTTCGGACGACGGCACGTCGAACGGGATGATCCGCAGCGCCAGCGCTGACGCGCCGCGCTGCACGAAGGCGTTCCCGCGCAACCTGGCCTTCTCCCCCCAGCTGAACGCGAAATCGACCTGCTTCTCCCGGCGGAACCGTTCCGTGAGTTCCTCGCCCAGCACCCCGGTCACCAGCCGATCGACCTCCGGTTCGCTCAGCGCGGCCCCCTCGACCGGTCGCAGGGCGCCGTCGACGCGGAGGAACGGCGCCGATCGGGCGGTGAGCAGCAGATCGCTGCCGCCCCGCTCCCACAGTTCACCGAGCAGGTGGTCGATGATCACGGAACTCGGCCCGGACATGGTGGTCTCCAAGGTGGTGTACTTGCTCATGGCAGGACCGTCCACTGCTTGACGGTGCTGGCGTGGCCGTCGAAGGACACGGCGGCCTCGACGAGCGGGCCGGACAGCAGGTCGATCCGGGTGCCGCCGAGGTGCTCGGTCGCGCCGCCGTTCCCGGCGGTGACGGTGTAGGTGACGGTCAGCCCGGTCAACTGGGAGGCGTTGGTCAGGCCACACGGTGCCAGGTCGACATGGTCGGTCACCGGGGCGCTCGAGCCGAGATGGGCCGGCACGTCCAGTGAGTTGACGCCGGTGCAGGTGCTGCCGGTGAAGTCCACCGACATCTTCACCGATTCCACGTCGCCGTCCTCGTGGTGCGCCACCTGGAGGACGGCGTGGTCGAGCGGTGCGGTCGTGGCCGGTGCCGGCCGGGCGTAGCGGCCGAACGTGAGGGACGCCCGGCCACCGCCGGGGACGGTGGCGTCCGTGACGTCGACGGGCGCGCCGGAAGCCGTGGGCGTGAACCCGGTGATCGCGGTGACCGACGCCGGTTTCGCGATCACGGCCGGATAGGTCGTGAACAGCACCGGCTCCGGTGGGATTCCGATCACCGGGCGGAGGTATCCGGTGGCCGGGCTGATGCCGAGACCGATGGTCCGGGCGATGATGCCACGGGTGACGACCTGCGAGCTGACCTGGCTCATCGACAGGTCGACGGCAGCGGTCGGCGCGTAGACGGTGCCGTTGATCACCAGGCGGCTGTGATGGGTGCCGGTGTCGGCCTCGTCGGTCGACTGGAGCACCGCGCAACGGCTGCCCGCGGTGAGACAGCCGGACAGGGCCCTGATGGACGGGGCTCGGAACACGATGCCGAGCTCGACGCCGTCGAGCTGGACGGTGGCTTCGGTACCGCCCGTGCCCAGCCTCGCCGCGTAGTCGACAGCGAGCTTGGACAACTGGTCGGCCTTCGTGACCCCGCAGGCGCCGAGGTCGACCACGTCGACACCGAGTGCGCCTTTATGGGCGGTCAGGGCGTGGTTCGCGTCGCAGGCGGTACCGGTGCCGGATACGGTCAGCGCGGCCGTGGGTGGCCCCGTCGGCCCGGGTGGCTCCGCCGGCGAGGGCGGTGCCGGGGTGGTGTCGTCGTCCTGGTGCGATACGCGCAGCACGACCTTGTCGATCACCGCGCCCGCCGGCAGGGGCAGCATCGCGAACGCGCCGAGCCGGATCGACGCCGACGGGGTGGCCGTGGAGAGCCTCGCGGTCGAGGTGGTGGTGTCGAGCGCTTGCGCGTTCTTCGGGTCGAGGAACGCCGCGGCGGTGGGCGTCGCGGTGCTGATCGCCTGGGTGGGCCGTACCGCGATCGCGGGTCGGTGGGCCAGTTCCAGGCTGACTCCGTCGAGCTGAGCGGTGGCGGTGGCGCTGCCGGCGCCGAGGGTGGCGGTGTAGGTCACGACCAGGCCGGCCAGCTGGGCGGGGTCGGTGACCCCGCAGGTGGCGACCAGATCCAGGGTGTCGGTGGCCAGGGCGCCCTGGTGTGTGGCGAGCTTCTGCGGGGTGGTGCAGGAGCGGGGTATGCCGGGCCCGGTCAGAGTGAGCGCGACCGTCGGCGGCGTGCCTCCGGCCACCCCGGGATCGTCGCGATGCGCGACGTGCAGCAGGGCCCCGTCCAGGACCGAGCCGGGCGCCACCGCAGGGGTGTCGTAACCGCCGAGGTTGATGGTGGCGGTCGGCGTGGTCACCCGGTCGAGTGTGGCGTGGGCCGTGTTGGCGCCGTCGATCGCCTGGGCGTTGGTCGCGCGGATGAACGTCGTCGACGACGCGCTCGTCGCCGGCCGGGGCGGCGGCGGCGGGTCGTAGACGATTTCGAGCCACATGCCATCCAGGGAATCGGCGCCTGCCGTGCCACCCGCGTTCAGACCGGCGGCGTAGCTCGCGGTCAGGCCGGTCAGCCGTGCGGGATCGGTGATGCCGCATGCCTTCAGATCGACGCGGTCGTCGCCCAGACCGGCCCGCGCGGTGAGCAGCAGGTTGGTACAACTGCCACCGCCGCCCGAGGGGGTGACGCTGATCCTGGGCGCCGCCGCGTCACCGGTCTCCTGATGGGCAACCCGCAGCACGGCAGAGTGGATCGTCGACCCCGGCGGCAAGGGCGGCTGGCCGTACCCGGCCAGGGTGATCGACGCGGACGGGGCCGCCTTGGTCAGATCGGCGCCGGCCACCAGCGGTGTCGGCTGCTCGCCGATCTCCAGGGCGTTGCCGGGATCGGTGCCGGTAGCGATGAACCCGGTCGATGCGGCCACGGCGGTCGGCTTGAACGTGGCCGGCGTGCGGTAGGCGACCTCCAGCCAGATTCCGTCCAGGCGTTCCGTGGCGGTGGTGCCGCCGGTGTCCAGGGTGGCGGCGTAGGTCACTGTCAGGCCGGTGAGCCGAGTCGGGTCGGTGAGCCCGCACGCGCCCAGCAGGTCGATCGGGGGATCCTCGGCGAGCGCCGTGTGCCGGGGCAGGTCGTCGGTGCGGCAGGGGTCTGCGCCGACGGCGGTGGTGACCTTCACCGCGCCGGGGGCGGTCAGGCCACCGTCGTCCTCGTGCCTGACACGCAGCGTCGCGCCGGTGATGACCGAGCCGGGCGGCACCCGCGGGGTGAAGCCGGCGAGCTGCATCGAGGCCGACCGACGATTCGTCGGGTCGAGGACGGCGTCGGCCGTGCAGCCCGCGCTGCCCGTCGGCTGCGAACACCCGGGCAGGGTGGCCCTTTCGCCACTGGCCAGGGCATGGCCCGGGTTGACGAAGCCGGCGTTCGTGACCACCGCTGTCGGCTTCAGCGTGTGTGACGGCTTCGGCGACTGGACCCCGTACACCGCCACCTGCTGCGCGTCCGGGGCCACCGGGGCGCACAGTTCCACGTGTCCACGGTCGACCCGGAACTGGCTGCCGCCGCCCATCATGACCTCGACGCCTTCGGGCCGCGTCGTGGCGCAACCGCCCGGGGCGGGGACGTTCGGGCGGGTGGTGGCCCCGGGGTCCCAGCCCGCCTGCGTGCCGCCGACCACGCTGACCGTGGGGTCGGCTACCGTCCAGACCGCGGAGCCGCCGGTGAAGGTGAAGTCGAAGTAGTAGAGACCCGGCTGTAGCCACACGACGACGCCCGGGCAATCGCCACCGGTGAGGCGGGTGAGGGCGCTGGCGTCGTCGTAGTAGCCGGGCTGCAACCGCACCAGCCAGGAACCGGGGGCGGGGCACGCGGGCACCGTCCGCCGGACGGGGACGGCCGTGGCGGGAGGCGTGTAGTCCGGGTCGGCGCCCACGACCTTGTCGGCGGGAGCCGGCGGGGTGTCATTGGCGCAGTCGTGCACGTACTGCGCCTGGGTCGGGGGCAGCTGGCTCTGTGACACGGCACGGGAGCAGTCGCCGACGGCCGACACGTCGCCCGACACCACCATCGAGGCGCCGGGGCCGGTGTTGACGTTCGAATGGGAGAACACGCTTCCTTGCACCCGCAGGCCCGGCGTGGTCACGTTGATGCCGTCCTCCGCCGTCTGTCCCAGGCTGCGCAGCGCGTCCTGCGGTTGGGTCGCGCGCGTGATTACGGGAGACGCGTTGAGGGGGTCGCAGTGGACGATCATCTGCCGGCCGTTGATCGGGGGGGCGGTGTAAGGGGCGCACGGGTTGCCCTGCGAGAAGTTCTTGATCGCGAGCTGCGTGGCACCATCCGCGCTGTAGTCCCGCTTGCCCTGGTCGACGTACACACTCGCGGCTTTCAGTCCCGTGGCGGCGAAGGACAGGACCGACACGGCGACCAGGCTGAAGACGACGACGAAGGCCAGCGCGAGGATCAGGGTCGCGCCCTGTTCGTCGTCGCGCAGGCGGCGCGGATCCAGGCGGCCGGTCATGATGAACTCGATCGTCGGACGGCGGTGAGGGCCGTCGGGGGCGCGGCGGGGTCGCTCTGCACGGTCAGCGTTACCTCCATGGGCGTAGTGCACGAGCTCTCGGCACCGCAGCTCAGAGTCACCGGATGGGTCGGTGCGGCGTTGTCGAAGCGGCCCAGCAACGTGGTGACGACGCCTCCGTCCGTGCACTTCACCCGGTTCAGGGCACCGGTCGGTTGGTCGTAGCTGTAGACGATGTCGGTGCCGGGCCGGCTCAGGTGGACGATCACGTCGGCAACGCCGCATGCGGGGCCGGTCGTGACCCCGTCCGCGCTCTGCACGTCGCCGTAGAAGTAGCGGTTGAGGGTGCCCACCGCGCTGGTGGCGGCCACTCGCTTTTCGGTGTGCGCCGTGAACTGCAGTCCGAGGATGATCGCGGTGGGCAGCAGTGTCGCGATGATGCCCACGATGACGATCGTGACCAGCAACTCGGTCAGGGTGAATCCCGACTCCGAGCGATCGGTCGGCCGTTGGGTCGTCATGACAGCATCGACTCCCGCTTGACCACTTCGAGTCTCGCGTCCTTGACGGGGTGCGGGCTGGTCGAGTGCACGGTGAGCGTCACCCTCTGCACTCCGGTATCGGCCGTCAGGCAGGCATGGCCGAACGCACCCACCCCGTCCCAGTACTCCATCTCGATGGTCACGGTGTACCCGGCCGGTGGCCTCGGAGTCTCGTAGCCACGGGCGCAGGACACGTACGGGGCGCTGACGACCTGCTCGGCGGCGCTGCGGACGACCGAGTCGGCGCTGGTCACCTTCTGCTGCGTGACCGAGCTGATGATCGCGGTGCCCATGCCCCCGAGGATGGCCACGAAGGCAACGCCGATGAGCACCACGGCGACGAGAACCTCGACCAGGGTCTCGCCCTCTTCGCCGCGGCGGTGCCGCGTGCGGTGTACCGGGCCGGTCACTGGACTTCGACCTGGTTGTAGACGCCGTAGATCGCAGAGATGAGGGCGACGGCCACGAACCCCACGACGACCCCGACCATGATCACCACGGTCGGCTCGAACAGGCTGGTCAGCCGCTTGAGTTTGTGCTGCAGTTCCTTCTCGTAGAATTCCGACACGTTCTCGAGCTGGTCGTCGAGGGTCCCGGTCTCTTCCCCCACGCGCATCATCTGGGTGACCGCCCCGGGGAACAGCTTGGTACGGGCGATCGGCCCGGAGATGCCGCCGCCTTCGAGCATCTCCGTCCGGGCCGTCCCGATGGCCCGCTCGAACACCAGGTTGTTGGTGCCCGAGCCGGCCAGGCTGAGCGCCTCCGGGATGGGCACGCCGGCTTTGATCATCGAGGTCAGGATGCGGCAGAACCGTTCGATGACCATGTAGCGGACCACGTCGCCGACCACCGGCAGCGCCAGCAGGAACCGGTCGCGCAGTACCCGTCCCCGCTCGGTCCGCAAACCGGCGATCAGAGCCGCGACGAGCGCGACGAGCACGCCGACGATGACCGGGTACCAGGCTGTGACGAAGTCGGTGAAGCCCAGCAGGATCCGGGTCGGCAGCGGCAGTTGCGCGTTGAAGGACTCGAAGAACAGCTTGAAACGGGGCAGCACGAAAATGACGAGGACGAGGACGACGGCGACGGCCAGGACCATCACCAGGCTCGGATAGGTCAGGGAGGAGCGGATGCTGCGCCGGGCCTCGACGTCGCGCTCGATGTAGCGGCCCAACTGGGCGATCACCACGTCGAGTTCACCGGTCGCCTCCGCCGAGCGCAGGACGGAGACGTAGAACGGCGGGAGTGCCTTGGTGTGGACGGCCATGGCGGCGGCGAAGCTCTCGCCGAATCGCAGCGAGTCCATGACGTCGACGAGCACCTTGCCCAGCTTCTTGTCCTTGGTTTCGGCGCGGATGATCTCCAGGGCGTCCAGGATGGGCACTCCGGCCTTGATGAAGGCGGCCATCTGGCGGGAGAAGTTGCTCAGCTCGACCAGGTCGATCTTTTCCGCGGTGAGTTCGAGCTGCAGCAGGTTGCGGCCCGCGGACTTGACCGACTGCACGTCGTAGCCCTGCCGGGTCAGGCTGTCGGTCACGCCCTCGACACTGGAGCCCGTGAGTACACCGGTGGCCCGCTTCCCGTCCGTGCCGACCGCGACGTACTTGAAGGTGGCCATGCCGATGCCCTTCCTGGTTTCCGGTGTCAGAGGTTCGTGTCGTCGCTGTGTGGATGCGGCGTCCAGCGCGCCGGGCACTAGACCACGTACACGCTGGACATGATCTCGGCGATGGTCGTGGTCCCCTCCTCCACGAGACGGACGCCTCCGTCCAGGAGGCTCTCCATGCCCTGCTCGCGGGCGGCCTTGCGCAGGCTGCTGATCGGCGCCTTCTCCACCAGCAGCCGCTTGACCGCGTCGCTCATCACGAGCAGTTCGAAGACTCCGATCCGCTCCTGGTAGCCGGTCCGGGAGCAGAAGTTGCAGCCCCGTCCCTGCCAGAACTCGGTATCGGTCGACCCGCCGGCCTTTGCGAAGAAGGCCAGTTCGTCCACGCCCGGCTGGTGGGGCTCGCGGCACTGATCGCAGATCCGGCGCACCAGTCGCTGACTGACCACCCCGGAGACCGTGGAGGTGATCAGGAACGGCTCGATGCCCATGTCGGTGAACCGGTGCAGCGCGGAGCAGGCGTCGGCGGCGTGGATGGACGACAGTACGAAGTGGCCGGTAAGAGCGGACTCGACCGCGATCCGCGCCGTCTCGGCGTCCCGGATCTCGCCGACGAGGATCACGTCGGGGTCCTGGCGGAGGATCGAGCGCAGCCCGGTCGCGAACGTGATGCCCGCCTGGTCGTTGATCTGGATCTGGTTGATCGACGGGAGCACGTACTCCACCGGGTCTTCGATGGTGGTGATGTTGCGCTCGCTCTGGTTCAGCTCGCCGAGCGTGGCGTACAGCGTGGTCGTCTTGCCGCTGCCGGTCGGTCCGCCGCACGCGACCATGCCGTAGGGGGAGCGCAGCAGGGACGACAACCGTTCGTAGGTCGCGGCGGGCATGCCGAGCTCGCCCAGCCGGAGCAGTGTGCGGTTGCTGTCGAGCAGCCGTAGCACCGCCTTCTCGCCCCAGATGGTGGGAGTGGTCGCGACCCGGATGTCGACCGACCTGCCGTCGATCTCGGTGGAGATCTGTCCGTCCTGCGGGCGCCGCCGGTCGACGATGTTCATGTTCGCCATGATCTTGATCCGGCTGACCAGGGACGGCCCCACGTTCTCCGGCAGGCTCAGCACGTCGTGCAGCGCGCCGTCGATGCGGTACCGGACCCGGACCCGGTCGCCGTGCGGTTCGATGTGGATGTCCGAGGCCCGGTCGCGCAGGCCCTGGGTCAGCATGAGGTTGACCAGGTGCACCACCGGCGCGTCCTCGCTCACCACCCTGGCCCCGGAGGCGGCGCCCCGGCCGGTCTCGGTCGCCTCGAAGGCCTCGACCAGGCTACTCACGCCGGACAGCGCCCGGTAGGAGCTGTCGATCGAGCGCCGGATGTCCGAGGGAGCCGCGATCGCCAACTGCACCCGATCCGGCGCGACGGCCCGGCCGACCTCGTCGAGCACGCGCGGGTCACCCGGGTCGCCGGCCGCGATCAGCAGCGTGCCCTCGGACCGCCTCACCGCGACGACGCCCAGCGAGCGGGCCAGCGCCTCCGGCACCCGGGCGGCCGCCTCGGGATCGGGCTCGCTCTGGCGGAGGTCGGCGACCGGGACGTCGAGTTGAACCGCCAGCGCCTCGATCAGTGACCGCTCGTCGACCATGCCGAGTTCGACCAGCAGGGCGCCGAGCCGCTTGCCCGACGCCGACTGCTGCAGGAGCGCCTCGTCCACCTGCGCCGGAGTGATCAGCCCGCGCTGCACCAGGAGTTCCCCGATGGGCGGCCGCTCCTGCACCGTGGGCGACGACTGCGCCGCGCCGGACGTCGCGTCCCGGGCGGGTTCGTCCGCCGCGGCCGGAGTCGACGCCGGGCCCCGCGCTCCATCGGGCAGGGCGTGGTCCTCGCCCGCAGGACTTGTCGTCGCCGCGCGGCGCCGGAGAAACCGGCCATTCGCCAAGGAACCCACCCCTTCCGTGCATCCAGAACAGCGGCCGATGGTCCCCTGCGAACGCGTCGCAGTACTGGTCAGCCGCTGATTAGTCAGCGGCACACTACCGCACGGGCGCCACGCCGTCTCGGCACCCTCTCCGGGGGTTCGACCCTTGTGAGTCCCTCTCTCGCTCAGTAGTCTACTGCTGATTAATCAAGGTGTTACTAACGCTCGGTTTTGCTTGAACCGGTCGCCGTAGATGGAGAAAGATGTACACAAACCTGCAAGGCGCGTTGCGTCAGCGAATGCGTGCACGGAACGAGACCGTGGAAGCCGGCTTCACGCTCGTCGAGCTTCTCGTGGTCATCGTGATCCTCGGCATCCTGTCCGCCATCGTCGTCTTCTCCGTTCGCGGCATCAACGACAAGGGCCAGGGCGCGGCGTGCCGGACCGATAAGGCCACGGTCCAGACCGCGGAAGAGGCGTACTTCGCCAACAACAACAAGTACGCCACCGTGAAGGAACTCGAGACCACTGGGCTCCTGTCCACCGTGTCCCAGTGGTACGAGGTCAAGGATCCCGCCGCGTACGCGGTCACGCTGATTCCGTCCACGGTCGACTGGAAGAACCCCTGCGAGACCACCCCCTGATACGGGGGTTTCGTCAGGAGGCCGAGTTGGCCAGGTGGCAGCGGAAGCGCCGCCTGGCCGGCCCCGTTCGGCGGCCGAGTGGTGACGGGGCACACGCGGTACGGCACCATTGCGCCCATGTCATCCATATTTGTCGTGATTATCGGCCTGTTGGGGCTCGCGGTGGGGTCGTTCCTCAACGTCGCCGTCTCCCGGGTGCCGGCCGGCCAATCGGTCCTGCGGCCCCGATCCGCCTGCCCGGGATGCGCCACCCCGATCGCGGCCCGGGACAACATCCCCGTCGTGTCCTGGCTCCTGCTGGGCCGGCGCTGCCGCGACTGCCGGGTTCCGATCCCCGCGCGCTACCCGCTCATCGAAGCGCTCACCGCGATCCTGTTCGTCGCCGAGTCGCTGCACTTCGGCCGGTCGGAAGTGCTACCTGCTGCGCTCGTCTTCACCGCCGGGCTGCTGGCCCTGGCCGCCTGCGACGCCGAACGGTTCCTGCTCCCCCGGCGGCTGATCTACCCGACTCTCGGGCTCACCGCCGCTTGTCTCCTCGCGGCCGCGGCGGTCACCGGCCAGTGGCATCGGCTCGGCGTGACCGCGGCGTGCGGAGTGGGCGCATTCGCCGTCTTCTTCGCCCTGCACTGGGTGCGGCCTGCCTGGCTCGGATTCGGTGACGTACGCCTGGCCGGCCTGCTCGGCACCGGGCTGGGCTGGCTCGGTCCGTGGTACCTCGTCTTCGCGCTGATGGCCGGCAGCGTCGCCGGGTTGCTGGTGGGCGTCGCGCTCATGGCGGCGGGGCGGGCGACCCGCAGCACCCGCCTCCCGTTCGGCGTGTTCCTCGCCGCCGGCGCCATCGCCGCCATCCTCGTCGGCGCTCCTGTCGTCCACTGGTACGAGACTGTGGGTGACCGGAACGCGACGGGAGAGTCGCTCACATTCGTCCGCCACCGGCCGTGACCCGGTCCCCGCGTCAGCCTTTCCGGCCCCGGACCCGGTAGAGATCGCAAGCAGCACCGACGATCCTTACCCTTGTCACCATGACGGAACCTGACCTCCCACTGGCCGAGTGGATCGTGCTCGCACTCATCGCCGAACGCCCCAGCCACGGCTTTGCCATCGCGACCCTCACTGCGGAGGGTGCGGAGATCGGTGAGTTCTGGTACATCTCGCGACCCATGGTCTACCGGTCGATCACGCGGTTGGTCGAGCGCGAACTGATCACGTCGGTCGGTACCGAGGAAGGCAATCGCGGGCCGCAGCGCGTGATCTACGCCGCCACCCGCCCGGCGAAGACGACGGTCACCCGGTGGCTCAGCGAACCCGTGACCGAACTGTTCGACGTCCGCGCCGAGCTCACGTGCAAGCTCCTGCTGCTCCAGCGTCGCGGCATCAGCCCCGCTCGTCTGGTCGAGCGTCAACGCGTCGTCATCGACGAGATCGAGGAGTCGCTGCGCGCCAAGGAGCAGGCCGCCGAGGACCACATCGCCCGCGCGAGCTATGCCCTGCGACTGGAAGACGTCCGCGCCGCGCGCCGGTTCCTCGACGCCGTCGACGTCGACTCGACGCGGTCGGCCGTCAAGAGCAGCTGACGTCACGCTCGTACTCGCCCGCCCCTCGGTATCCACCTCACCGCTGCGGGCGTGCGCACGATCGATCCGGCGGACGCCGGCCGGCCACGACCACGACAGACGGGCTCGGCGATCGCCCCTTCGCGATCGCCGAGCCCGTCTCGCACGTCAGTGCCTCATGGGCAGCCGCAGGAAAGCGGCCGGCAGATTACGGCACCTCGACGACGGTCTCGCAGGAGCCGCCGGTCGCGATCGAGTCCGTGCCCGGGAGCGTCGGACCGCCGTTGGCGTCGCCGGCGCAGACGTCCGTGTCGCTGCCGCCGGAGAGGGTGTCGCTGTCGGCGCCACCGACCACGGTGTCGTTTCCGGAGCCACCGGAGAGGGCATCGTCGCCGGCCCCGCCACGGACGACGTCGTTGCCGCTCCCGCCGCTGATGGGATCGTTGCCGTCACCGCCGTCGAGGTAGTCGTCGCCGCTGCCGCCCGAGACGGCGTCGTTGCCGGCGAACGTGCAGATCGTGTCGTTGCCGCCGTTGCCGCTGACAGTGTCGTTCCCGTTGCCGGTCACGATCACGTCGGCGCCGCTCGTGCCGTTCACGATCCCGTTGCCGGTGATCGTGGCGGCGAGACCGTTGCAGCCGGCCGAAACGTTGATCGATACGGTCGCGACGTTCGAGACGACGGTGCCATCAGTCGCCTTGTACGTGAAGCTGTCGCTTCCGACGTAGGCGCTGGCGGGCTGGTAGCTGAACGAGCCGTCCGGGTTGAGCGTGAGGGTGCCGTGCGCCGGTCCGGTCACGAGGGACGCCGTGAGCGCGTTTCCGTCGGGGTCCGTGTCGTTGCCGAGGACACCGGGAGCGCCGACGACGAGCGGGGTGTCCGCCCCGACGTGGCCGTACGACTCGTTCGCGGCCGTCGGCGTCCGGTTCGTCGCGTTGAGCAGCACCGACGCGTCGTTGACGAACGTCGCCGAGCCGTTGCTGTTGGCCGTGACGACATCGGGACGCCCGTCGCCGTTGAGGTCGGCAACCGCGGTGGCCTGCGGGTTGGTGCCGCCGTTCAGCCCGAAGGCGAGCGGGCTGCCGAACGCACCCGTGCCGTCGCCCTCGAGCACGATGACCTGGTTCGAGCCGGCGCTGGAGAGGGCCAGGTCGACGTGGCCGTCGCCGTTCAGATCGGAAACCGACGCGGAGGTGAGGTTCGACCCCGCCGACAGGAGGCCCGCGGTGCCGAACCCGCCGGCGCCGTCGCCGAGCAGGACGGCGGCGCGCCCTGGTGTGCCGGGTGCCACGACGACGGCGTCCTGCTTGCCGTCCTCGTTGACGTCGGCGAGCTTGAGCTTGGACGGCAGCGTCATGCCGGCCGGGAAGCTCGACGCCGTTCCGAAGCCGCCGTCCCCGTCGCCCAGCAGTACGGAGAGCGTGCCGGCCGAGGGGTTCGACGTGACGAGATCCAGGTGGCCGTCGCCGTTGAGGTCGGCAGCCGCGATGCCCTGCGGGCCGGTGGCGCCGTTCAGGCCGAACTGGGACGACGCACCGAACGTACCGTCGCCGTTGCCGAGCACCACCGCGACGTTGTTCGTGTTCGCGTTGGCCGTCGCGAGGTCCTGCTTGCCGTCCTCGTCGAAGTCGCCCAGGCCCACCCCGTACGGGAAGCGCGCGACACACGGGTTGTCGCCCGTGGTGTCGCACCCGGGCGTCGGGTTGAGCTGTACCGCGGCTCCGGCGCTCAGAGCGCCGGAGCCGTCGCCGAGCCAGACCAGGGCGACATTGCCGCGCGCGTCCTGGCTGATGACGTCCTTTTTGCCGTCGCCGTTGACGTCGCGGATCTCTGCCGAGTTGAGGAAGAGGCTCGTCGACGTCAGCGGCGCCGCGTACTTCGTCACGGCACCGAAGCTGCCGCCGCCCGAACCGAGGAACACGCCGAGGCCTTCGGCGCGGATCGCCGTCACGAGGTCCGGCGTCCCGTCGTTGTTGAGATCGCCGATCGCGACGGCGGTGCTGCCGCGGCCGTTGTCGTCGAGGTTCGCCGCGGTACCGAAGCCGGTCGTGTTGGCGCCGGTCGCCGAGGCAGGGGTGGCTGCCATCATGACGGTCGCTACCGCGAAGACGAGCGCCGGGATCCGGCGTGGCCGACGTGATGATCTGTTCATGGGGGAGGCCCCTCCTCAGGGCCTGGTGGATCGAGAGCGGGTGACGCACCGGGTGCGCCACCCACTTCATTAGTCAACAGTTGACAACTGTTGCAGAGTGTCCGGACCGTCGGCGGCTGTGTACCTGCCTGGCCGACGGTCCGTTTGCCCGGCGTTCCGGATCTCCTAGTAGCCGTAGGCGGCGAGGGTCCCCTGGATGGTGCCGTCGTAGTCCCAGTCGTTGGTGAACAGGTCCGTCCAGATGGCCGCTGCGCCGACGTGTCCGCCGTTCAGGGCGACGCCGTACTGCGCGATGTCCCCGTAGCCGGAGTACGCGCTCGGATTGACCTCGGTCCACGTGTTGGGGTCATTGCTCGTGGTGCCGTTCAGCGAGCTCGACGTCCAGCTCACGTTCACGATGTTCGACTTCGCGACGAGACCCAGCCGGGTGTTGCCGCCGGCGTTCGCCGTGACCGCGCCACGGACCTGGCTGATCCCCGATTCCAGGCGCACCTTGCACGCGGTGCCCGCGCTGTCGCACGCGCTGCCCCGGAACACGTTCTGGCCCGGTCCGCTGTCGGTCCAGGTGAACCCGTTCTGTACCAGCGCCTGCTTGGACGCCGCACCGAACGGCGCGGACGCCGGGTCGGCGACCGCGATCCGGTTCCCGCTCGTTCCGAGCCAGGTCACCACGCCCGAGATCGTCGTGGGCGCGCCACCCGAAACCGGCGATGCGTCGCAGCGGGGCGACTGGGCCTTGCCGTTGCCGCTGCCGTTGGCGTCCGCGCCGAGTGCCAGCGGCGGGCTGCCGGCGTTGGACGGGTCATCGCCCTTGGTCGAGCCCGCCCAGCTGCCGCTGCAGCTGTAGATCGCCAGGCGCCCGACTGCCACGAGGTGCTTGCTGTTGATGTCGCCGTTGCACTCGACGCTTCCGCTCGCCGTGCACGTGCCGCCGTCCGAGGTCGGGATGACCGCGTCGACGTTGGTCTCGTCCGCCGAAAGGAACGCGTCGATGTGCAGCGGCCCGTTGACGCAGTTGTTCGACGAAGAGGGGTTGCAGGTGGTGTAGGGGCCGGCGCTCTTCAGCTGCTGACGCAGGCTTCCCGACGTGATGCCCCGCATCGTCGACGTGTCGATCGCCGGCTTGTTCCAGAATCCGCCGGTCTGCGAGGCGCCGTTTGCCGTGAACGGCGTGAACGACTTGAACGTCGCGATGTAACCCTTCATGTCCTTCATGGCGGGGTACATGTTGTTCGCGATACCGACCTCAGAGCCAGTCGATGCGGACGCTGCCGGTGCAGTGGCGGTGATGACCGCTGCCGCGAGGGCACCCACTGCGAACGCCTTCCGTACCCGGCTGAACCTTATGTGCATTTGCTACTCCTAGTCGATCTGGTCGGCGGCGGCTGCCGGACGGCCGCCCGGCTGGTGGCACCAGGCAAATGCCGGTAAGTCCTGGGCATCTGCGAGGTTTTCGGCATGGCGATGCCGCACGCGCCTAGATGGTGCTCACGCGGGGACTCGGTAGTCAATCATTGACAACCTTGCTCGCTGTGGATGTAATGCACGCATTCAGACTGCAACGGGCCTGGTGGGTGAGTGTCGTCCGCCCGCTCAGGACGCGGACAAGGAGCTGGCGGCGCGATGGGCAGAGGCGTGGTATGGCAGTGTTGAGCAGACTCTCGGGCTCGCGCGCGATCAGACGGGGTCTGTTGGCCCTCGTGGTGGTCGCGGTCGCGCTGGGCGTTGTGGTGTTCGTGCGCGGTGGATCGGATACCGCCGGCCAAGCGCAGAGGCCCGACCGAGAGTGGTGCACGCCGGGTACCCCGCGCAGCCAGCTCTGTCCGAACAACAAGGTGTTCGACGCGAAGGAATACGTCACGCACGGTGACGCCTTCGAGTGCCTCAACTTCGCCAATCAGGCGGATGCCCAGGCGGTGCTGCGGGCCGACCCCAGCGATCCGAACCGCCTCGACGGCGGAGGCGGCGTCGCGTGCCGCGGATTGCCGGAACCGCGCGACACCAAACCGGTTGCCCGTGTGGGACAGCAGGTCGCGTGCGGTCCCGGCGACAGCCGCAACGCGCTCTGCCCGCAGCCGGAGAGGTCCTTCGACGCCCGGTACTTCCTGCGCTACGGCAATGACGCCTACGACTGCCCTGACTTCGCCAGCCAGGCGGACGCACAGGCCGTCCTGCGCTTCGCGCCGACCGACCCGAACCGCCTCGACGGTGACGGGAACGGCATCGCGTGCCCGGAACTGCCGGGACCCAAGGACGTCAAGCCCGTGCGACGGGGGACGCCGTGACGTGGCAAGGGCCCGCGCGTGCGCTCGGGCTGAACGCGACCCATCGATCGAAAGAAGCCCCGACTGTCATGACACCGGACCATCGCCCGTTCCCCTTGCGTGCCAGACGTGAGGACGGCTTCACGCTGATCGAGTTGCTCGTGGTCATCGTGATCCTCGGCGTCCTTTCCGCCATCGTGGTGTTCTCCATCAGGGGAATCGGCGACAAGGGCGAGAAGAGCGCGATCGCCGCGGACGCGGCCACCCTGCGCACAGCGGAAGAGGCTTTCTGCGCGAAGCACGGGCACTACGGGACGATCGAGGATCTGAAGACCGGCGGGCTGCTGTCGGGCGAACCGGTCTACAACATGGTGACGGTCGGCCAGGAGAACAAGTGCGGTCGAGGCGAGAAGTCGTCGTACACGCTGTATGACACCTCACCGTCGGAGCGCGCTGCGGACCCGATCTCGGTGGGTACGAACTCGCAGGACCTCGCGGTCGATGAGAAGGCCAATCGCGTGTACGTCGTGTCCACCACCGACAACAACGTGACCGTGATCGACGGCAAGACCGACAAACCGATCGGTGCTCCGATCAACGTCTCCACCGCCGTGTCGACTCCGACCCGGATCGCGGTCAACCCCGGAACGGGGCAGATCTACGTCGGGGGTACGGGCAGTGTCGCGATCATCGACCCGGCCAACGGCAACCAGGTGACCCGCGTCGATTTCCCGACGACGGTCAACGCCCTGGCCTTCTCTCCCGAGAACGGCGACGTCTACGTCGGCGGGGGTACCGCAAACGCTTCGGCGGTCGCCTACATCGCGGCCGGCAGCTCGTCGGCGACGCCGATCCCGCTGCCCGCTACGGGACTCACGACCGCACTTGCCGGCATGGACTTCTCCCTCGACACCGTTCACCACGCGGTGTACTTCGTGAAGCAAGGTCTCGGCACCGGTTCGAGCCCCAACATCGGCCTCTTCGCCATCTCGACGCAGACCCATGAGGCCAGGGTCGTAGCGGAGCTCCCGACGAAGTCAGGAGCGTGCAACGCCAGCAACATCGGACAGCTCACGCCCGGCTCCGCCAAAGGCATGACGGCCGTCGATCCGAACCGCAACCTCGTCTACCTCCTTGCCGGCAGGTGTGCTCAGGACGTGAATCCCAACGGGGCACGAACAGTCGGGGCGACGATCATCATCAACCCCAGCGACGGCAGTTCGACGGTGATCGACGAACTGCCGGGATCGAACGTCGGTCACTTCAACGTGGCCTACAGCGCCTCGGCGGCGTCTGTCTACGTGTACTCCGCAGGCGGGTCAACCATGCCGGGATGCGGAACTTCCGGGGGCCGCATCACCCGACTCGAAGGGAAGACGGTCACGGGGCAGGCGCCGTCCTGCGGAAATTCAGCTGCCGCCGCGAACCCGGCACGCAAGCTCACCGTGATGAAGAACTTCAACAGAATCTTCGTCGCACAACTCGCGAACAAGGACCCCCAGGGCGGCATCGTTGCGCCGGGCGGAATCGCCGTGACGGACGGCACCACGCTGCTGACGCAGGCCTCGCTCGGCAAGCCCCGCCAATTCGGCTCGCTGGCCGTGAACAACACCACGGCGAAGGTGTACGCGATCGATCCGGAGAGCAAAATCGTCGAGGTGTTCCGGGCGGGATCGGCATAGGACCATGTCAGACCAGTCACGCACCATCCACGAGGGCCGGGGTGACCGGCCACGACCGGGGCGTCGTGCCGCCATCGCGGCGGTCGGTGTGATCGCGGCGATCACGCTGGCCGCGTGCACCGGCAGTGCCCCGGAGCACAAGTTCGACGTCGCCCCTTATGTGAAGAAGGGGCACGTGGTCGACTGCGGCGCGTTCAAGGCCCAGGCCGACGCGCAAGCCGTGCTGAGAGCGGACTCACTCGACCCGAACGAACTCGACCGAGACGGCGACGGCATCGCATGCCCGGACCTCCCCAAACCTAGGGACAAGAGGCCGGTCCACCGCGACTTCAAGACGGACCTGGACGGCGCGCCGATCACCGAGCCGGTCAAGCCGTCGGCGACGTAGTACGGCCGGTCGTCTCCCCCCGCTCACGGGAGGGAGACGACCGGCCGCAGTCGGATCAGACGAGGTCGAGCAGTTCCGTGTGCGTGGCGGAGTGGCCGCGGTGCTCGTCGACCAGGTGCAGATGGAGGATCCAGTGGGCCCGCGACCCGTCGGCCAGAATCCGGCGCAGGGGCAGGTCGTTGTCCGGAGCGATGTGGGCATCCGGCCGTGCCGCCCCCACGTGCGGGGTGGGCGCGGTGCCGGTCAGCCGACCGCAATGCCAGGCGCCCAGGCTGCGGCCGGTCCTGGCCGCCAGGCTGCGGACCTCCCCGTGGAGTTCGCGGCCGGTGATGGAACCGTCGGTCCGGAACGCGTCCCGGGCAGCGGTGGCCACGGCGGCCAGGTCGTGCACGAGGCGTCGGCGCACGAGATCGTCACCGACGGCCACGGTCCGGGCGAAGCCCGTCTCGTACGGGGCCAACAGGGACTCGAAGTCCAGCACGACCAAGTCCTGCGCGCCGATGACCCGTTCCGGCCATCGCCCGCCCACCACGGTGTTCGACCCCGACCGCACGAACCGACGGCGGACCCGGCCCGCTCGTACGCCGAACACGTCCCGGGCGATCAGAGCGATCCGGTTGTCCACCTCCTCCTCGCTGCGCCCTGGCCTGATCACCTGCGTGCCGACCACGTGCGCGAACAGGCGCTGCGCCATGCGCTGGCCTTCCAGCAGGTGCAGGGCCCGCAGCCGTACGTCCATCCGGTCCAACGTCGCCATCATGCGTCCTTGCTGTCAGCCCATACCCGCGCCGCTTGCTGCCGGGTCCGTCGGCGCCGGGGCTACCTCCCGAACCGGCCGTGGCGCGCCGGCGGGGTCCCGAAGCGGGGTGGTGTTCGACCGGAGCGAAGGGGGGAGGGGGAGCCCTGACCACGCAGCCGAACCTAACAACGTCCGCCCGCGCGGCATCACCGGTTGATCATCCAGCGCTCGGCTGATTCCGGTCGGCTACCTTGGTCCGCCGTACAAGGGCCGGCGGCCGAGAGAACAGCTGCGGAGCGGCCGGGCCGCGTCCTGGGCTGCCTTCGGACGCGTGTGCCGCGCGGCCATGGGGTCAGGTCATGGCACCGACGCCGCCAAGCGGGAGATCTGGACGGCGACGGCGTCCGCGGCTGCGGCGACCAGGCCCGGGTGGGTCCACCGACACGAACCACGTGCTGGGCGTTGCGCAGCACGTCCAGGTCGTTGATGTGGTTGCCGAAAGCCTTGCACCGGCCGCTCCCCAGATCGGTCAGGGCCCCCCACCTGTCGCCGTGCCGGGCGCTGACTGATCGTTTCAGAATGAGTCGGGCCGCGGGTCCTGTGCTCGGCGATCTTGGTCGGCAGGGTGTCCGGAGGGTGTCCGGGTGCGTGCTGATCTTGTTCCTGACGACCTGTGGGAGCGGGTGGCCCCGCTTCTGCCGTCCGCTCCCGAACGGCGCCGCCGCTACCCCGGTCGGCTGCGGGTTCCCGACCGGGCGGCACTCGCCGGCGTCATGTACGTGCTGCGTCGTGCCGACCTGCTGGACCTGGACTGGACCTGGACGACCGCTCCGTTGGACGGATCGCACGTCCGGGCCCTCAAAGGGGGGATCACGTCGGCCCGTCGCCCGTCGCCCGTCGACCGCGCCCGTTCCGGCTCCAAGCACCACCTGATCGTCGATTGCCACGGAACCCCGATCGCCGTGACACTGACTGGCGGGAACCGGCACGACGTCACCCAGCTCCTGCCCCTGCTGGACTGTTAGACGACTCTCAGCGTGGTGATGAAGCGGGGTGCCGGCGACACACCCGTGGCACACGGGATGTAGTTGTGTTCGGGACCGGCCTGTCCCTTCGTGTGCGACGACACGGTGAACACGAGCGAGTCGTAGAGCCGTTGTTCGTTCAGAAGGCATCGACGTGAGGCCGTACCGACGGCAGCTCCCACAATTCCAATGCTCCGCTGATCAGGTCGGCGAGGAACTGAACCGCGCCTCCCATGTAATGCCACCAGCCGCCGTTGCGTGAAGCCACGGTGACGGTCCAGTCCTCAGGGCTGGACCCTGTGGTGCTCCAGAGGAAGTAGTCGCCCTGGTTCGATGTGGCCCAGGGCAGTAGGCCTCCAGGGGCGGGAAAGGGGTACAGAGGGATGGACATCTCTGCGTCCGCGCACCACTCAGCGAGGATCTCAAGATCTTCGGGGTCCTCTGACCAGGCCCTTTCCTGCCCGGGGCTCGGGAAGCCGACGCAAAGGAAGTCCCCGAAAGCCAAGGACGGGTAGCTGTTGGCAAGCAGCTTGTAGTCGGAGGGCAGCTCCGTGGTCAGGCATTCCTCGACCCGTGCCCAGTCGATGCCGGCGGGAGCCGTACGTCGAAGGAGGCCGAGGCCGGGAACGGCCTGCTCCAAAACCGCGACCGCCGAGGCCGGGTCAGTCAGTCGCTGACGAGGTACTTGAGTGCCGATGAGAGCGTCCACCAGGACAGCGTGCCAGAGCCGGGATCACGGGCCTTCACTGACCTCCTGCGCCCGTCTCGAGCGATGCCTTGAGCAACATGATCCTTTGGGGTTTGCGCAGGCTGGCGGTACTTCGTCCGTTCTCGGAGCCGAGCACATCTGGGCAGGCTGTCGGTGCTGATCGTGGACTCGGACGTGCTGCTGGTGGAAGGGCAGCTGCGGGGCGGTCGGCTGACGTGTCCGTCATGCGGTGCGGTCCTGGCCCCGTGGGGACATGGCCGGGCCAGGGTGATCCGGGGTGATCTGGGGGCCCGGTTGTTTCTGCGGCCGCGTCGTACGCGGTGCTCGGGCTGCGGCGTCACGCACGTGCTGCTGGCGGAGGCACTCTGGCCGCGGCGGGCGGATGCGGCCGTGGTCATCGGCCCAACCCCGAGGTCGGTATGCGCGGCCTCTATGACCGCATCGTCACCAGCCTGGGCGGGACCCCCAAGTTCCACCTGGCCGCTCTCGCCACCCAGGCGTCCGCCGCGCTGGCCGCGGAGGTCGACGAACGGGGAAGGACGCCGGCCGTGGTGATCGACGAGTCGTACCTGCTCGACCGCCAGGAGCTGGACGCGATCCGCATGCTCACCAACTACGACATGGACTCCACGACGCCGTTCGCAGTGTTGCTGATCGGCCAGCCCGCCCTGCGCAAACGCATGAAGCACGGCGTCCTGGCGGCCCTGGACCAGTGGATCTCGATCAGCTACCAGATGCCCACGATGAGCAAGGAGGAGACCGCCAGCTACATCGAGCACCACCTCACGATCGCCGGACGCGAGGACACCCTGTTCTCCGACGACGCCGTCGAACTCATCCACCTCACCAGCCGTGGCCTGCCCCGCTCGGTCAACAACATCGCCTGGCAGTCCCTCATCGCCGACTTCACCGAGGAGAAGGGAATCGTCGACGAGTCCTCCACCCGCACCGCCATCACCGAGATTCACGCGACAGAGTGAGCACGAAGCCGACACCGTGTTCACGACGACTCCGGCGGCCTGACGGCCGCCGGAGTCGTTTCGTCCCCATCCCATCGACAACCAGCACGTCGCCTTCATGCACATCTTCAGCCTCGCTCAACACTGGACGCCGTCCCACCGATTCGCGGTCGGCGGGGACGCCCCGCCGCAAACCCCGACGGCTGTACGCCGACCGAGGCTACGACTTCGACAAGTACCGCCGCCTGTTGTCGAAGCGCGGCATCAAGCCGCTGATCGCGCGACGCGGCGTCGCCCACGGTTCCGGACTGGCCAAGGTGCGCTGGGTGGTCGAGCGCGCCTTCGCTGGCTGCACCAGTCCAAGCGGCTCCGCATCCGATACGAACGACGGGCTGATCTCCACCGGGGCCTGCTCGAACTGGCATGCAGCCTGATATGCCTCCGCCGCCTGCGAACCTCATTCTGAAACGATCAGTAACTCCGAGAGCCGTCCGTCCGGATGGTTGATCACGGGGTTGCCGCTACGCGTGAGGGAGATGTGCAGGTGGAGGCCGCTGACCAGGCCGGTCTGGGGGGAGGCCATGAACGTGGCGGTGATGCCGGAGCGGCCGGCCAGGGTGCGCACCGCGTGCTTGAAGACGAGGTGGTTGTCGCATGCGGACAGCGCGGGACCGTAGGGGAAGGTGACCTCTACTTGGCCGGCGCGCCTTCCGTCTTGACCGCCTCCACAGGCATGCCCGCTTTGCCCAGCGAGCCCTGGAGGCGACGGAAGAACCGGTCGGCCTCCGGCGTGTGGTCGAGGGCGTAGTCCAGGTTTTCCTCGGTCACGGGAACGAGTCTCTCGTGGCCGACCCGGGAGGCAGGGGTGTGGCTGCCGCCGTAGAGCACGAACTCGGTCTCCAGCCCGGCTCTGGGCGTGTAGCCCGAGGGCGGCCAGGCGGGTCAGCTGGTGGCGCAGGATCTGCCGGGGTGCGACCTCGATGGGATCCTCGTCGAGGTCGACGGCGTTGCCCGAGGACCAGCGCGCTGCGCGGCGTCCACGGCAGAATCCGCAGTGTCGAGGCATCGGGCACGACCGTCACGTCCTCGTACCCGGTCGCCCACGAGGTGAGCACGAAGCCGTCGGACGGCGTCATGTCGGCGTCGGTGGCCAGGATGTACGCGCACATGCCGGCGCCGCCGTCGAGGACGCGGTCGAGGAAGTGCCGCGCCCCGTACCGCTTGCCCTTGAGGCGTCCCTGCAGGTCCGGAACGGCGAGGAGAACGGTGTCGATCAGGCCGGCGCCGAGGGCCTTGCGCAGCTTGGATCTTGGCCATGTCCGACCCGGCGTCGGCGGACCTTGATGGTGTCCATGACCTCCCCGAAGCGGGTGCAGCGGGCGCGTCGGCGCCAGTGAGGACGAAGCCCAGCGGCCGGCCGCCACCGTCGCAGGCCAGGTGGATTCTCGTGGTCAGTCCGCCCCGGGACCGCCCGAGGGCGTGATCACATACTTCGTCCCCCCCGCCCTGCCCCCTTTTGCGGGCGCCCGCAACATGCTGATGGGCCCGCGCGACCGTGGAGCCGACCGACACCAGCCAGTCGATGTCACCGGCCGCGTCCCTCTCCGCCTGGACCACGGCCGACATCCGCGTGAACGTCCCGTCCAGCGCCCACCTGCGGAAACGCGTGTACAGAGTCCGCCGGGGCCCGTACCGTGCTGGCACATCACGCCACGCCGACCCCGTCCGCAGCTTCCACGCGATCCCGTTCAGCACCCGCCGGTCGTCCAACCGCGGCCGCTCCGAGGACGACCGCGGCAACAGCCCGGACAGCACTTCCCACTCCACATCCGTGAGCCCATGACGACGCACCATGCCGACATGATCCTCCATCAGAACCATTTGGATGCACTGCCCAGTCGGACGAATGCTGAGCTTTGCCGGCTCCACTGACGAGTAGTTAGCCTGCAGGGGGAGTGTGGGCGCGCCTCGGCAGAGGAACCTCATGCCGAGAGGTCTGGTCCCCGGGCTCCTCGGCTGCCGCGGGCAGCTCCGGGCGGGCCCTCCTCTGAGGCCGCAGCCCGCTGTCCGTCTGTCGTGGAAGCTGGCGTGCGGTGCTGTGGACAGTCAACAAAGTGCGGGGTTGAGGCAGCCGCCATCCGGCAGGCTCGCCAGATCCGCGGGCGCTGCGCAGAGGCGTGCGGACGCATCGGTTGCTGTGACTCCTCGCCCTCGCGGTCGACCCCGGGGCCGCGGGGCAAAGCCCCGGCGGACTGGCGGCGTCACCTGCACTGACCTGGTCCGGGCTCCGGGGTCGGCGGGTGGGGAGAATCGGCCCCGTTTGACATGCTTCGAACGGATGGCAGGGTGGTATGCGGGGCCACTGTTGGGAGGCTCGGCATGGCATCCGGTTGGGCACGATGCTCCGCAGCGCGGCAGCTTCCGCTCAGGCTCACGGTCGGCGCGTTCTTCCTGCACTCCGGGCTCTCGAAACTCGGTGCGGACGAGGTCACCGCCGAGAGGCTGCGGCAGTTCGCCGCCACGACCTACCCGTTCCTGGGCAAGCAGGACGCCCGGAAGTTCGTCCGGCTGCTCTCCGCCGGGGAGCTCGCCATTGCCACGACACTGCTCCTGCCGGTCGTCCCTGCCGCTGTCGCCGGGGTTGCGCTGACCGCATTCTCCGTCGGCACGGTCGGGCTTTACCTGCGTACACCGGGGATGCGGCAGGAAGGCAGTCTGCGCCCGACCGAGCAGGGAATCGTGCTGGCCAAGGACGTCTGGATGCTGGGCATCGGCATCTCCCTCATCGCCGAGGGCCTGAGCGAGCACCGGTGACACACCACGAGCACGTCGGTCCCCACGGCTGCCGTACGCGCTCCATGACTGTCATCGGATCCGTCCTGGTCGAAGGGGCAAGTCAGGGGCGCACATGACCATGACCAAATGGTTCTTCGAGCCCGGTCATACCGCGGCGGAGTTCCGCGCCAGGCACATGATGGTCACCTACGTGCGCGGGCAGCTCAAGAACGTGCACGGCCTGCTGGAGGTCGATCCCGACGAGCCGGAGAAGGCGCGCGTCGAGGCGACGGTCGACGCGACCCAGGTGTACACCGGCCAGCCCCAGCGCGACGCCCACCTCCGCAGTGCCGATTTCTTCGACGTCGAGCACCACCCCACCTGGACGTTCGTCGGGTCGCGCATTCATCAGGTGAGCGGAACCGAGTTCGAGGTGACCGGAGATCTCACGGTGCGCGGCGTGACGCGCCCCGTAATCTTCGACGTCACTTACCTGGGACAGTGGGATACCCCTTGGTGGGAGGAAGGGCGGGACCTCGGGCCCAGGCGCCGCGCCGGATTCACCGCCACGACGCGTATCAATCGCCATGACTTCGGGGTGAGTTGGAACGACGTGGTCGACCGCGGCGGAGTGGTCGTCAGCTCCATGGTCGATGTGACGGTCGACGTCGAGGCCGTCCTCGTGCCCATCGAAAGGGCCGCCTGAGCGCGACCGGCTCGGGCTGCGAGCCAGCGGGTCGCCCTCGGACAGTTCGAGGACTTCGAACTCGACCTGTGGCGGTGGCGTCAGGTCCAGGCGGTGAACGTCGAGTCGGCACTGCTGCTCACCCAGGCGTTCGTGCCGGGGATGCGTGAGCGGGGCTTCGGCAGGATGGCCTTCATCGTGTCCAAAGCGTTCTGGCGTCCCCCGAGCGCGCACGTGCTCGCGTACGTGGTGCCCAAAGGGGCGTTGATCGGCATGACCCGCGCCCTCGCCGTCGGGCTCGGCGGCCACGGGATCGCAGTCACGGCGGTGGCCTCGGGGCTGACTCGCACTCCGGCTATCGGCGCCGTGTCTGCGGAGGAGTTCGAGGAGGTCGCGGCGCGCCAGGCGCTGCCCCGGCTGCTCACCCCCGACGACACCGCAGCTGTGGTGTCGATGCTCGTCGGCGACGATGCCGCCGCGCTGACGGGTTAAGTACTCACGGTCGACGGCGGCCTGGTGATGCGTTAGGGAGGGCGGGCGGGAACCCCGACGGGGACTCCCGTGCGCGGCGTACGAAGCGCCGGTCCCGACGACTACGTGGAAGGGCCCGGGGTCGGGTTGTCGGCGCTGGTCCCGTCGTGCGTGGACAGCAGCCAACCCTGCGTCTCGGCGCATCGCCGGGCGCTTTCGACAAGACGTGTGACGGCGGCGGACCGGGTCCGCGCGGACCATAGGATCGACCACTCCACGTGGATCTCCGGCTGGACGATTCGGCGCGCGGCGTAGCCGCGGTCGGCCGCGGCGGTGTGGCAGGCGAACGAGGCGGGCGGCAGGCCGACCTCCCGGTTCATCCGTAGCCGGGCGACCATGGCCTGGGGCGGCGGGTCGGTGAAGGTCTGGATCCGGGGCTGGAAGCCTGCCTCCTCGCAGGCGGCGACGACCCGGTCGTAGTAGCCGGGCGCGAGCTCGCGCGGAAACAGCAGCACCGACTCGTTCTTGAGGTCGGAGACCGGGACGGGGTCGGTGTCGGCGAGGCGGTGGTCCTTGCCGCACAGGAGCGCGAGCGGCTCCGATCGTACGAGGGCGGTGCGCACCCCCTTCATCGGCTCGGGGAACAGGGCGATCCCGGCATCCAGGTCACCGGCGAGCACGCGGCCGGGGATCTCGGAGCTGAAGTGTTCGGTGGCGACGACGGTCAGGTTGGGGCTGTCGTGCTCGACGGCGGACAGGATCGCACCGAGGGTGTCGTATCCGGCCATGGGCGCGTAGCCGAGTCGCACCGTCCCGGCGACACCCGCGCCGGCCTGCTGCGTGCGTTCGGCGGCGCGTTCGAGTGCGGCGAGGGCACGGGGTGCCTCTTCGAGCAGGACGCGCCCTGCCACGGTGAGTTCGAACTTGCGGCTGGAACGCACGAACAGGTCGACCCCGAGTGTGCGTTCGAGATTGTGGATCTGGTTGCTCAGGGAGGGCTGGGCGATGTAGAGGCGCGCGGCGGCGCGGCCGAAGTGCAGCTCCTGGGCGACGGCCAGGAAGTACCGCAGCTGGCGCGGGTCGAGAGCCATAGCCGGAAGCTATCACCGGTGCGGAGGGGAGATATTGGACGCCGCCAAGTTGGGCGCGTTGACTTGCCCCCATGAGTTGAGTCTTCAAGCGAGGGAGTCAGGTCGACATGCCTACGACACCCGCAGCCGACCCCGGCGTCAAGAACTACTACGCGGGCCTTCGCCGGTCTTTCCCGGATCTCCACTTCGAGGTGCACGAGAACATCGGCGTCCTGGTCGAAGGCGACCAGGTCGCGCTGCGCACGGTCATCATCGGCACCCATCAGGGCGAGTCGGCGTCAAAGAGTCCGAGGGTGAGCTTTTCCCGGAGACGCCGGGCACCGCGTTCGGCAAGGGCGCCGGGCGGCCGGTGAGCCGGGAGGAGTCCCGGGCCGTGGTGCGTCGCCTCTACGACGGTGTGATCACCACGGGGAAGGCCGGGGCGTCGACGGGGTCGGCGAGGAGTACCTTGCAGAACTCGGGCTGGACACCCGACGGCCGCGATGCGTTCGCCGGCGCGTTGGCGATCAGCCGCGGGGCGATGCCCGACGGGCGGCCCCTGCACACGCACACGGTCGCCGAGAACAACCGGCTCGCGTCCCGGAGCCTGTGGGACGGCACCATCACCGGGAGCGGGCGGGCGGCCGGCTTCATCACGCTCGACTTCTTCCGCATCGGGGACGGGCCGATCGTCGAGCACTGGGAGTCGGTCGACCGGGTGCGGGCGTATCAGGCATTCGGGCTGCTGTCCGACGACGTCCGGGATGCCTGAGACATCTGGGACGTGTGGAACACCGAGGATTGAACTGATTCCACATCAACGGAGAGGAAGGTCGGAGATGACCACTGCAATCGTGGGCGTCGGCAACATCGGAGCCGTGCTCGCCCGGAACCTGGTGGCCGGTGGCGAGAGCGTCGTCCTGGCGGGAAAGGGCGCCGCGCGAGCCGCGGCGATCGCGGACGAGCTCGGTCCCCGCGCCCGCGGCGCCTCTGTGGAGGACGCGATCACCGATGCCGACACGGTCGTGTTCGCCGTCTGGCTGGACGCCATGAGGGACCTGATCCCGCAGGTCGCGCCCCTGCTGGAGGGCAAGGTCGTGATCGACCCCTCGAACCCGATCGCTTTCGACGAGAAGGGCCAGATGGTGCGGTCGCTGCCCGAAGGCGAGTCGGCCGGGTCGGTGGCCGCCGCCCTGTTGCCCAAGACGGCCCACTACGTGAAGGCGTTCGGCACTCTCGCCGCGGAGGTGCTCGCCGCGAGCGCGAACCGCACGCCGCGACGGGCGGCGCTGTTCTACGCCACCGACGACGAGGGCGCCGCGGCGACGGCCGAGCGGCTGATCCGCACGGCCGGGTTCGAACCCGTCAAGGCCGGCGGCCTGGCCGATGTCGGACGCATCGAATCGCCCGGCGGTGACCTGGATCAGTACGGCTCCGGGGGCGAGGTCGTCGACCTCGAACAGGCGGCCTCCGCCGTGCACGACGCCGGCCACTGATTTCCACACGCGCAGGAGCACGGCACGACTCGGACCGGTGTGTTCCTCAGAAGGACCCGGCCCGGCTGCGACGGCGACTGGGCCGCCGACCGAGTACGGGACGGGCTCGCCTCGGCCTCCTCAGGGTCCAGGCCGAGGCGAAGCCGTCGAGGGTCAGCCGGCGGCCTGGGCGGCCTGTTCGATGAGGCGGGCGGTGGTGCGCGGGTGGCCGATCATGGCGACGTGGGACGCCCCCCGTGCCTCGACGACCTGGCGGGCACGTGCCCGGTTGTAGAAGAAGTGCTGGAGGGCGGGTGGAATGGCCTTGTCGGTGTCGGCGACCAGTCCCCAGGAGGGGATGGTGCGCCAGGCGACGGCGGTCGTGGCGTCCGTGCAGCAGGTGGCGCTGAACGGCCGTTGGGTGGCCTGCATGAGACGGGTGGTGGCAACCGGCAGGTCGGCGGCGAACGCGGCCCGGAACTTGTCCGGCTCCAGATACAGGTCGGTTCCCGTGGTGCCGTCGGGGCCATCGTAGGGGACCGGCCGGGTCGCGGCCTCGATGATGCTGCCGGGGTACTTGTTGATCAGCACGCTGAGTTGCTCGCCCTGGTCGGGGACGAACGCAGCGATGTAGACGAGTGCCTTGACGTTGGTGGCGCTGGCGGCGGCGTTGGTGATGGTGGCGCCGCCGTAGGAGTGGCCGACCAGCACGACCGGGCCGCTGATCGAGCGCAGGAGGCTGGCGATGTACGCGGCGTCGGTGGGCAGGCTGCGCAGCGGGTTGGCGGGGGCGATGGTCGGGTAGCCGCCCTGGTGGAGTTGCTCGATGACGGCGTTCCAGCAGGAGGCGTCGGCGAATCCGCCGTGCACCAGCACGATGGTCGGCTTGGTCCCGGCCTCGGCGGGGGCAGCGGCCGAGGCTGCCGAGGAGAGCGGTCCCAGCAGCGCTGCCGTGCCCGCTACGGCGGCGCCGCCGACGAGGACTCGACGGCGGGTGAGCTCAGGGTCCATGGGGACTCCCAGGGTGGTCGCGGTGGGGTGTCTCATTCCGGTGACGCGGTCACGGGTGCCGGAACGGGGTGTGGAGCGCAAGCGCCGGTGTACCGTCAGGAGTGCGTGCTGAGGCCGTGCGCGGCCTGGGCGATGACGGCGGCCACGACGGCCGGGCGGGAGACGTAGACGGCGTGGCTGCCGGGGGTCTCGGTGACGGTCGCGCCGGCCCGCTCGGACATGGCGCGCTGAGAGGCGGGCGGGATCATACGGTCGTCGGTGGCGACCAGGTACCACGACGGCTTGGTCTGCCAGGCCGGTTCGGAGACCGCCCCGTCGAGGGCGTCGACGCCCCAGGGGACCTGGGAGTCGGCCATGAACGCGGCCGTCGCTTCGGGGACATCGGCGGCGAAGGAGGCCGCGAACCTGTCCCGGGCCAGGAACAGGAAGCCGTCCTGGGGCAGCAGGATCGGCGGGACCGGCGCTCCGGGCGCCGGGTCGGAGATCAGGGAGCCGACCGACTCGCCCTTGTCCGGTGCGAACGCGGCGATGTAGGCGAGCGCAGCGACGTGCGGGTGGTTGCCGGCCTCGGTGATGACCACCCCGCCGTAGGAGTGGCCGACCAGGACGGCCGGGCCGTCGAGGCCGTCGAGGACCTGGTGGGTGGCGGCGACGTCGCCGGCCAGCGAGAGGGTCGGGTTCTGGACGACGGCCACCCGGTAGCCATCGGCGGTCAGATGGTCGTAGACCCCCTGCCAGCCCGAGCCGTCCACGAACCCGCCGTGCACGAGCACGACGTTCTTGATGATTGCCATGATCGTCTCCGGTCCGGAGGGACAGGCCCGGTGCCTGTCCGGCACCCTCCATCCAAGTCCTCCAAGGGGCCGCAGGACATGCAGAGCAGCACGCAGAGTTAGAGCTCAGGGCCGACCGTGTGCCGTGTGCCGTGCTCCGTCCGCGTCAGGCGGCGCCGGTCGCCAGGGCCCGGCAGCGGCTGCTCGCCGTCGTGTCACCGATCGATTCGAAGACCTGCGCCGCCCGCACGTAGGCACGGCGACTCTCGTCGGTCCGGCCTTCGTCGGCCAGCAGGGACGCCAGCGTCTCCAGGGCGTCCGCCTGCCGGTAGTCGGACGCCCCGAGCACGTCCACGAGGTCGATTCCCTCGCCGAGCGCCGTGATCGCCTCCGCGTGACGGCCGAGGTGTCGCAGGCAGGAGCCGATGCGCAGCAGCGCCAATGGCCGGCTGTGTACGACGACGCTCGGTGTCATCCCCGACTCGGGGTCGTCCAGCACGGCGAGCAGCCCGAGGTAGCGCTCCAACGCCTCGGCGTAGCGCCCTTCGTCAAAAAGGCATTTGGCGATGGCGGCGTTGCTCTGTACGTAGGAGTCGATGTCGCCGATGGCCCGGAACATCTCCGCTGCCCGGGAGGACGACTCGACGGCCCCGTCGTGCCGGCCGAGCAGGAGGAGCGCCTCAGCGGTGTACTCGTGTGACCAGGCGATCTGCGCGGTGGCATCGGCTCGGGTGGCCAGCTCCAGTGCCTCGGCCGCGTACCGCAGGACCGCCTCCGGGGCACCGGGCGGGACCGAGTGGACCCAGGCCAGATAGTTCAGCTGGGTGGCCTGCTGTGCCGGGTCGCCGAGGGCACCGGCGGCCGCTGCTCCCAGCGCGAAGACCTCCCGCCAGTGCGGGCTGTGCGCCCAACGGTCGGAGAACCAGTGCATCGACTCCGCGCAGTCCAGCACGAGGGGGTGCCGGCCGCTGCTTGCCGCGGCCCGCAACGCACCCAGCCAGTTGTCCACGTTCACCCGCAGCCATCCGTCGGCCTCCTCCGCGGAGGTCAGGATGGCGAGATCGGGGTCGGGCCGGTCGGGACGGCCGTAACCGGGCTCGAACCACCGCCCGGACATCGTCGCCATCCGCAGCAGCCACGAAGTCACCCGTTCCGTCAGCGCGCGTTGCCCAGCGGCCGTCTCCTCTTCCTGGAGCCGGTCACGCGCGAACAGGCGGACGAGGTCGTGGAACCGGTACCGGCCCGCGGGGCCGTCCTGCAGCAGACCCAGGTCGACGAGCTCGTCGAGGGCGTCCCAGGCGTCCGCGATCGGTATCCCGCCGGCGACGCCCGCCAGAGCGGCGTCGAGATCCCGGCCGGGTACCACGGCGAGGTTGCGGAACACCCGGCGCGTGGAGTCGGCGAGCTGCTCGTACGACATGCCGAAGGCGTTGGCGATCTTGAGGTCACCGGCCTTGAACTGCTCCAGCCGACGCTCCTCGTCCGCCAGCCGGGCGGCGAGCTGGGCGGCGTCCCAGTCGGGGCGGCTGAGCAGCCGGTTCCCGATGATCCGCAGCGCCAGGGGCAGCCCCCCGCACAGATCGGAGAGCCGGGCGAGCGTCGATTCCTCGTCCCGTGCGGAGCGCTCGCCCAGGATCCCGGTCAGCAGTTCCGTGGATTCCGCCAACGGCAGGGGGCACAGGACGAGTCTGCGGACCCCCTCCAAACCTGCCAGCAGCCGCCGCGTCGTGATCAGCGCCCTGCTCGCGCCCCCTCCTGGCAGCAGCGGACGTACCTGCTCCTCCGACGCGGCATTGTCGAGGACGACCAGGACACGCTTGTCCCTCAACAGCGACCGGTACAAAGAGGCGCGGTCCCGGACATCGCCCGGGACGTGCTGGTCCGCGACACCGAGCGCGCGCAGCAGCAGCCGTAGCGCGTCATCGGCGGGCAGGGGCTGCTGGGACATGCCGAAGAGGTCGAGGAACAGCACCCCGCCGGGGAAGCTCGGCCGTACGGAATGCGCGGCACGGACGGCGAACGTGGTCTTCCCCAGTCCGGCGGAGCCGGTGACGAGCCCCACGACACCGACACCCGGCGAACTCTCGGCGTACACCAGCTCGCTCAACCAGATCAGTTCCTCGGCGCGGCCGGTGAAGTCCTCGACGGACCGGGGGAGTTCGCACAGGCCGCGGTGTCGCGTCCAGTGGTCCCGCAGCCGGCCGTCGCGCGCCAGCTCGACCAGCCTCGCGCGACCGCTGTCGTCCAGCTTCAGCGCGTCCGCCAAGGCGGTCACGGTCCGGGCCTGAGGCCCCTTGCTCCGTCCCCGCTCCATGTCGGACAGGGTCCTGGCACTGACGCCCGATACCTCGGCCAGCTGCTCCAACGTCAGCCGTGCCGCGCGGCGGTGACCACGCAGCACCTCTGCGAAACCGGGTCGGTCCGTCTCGCTCATGGAGTCACTCCCGATCAGCGGCGATGGCACGGACCCTCCAGGACGAGGCGGTGTTGACCTGGGCCACGGTGGCCCGGCCCAGCCTCTTGTAGCGGGTCGCGATCCTCTCGGCCCACCCGGCGGGCAGCGCCCCGCCGTGTTCCTCGGCTCGCGCGATGATCTCTTCCGGCCCCAGGTTTCGGTTGGCCAGCACGATCGCGTTGACGGTCGGTCGGCGCATCCGGTCGTAGCGGCGGAGCGCGGCCACGGGGTCTTTCTCCCGGGCCAGGCACCAGGCCAGGACCCGGGTGTCGACGACGGACTGCGATCCGCCGTTCATGCCCATGGGGAACATCGGGTGCGCGGCGTCGCCGAGGAGGGTGACGCGTCCGAAGCTCCAGCGCGGCAGCGGATCGCGGTCGAGCATCGGGTACTCGAAGATCGCCGAGGAGCGCTCGGCGAGCGCCGCGAGGTCGATCCACGGCAGGCTCCAGGACGACAGCCCGGCGTGGGCCTCCGCCGCGGCGACGCGACGGCCGACGCCGCCCGGAGGCGGGGTGGACGGCCCGTGCCGTACCTCCAGTACCCAGTTCACCAGGGCATCGTCGGCCCCGGTCGCGGGGTCCTCGATCGGGTAGGCGACGAACTTCGCGCCGGGGGTGCCCCCGGCCACCACGATCGAGCGGCCGTCGAGGACGTGCGGGTGGTGCGCGACCCCGCGCCACATGTGGACGCCGTTCCCCTTCGGGTGGCTCTCGTGCGGGAAGAGCTGGGCGCGGACCGCGGAGTCGATGCCGTCGGCGCCGACGAGTACGTGGGCGTCAGCGACCACGGGCAGGCCGCTCGACCGGTCCAGGAAGTGGGCGCGGACGCCGCCCGAGATCTGCTCGAACCTCTGGAAGAGCAGCCCGGTACGGACCGAGTCCGGCCCCAGCCGCTCGCGCACCGCCGCCAGCAGCAGCATCTGCAATCGGCCCCGGTGCACGGAGTACTGCGGCCATTGGTATCCGGCCGCTCGCCCCAGCGGCTCCTCCCAGACCACTTCGCCCGTCCGGTCTCGGTAGCTGATCCGGTGCGGGGGCAGTGCGACTGAGGCCAGCTCGCCGTCCAGCCCGAGTTCGGAGAGTTCCCGGACGGCGTGCGGTAACAGATTGATCCCGACGCCGACCGCCCCGACCGTCCGCGCAGCTTCGTACACCCACGGCTCGAAGCCGGCGGCGTGCAGGCTCAGGGCACAGGTCAGCCCGGCGATACCTCCGCCGACGACGGTCACTCTCATCGGTCTGTCCTCGCCCTTCGCCGGGGCCACGGGCATGGCCGACGGTCTGCCACCAGCCTCGGGACACCGGCCGCGCACGTCCAATAGGCAGCGGTGATGGCTGCCGTCACGATCACTGATCGAACCGCGGATGACCGTACCGGCGCCGGACCGGTCGGTAGTCGTCACAACCATGGCTGCGAGCTGCCGAGTTGATAGTTTGTCGGTCATGGAGCTCCGTACGCTTGAGTATTTCGTGGCGGTGGCGGAGGAGCGGTCGTTCACCAGGGCGGCGGCCCGCTGTCATGTCGTGCAGCCGGCGATCAGCCAGCAGATCCAGGCCCTGGAGAAGGAGCTGGGAGAGCCCCTGTTCGAACGGTTGCCCCGGCAGGTGGTGCTCACCTCCGGCGGCGCCGCCCTGCTGCCCCACGCCCGCGCATGTCTGGCGGCGGCCGCGTCGGCCGTCCTGGAGTTCGCCGACCGTTCCGGTCTGCTCAGCGGCACGTTCGCCCTGGGGACCGTCGGCGGTCTGGAAGGCACCGCCATCCCCCGGCTGCTGGGGGAGTACCACCGCCGGTATCCCCAGGTCGCGGTGAGCCTCACCGGGGCGTCGAGCCCGTCTCTGCTGGCGAAGGTCCGCGACGGGGAGATCGATGCTGCTGTGGTCGCGGGACCACCGGATGGTGTGCCCGCCGCCGTCGCATCGCGCGTGCTCCTGGAGGATCGGATCGTCGCGGTCCTCCCCGCCGGAAGCCGGCCCGTGAATCGTCCGATGACCCTCGACGAGGCGGTCCGCAGCCCGGTCATCAGCTACGGCCCCGACAGCGGTGTGCACGCGTTGATCCGTGCGGCCTTCGCGGCGAAGGGGCTTCGGCTGGACATCGCCTGCGCGACGAACGACGTCGCCCTCCAGCTCGCGTTGGTCGCGGAGGGGATCGGTGTCGCCCTGACCTCCCACGCCAGTCCGGTCCTCGGCGCCGACCCGCGGTTCGTCGTCGTGCCGCTGGAGCCCGCCATCCGGTTGCGGAAGGCGTTCGTCTGGCGCGCGGGCACCCGGCCGAGTGCGCCGCTGCGGGCCCTTCTCGCCTTGTGGACGGAGCTGTCCGAGTAACGCGAACCGACGCGGCGGCTCAGCGCACCGCGACCGCTTCGATTTCGAGGAGGACACCGGGCCGGGCGAGGTGCTCTGCGCCGACCTCTCGATGTGCTTCTAGGAGCACAAGAACTACGGCGGTCTCGGGTTCAGGATCGGCCCCGGCGAGTGGTGGGCCACCATCCCAGCCCGACGCCGTCGCCGACCTGATCCGGCAGGCAGCCCGCAGCTGAACCCGACGACAGTCGGCCGAGCCTGCTTGACGAGCTCCGCACGTCGTGCCCGGGACCATGGCGGCAGTCCGCCGGTCCCCGGCATGGCTTTGGTCACGAGATTTTGTGAACAAAGCCAGTGGTCGGTCCGCATCGGGGTCGGCCGAGGGTCTCGCACGTTTTCCGTGCGGATTCCGGAACAGCGGTGAACACCGTCATCAGTGCGGTTCATTTCAGGCGGTGCCGAACCATGCGTGGGGCATATGTCAGGATGTGTCCTGGTGAGGCATATGGACCTGGTCGGCGATCCAGGATTCCGCGAATTTCGTCCAGGTGGCGGTATCCCCGGCGCCCTGGGCAAGACCGAGACTGTGCGGGCCGTGGGCGAAGACGTGCACCGTGTGCGGTACCTCGTGCGCGGCCAGTGCCGATGCGAGCCGGTAGGTGTGCTCCGGCGGGACGTAAATGTCTTCGGCGGTGTGCCAGAGGAAGAAGGGCGGAGACGCGGTGGTCACCAGCGCGTCGAGGGATGTCTGGCTGCGCAGGTGCCGTGAGGCATTCTCCCCGAGCAGGATCAGTCGGGCGGGTCGGTAGGTCTCGGTCTCCATCGATGTGATCGCGTAGCCGAGGACGGCGAACTGCACGGCCTCGCGTTGATCGTCGCCGGGTGTGAGTGCGGCCAGGCCCGCGAGGTGCCCGCCGGCCGAGAAGCCGACCAGCCCGATGCGGTCCGCCCCCTGTTCGCGCCTGTGGCGGATCTCGGCCCGCAGCGCCAGGAGGGGCTCGGGATGCCGCACGTGGAGGGGGTAGCGGAAGACGCTTGCCGACAGGCCCAGTGTGGAGAGCCACGCAACGATCGGCTCCGCCTCATGTGGGGCATGCGAGGCATAGCCTCCGCCCGGCAGGACGATCAGATGTGTCGTCGGGGGGTGCATCCGCTCGCTAGGTCCGCGAGATGCGGTTGCCGTCTCGAATCGATTGCTCATGCCCGCCTCCGAGCTTGCTCATGGACGCCGCGAACGACCCTGACCACAAGGCTGTACCAAGGTCAGCACCCCGCCGGGTCTTTCCGCATCACGCGATCGGGTGAGGGCCGCAGTCGTGCGATGGTGGGCCCGGCACTCCGGTTGGAACCGCCGACCTGCGGCGTGCTGCGGCACGGTCGCTGCTGAAACCAGCCGCCCACAGCAGCGGCGATGGGGTCGGCGCCCGGCTCGCGCAGGGCGTAGATCGTCTTCGCGCCGACCCACAGGAGGGTCTTGCCGTAGGGGAGGTCGGGGTGGCGGTCGACCATCGTGTGGAGGGAGCGGGGACAGACGCAGGCGTTTTGTGGCGCCGTCCATACCAGCCTCCAGCGCCACACGGACGGCGGCCGTGGCAGCGGCAGCGCCCCGGCCGAACTCATCAAGACGGCCGGCCCGGGCGCCGCCACCGCCATCGTCGTGGCCACCTCGCCCCTGCTGGGGGGCATCGACGGCCGCTACTACTCCGACTGCAACGAGGCCGAGGGCATGCGGCGGGAGCGGGACACGCCGCGTGCTCGCAGCGGTTCCCGGCTGCGTCCCGCCTACGACGGCTGACGGGTCTCGGTGACGATCGTGTAGAGCTCGATGACGACGCCGTGCCTGACTCGGGCGATGTCCATGCCACTGACCATCGGTGGTTGACCGCCGGGCGGCCCGTACTGGAAACCGAGGTGGCCGATGTCGTCGAGGGCCGAAGCGGGGCCGGCGGGTCGGAAGACCCAGTCCGGGTTCTCGGCAAGGAACTCTGCGGCGCGGCGCACGAATTCCGTACGCCCGTGGTTGATGCGGTCCGGTTCGTGCCACACCACGTCTTCGGCGTAGTTCTCGGCGATGACCGCGGCCCGACGGTCCGGGTCGGGTTCGTTGAACACATCGAGCAGGTTGACTCGCATCAGATCGGCGGGGGATCTGGTCATGGTGCGTCCGTTCGTGTGGGCAGGTCGGTCGGTGTGGCGGAGGGCCATCTGCCGGCGCGGCCGAGTGGGTCAGGTTGCCGTGACCGGGGCCGCGCGTAGCGGGGCCAGGGCCGTGGTCCAGGCGACGACCTGGTCGAGCATGGTGTCGAGGGCGCGGAGGTTGTGGTCGCCGGGTTTGAAGATGCTGAAGTTCTCGAACTCGGTGATGAGGGAGAGTGCGACCTGCTGGCGTACGTCGGCCATCTGGAGTTCGGCGGCGACCAGGCGCAGGTGCTCGGCGGACCGTACGCCGCCCGCGGCGCCGTAGGAGACCAGGCCGAGGGCCTTGTTGTTCCATTCGGCGTACAGGTAGTCGAGGGCGTTCTTCAGTACGCCGGGGATGCCGTGGTTGTACTCGGGGGTGACGATGACGAATCCGTCGTACGCGGCGATCGTGTCGGCCCAGCGCCGGGTGTGCTCGTTCTGGTACTGGCCGAGGGAGGGCGGCATCGGCTCGTCCAGGTGGGGAAGGGGGTGGTCGCGCAGGTCGAGCAGCTCGAAGCCGGCGTCGGTCCGGCGCGAGGCGTGGTCGAGGACCCAGCGGGCCACCTGGTCGCCGACGCGGTTGGGCCTGGTGCTGCCGAGGATGATGCCGATGGTGGGCATGGTTGGCCTGCCTCTTTCGTGGTGCCTTGCGTCTGCGGGCCGCGCGCTGCCCGGAAGGTTGGTGATCGGGCGGGCGCGCTGCCCAGCAGCAGGTTGCCGGGTTACGGGGAGGGGGTTCGGGTCACCTCCGCGCGGCGGTCGACGCCGTGACGGCGGAGGTGAAGTCGGGCTGCACGCCGAGCTGGGCGAGCATGACGCTGAGGCCTACGTAGCAGTTGAACTCCTTGATCTTGCCGTCCTCGACGTACCAGAAGTCGGCCGTGGGGACGTTGAGCTGGGCGCCGGTCGGCCGGACGGTGCCGGCGGGCGTCTCGAACGGCCCCGTGAAGGTGCCCTGGATCGTCAGCTCGACGGCGACGACGTTGCCCATGACGTGGAACCGGTGCAGTTCGCGGTGCACGTCGGGGGCGAGGGCGCCCATGTAGGCGACCGGGTCGCCGAGGTGCTCACCGCGGTAGCTCTTGCCGGCTACGACGTTGTTGAAGACGCCGTCCCCGGCGAACAGGTCCATGAAGCCCTGTACGTCCAGGACGCTGCCCTCGGCGGCTCGGTACGCCGCCCGGACCACGGCCTCCGCGTCGGTGTTCATGGTGCCCTCCCGTGTTGAGAGAATCCATTCAAACCCTTGATTGAAATTGTGGACAGCGTTTGGCCGGACTGTCAAGCAAGTGATTGAATTCATCGTGGCGCTGAGCCGCCGCCGCCCATTTGCCCACATCAAACGCCTACCGGGCTCCCTGAAAGGCCCCGGCCACCACCGGGATCAGCATCCGCTCCACCTGGTCGGCGGGCTGGGCGGCCAGCTCGGCTCCGATGGGTGCCAGTGCGAGCCAGTTCAGCATTCCGGCCGCGCATCGGACACGGAAGACGAGCTCCCGCTCGTCGGTATCGGGGAGGTTCGCGGTCAGTACCCGGACAGCCTGCCGTCGGGCCTGCTCGAACTTCCCGGCCAGCCTCGCCCACCCTTCGGGCGGATGGATCCCCACCCGCGCCACGGTCCGTATCACGGCCAGGTCCCGCCCCCCGGCCGCGAGCGCGCTCATCATCGGCCGGGCGAAAGCTTCGGCCAGCTCGCTCAGCGTCGCGTTCTCCGCCAGAGTGTCGAGCTCCCGGATCTGCGCGTCCAGGTACCGCTCCAGCGCGTGCTCGATCGCCACATCGCACAACGCCTTCAGCGATCCGAAGTGGTAACTCACCGCAGCGACGTTGGCTCCCGCGTTCTGGGTGATCTCGCGGAGGGTCACCCCTTCCTGTCCCCGCTGTGCGAGCAGTTCGAGCGCGGCCGACAGCAGATCGTCCCGCGTTCGCTGACCGGCCTCGCGGCGTAGGTCCGTCTTCTCTGGCCTCACGATAGAACTCAAGCGACTGATTGACTTCATTGTCAAGCAGTCGCCTGAACCGGAGCACACATCCGCACGCCCGAACCCAGACGTCCGCAACAAGGCTCAGGACCCGGGTTCGGTGACGTCGCACGGGTCGGGGGTGACGTCGCAGGCGATCCGGCCGAGCAGGGTCCGGAACGATCGGCGCTCATTCTCGTCGAGCGCCTCAAGGAGCCGGTCTTCGGCTTCCCGTACTTGCCGCTGCAGGTCCAGGAGGGTGCTGACGCCCCGGGCGGTGGCGACGATCTTGCGCTGACGTCGATCGGCAGGGGTGAGCCGGCGCTCGACCAAGCCGGCCGCGGCGAGGTCGTCGATCAGGTAGGTCATCACCGTGCGGTCGATCCCTAGGTACGTGGCCAGGGCGAGCTGATTCTGCTGGTCGCCTCGGACGACGACGGCGAGCGTCTGGTAGCCGCGGGCACCCTGCGGGACGTCATCGAGGACTGACGCGACGGCGGTGCGGTACGCGCGCATCAGGACCAGGAGGGAGAGACCGAAGTCCCCCGCCGAGTCGACACCGTCGGCAACCGAGGTGATCGGTGTCTCGGCGCTCATACCAGGAATGATACGCGCCCATTCGTTGTTGCACAGATCATCTGTACAGCATGCGATCTATCAGACAACGCACTTCTCTTTCGACGAAGCGCTGCAGATGAGAAGGCAACCGTCATGCTCAAGATCGGCATCATCCTCGGCAGCACCCGCCCCCACCGCAACGGCGAACAGGTCGCGAAGTGGGTGCTCGACACCGCCTCGCGCCGCGACGACGCCACGTTCGAGCTCATCGACCTCCGCGACCACCCCCTGCCACACTTCGACGAGCCGATGCCGCCCTCCCTCGGCCAGTACCAGAACGAGCACACCAGGCAATGGGCCGCCAAGATCGCCTCGTTCGACGGGTTCGTCATCGTGACACCCGAGTACAACCACGGCATCCCCGGCGTGCTCAAGAACGCCGTCGACTTTCTCTACGCCGAGTGGAACAACAAAGCGGTCGGCTTCGTGTCCTACGGCGGGGTCGGCGGCGTGCGGGCCGTCGAACACCTCCGCGCCGTCGCCGCCGAGCTCCAGATGGCCGACGTGCGCCAGCAGGTCGCATTGTCGATGATCACCGAGTTCGAGGATTTCAGTGTCTTCAAGCCCGGTGAGCACAACCTGCCTGCCTTGGAGACGATGCTCGACCAGGTCGTTGCCTGGAGCGCCGCGCTCGCACCGCTGCGCACGGCCTCGGCCGTCGCCGCTTAGCCAAGGCAGGTCCGCTCTGCACCTACAGATCATCCTTTTGGCGCATCACCCGGACCGTGAACGACGGGAGTTCGACATGAGCGAAGCAGTCGACCGGAACGCGAAGGTCATCGCGGAGTTCCGGGCGAACGAGGGCAGGGTCGGCGGGGTATTCGAGGGCGCTCCGCTGGTCCTCGTCCATCACCGCGGCCGCAAGAGCGGACAGGAGCACGTCAGCCCGATGATGTACCTCCCGCACGACACCGCGCCGGACACCGTCTATGTCTTCGCGTCAAAGGGCGGAGCACCCGCGGACCCGGACTGGTACCGCAATCTGACTGCCTCCGGTGAGGGCACCATCGAACGCGGCACCGCGACCTACCGGGTGACCGTTCACGAACTGACCGGCGCCGAACGCGACCGCATCTACGCCGAGCAAGCGCGGCGTTACCCCGGCTTTGCCGAGTACGCACGAAAGACTGCTGGAATCCGCACCATTCCCGTGCTCGAACTCCGGCAGGCGTAGCCCACACCCCCGTCGGCTTCAGCGAGTCGAAGGAGAGAGATCATGCCCAAGGCGGTCAGGTACGACGAGTTCGGCGGGATCGACGTGTTGCGGGTCGACGAGGTGGAACGACCGGTGCCCGGGGAGGGGCAGGTCCTCGTACGCGTGAAAGCGGCCGGTATCAACCCCAGTGAGGCGGTCATCCGCACGGGCGCGTTGGCGGACATGTTCCCGTCGACGTTCCCGTCTGGGCAGGGCAGTGACCTCGCCGGGGTCATCGAGGAAGCCGGCGGTGGGGTCGCCGGATTCTCGCCCGGCGACGAGGTGATCGGATTCAGCCAGAAGCGGGCCGCCCAGGCCGAACTGGTTCTGGTCGAGGCCGGTGACCTCACGCCCAAGCCCGAGAAGGTCTCGTGGGAGGTGGCCGGCAGCCTGTACGTCGTCGGTGTCACCGCATGGGGGGCGGTACACGCCGTCCAGCTCAAGGAGGGCGAGACCGTCGTCATCTCCGGAGCCGCCGGGGGAGTCGGCTCGCTCGCCGTCCAGCTCGCGCGCCGTACCGGGGCCACGGTCGTCGGCCTGGCGAGCGAGAGCAACCACGCGTGGCTGAAGGGCCACGACGTGATCCCGGTCGCGTACGGCGAGGGCGTCGCGGACCGCATCAGGGCCGCCGCCCCCACCGGCGTGGACGCCTTCATCGACTGCTTCGGCGACGGGTACGTCGAGCTGGCCCTCGCCCTCGGCGTCCCGGCCGATCGGATCGACACCATCGCCGATTTCGCGGCCGCCGAGAAGTACGGGGTGAAGACCGACGGGGGGATCGCGGCCGGGCCGGGCGCCAAGGTGCTCGCCGAGCTCGCGGGCCTGATCGCCGACGGACACCTCGAGGTGCCGATCGCGAACGTCTACCCGCTGGCGCAAGTCCGCGAGGCCTACACCGAGCTCGAACGCCGCCACACCCACGGCAAGATCGTCCTCAGGCCCTAGCACCCGTGCGGTGGCTCGGGGTGTGGGTGACCGGCCCGTCACGGTGGGCCGCCTACCTACCCGCCCTTGGGGCCACTGGCAGCGGTCGCCGGTGGGCGTAGCGGCTGCGCATGGCGTCGCTGGCCGCAGGGCCCGCTGCGAAGATGTAGGCACGGCTGTCGTCGAGCCGGCGGCCGGTCCCAACTTCCCCGGAGGCAGGGTCGACCTGCGCTATCAGTTCAGCCTCCGCGACGACCTGATCGAGCGCCTGGTCATCGAGCCCTGATCATCCTGGGCATGCTCCTTCCGGCCCTCGGTTCTTATGCCTGCGCTGGAGGCCATGTGCACCACTTCCGGGGCGTTGACGGGGACCGTCGGTGTCGCCACAACGTAGAAGTCACCAGGGCGGAGCCGTACGTGGACGCCCATCACATTCGGGCACCCTCCTGTGTGCCCCACGGCCACACACGCGAGGGCGACGTGCGTCACAGCCTCGGACACCCCGGCGAGAGGGCCCTGGCGCAATTGCCGAGTCGCGCCCCGTCCAGGAGTGGTCGATGAGCGTGGTGCGGGCGCGCTGGGCGTGACGGACGTCAGCTCGTGAAGGAGCGCTGACGAGGCACCGGCGCTTGGCCAAAGGGATTGTGCTGTTCGGCAGGGGCGAGACGGACGAGGGCCTTGAGACACCTCGTTCCAGTGCAGGCCACTACGAGGCCGCCGCGCTGGCGGGCGGTGGTGTGTCGAGGAGGCCCAGGTCCGCGATGCGCAGGGCCGCCTGGAAGCGGGAGCGGGCGCCGAGGCGGTCGAGGAGGACGGAGACCGTCCTGCTCAGCGTGCGGGTCGAGACTCCCAGCTGGCGGGCGATCGTCTCGTCCTTCACCCCGGCCGCGAGCATCCTGATGATCAGCTGCTCCTGAGCGGTGAACTCGATGTCCTGGCGGGCGTCGTGCGCGTAGTGCTCCAGCGGCTGCGCGCTGTTCCAGCAGAAGTCGAAGAACGTCTGGAGAGAGCGGACCAGTTCGACGCCGCGCACCGCGAAGGCCCCTTGCGAGGTGTCCATCGGGTCGATCGGCAGGAGCGCGAGACTGTCGTCGAAGATCAGCATGCGCAGCGGCAGTTCCGTGGCGAGGCGCACCTGCATGCCGAGCTGAGCCGTCGCGACGAGGTAGTCGCGCATGTGGGGCACGTCGGCGATGTGCCGCGCGTACAGGGTGCGGACGCTGATGCCGCGGCTCATGACCTCGGCGTCCCGCAGCAGCATGGCGTCCATGAGCTCCACGGGCGGGATCCCGCCGGGGTGCATGGTGCACTCGTGTGACTGGACCATGCTGACCGCGTCGTCCAGGAAGGCGTTGACCCGCTGGCCGCTGCGCAGCGGCTCGATCTCGACGACCTCGCGTTCCTCGGCCCGTAGTTTCATGAAGCCGCTCACGACGGTGCGGATCGACTCGCGCGTCCTGGCCGTCTGTTCCCGGTGGCGCAGCTCCAGCCGTTCCTCGGTGGCGAACAGCCTGCCCAGGGCGGCATCGGGGTCGATGGCGGCGTACCCGACGGGGTTCGCGGTGGACGGCGCGAGCAGGCCGGTGCGCTCCAGGGATTCCAGGGCCGCTTCGACCTCGGCCGTGGAGACCTGCGCGGCGGCCGCGAGATCCTCGACGAGCCAGGCCGGGTTCTTGTGGATCAGGCGGTACATGTCCTGGACGACGGACATCTCCGTCGCACCGTCCATTCTCGGCTGTTCACGTCGCGACACTCGTCCCCCTCGCTCCGGCATGCGCACCGGGACCCGTCGGGCGGGCGGCGGGCCGTGCGCTCCCAGCAAGATACCGGTGGTTCAGCGGAGCGCACTCCTCCCGTTCGATCTCACTCTGTGAGACCCCTCATATGCCTGTCCGCTACCCGTCATGGCGTAGAGGCGCAGCTCACAACCCTGGCTGGAGCCGTTCCCAACGACAACGATGGGGTGCACCGGAGCAGTCGGCGTCCGAACGCCAACGCCGAGCGAATCCCCCCACCACACCACGGGAGTCAGCCATGTCCAAGGGCCTCAACGTCGTCGTCTCTACCGCCTGCCTGACCGGCCTCCTGCTTGTCGGCGCGAGCGCCACCGCTGTCGCGGACGAGGCCCCGGCCACCGGCACGGCCACCGTGGTGACCGCTCCCGCATCTGCGACCCCCGAGCCCACCGCGGCCGCGAAGGACAGCAACGGCTGGTGGTAGTCGCGTCCGCAGGTCGCCCCTCCCCGCACTCCAGCCCCAGGAAGGACCTGGCATGACGACCGCCGCGACCGACCGGACGGCCCCGGCACTTGCGCCGCTCTCCCCGCCGTACTCCCCCCGTGTCGAGGCCCTGAAGGACGAAGCGATCCACATCCTTCGCGAGGCCGCAGGCCAGTTCGAGCGAGCGGCCCTGCTGTTCAGCGGCGGCAAGGACTCCGCCGTGGTGCTCCACCTGCTGCGCAAAGCCTTTTGGCCGGCGCCCGTGCCGTTCCCGCTCCTGCACATCGACACCGGGCACAACTTCCCCGAGGTCCTGGACTTCCGGGACGAGGCGGCCCGCCAGGCGGGAGCCCGGCTGGTGGTGGCGCGCGTACAGGACTCGATCGACGCCGGCCGAGTGCGGGAGCGCCCCGACCTCCTGCGCAACACGCTCCAGACCACCACGCTGCTGGACGCCGTCGCGGAGCACCGGTTCGACGCGCTCATCGGCGGGGCACGCCGTGACGAGGACCGGGCCCGCGCCAAGGAGCGCGTGTTCAGCCTGCGCGATGAGTTCGGCGGCTGGGATCCGCGCCGTCAGCGTCCCGAGCTCTGGCACCTGTACAACGGGCGTCATCTGCCAGGTGAGCACATGCGGATCTTCCCGCTGTCCAACTGGACCGAGTCCGACGTCTGGCGCTACATCGAACGCGAGGGCGTCGCACTGCCCTCCCTCTATCTGGCGCACCGCCGACGGGTGGTCCGGCGCGACGGCATGTGGCTGGCCGAATCCCCGCTGCTGACGCTGCGGGCCGGCGAGCGGCTCGAGGAGCGCACGGTGCGCTTCCGCACCGTCGGGGACGTCACCTGCACCGGTGCCGTGGAGAGCACCGCCCGGAGCTACGGCGAGATCGTCGCCGAGATCGCGGAGACCCGTACGACGGAACGCGGCGCCACCCGCGCCGACGACCGGGTGAGCCAGTCCGCCATGGAAGACCGCAAACGTGAGGGTTACTTCTGATGACCGACATGCAGGTGAAGGTGGTCACGGCCGGCTCGGTGGACGACGGCAAGTCCACGCTGATCGGCCGCTTGCTCCACGACTGCCGGGCCATCCCCGACGATCAGCTCACCGCCCTGGAGGCGGCGGGTGACGCCCGCGGGACCGGCCTGGACCTCTCGCTGCTCACCGACGGGCTGCGCGCGGAACGCGAACAGGGCATCACCATCGACGTCGCGTACCGCTACTTCGCCACGCCCCGGCGGTCGTTCGTCCTCATCGACAGTCCCGGACACGTTGAGTACACGCGCAACATGGTCACCGGCGCGAGCAACGCCGACGTGGCACTGCTGCTCGTCGACGTGCGGTCGGGAGTCACCGAGCAGACGCGCAGGCATGCCGCGGTGGCCTCGGTGCTACGGGTTCCGCACGTGGTGCTCGTCGTCAACAAGATGGACCTGGTCGGCTGGGACGAGGAGCGGTACCGGGCGGTGGAAGGGGAGTTCCTGTCCCTGGCAGCCGCCCTCGGCTACCGGCGGACGTCGGCCGTCCCGGTGTCGGCGCTGCGCGGGGACAACGTGGTGACGCCCTCCTCTGCGATGCCCTGGTACGCGGGCGTGCCGCTGATGGGGATCCTGGAGTCCGCGGAGCCCTCCGTCGACCGCACGGCGCCGGCGCGGTTCCCCGTGCAGACGGTGCTGCGGGCCGGCGAGTACCGCGGATACGCGGGCAGGGTGGAGTCGGGGGTGCTCCGAGCGGGCGACGGCGTCGTGGTGCTGCCGTCGGGGCGGCGCAGCCGGATCGCGGGGATCGACTACGACGGGCGGGAGGTGGCCGAGGCCGCCGCGGGGCGCTCGGTGTCGCTGCGGCTGTCCGAGCAGCTCGATGTCGCGCGCGGCGATCTGATCGCCTCGGCGGGTACGGCCGCGCCGCCCACCCGGGAGTTCGCCGGGGTCGTGTGCTGGTTCGCCGAGCAGCCGCTGATCGCGGGCTCCCGCGTGCTGGTGCGGCACGGCTGCCGGGTCACGCGGGCGATCGTCCCCGAGGTGACGGGGCAGCTCGACCTGGCGACCGGCTCCTGGGTGCCGGCCGGTGCCCAGGTCGTCATGAACTCGCTCGCGGGGGTGACCGTACGGACCCTGGAGCCGCTGCCGCTCGACCCGTACGAGCGGGTGCGCGCCACCGGTGCCTTCCTGCTGCTGGACGAGCACTCCGGCGACACCCTCGCCGCCGGGATGGCCGGGGCCGGGGCTGCCGTGCCCACCGCCGTGCCGGCTTGACCGGCTTGACCGGCCGCCGTTTCCGTTCGTGCTGCCCTTTCCCCTCTCCCCTGCGTACAGAAGGAGGTCCGCCATGCCCACGAGTGCGTCGCCCCGCACGATCGCGGTGGTGGGAGCCGGTGCCGCGGGCACGCTGACCGCGGTCCAGCTACTGCGGACCGCCGATCTGCGTGCCGTGCGGTGCGAGGTCCTGTTGGTCGACTCCGCCGAGGTGGCCGGCCCGGGCCGCGCCTACTCCACGTCCGACGCGCGCCACCTGTTGAACGTGCCCGCGGGCCGGATGAGCGCCTTCCCCGACCTGCCCGGACACTTCACCGGCTGGCTCGACCGCGAGATGCCCGGCGCGTACGACGCTCAGTCCTACGTTCCGCGCACGGTGTACGGCCGCTACCTGGCACGGGTGCTGTCGGATGCCGCGGTGCAGGCGCGGTTCGGCCGGTTGAGGTTCGTACGGGAGCACGCGACCGGGCTGCGGCGGGTGGACGGGGGACTGCTGGTGGAGCTGGGCGCGGGCTGGTCGCTGTCCGCCGACGCCGTGGTCCTGGCAGTGGGCGCGGCCCCGGGCGGCTGTGCGTGGGCACCCGAGGCGCTCCGCGGATCCGGGCGCCTCATCGCGGACCCGTGGGCACCGGGCGCCCTGGCCGGGCTGCCGCGGGATGGTGATCTGCTGCTCGTGGGCACCGGGCTGACCATGGCGGACGCGGCGCTCACGCTGGCCGCCCCCGGCCGGGTCGTGCACGCGGTGTCGCGGTCCGGGCTCGTACCGGACCGTCACGGCGCGGCGCCCGCACCGGCGGTGGGACCGCCCGACCTCGACGGTCTGAGCGGATTCGACGAGATACGCAGGGCGGTCCTGCGGCACATCGCCGGATGCCGACGGCTGTACGGCGACTGGCGGACGGGGATGGACAGCCTGCGGCCGGTCACCCCCCTGCTGTGGCAGCGGCTGCCCGCCGCCGACCGGGACCGGTTCCTGCGCCGGGACCTGCGGGTGTGGGAGACGCACCGGCATCGACTCGCCCCGGCCACCGCGACCGCCCTCGACGGACTGAAGGCACGCGGGCTGCTGGAGACGGGACGGGCCGAGGTGGTGACGGCGGCGGAGACCGACGGCGCGGTGGAAGTCGGGCTGAGCGACGGCCGGACCCTGAGGGTGCAGGCCGTGGTGAACTGCACCGGCCCGGGAACCGGCACTACGCCCCTGGTCGGCGGCCTCCTCGCGCGCGGCACCGGCCGCCCCGGCCCCAGCGGAATCGGGCTCGACACCGCTGCTGACGGCAGGCTCCTGACAGCGGGCCCGCGGATCCCGCTCTGGGCGCTCGGAGCGCTCCGGCGCGGCAACCTCTTCGAATCGACGGCCGTGCCCGAGATCCGGGCCCAGGCCGCGCAGGTCGCGGCCTCCGTGTTCGACGCCGTGCTGCACGCCGCGCCCGACGCGCTGCCGGTCGGCAGGCCGGCACCGGCTCCCTTCTCCTTCGCCGCGGAGGTACGCGATGTCGCTGCGCAGCATCGGTGACGCCGGCCGGTCCCGGCGCCGGCTGCGCGCCGTTGGGCGGGCGGACGCCGTGGAGTGCGTCGGCGTGGCCGTCATCGGCTTCGGCGTCGCGGGCCGGCAGCATGCGGAGGCCCTGGTGGGTGCGCCGTTTGCGGAGGTCCGGACGGTCCTGGAGGCCGACGCCTCCGTGAACACCGGTGCGCTGCCCCGGGGCACCGACTGGGCACGAGTGCTCACGGATCCGGCCGTGCACCTCGTCGCGCTGTGCGTTCCGCCCGGCAGCCGGGCGGGGCTGGCCGAGGAGGCGTTGCGGGCGGGCAAGGCCGTGCTGCTGGAGCGTCCCCATGCCGCGTCCCCGGCCGAACTCGACCGCATCGTCCAGCTGGGCCGTCAGTGCGGCCTTCCGGTCGGCGTGATGCTGCAGGAGCGCCTGCGCATTCCCGAGACCATGCTGGGCCTGGACTGGGGGGCCGGGGCCTCGGCCGTGCTGGAGGTCTCCCGGTTCCGGCCCAGTTCCTACTTCCACCGTCCGGACCGGGACCGCGGTCCGGCGGCCTGGTTCGACGGGGTCATCGCCCGGCTGAGCGTGGACTACCTCGACCTGGCCTGCCAGTTGCTGGGCGAACCACAGTGGATCCAGACCGGCGGGCGGCGCCGGCACGGTCCCGGGATCGATTCCCGGGTCGCGGGGATCGTGGAGTTCCGCGGCGGGGCCGTACTGAGCTTCGTAGTGACGTCGGAGTCCACGGTCCGTACCGAGCGGCTGGAGATCCTTGGCACGGATCTGCGGCTCCTGATCGCCGACGGGGCGGTGACCACCGACGTCTCGGGCACGGTCGACGACCATCCGAACCTGTCCACCCGGGAACTGAGGCGCGCGGTCTACGAGGAGATGGCGTGGGCGGTGGCTTCCGGACGGCCCCCGGTCCGCTGTGCGTTGTCGGGGGCCGACGGGGTGTCGGCCATTCTCCGGGCTGTCGCCGGGCCGGACCCGGACTCGCTCTGACGGCGCCACGCCCTCGCCTCTCGGTGCTCCTTCCCCGTACCCATCCGTACCCATCCGGAACGGTCCCACCGTCCGCACCACACATGCTGGAGTGATTCAGTTGTCCGACGACGTGCTCACGCGGTTCGAGCGGCAGGTCCGGCAGGCACCGGACCGCCTGGCCGTCTCCGGCCCCGACGGAGCCCTGACCTTCGCCCAACTCGATTCTGTCAGCAGTGAGTTGGCCGAGCGGCTCACTGCGGCCGGGGTACGGGCCGAGTCGCGCGTGGCCCTGTGCATGACCCGCGGGGCCGGCCATGTCGCCGCCGTGCTCGCGGTATGGAAGGCGGGCGGGGCCTACGTACCGCTCGATCCCGCGCATCCCACGGCGCGGCTACAGGCCTTGGCCGACGACTGCCGGCCCGACGCCATGCTGACCGCGGCGCACTGCGCGCACCGACTGGAAGTGCCCTGCCCCACGGTGGTGTTCGACACCGCCGCCCCGCACGGCGGGCCCCGCGGCGGCCCAGCCCTCGGCCCGCGCCCGGCGGTCGATCCCAGTCGGCTCGCCTACATCATGTACACCTCCGGGTCCACCGGCGCCCCCAAGGGCGTGCAGATCGAGCGCGGCTCGCTCGCCCACCTCCTGCAGGCCAACACCCACGTGCTGCACACGGCCCTCGGCGAACGCCCCGCCCGCGTCGCCGTCACGGCCTCCTTCGGCTTCGACGCGTCGGTCAACCAGATGTCGTGGATGCTGCGGGGCGACACGCTCCACATCGTGGACGACGAGACCCGGCGCGACTCGGCGGCCCTGGTCCGGTACCTGCGCGAGCACCGCATCGACGTCATCGACGTGACCCCCTCCCAGCTGTCGGTGATGGTCTCCCTCGGCCTGTTCGACGGGACGGGATACGCTCCGCGGCTCGTCGTAGTGGCGGGCGAGGCCACCGGTCAAGTCCTCTGGGACGAACTGCGAGCCGTGGCCACGACCAGGTTCTTCAATCTGTACGGCCCGACCGAGGGCACGGTGTACGTCACCGCGGAACCTCTCGTACCGGGTCCGTCAGGCGACCGTCCGAACATCGGCCGCCCGGTCGGCGAAGCCCGGGTGTACGTCGTGCGGGACGGCTCCGAGGTTGCGGACGGGGACGAGGGAGAGCTGTGGATCGGCGGCCCCGGGGTGGCCCGCGGCTACTGGGACCGCCCCGGGCTGACGGCCGAACGCTTCCTGGACGACCCCTTCCGTCCGGACGGCCGGGTCTACCGCACCGGTGACCTGGTGCGGCGCATGTCCGACGGGCGACTGGAGTTCCTGGGCCGGGTCGACGACCAGGTCAAGATCCGTGGGATCCGGGTCGAGCCCGGCGAGTCCGCCGCGACCCTCGCCGCCCATTCCGCCGTCGACGCCGCCGCCGTCGTCGCCCGGCCCGACGGGCACGGGCGGATACGGCTGGTCGCCTACGTGGTACCGGAGCGACGGAGCGAGGAGGACGGGCCGGCCGGGGACGACGGCCCGGCTGAGGGCAGCGGCCCGGACGCTGCCGTCGAGCAGTGGCGCGCCGTCTTCGAGGCGGCCCACGCGGGTCCGGATTCCGAGGACGCCGAGTTCGACATCCGCGGGTGGGCCAGCAGCTACGACGGGCAGCCGCTGCCCGCGCAGGACATGCGGGCCTGGATCGACGAGACCGTGGACCGCATCCGCGCGTTGCGCCCGCGCCGGATCCTGGAGATCGGTGTCGGCAGCGGCCTGCTGCTGTGGCGGCTCGCCCCCGACTGCGAGCGCTACGCCGGAACGGACATCTCGGCCACCACGGTGGAACTGCTGCGCAGGCGACTCGACGAGCGGCCGCTGGCCGGGGTGTCGGTGCACCACGCCGAGGCCACGGACCTCGGTGCGGTCGCCGGAGAGTCCTTCGACTGTGTGGTGATCAACTCGGTCGCCCAGTACTTCCCCGGCCAGGACCACCTCGACGCGGTGCTCCGGGGTGCGTTGCGCCTGCTGGAGCCCGGCGGGCACCTGTTCGTCGGAGACGTACGCCACCTCGGGCTGGCGGACGCCTTCCATGCGGGGGTCGCCGCGGCACGGCTGCCCGGCGCCGGCCCGGACCGGCAGCGCGCGATGACGCTGGAGGCCCGGGACGCGGAGCGCGAACTGCTGCTCGCACCCGCCTGGTTCGATCGGTTCGCCGCCGAGGCGGGCCTGGGATCGCCCCGGATCGCCCCGAAGACGGTGCCGGTGGACAACGAGCTGACACGCTTCCGGTACGACGTTCTCCTGCCCTCGGGGCACGGCGGTCCTGCCGCCGGCGATGAGGGGCTCGGCGGGGATGCGGAGCCGTACGCGTCCGCCGAGCTCGCGCCGAGCGCCGAGCGGCTCGCGGAACTCCTGCGGCAGCAGGGCCCGGTGCGGCTCACACGGGTGCCGCACGCGACGGTGGGCCCGCTGGTCCGGGCTGCCGCGGCGCTGCTGGCCGACGACGGTCCGGCGCGGGGCGTGGACACCGCAGCGGCCATCGCGAGCGAGCCGCCTGCCGCGGCCCTCACGCCCGCGATGCTGGTCCGGCTCGCCTCGGACCACGGGCGCACCGTCGCCGTGAGCTGGCGCGCCGGATATCGGGACGGCTCGTTCGACGCGGTCGTCGGCGCACCGCTATGGGCCGACGTCTTCCCCTCCTCCGGCGTCCTGCCTGCCAACCCCGGTGCGGGGGAACCTCTGGCGTGTCTGGCCAATGTGCCCCGGCCGGTGGCCCGGGCGGCCGCAGCACCGGCCGCGCTGATCGACGTACTGGCGGCGTACGCGGCCGACCGGCTGCCGGAGCAGCTGCGTCCCGCCCGCATCGTCCTGATCGAGGGGCTGCCGCTCACGGCCAACGGCAAGCTCGACCGGGACGCCCTGCCCGACCCCGCGGAGGAGTCCGCTCCCGGGCCGGACCCCGCGGCGGCGGCCGCGGAAGCGCCCCGTACGGAGACCGAGGAGGCCGTCGCCGGCCTGTGGGCGCGGGTTCTCGGCCTGGGCTCCGTCGGGCGGCACGACCAGTACGTGGCGCTCGGCGGGGACTCGCTCAACGCGACGCGGATGCTCGCGCTCGTACGGCAGGAGTTCGGCGTCGAACTGTCCCTGCGCCAGCTGCTGTCCACGGCGGACCTGGCCGACTTCTGCGCACTGATCGACACCGAACTGCTGGCTGCGGTCGACGACCTTGAGCTGGAACGGCTGCTCGCGGAAATGGAGAACCACTCGCATGAGTAACACCCTCACCTGGAGCCTGTTGCCCAGGGGTCGTGCGGCGCAGCGCCTGGCGCTGGCCTGTGCCAGTGCCTGGACGGCCGTGGCGGTGATCGCGCTGGCCATCGTCCTGCAGGTGGTCGACGCGACCGGCTCGTTCTCCACCGCCGGTATGGCAGCGGCTGCCTACGGTCTGGCGGCGGCCTTCCTGGGCGTGCCGCGGAGCCGGCTGGTGGACCGCTATGGCCCGCGGCGCACCTTCCCGGCGCTGACCGTGGTCCATGTCGCAGCGCTGTGCGTGATGATCCTCGCCGGACGCTCCGGGGCCCCCGGTACCGTCTACGTGGTCCTGGCCGCGGTGATCAGCGGTTCGACCCCGCCACTCATCGGCTATGCCCGCGGCCGGTGGTCGGACGTGGTGCCGGCCGAGGAGCTGCCGCGGGCGTACGCCCTCACCGCGCTGCTGGGTGACCTCGCGCAGATCGGGGGTGCTCCCGCAGCGGGCCTGCTGGCCACCCTCGTCGACCCGGCGGCGGGCCTGGCGACCGCCGCGGTCTTCACCACGATCGGCATGCTGCTGCTCCTGCGCCCGGCGCGGGACGCCACTCGGCCCGAGGAGGGCGGGGCCGGTGCACCCGTGGGGCCGACGGACGGCGAGGGCGCGGCCCTGGCCGAGGAGGCTTCGGCCGGTGCAGACACGGCGCGCGGCGCGGCGATCCGGTTCCCAGGTCTGCGTACCCTCACGGTCGGCGGTATCGGGGCCGGCGTGGCGCTCGGTGCGGTGGACATCGCCGCGACCGCGCTCGCGGCCTCGCGCGACAGCAGCTGGGCCGTGGGCCTCGTGCTCGGCGCCCTGGGCGTCGGAGGCGTGGTCGGCAGCATCTTGTCGCCGAGGCTCGCCGAGCGGTTCCCCGCCGATCTGCGGTACGTGGGCGGGCTCACCGCCCTGCTGCTCAGCTCAGTGCCCCTGATCGCGGCTCCTCCCCTGGCCGTGGTGGCCGCCCTGCTGCTGCTGGCGGGCCTGGCCTGGGGAGTGACGAACGTCGTCATCTACGAGCTGCTCGACATGGTCGTCCCGAAGAACCGGGCGACCGAGGCGTGGGCATGGCTCAGCACGTCCGAGTCCCTGGGTGCCGCCGGCGGTGCCTCGCTCGCCGGAGTCATCGCCTCGGATTCGGTGTCCATGTCGTTCGCCCTGGTCACCGGCGCCGTCCTCGCGGCGCTTGCGGCCGGGTTGGTGGGCCGCCGGACCCTGACGGCCGTCGAATCCGAACCGCCGGCCATGGCCCAGAAGGCCTGAACGCCTGCGTCCCCCGTGCCACCACTCTGATGTCACCTGATGGGAGAAGTGTGCGACCGAACGGGTTGGAAGAACCCCATTCCCCTTGCTCGGCGGCGGAATTCACCCGAGTTCCCTACCGCACCGACACGACGATCCTCGAACTGTTCCACGAGCGCGCTTCCGAGGCGCCCGACGCCATCGCGGTCGAGTACGGCGACGAACGGCTCACGTACCAGGAGCTGAACGGAAAGGCCAACGACCTCGCCGCGCAGCTCGCCGCGGCCGGTGTCGGCCACGGCGACCTGACCCCGATGCTGGTGGGCTCCGGTCCGGCCTTGCTGGTGTCCGCGATCGCGCTGATGAAGCTGGCCGCCCCGTTCGTCCCGCTGGACGAATCCTGGCCCGCCTCACGGCTCGATGCGGTACTGCGCCAGCTCGACCCCAAGGTGGTCCTCTGCTCGCCCGCCCTCGTCGGCCGCGCCGGGCCTTCGGCCGATCTCGGCAGGCCGGTGGTCCCGGTCGACACGGGACGCCTGCGGACCGGAGCCACGGCACCGGACGTACCGCGCCCCACCAGCGAGGACCTCGTCTACGGCTTCTTCACCTCGGGCTCGACAGGGGTTCCCAAGTGCGCGCTCAACGCCCACCTGGGCCTGCTGAACCGGTTCCTGACGATGACCCGCCGGTTCGAGGCGGACGGTGGAGTGGTCCTGCAGAACAGCAGGCACGTCTTCGACTCTTCCCTCTGGCAGTTGCTGTGGCCCCTGACCACCGGGTCCAAGGTCGTCATACCCGTCCGCGACGGCATCCTCGATCTCGCCGAGACCGTACGGGTGATCGCCAGGCACGGTGTGACCATGACGGACTTCGTGCCGTCGATCTTCAACACCCTGGTCGCGCTGGTCGACGCGGATCCGCGGCTACGGGCCGAACTGGGCTCCCTGCGGCGGATCCTGATCGGCGGTGAGGAGATCTCCCCCAAGGCCGTTCAGCACTTCCGCCGTCTGATGCCCGGCGTCCACATCACCAATACCTACGGTCCCACGGAGTGCTCCATCGGCTCCGTGTTCCACGAAGTCGGCGACGAGGATCCGATCCCGCTGGGCCGGGCGATCGACAACACCGCGGCCGTCGTCCTCGACGGGGAACTGCGACCGGTCCCGGCCGGCACGGTGGGCGAGATCCACATCGGTGGCGACTGCATGGGGCGGGGCTACCTGGGTGATCCGGAGAAGACCGCAGCGGCGTTCGTCCGCAACCCCCTCCCCGGCATCCCCGGGCCGCTGCTGTACAAGACGGGCGACCTCGGCCGGACCGACGAGAACGGCCTGCTCCACTTCATCGGCCGCCGCGACAACCAGGTCAAGCTGGGCGGGATCCGCATCGAACTCACCGAGGTCGAGGCGGCTCTCACCCAGCACCCCGAGGTGCGCGACGCCAAGGCGGTGATCGCGGGGCCGCCGGACCGGCAGCGACTCGTCGCGTTCGTCCTCGGGACCGGGTCCAGCGCCCTTACCGGTACCGGTACCGCTACCGGCGCCACGGACACGCGGCGGCTGCACGAGCACCTGGCCGCGCTGCTGCCCGCCGTGTCGGTGCCCAAGGAGATCATCGCGCTGCCGGAGTTCCCCCTGACGCCGAACGGCAAGACCGACCGGCGGGCCCTCGTGGGGCTGGCCGAGTCGGAGCTCTCCCGCGCGGGCACGGACGCGGCACCAGCGAACGACCTGGAGCGGCGGATCCACGGCATCTGGGCCGGACTCCTCGGCAGCACGGCGATCGGCACCACCACCAGCTTCTTCGACCTGGGCGGGGACTCGCTCACGGCGCAGCGGCTGGCCGCGGCCTTGCGCACCGTCATGGGACGCACCCTCTCGGTTCGCGAGATCGTCGCGCATCCGACGGTCCGGGCGCAGGCGGCGCTGGCCGGCGGCAAGCCGGCCGAGGCCGGGAAGGCGGTGGTCGGGCAGTTGCTGGCGGACGCTGAGCCGACCGAGGACATCAGACGCGCCCCGGGTACGGCCTGGGCGCCCGGTTCCGTGCTGCTGACCGGGGCCACCGGCTTCATCGGCGCCCACCTGCTGCACGAGCTGCTGACCCGGACCCGCGAGCGGGTGGTCTGTCTGATCCGCGCCGAGCACCCCGACAGCGCCATGGAGCGGATCACCCAGTCGCTGACCCGGTACGGGCTACTGGAGTCGGTCTCGCTCGAACGGGTCGTTCCGCTCGTGGGCGACCTGTCCGCACCGCGCCTGGGCCTCTCCCCGGGCGAGTACGCCGACCTCGCGGCGTCGGTCGCCACGGTGGTGCACAGCGGGGCCATGGTGAACCTGCTGCTGGGTTACGACTCCCATCGTCCGGCGAACGTGTCGGGCACCGCCGAGATCCTGGGGTTGGCCGCCACCGGGCGCCGCAAGCACGTCCACCACGTGTCCACACTGGGGATCTTCCCCGCCGGGGCCCTGGCCGGCATGCCGGTGACCGAGCACACCGGGCCGCTGGAGAGTGCCGTCCCCACCGACGGCTACGCGCAGTCGAAGTGGGTCGCCGAGCGGCTGGTCCTGCGCGCACGCGAGCGCGGGGTGGACTCGTCCGTCTACCGGCTCGGCGAGGTCGGGCCGCACTCGGACACCGGTGTGCCGAGCGAACGCGGGCTGGTCGACGGGCTGCTGTGCGCAGCGGTCGACCTCGGCATGCACCCGCGGACCTCGGTCTCGGTGGACTACACCCCGGTCGACCACATCGCGCGGCTGATCGTCGCGGCAGTGGTCGGGGGACGCGTCGGCGAGACGTACCACCCCTTGCGTCCGGGGGGTTTCGGGCTGGACGAACTGTTCCGGGCCCTCGGCCAGTGGTCGCCTGTCGCGCAGGTCTCGTACGAGGAGTTCTGGCGGGCGCTCGGCAGCAGCGGGGACCACGCGCTCCGGCTGCGGGCGATGCTGCCGGACCCGGAGGAGGCGCACGGGGACGCCCTGGCCCAGGTGTTCGGCGATCCGACGAAGCGGTTCACCACCGAGCGAGCCGACCGGCTGGCCGCGGAGGCGGGGATCACGCACAGGGATCACGCGGCGGTCGTCCAGCGCTGCGCCGCGGGATGCATCGAGCGCGTGCACGGAATGCAGGGAACACGGCCGGGCCTGCCGGTGCCGGTCGTCGACGGAACGGTGGGGGTGCACTGATGCGGTACCGACGGATGGGCCGGCTCGGCCTCGAAGTCAGCGAGGTCGGGTACGGCATGTGGGGCGTCGCCGGCGGCGAGGGCGGCTGGACCGGCGCCGACGACGAGCAGGGCATGGCGAGCCTGCAGTCGGCCGTCGACGGCGGCTGCACGTTCTTCGACACGGCGTGGATCTACGGCCGCGGCCACAGCGAGCGGATGCTCGGCGAGCTGCTGCGGGCCAATCCGGGCCACGAGCTGGCCGTGGCGACGAAGATCCCGCCCAAGGACCGGGCCTGGCCGTCGACCCGCGCGTCGAGGCTGGCCGATGTGTTCCCCACCGAGCACGTGCGCGCGTACACCGAGGAGAGCCTGCGCAACCTCGGCGTCGACCGGATCGACCTCATGCAGTTCCACGTGTGGGAAGACTCCTGGTCCCACGATCCCGCATGGGAGCGGGACGTCGCCTGGATGAAGGAGCAGGGTCTGGTCCGCGGTGTCGGGATCAGCGTCAACCGCTGGGAGCCGTGGAACGTGCTGCGGGCGCTGGAGACCGGGCTCGTCGACAGCGTGCAGGTGATCTACAACATTTTCGACCAGGCGCCCGAGGACGAGCTCTTCGCGGCCTGCGCGAAGTACGACGTGGGCGTCATCGCGCGGGTCCCCTTCGACGAGGGCACCCTGACGGGCACGCTCACCGCCGAGAGCAGCTGGCCCGAAGGCGACTGGCGCAACAGCTACTTCGTGCCGGAGAACCTCATTCCGGCCGTCGAGCGCGCCGACCGGCTGAAGGAGCTCACCCCGCCCGGGACGAGCCTGCCCGAGATGGCGCTCCGCTTCATCCTCGACAATCCGGCGGTCAGCACCGTCATCCCCGGCATGCGCTCGCGCGAGCACGTCCGCACCAACCTGGCCGTCAGCGACGGGAAGCCCCTGTCGGCGGAGCTCACGGCCGAGCTGAAACAGCACCGATGGGATCGCGAACCGACGGAGTGGTCACAGTGAACCGTACGTCCGCCCAGCCTGCCGTGATCGCGCTCTGGGGACCTCCCCGGTCGCTGTCGACCGCGTTCACCCGCATGATGATGGAGCGCGAGGACCTGTACGTCCTGCACGAGCCGGTGTCCAACCTCCTCAGCGTCGGGCACTTCGATGTCGACGGGGTGCGGGTGTACACCCCGGCCGACCTCTTCGACCGCGTCCTGGCCCTCGGTGCGCACCGCACGGTGTTCTTCAAGGACACCACCGAGTACGCGTACCTGCCGTACTTCGACGACCGAGTGGTCCGGGAGATCACGCACACCTTCATCGTGCGGGACCCGGCGGCGGCGCTCGCCTCCCACTACGCGATGAACCCGGGGATGAGCCTCGAAGAGGTCGGTTACGAGCTGCAGGCCGGGATCTTCGACCGGGTGCACACCGCCACCGGCTCCCTGCCGGCGGTCATCGACGCGGCCGACCTGCTCGCCGACCCCGCGCGCGTGGTCGCGGCGTACTGCGAGGTGGTCGGGCTGCCCTATCTGCCGGAGGCCCTGAACTGGTCGCCGGGTACGCGGGGGGAGTGGCAGCGCACCGAGCACTGGCACCGGGACGTCAGCTCCAGCGGATCGTTTCGGCCCAGTGGAAACACGTACGCCGACACGGTCGACAACAACGCGACCCTCGCCCGCTACCGGGACCACCACCAGCCGTTCTACGAGCGCCTCGCGCGGGTACGCGTCGGCGCCGCCCACAGGAGCAGCGTTTCATGAGCACACTCAGCATGTCCGGCGAGCGCGTCGGATTCAGCGTGTCCGAGGGTCTGCCGTCGCGTGCCGTGGCGGTCTGGCTGGCCGAGCAAGGTGTCGAGGTGCACGGGTTCCTCGCGGACATCGGGCAGCGGCCCCGCGCCGACCTGGAGCGGATCGCCGGGGAGCTCGGCCGGGCGGGCGTGTCCACCGAGGTGGTGGACCTGCGCCGGCGGATGGCGGAGTTCTGCCTGGACGTCGTGCGCTGCGGGGCGCGCTACGACGACGGTTACTGGAACACCACCGGCGCCTCCCGGGCCGTCCTGGTCAGCGAGCTGTCGGCGCTCATGGTGGAGCGCGGGATCGGGTCCTTCGGGCACGCATCGGTGCACGGCGGCAACGACCAGCGGCGGTTCTCCGCGTACGTCGCCGCGTTGCGGCCGGGGATGCACGTCTTCACGCCGTGGACGGACTCGCGGTGCGGCGAGACGTTCGCGGGCCGCGCCGAACTGGCCGCCTACGCGGCCGCCCACGGCCTGTCCCTGGAGGGCGACGAGGCGACCCGGTCGCTCGACGGCAACCTGGGCGGGTTCTCGCACGAGGGCCCGGAGCTGGAGAGTCTGACGGCCGACGGCGGGGTGCACCGGGTGCTGAGCGTGGCGGCGCAGGACGCCCCGCAGACACCGGAGCGCTTCGCCCTCGGGCTGCGCGGCGGCCGGCCGGTCGCCGTCAACGGTGCCCGGGCCGGTGCGCTGGAGGTGATGCTGCGGGCGAACGAGACGGGCGGCCGCAATGCGCTCGGCTTCCTCGACGTCCTGGAGAACCGGCTCAACGGCACCAAGTGCCGGGGCGTGTACGAGGCTCCCGGCCTGGACCTGCTCAGCCGCTGCACCCAGCGGCTCTACCAGGCGACCCTGCCCATCGAACACGCCCGCCGGGTACAGGCCCTGTCCGCTGCGCTCGGCGCGGACCTCTACGGGGGGCGGTGGTTCTCGGACGGGGCGGTGGCCGCCCGGGAGGAGATCGATGCGCTGGTCGCCCCGGCGACCGGGACCGTCGAGGTCGAGCTCTACAAGGGCAACGTGTTCCACCGCTCGCTGCGCGACGTACCGGCGGAAAGCGCCGTGCCACGACAGGCCAGGTTCGGGACCGGCGGCTACCGGTGGCAGGTCATGGAGAACAACGAGCGTCAGGAGACCAGTCGTGTCTGAATCCACCGGACTGCGGGAGCGGCTCACCGCCGAGCAGCGGGCGGCCCTGGCCGGGCGGCTGGCCGCCCGGCGCGGCGGCGGCGCGGGCGACCGCATCCCGCGGCGCGATCCGGCTCTGGCCGAGCTCCCGGCCTCCTTCGCGCAGCAGCGGCTGTGGTTCCTGGACCGCCTCGCGCCCGGGCAACCGATCTACAACGTGCCGTTCCTGCTGAGGTTGCGCGGTGAGCTCGACGTCGCCGCGCTGCGCCGGGCCCTGTCCGAGATCGCCGCACGGCACGAGATCCTGCGCACCGGGCTGGTCGAGCGGGACGGCGTGCCCGTCCAGATCGTGCGCGCTCCGGCCGAGCTCCCGCTGCCCGTACGCGACCTCGGCCGCCTCTCCCACGCCGCCCGGGTGCGGGAGGCCGAGCGGTTGGCCCGCACCGAGGCCGCCGCGCCGTTCGACCTCGAGACCGATCCGCTGATCCGCGCCGCGCTGCTGCGGTGCGCGCAGGACGAACACCTGCTGTTGCTGACCGGTCATCACATCGCCTTGGACGGATGGTCGCTGGGTGTGCTGAGCGGCGAACTGTCCGAGCTGTACGGGACCTTCAGGGCGGGTGGGACGCCAGAGCTGGATCCGCTTCCTGTGCAGTACGGCGACTTCGCGCTCTGGCAGCACGCGTGGACGGGCGGCGCCGCCGCGGCCCGGCAGCTCGACTGGTGGAGTGCCAGGCTGGCGGACCTCCCCACACTGGAACTGCCGACGGACCGCCCCCGGCCGGACCATCCCCCGTACGCCGGCGAGCGGCGTGAGTACCGGCTCGACCCGGAGCTGGTGCCCGCCCTGGAGCGGCTGTCGCGCGAGCAGGGCGCCACCCTGTTCATGACCGCGCTGGCGGCCTTCCAGATCCTGATGCACCGCTACACCGCGCAGGAGGACGTGGTGGTCGCCGCCCCGTTCGCGGGACGCACCCGCAGCGAGGTCGAGCCGTTGATCGGCATGTTCGCGAACATGCTGGTGATGCGGACTCCGGTGCGGGGGGACATGACCTTCGTCGAGGTGCTGTCCCACGTGAAGGAGTGGGTGCTCGGCGCCGAGGAGCACCAGCACGTGCCGTTCGAGCGGCTCGTGGAGGAGCTGCGCCCGGAGCGCGACCGCTCCCGCAACCCGCTGTTCCAGGTGTCGTTCGCGTTGCAGAGCGCGACGGGTGCGGGGTTCCGGCTTCCCGGCCTGGAGGTCGAGGAACTGCCGGTCGACTCCGGTACCTCCCGCTTCGATCTCGCGTTCAACGTGGAGGAGCGTCCGTCCGGCTACCACCTCTGGGCGGACTACTCCACCGAGCTGTGGGACGGCGACCGCATCGACCGCATGTTCGGTCACTTCGAAACCCTGCTGCGCGCGGTGCTCACGGGCCGCGACGGCCTCGTCCGCGAGCTGCCGATCCTGACCGACGAGGAACACCGCCTGCTGGTCGGTGAGTTCAACGCGACTGCGCGCGAGTTCCCCGCGGACACCACACTGGACGCGCTGGTGGCACGTCGGGCGGCGGCCCAGCCCGACCACCCGGCGGTGGTGATGGACGGCTCCGCCCTCACGTACGGACAGCTCGACGCGCAGGCGGCCGCTCTCGCCGCCCGGCTGGGCGGCCTCGGTGGTCCCGGGCGGATCGTGGCCGTCTGCCTGGACCGTTCGCCCGCCCTGGTGGTGGCCCTGCTCGGCATCCTTCGCGCCGGCGCCGCCTATCTGCCGCTGGACCCGAACGACCCGCCCGGCCGGCGGGCCGCGCTGCTCGCCGACACCGGTGCGACGGCTGTGATCGCCGCGCCCGGCCACGACCTCGGACTGCCTCCGGAACTGCCGGTGCTGGCGCCGTTGACGGACGGCCGCGGGCAGACCCCGGCGCAGGCCGCCCCGACGCACGGCCCGTCCGACGCCGCGTACGTCATCTACACGTCCGGATCCACCGGCAGCCCCAAGGGCGTCGTGGTGGAACACGCCGCGGCCGTCAACTTCGTCACCCAGATCACCCGGCTGTTCTCGCTCGGCCCCGACGACCGGATGCTTCAGTTCGCCAACCCCACCTTCGACGTGTCCGTGTTCGAGATCTTCGCGACGCTCGTGTCCGGCGGTACTCTCTGCATGGCCTCCCGCGAGACCCTGCTGGCCCCGGACCGGGTCGGCGCGTTCATTCAGCGCTACGGGATCACCGTCATGGACATGGCTCCGGCCGTCATGGCGCTGCTGCCCGCCGACCAGTTCGCCTCACTGCGCATCGTGTTCGTCGGCGGCGAGGCGTTCCCCAGCTCCCTGGTGAACGCCTGGAACCTGCCCGGCCGACGCTTCTTCAACGGCTACGGCCCGACCGAGGCCACCGTGACCTGTGTCGTCCACGAGTGCCAGGGACAGTACGACACGTCCCCGCCCATCGGCCGCCCCATCGGCAACTACCAGGCGTACGTGCTCGACCAGTACGGCAACCCGCAGCCCGCCGGTGTCCCCGGCGAGCTGCACCTGGCGGGAGCCGGCCTGGCCCGCGGTTACCTCAACCGCCCCGAGCTGACGGGTGAGCGCTTCCCCCGCAATCCGTTCGGCGGGCAGGGCGAGCGCATGTACCGCACGGGCGACCTGGTACGGCAGCGCCGGGACGGTGAACTGGTGTTCCTCGGCCGCCTGGACCGGCAGGTGAAGATGCGCGGGCTGCGGATCGAGCTCGGCGAGATCGAGGCCGTGCTCGGGGCGCATCCGGCCGTCAGGCAGACCGTGGTCGAACTCGTCGGCCAGGGAGCCGACGCCCGGCTCGTCGCCCATGTGGTGGCGGACGGCGCGGTCGACACCGCGGCGCTGCGCGCCCACCTGGGGGCTTCGCTCGCCGCGCACATGATCCCCTCGCAGTTCGTATGGCTGGACGCGATGCCGCTGACCTCCAGCGGCAAGGTGGACCACCGGCGCCTGACCGTGCCTGCGCCGGGCGCGGAGCGGGAGGTCGCGTACGTGGAACCGCGCTCGGAGACGGAACGTCTGCTCGTGGACCAGATCGTCGGCGGCCTGCTGCCGGCGGCCGAGGTCGGCGTACTCGACAACTTCTTCGACCTCGGGGGCAATTCGCTCCAGGCCACGCAGCTGGCGGCCCGGATCCGCTCCACCTTCGCTGCGGAGGTCGATCTGCAGGCCGTCTACAGCGCCGGCTCCATGGGCGAGCTCGCGCGCCTCATCGACGAGGCGCGGTCCGAGGCCGACCGGGCCGTCGAGGACGAACGCCGGTCCTACGAGGCAGAGGTGGCCGACTTGACCGACGAAGAGGTCGCCGCGCTGCTCGGCGACGGGGACGAGGAGCCCGGAAATGACTGACATCACCATCGACCCGGCCGAGGCCCGGCAGCGACTCGTCGAACGCCGGATGCGGGCCGCGGCCCGCAAGCGGGCCTCCGAGGAGCGGATCCAGCCCCGCCCCGCAGCCATCACGGGACTGCCCGCGTCCTTCGCCCAGAGCCGGCTGTGGTTCCTCGACCAGTGGAACCCGGGCCGGGCCACGTACAGCATCCCGTTCGCCTTCCGGATCCGCGGCGGCCTCGACGTACCGGCGCTCCGGGCCGCGTTGAGCGAGATCGTCGCCCGGCACGAGATCCTTCGGACGACCTTCGCCTCCTCCGACGGGGTGCCGCTGCAGGTCGTCGGCGATCCGGCGGCGCTGCCCCTGCCGGTCACCGACCTGAGCGGGCTGCCGGATCCCGACCGGGACCGCGAGGCCGCGCGGAGGGCGCGGGACGGTGCCGCACGGGCCTTCGACCTGGCGGCCGGGCCGTTGCTGCGGGCGGAGCTGCTCCGCCTCCGCGAGGAGGAGCACGTCCTGCTCCTGACCTTGCACCACATCGTCTCCGACGCCTGGTCCTTCCGGATCCTGTTCGCCGAGCTCGACGCCCTCTACTCGGCGTTCGCCGAGGAGGCTCCGTCACCGCTGGCCCCGCTGGCCCTGCAGTACGGCGACTACGCCGTATGGGAGCGGCAGCGCGTGCGGAGCGACAGCCTGACCCGTCATCTGGACTACTGGACGGAGCGGCTGGCCGACGTGCCGGTCGTGGAGTTCCCCACGGACCGGCCGCGGCCCCCGGTGCTCAGCGGCGCGGGTTCCCGGATCCGGCTGACCTGGGACGGGGAACTCGCCGAACGGGCCGCGCACTGCGCCCGGGTCAACGGCGCGACCGTTCACATGCTGCTGGTCGCGGCGCTCGCGGGCATGCTGCACGTCCACAGCGGCCCCGGTGACCAGGTGTTCGGCGCGGCGGTGGCGGGGAGGACCCGCACCCAGACCGAGGATCTCATCGGCTTCTTCGTCAACACCCTCGTGATGCGGATCGAGACCGGTGACGATCCGTGTCTGGACACGCTCGTCCAGCGTGCCCGGGGAGCGGTGATCGAGGGCTCCTCGCACCAGGCCCTGCCGTTCGACCGCCTCGTGGAGGAGCTGCGGATCCCGCGTGAGCTCAACCGTAATCCGCTCTTCCAGATCATGATCAGCACGCAGGGCGCCGGCCAGGCCCCCTCGGCGTCGCTGGGTGAGCTGAGCGTCACGGTGGAGCCCGTCGACCTCGACATCGCCAAGTTCGACCTGACGTTCATCTTCACCGAGGCGGCCGACCACCTCGGCGTCGAGATCGAGTACAGCACCGACCTGTTCGACGAGAGCACCGTACGTCTCCTCGCGGACCGCTTCGAGCGGATGCTGCGGGCGATCGTCACCCGTCCGAGGGACCGGCTCGGCAGCGTGGACGTCCTCGGCGAGGAGGAGCAGCGGCAGCTGTTGGGCCTTTCGGCCGCGGAGCCCGCCCCCTGGCCGCAGGAGCCCGTCACGGCCGCTTTCGCCCGCTGGGCCCGCACCACCCCGGACCGGCCGGCCGCCTCCTTCAACGGGCGCACCCTGACGTACGGGGAGTTGGACGCGTGGGCGAACAGGCTCGCGCAGCGACTGACCTCCCGGGGCATCGGCCCCGGCTCACGGGTCGGCCTGTGCACCCCGCGGTCCGTGGAACTGGTCGCGGGCATGCTGGCCATCGTGCGGACGGGCGCCGCGTACGTCCCGCTGGATCCGGCCAACCCGGCCGAGCGACTGGCGTACATGCTGGACGACGCCGAGGTCCAAGCCGTGCTGTTCGAACCGTCGGTCGCGCACGTGCTGCCCCGCGGTTCGTACGTCCTCGTGCCGCTCGACGCCGCCGCGGACCAGCCGGCCCTCGATCCCGGGGTCCGCAACGACCCGGACGACATGCTGTACGTCATCTACACCTCCGGGTCGACCGGCAGGCCCAAGGGAGTCTGCATCTCGCACCGCGCGGTCATGGGCCTGGTCTGGCAGGCCGACTTCGTACGGCTCGGCGCTGACGACGTCCTGGGGCAGGCGTCCAATGCCTCCTTCGACGTGGCGACCTTCGAGGTATGGGGGGCGCTGTGCAACGGTGCCCTGGTCGTCGGAGTGCCGAAGGAGGTGCTGCTGTCGGGACCCGCGCTGCGCGAACACATCGCCGTGCACGGGGTGACCGTCATGAACGTCCCCTCGTCCCTGCTCGGCGTACTCGTCCGGGAGACCCCGGACGTATTCGCCGGGCTGCGGACGCTGCTGTTCGGCGGAGAGGCGGCCGATCCGGTGGCGGTCGCCTCGGTGCTGCGTCGCCCGCCCGGCCGCATGCTGAACGTCTACGGCCCGAGCGAGACGACGACGTTCTCCGTCGCGGGGCTGGTCACGGAGATCGGAGAGGACGACGCGTCCGTGCCCCTCGGCCGTCCCGTCAGCCACATGTGGGTGTACGTGATGGACGCCGAGGGCCGCCTCGCGCCCTTCGGGGCCGAGGGCGAACTCTGGATCGGCGGCATCGGCCTGGCCTCCGGCTACTGGGGGCGGCCCGAACTCACCGCCGAACGCTTCGTGGAGGACCCGTTCCGTCCGGGCGAGCGCGCCTACCGGTCGGGGGACCTCGGGCGCTGGCGCGCGGACGGCGTCCTGGAGTTCTGCGGGCGCATCGACGACCAGGTCAAGATCCGCGGCTACCGCATCGAGCCGGGTGAGATCGCGGCGGTCCTCACCGAACACCCCGCCGTGAGCGAGGCCGCCGTCATCGCACATCGCGACGGCGCGGAGTCAATCCGGTTGCTGGCCTACGTCGTGCCGTCGGGCGCGGAGGACCTGGACGCGGCGGCGGTCCGGCGGTTCGCCGCCGGGCGCCTTCCCGAGTTCATGGTGCCCGCCGCGGTGGTCCTGCTCGACCGGCTGCCGCTGAACGCCAACGACAAGGTCGACAAGGCCGCGCTTCCCGTGCCGGCGGCGGGTGAGGCCGTCGCCGCCGAGGAGTTCGTGGCTCCGCGTACGGCGACCGAGGAGGTGCTCGCCGCGATCTGGTGCGAGGTGCTCGGTTGTGCCCGTGTCGGAGTCAACGACGACTTCTTCGCCCTTGGCGGGCACTCCCTCCTGGTCACCCAGGTCGTGTCCCGACTGGAAACCCGCCTGGGCATCCGGATCCCGCTCCGCACGGTCTTCGAAGCCCCCGTCCTCGAACGCCTCGCGCAGGCGGTGGACCGGCTCTGCGGCGAGAGCACCGGCGCGGCGGTGGCGCCGGCGATCGTCCCGGTGCCCCGGGGGGACACCCTGCCGGTCTCCTTCGCCCAGCAGCGTCTGTGGTTCCTGGACCGGCTGGTGCCCGACAGCGCCTTCTACAACATGCCCGACGGCTTCCGGGTCCGCGGCCCGCTGGACGTCGAGGCGCTCCAGACCGCCGTTGACACGGTGGTCGGCCGTCACGAATCGCTGCGGACCACGTTCGCGGAGTACGACGGCGCCCCGCAGCAGCTCATCCACCCCTCCCTCCCCGTTCCCGTTCGCGTCGTCGAGGCGGCCGACGAGGAGCAGGCGGGTGTGATCACGGCGGCCGAGGTGCAGCAGCCGTTCGATCTCGAACGGGGACCGCTGCTGCGCGTCCTCGTGGTACGGCTCTCGGCGGACGAGTCGCTGCTGCTGCTCACTCTGCACCACATCGTCTCGGACGGCTGGTCCACCGGTGTGCTGTGGGACGAGCTCGCCACCGCCTACGACGCGACCGTGGCCGGCGTTGCGCACGGTCTCCCCGAACTGTCACTCCAGTACGCGGACTTCGCGGTCTGGCAGCGCGCTTGGCTGCAGGGTGAGGTCCTGGATGCGCAGCGGGCGTACTGGCTGGACGCCCTGGACGGCCTGGTCCCGCTGGAACTGCCCGGCGACCGGCCGCGGCCCCCGGTCCAGTCCCACCACGGGGCGGCCCTGGAGTTCTCGGTTTCGGCTGCGACCGCCGACGGGTTGCGGCGTCTGGCCCGCGAGGGCCGTGCCACGCTTTTCATGTGCCTCTTCGGTGCGTTCGCCGCCGTTCTGTCCCGGCTCAGCGGGCAGACGGACGTCGCGCTCGGCTACCCGATCGCCAACCGCAACCACGGTGACACCGAACGCATCGTCGGCTTTTTCGTCAACACTCTCGTCCTGCGTACCGACCTTTCCGGAGATCCTGCCTTCACCGACATCCTCGACCGGGTCAAGGACACGGCCCTCGGCGGGTACGCCCACCAGGACCTCCCCTTCGAAGACCTTGTCGAACAGCTCAAGCCCGAACGGGACCTCAGTCGCAACCCCCTCGTCCAGATCACCTTCCAGCTGCTCAACAGCATTCCGGACGCGGGCTTCGGCGGCGGGCTCGACATGCGGCGCCTGGACACCGGCAACACCGTCTCCCAGTTCGACGTGTCGATGGACATGGTGGATGAGGCCGACCGGCTCTGGGGCTGGATCAACTACAGCACCGACCTCTTCGACGCCGCGACCATCGAGCGGCTCATCACCCGGTTCGTCCATGTCCTCGACGCCGTCGCCGCCGACCCGGGCCTGCGCCTCAGTGAACTCCCCGTGATCGACGCGGCCGAACGGGCCCTGCTCCTCGACACGTTCGTGCCGTCCGCGCTGCCCACGGCACCGGTCCGCGCGCACCAGCTCTTCGAACAGCAAGCCGCCCGCACCCCCGACGCCGTCGCCCTCGTCCACGGCGATGCGTCGTGGACGTTCGCCGAGCTGAACAGCACCGCGAACCGCCTCGCCCGGCACCTCGTATCCGAGGGTGCCGGCCCGGGGTCCCGGGTCGCCTTGTGCACACGGCGCGACATGACCACCGTCGCGGCCATCCTCGCCGTCTGGAAGGCCGGCGCCGCCTACATCCCGCTCGACCCCGACTACCCCGACGCCCGGCTCACCGGCCTGATCAACGACAGCGACCCCCACCTCCTCCTCACCGACCGTGAAACCCGCAACCGCCTCACCGCCCACCACGACCACCGCACCCTGGCTCTCGACGAGCCCTGGGGCGAACACCCAGACCACAACCTCGACCTCCCCGGCGCCCCCCAGGACCTCGCGTACGTCATCTACACCTCCGGATCCACCGGCACCCCCAAGGGCGTCCAGATCGAACACGGATCGGTTGCCCATCTGACGGCCGCCCTGCAGGCGTCCTTCGGGGTGTCCGAGCCCTCCCTCACGGGCACCCGGCTGCGGGTGGCGCACACGGCCCCCTTCAGCTTCGACGCCTCGGTCGAGCAGCTCTCCTGGCTGTTGAGCGGTCACGAGCTGCACCTGATCGCCGACCTCGTCCGGCGGGATCCGGAAGCTCTTGCCGCGCACCTGCGCTCGCAGGCTCTCGACGTCATGGATTCCACCGCGTCGCAGCTGGAACTCCTGATGGCACTCGGCCTGTTCGCCGGGCGGGACGAGGCCGGCCGCGGTCCCGGACCACGTCTGGTGATGGTGGGCGGCGAGGCGATCAGCCCCGCCCTGTGGGCCGCCATGCGCATGACTCCCGGCACCCGTTTCTTCAACCTCTACGGCCCCACCGAATGCACCGTGGATGCCACCGTGCAGCCGCTGGAGTCGGCAGACGAGCGGCCCGCGATCGGCCGGCCGCTGCCGGGCACCCGCGTGTACGTCATGGACTGCGAAGGCCGCCTCGCCCCCATCGGAGTCACCGGGGAACTCTGGATCGGCGGCACCGGAGTAGCCCGCGGCTACTGGGGGCGGCCCGAACTCACCGCCGAACGCTTCGTGGAGGATCCGTTCCGTCCGGGCGAGCGCGTCTACCGGTCGGGGGACCTCGGGCGCTGGCGCGCGGACGGCGTCCTTGAGTTCTGCGGGCGCATCGACGACCAGGTCAAGATCCGCGGCCACCGCATCGAACCCGGCGAGATCGCGGCGGCCCTTGCCGAGCACACCGGCGTCCGCGAGGCCGCCGTCATCGCCCACCAGCGGGACGGTCTCCCTGCGCGCCTCCTCGCGTACGTCGTGCCGTCGGGCGCGGAGGACCTGGACGCGGCGGCGGTCCGGCGGTTCGCCGCCGAGCGCCTTCCCGAGTTCATGGTGCCCGCCGCGGTGGTCCTGCTCGACAGGCTGCCGCTGAACGCCAACGACAAGCTCGACCGGAGCGCGCTTCCGGTGCCCACGGCCGACGACGCGGGTCCGGACGAGAAGTTCGTGGCCCCGCGTACGGCGACCGAGGAGGCGCTCGCCGCGATCTGGTGCGAGGTGCTCGGTTGTGCCCGTGTCGGAGTCAACGACGACTTCTTCGCCCTTGGCGGGCACTCCCTCCTGGTCACCCAGGTCGTGTCCCGACTGGAAACCCGCCTGGGCATCCGGATCCCGCTCCGCACCGTCTTCGAAGCCCCCGTCCTCGAACGCCTCGCCGAGGCCGTTGAGGCACACATGGGCGAGGCTTCCCCGGGCAACAGCAGGGCCGCCCGCCAGATCGTGCGCGTCGAGCGCGGGGCGCCGTTGCCGCTGTCCTTCGCCCAGCAGCGTCTGTGGTTCCTGGACCGGCTGGTGCCCGACAGCGCCTTCTACAACATGCCCGACGGTTACCGGGTCCGCGGCCCGCTGGACGTCGAGGCGCTCCAGACCGCCGTTGACACGGTGGTCGGCCGTCACGAATCGCTGCGGACCACGTTCGCGGAGTACGACGGCGCCCCGCAGCAGCTCATCCACCCCTCCCTCCCCGTTCCCGTTCGCGTCGTCGAGGCGGCCGACGAGGAGCAGGCGCGCCACGAGGCGGTGGCGGAGACCCAGCAGCCGTTCGACCTGGAGCGGGGCCCGCTCCTTCGGGTGACCGTCGTACGGCTGCCCGGCGACGAATGCTTGCTGCTGGTGACGATGCACCACATCGTCTCGGACGGTTGGTCCTCGGGAGTGTTCCTGTCGGAGCTGTCTACCGCCTACTCCGCTGCCGCACGCGGGCAAGCGGCCGTGTTCCCTGAACTACCGGTGCAGTACGCGGACTTCGCGGTCTGGCAGCGCGCTTGGCTACAGGGTGAGGTCCTGGATGCGCAGCGGGCGTACTGGCTGGACGCCCTGGACGGCCTGGTCCCACTGGAACTGCCCGGCGACCGGCCGCGGCCCCCGGTCCAGTCCCACCACGGGGCGGCCCTGGAGTTCTCGGTTTCGGCTGCGACCGCCGACGGGTTGCGGCGTCTGGCCCGCGAGGGCCGTGCCACGCTTTTCATGTGCCTCTTCGGTGCGTTCGCCGCCGTTCTGTCCCGGCTCAGCGGGCAGACGGACGTCGCGCTCGGCTACCCGATCGCCAACCGCAACCACGGTGACACCGAACGCATCGTCGGCTTCTTCGTCAACACTCTCGTCCTGCGTACCGACCTTTCCGGAGATCCTGCCTTCACCGACATCCTCGACCGGGTCAAGGACACGGCCCTCGGCGGGTACGCCCACCAGGACCTCCCCTTCGAAGACCTTGTCGAACAGCTCAAGCCCGAACGGGACCTCAGTCGCAACCCCCTCGTCCAGATCACCTTCCAGCTACTGAGCGAGGCCGATCCGGCCGTAGTCCTCAGCGGATGCGAGGTGACCCGGTTCGAGCGCGGGGAGCTGACCAACCGGTTCGACGTGTCGATGGACATGGTGGATGAGGCCGACCGGCTCTGGGGCTGGATCAACTACAGCACCGACCTCTTCGACGCCGCGACCATCGAGCGGCTCATCACCCGGTTCGTCCATGTCCTCGACGCCGTCGCCGCCGACCCGGGCCTGCGCCTCAGTGAACTCCCCGTGATCGACGCAGCCGAACGGGCCCTGCTCCTCGACACGTTCGTGCCGCCCGCGCTATCCACGGCACCGGTCCGCGCGCACCAGCTCTTCGAACAGCAAGCCGCCCGCACCCCCGACGCCGTCGCCCTCGTCCACGGCGATGCGTCGTGGACGTTCGCCGAGCTGAACAGCACTGCGAACCGCCTCGCCCGGCACCTCGTATCCGAGGGTGCCGGCCCGGGGTCCCGGATCGCCTTGTGCACACGGCGCGACATGACCACCGTCGCGGCCATCCTCGCCGTCTGGAAGGCCGGCGCCGCCTACATCCCGCTCGACCCCGACTACCCCGACGCCCGGCTCACCGGCCTGATCAACGACAGCGACCCCCACCTCCTCCTCACCGACCGCGAAACCCGCAACCGCCTCACCGCCCACCACGACCACCGCACCCTGGCTCTCGACGAGCCCTGGGGCGAACACCCAGACCACAACCTCGACCTCCCCGGCGCCCCCCAGGACCTCGCGTACGTCATCTACACCTCCGGGTCCACCGGCACCCCCAAGGGCGTCCAGATCGAACACGGATCGCTGGTCGGGTTCCTCGGTGCGGACCGTCCGCGGCTGCCCGCATCCGCGGCTGGCGGTCCGGTCCGGACGGCGCACATGGCCCCGTTCAGCTTCGACGCCTCGGTCGACCAGCTCGCCTGGATGATGACGGGGGGCCACGAACTGCACCTGGTGCCCGACGACGTACGGCGGGACACGCACGCTCTGGCCGAGTTCGTGCGCGAGCGGCGGATCGACGTCCTCAGCGTTACGCCCTCGCAGCTCGAACTCCTGATGGGGATCGGCCTGTTCTCTGATGTGGAGGACGGCGAGACCGGCCCGGCGCCGCGTCTGGTGATGGTGGGCGGCGAGGCGATCAGCCCCGCCCTGTGGGCCGCCATGCGCATGACTCCCGGCACTCGATTCTTCAACCTTTACGGCCCCACCGAATGCACCGTGGAAGTGACGATCCACGCCTTGGATACGGCCGACGAGCGGCCCGCGATCGGCCGGCCGCTGCCGGGCACCCGCGTGTACGTCATGGACTGCGAAGGCCGCCTCGCCCCCATCGGAGTCACCGGCGAACTCTGGATCGGCGGCACCGGAGTAGCCCGCGGCTACTGGGGGCGGCCCGAACTCACCGCCGAACGCTTCGTGGAGGACCCGTTCCGCCCCGGCGAGCGCGTCTACCGGACCGGCGACCTCGGACGCTGGCGCCCGGACGGCGTCCTGGAGTTCTGCGGGCGCATCGACGACCAGGTCAAGATCCGCGGCCACCGCATCGAACCCGGCGAGATCGCCGCCACGCTCACCACACTCCCCGGCGTCCGCGAGGCCGCCGTCATCGCCCACCGGCAGGACGGTCTCCCTGCGCGCCTGCTCGCGTACGTCGTCCCCTCCGCTGCCCGGGAGCCGGAAGGTGCGGGAGCCGGTTCCGGGCAGGAGGACGCGGCAGCGCGGGACCGTGTCGAGAAGTGGCGCTCGGTGTTCCAGACCACCCACGCCGAGCTGAACGACCGCAGCAGCGACTTCGACATCTCCGGCTGGACCAGCAGCCTTACGGGTGAGGAGCTGCCCGCGGAGGAGATGCGCGACTGGGTGGAGGAGACCGTCTCCCGGGTCCGGGCCCTGCGGCCGCGACGGGTGCTGGAGATCGGTGTCGGCACCGGACTGCTGCTGTGGCGGCTGGCGCCGGACTGCGAGCGCTACGTGGGCACGGACTTCTCCGCCACCACCCTCGAAGGGCTGCGTTCCCGGCTGGATCAGCGCCCCCTCGACGGCGTGGAGCTGATGCACCGCGAGGCCACCGACCTCTCCGGTTTCGGCCCGGGGGAGTTCGACTGCGTGATCGTCAACTCCGTGGTGCAGTACTTCCCGGACGAGTCGTATCTGCGCGAGGCCCTGTCCGCGGCGCTCGGCGTGCTCTGCCCGGGCGGCCGGCTGTTCGTGGGCGACGTCCGCCACCTGGGTCTGCTCGATGCCTTCCACCTCGACGTGGCCGCCGCGCGGACGGCGGGCGGTTCCCGCAAAGTGCTCCACCAGGAGTTCCTGCGGCGCCGCGAACAGGAGAAGGAACTGGTGCTCTCCCCGGCCTGGTTCGAGGAGTTCGCCTCCGCGCACGGACTTGCGGGGGTGTCCGTCGCACCGAAGGCGGGGGCCTACGACAACGAGCTGACCCGCTACCGGTACGACGTGGTGCTGGCGTCCGAAGCGGCCTGCGCACCCACCGGGTCGGCCGACTGGCACGACTGCGCCCGGCGGCCCGTCACCCTGGCGGACGCCCGTGAGCGACTGGCCCGGGAGGGGCGGCTGCTGCTCACCCGGGTCCCCAATGCCCTGGTACGGGATTCCGCGCGGCGAGCCGCCCAGCTGCTCGGTGAGGACACGTCAGCCGCGGCCCCCGGGCCCCTGTCGGTGACCGCACTGGCCGCGTTGGCGGCCGAGCAGAGTCTGCCGGTGGCCTTCAGCTGGCGGGCCGGCCACCCGGAGGGCGCCTTCGACGTCGTCATCGGGCCGGACGCCGGACCCGAGGTCTTCCCGGCCCCGCCGTCGGTGCCCGAGGGTCCCACCGCCAACGACCCCGGAGCCCGGGACGGAGTCTCCGACCTCGGCGGCGCCCTGCGGGAGGAGCTGGCGCGGCTGCTGCCCGAGTACCTCGTGCCGGACGCGGTGATCGCCGTACCGGCCCTGCCGCTCACCCTGAACGGGAAGCTCAGGACGGAGGCGCTGCCGCTGCCCGGTGTCACGGCGGGGGCGGTCGCGCCGAGCACCCCGGCCGAGCGCTTGTTCGCCGGTCTGTGGTCAGAGGTGCTGCAGCTGACGGGCATCGGCGTGCACGACAACTTCTTCGACCTCGGCGGCAACTCGCTCGTCGCCACCCGGGTCATCGCCGGGGCCGCCCGGGCAGGCGTCCGCATCTCCCTCAAGGACCTGTTCCAGAACCAGACCATCCATGAGCTCGCGACCCTCTGCGGTCCCGCCGGGCCCGGAGAGGACCACTGACATGACACTAGCTGCACTGGACCGCGCGGAGCACACGCACACGCTTCCCCGGTTCGCACTGGACGAAGCGGAACGCTCCCGGACTCGCGAGCTGGTCGCCGGCCTGGCGTCACTCGTCGGCGAGGACCGCGGCGAGGCGGCCATCACCGAGGCACGGACGGCCGCGCGGAGGCTTCCCCCGCGGCTGCTGGCCGCCCTCGACGAGATGCGCCTGTGGGAGCGGCCCGGCGGGCTGCTGATCACCGGCTACCGCGTGGACGACGAAGCCATCGGCCCGACGCCGCCCGGGTGGCGTTCCGTCACCCGGCGGCTGGCCGACGAACTGCTGCTCCTGCTGCTGACCTCGCCGCTCGGCGAGCCGTTCGCCTGGACGACCCAGCAGAACGGCCGGCTCGTGCACGACATCCTTCCCGCTCCCGGGGACGAGGACGTTCAGCTCGGTTCGAGCAGCGCGACGGAGCTGCTGTGGCACACCGAGGACGCCTTCCACGAGATGCGGTGCGACTATCTCGCCCTGCAGTGCCTGCGCAACGACGACCGGGTCGGTACGACGTTCGCGCTGCCCGACCTGGCCCGGCTCTCGGAGGGGGCCCGGCAGGCCCTGTTCGAGCCGCGGTTCCACGTACTGCCGGACGACTCGCACCTGAGCGCGCGCAACCCCGGGCGGCAGGTGACCGACGAACTCGCGCGACAGTTCGAGGACGTGGAGCAGCGGCTGAACGCCCCGGAGCCGGTGTCCGTGCTGTTCGGACCGCAGGATCGGCCCTACCTGCGGATCGATCCGGCATACATGTCACCGGTACCCGGCGACCAGGGTGCGGCGCTCGCCCTCGCCGAAGCTTACGAACTGGTCGAGAGCAGCCTTCAGTCCATCGCGCTCGCCCCCGGCGAGGTGCTGCTCCTCGACAACTTCCGCGGCGTGCACGGCCGCCGGCCGTTCCGTGCCCGCTACGACGGCAGGGACCGCTGGCTCAAGCGCGTGAGCGTCACCCGTGACCTGCGCCGCCAGCGGGTGACCACCGCCGACTCGACCTCGTGGATGGTGTGACGTGTTCACCGCTTTCCGACAGCCTCTCGTCGAAGATCTCCGCATCGTGTGCCTGCCGTACGCGGGCGGCAGCGCCAACGGCTACCGCCCGTGGGTCGGGCGCATCCCGGACGCCGACATCCTGGCGGCCCGGCTGCCGGGCCGGGACAGCCGCTTCAACGAGGCCCCCCTGACCCGTTTCGAACCCCTTCTGGAGCATCTTCTCGAAGAGCTCCTGCCCTATCTCGACGGGCGGTTCTGCCTGTTCGGGCACAGCATGGGCGGCCTGCTGGCCTACGAGCTGGGCCGCCGTCTGGAGGCGCTCGGCCTGGCGCCGGAGCGGGTGATCGCCTCCGGGACCGCCGCGCCGGGCCGGGTGTCCCGGCCGCGCCGGTTCGCCGGAGCACGCGGACCGGCGGAGCACGCATCAGCCGGGTCTGCGGAGCGCGGCGCCCCCAGGGCTGCGGACGCCGCGGCGCCCGACGACGGGTCCCTGCTGGCCGCGCTGCGGGCCGACCAGGCCGCCCCGGAGGAAATCCTCGCCAACAAGGAACTGATGGCTCTGCTGCTGCCGATCCTGCGCGCCGACCTGGAAGTCGTCGCCGACTACACCTACGATGCCTCGGCTCCCGCTCTGCGCGCGCCGCTGCACCTCTACTACGGCCAGGACGAGGTGGCCGATCCCGCGGCGCTGCTGGCGGAGTGGGCGCCCGCCGCCGAGGCCGCGGCCGAGCTCCACGGGTTCCCCGGCGGTCATTTCTTCGTCGATTCGGCCCGCGAGGCCGTGTTGCGCAGGCTCGCCCTCGACGTTTCGTCCCGCAAGGAGGCGGTCCTGTGACCACCGTGGCAGCCGACCACGTACAGCGGCCGACGGCGACGGATCCGGCCGCGGATTCGGCTCCGGCGTCGGCGTCGGAGAGTGGGATCCGCGCCGAGGTGCGCGCCTTCCTGGCGTCGCCGGACGCCGCGGAGGTGCTGGCCGGGCTGGGCCGGCTCCCGGTCGGTGAGGAGCCCGGGCACTCGGAGATCTTCCGGATGCTCGGGGAACGGCGCTGGCTGGCGGCCAACTGGCCCACCGAGTACGGCGGTCTGGGGCTGAGGGCGGTGGACGCGGCCGTGGTGGCGGAGGAACTGGCCCTCGCCGGCGTGCCGGACGTCGCGCACGTGCTGAGCGTCGACATCGTGGGCCTGTTCGTCCTGCTGGCCGGAACCGAGGAGCAGAAGGCCCGCTATCTGCCGCCGTTGGCCCGGGGCGAGCACATCGCCGCGGTGCTGTACTCAGAACCCGGCATCGGCTCGGACCTCGGCTCCCTGCGTACGACCGCAGAGCGCGAGGGTGATGCGTGGCGGGTGACCGGGCGCAAGATCTACAGCCAGAAGTCGCAGTTCGCCGAGATCAGCTTGTGCGCCGCGCGCACCACGGACGAGAACGGCACCGGCATCACTCTGTTCATGATCGACATGTCCGCGCCGGGCGTTCGGATCGCACCCATCTGGAACGCCACCGAGGAGCGCTTCGACGACGTCACCCTGGACGTTCGCGTGGGCGACGACGCGGTGATCGGTCCCGTCCACGCCGGGTTCGGCGTCCTGAACACGGTGCTGGCGCTCGAACGAACCGGCATCGACTACCAGGGGCGGGTCCGCCGCTGGTTCGACGCCGTCCGACGGGTGGCCGAGCAGTCCGGGCTCGGCGGGGACGAGACGCTGCACGGGCGCATCACCGCTCTCGACACCCGGATCCGGGCGGGCCGGCTGCTGGCGTACGAGGCGGTGGCGGCGATCGACTCCGGAGCGGTGGACCCGGTGGTGTCCGCGCGGGCCAAGTGGTTCAACACCGAGCTCGCTGCGGAGGTCGTGGAACTCGGCCTGGACGTGGCCGGCCTCGTCGGCACGGCCACCCGCTGGGACGGGGAGCAGGGCTGGCGAGAAACGATCGAAAGCATGTACCGGGAGAGCCCGCAACTGACCCTCTCCGCAGGGACGTCGGAAGTGATGCTCAAGGTCATCGCGACCCTGGGCCTGGGAATGGAGGGCTGAGCGATGGACTTGGACCAGCTGGAACCGTTGCTTCGCGCGCGCTTCGCGGGGTTCACCGCCGAGCACACCCCGCCGCTGCCGTCCCACCCGGCCGACCTGGCCGCCGTACCGCCCGCTGCCCCGCCGGCCGGGACGTGGCCGGCTCTGGTGGAGCGCGGCGCCCTGTCGCTGCTGACACCGCGCCGGTCCGGCGGCCTCGGGCTCGGGGACGTCGCCGTGACGGTGGTCGCGGAACTCATGGGGGCCGCGGGGTTTCCCGCCGGACGCTACCTCGACACCCTGCTCGGGCTGGAGATGCTGCGCGGCTGCCGTCCGTCCGAGGAGCGGGACCGCCTGCTCACGGAGGTCACCGCGGGGCGCCGCGCCATCGCCGTGGCCCACCGGGACGACGCCGGCGGCCGGTCCCCGGAGCGGCCTGCGCCGTGGCCGTCCTGGGAGCAGCGGGGCGAGCACGTGGTGGTGAGCGGGCGGCGTACCTTCGTGGAGTCCGCCGACGAGGCCGACACCCTGCTCCTGGTCGGGTCCGGTGCGCCGGGGATAGCCCTGCTGCCCGCGGATTCCCCCGCGCTCCTCTTCGACGCAAGGTCCACGCTGGGCAGCCGTCGGCTGTTCGACCTCGACGTGTACGAGGCCACGCTCTCGCCGTCGCAGGTACTGACCGTCGGTACGGGCGCGGCCGGCGACCTGGAGCGGCTGTGGACCTCAGTACTGGCTCGGGCCCGGATCTGGCAGGCCGCATACCTGACGGGGCTGGCCGCCGGCGCGCTCGACGCCGCGACCGGGTACGCGAAGAACCGCAGGCAGTTCGGCCGGCCGCTGGCCCGCTTCCAGTCGATCGCGTTCCGCCTCGCGGCCAGCAGCGCCCGGGTACACGCGGCGCGGCTGCTCGTACGGGACACCGCGGCCCGTGCCGACGCCGGCCAGGACGTGCGGGCTGCTGCGGCCGAGGCCCTGGCCCTGGCGGCGGAGCTGAGCCGGGCGGTGACTGCGGAATCGGTGCACTTCCACGGCGCCTACGGGATGACCCTCCAGTGCACGGCTCAGCGGTACCTGCGCGATGCCGGCATGGAAAGCGTGTGGCTGGGTGTCGTCCCGGAACTACGCCGGCAGACGCGTACACCCGCCTGAACGGCCCGGGCGTGGGGCGTTCCGCGCACCGGGACGCCCTGCGTCGGCGGTGCTCCGCGGACGGCTGTCTCGCCCTGCCCGCGCTCTTCAGCCCGGCCGGCCTGGAGACGCTCGCCGCGGAAGCGCGAAGGCTGGAGGCCGACGGCGGCGTACGGCGCGACTTCCGTATGCCCTGCACGGCGGACAGCCCTCGGCACATGACCACGCTCGGGGGGCAGCGGATCGCCCACGCCTCACGGGTCATCACGAGCCTGTACGGGGACCGGGACCTGATGCGGCTGCCCTCCCCGCTGCTGGGCGACGCCGTCGTGGCCGGGCACGACCCCGTCGAACGGCACGCGGCGACCTCGCCGCGCTCGACGTCCCCGGCGCTCGGCGGGCGCACCACCGGCCCGGCGACGGCTACCTCCCGTTCAGCGACCGCACGCCCCACCGGGTCACCCCGCTCACGCGTCCCGGGGTCCGGCGCACGGTGTTCGACTTCGCCTACACCACCCCGGGCCGACAGGACGCGAGGACACCGTCCGCCTCGCTCCTCTACGACTGAGGACCGCGTGCCGGTCCCCGCGCCCGTCCCGGTTCACTTCGAGGGCTGGTCGCCTCGGTCGTCCTGGAGCATGTGGCGGCGTTCCTGTTCGCGCTTGGAGTACGCGGCTGCCCGGATCGCCTCGTCGCTCTCCAGGCCGGATCCCAGTGCGCCGCCCACGGTGGCGACCGAAGCGACGAACCACGACAGCGTCAGGTACTCCGTGGCGTGCAGCGGGGCTCCTGTCGCGGAATGGAACACGCGGTCGTTGACGATGAAGAGCGCCCACACCAAGTTGATGACGATCAGGCCGCCGTAGCAGACGAGCACCCCGATGCCCACGGTCAGCACCGTCGAGGCGTTGTAGAGCCGCGCCCGCTGCCTCGCCTCCGGCGAGCGCTCACTCGATCGATGCCACAGCTCCCCGTCCACGATCAGCCAGCCGATCATGACCCAGACGGACCCGACCATGGCGATGACGAGGCGCGGCGCGCTGAGGGCTTCGGCCAGGCTCCAGGTGGTGGAGTTCACGGTGGCGACCGCACCCGTGGCGAGCGCGGCCGCCAGGGCCTTCGACAGGCCCGGCACCAGCCGCCACGGCCGGTTGGCGCGGACCATACCGGCGAGCACCCTCAGGTAACCGCGCACCCCGCTGATCACGTAGCGGAGATCGGTGGTCTCCTCCTCACCGACCGGGCTCCGGTGGATGGGCGTGAGACGACCGGCAAAGGGCCCCATGAGGGGCTGACTCCGCGGACGTCCTTCGTCCCCGGAGGCCCGCGCACCCGCCAGACCGAGCACGGTTTCTTCCACGGCCCGCAGGGCCCTCGTCTGGAGCCGCAAGCCCCCCAGCGGAGGAAGGGACAGCAGCGCCAAGCCGTGCTCGTGGCTCAGTTCCACCACCACCTTGCGCCCGTGCGAGTGCAGCGGAAGATCGGTGAGGGCCACGATGACATCCCAGTTCTCCGCATCTCCGCGGTCCACGATCCGGCGCATCAACGTGGGCAGGTCCTCCGTCCCCGAGGTGAAGGGCTCGCTGACCACCTCCACGTCGAACCGTCGCCCGGGGCCCGCTTTGTCGGCGAGCCGAGCGGGAAGCAGCCGGGCCATGCGCTGCGCGATCTCCGTCGGCGCATCCGGATCTGCCAAGAGGGCCACGACCGTCACGCCCTGAGACGGCTCCCGCATGGCCGGAACCTCCTTCGTCCGCGCAGGCGGTGCGCGGTCAGCGCCAGGACACCGACTCGTCCGCCACCGGCCGACGCCCCTCGGGCCCAGCGGTGACCACGCTGCCCCTCCTCTCCCGGTGCTCGTGCACGAGACGGATCGCCATGGCGCCTTCACCGGTCGCCGAGGCCACCCGTTTCACCGAGCCGCTCCTGACGTCGCCGGCGGCGAAGACCCCGGGCAGGGTGGTCTCCAGCAGCAACGGGCCGCGGCCGAGCGAGGCCCACCGGTCCGCGTCGGCCACCGCCCGGGCGTCGGCGCCGGTGAGGACGAAGCCCTTCTCGTCCAGGGCCAGCACGCCGCTGAGCCATTCCGTGCGCGGCCGGGCCCCGATGAACACGAACAGCGCCACGGCCCGCAGCTCGCGCCGCTCACCGCTCGCGTTGTCCTCCACCGTCAGCGAGTCCAGCTCCTCCTCGCCGTGGACGCCCCGGACCTCGGTGTGGAGCAGCACCTCGATCTTGGGGTGCCGTTCCACCTGGTCGACCAGGTAGCGGGACATGTCCGCGTTGAGGTCACCGCCCCGGACGAGGAGGCGGACGCTGGACGCGTGGTCGGCGAGGAACAGCGCCGCCTGCCCTGCGGAGTTCCCGCCGCCGACCACGGCGACCGGGTCCGCCCGGCAGAGACTGGCCTCCTGGACGGTCGCCGCGTAGTAGACGCTGATGCCTTCCAGGCGGTCGATGCCGGGCACCTCGAGCCTGCGGTACCACACGCCCGAGGCGAGCACCACGGCGCCTGCCCGCGTCGTGGACCCGTCGGTGAAGGTGACCACGTACTCGTCGTCCTGCGGGGCGAGCCCCTCGACCTGGGCCGGCACCATGAGGCGGGCGCCGAACTTGTGGGCCTGGAGCACCGCGCGTTCGATGAGCTCGCCCCCGGAGATGCCCGACGGGAAGCCGAGGTAGTTCTCGATGCGGGACGAGGTGGCGGCCTGGCCCCCGGTGGCCACGGCGTCGACGGTGACCGTGATGAGGCCGTCGGAAGCCCCGTACACGGCGGCGGCGAGTCCCGCCGGGCCGGCGCCGACCACCATCACGTCGCACCGTCCGGCCCCGGGCGAAGGGGCGGGCAGCCCGATGAGCCGGGCGAGTTCGGCGTTGCTCGGATTGCGCAGCACCCGCTCGCCCTTCCACAGGACCACCGGAGTCTCCTCGGGACGGATGGCGAACCGGCGCAGCAGCGCCTCCGCCTCCTTGTCCTTCTCCAGATCCACCCAGCGGTGCGGCAGCCGGTTGCGGGCGGCGAACTCACGCAGCCGCAGCGTGTCCCGTGAATAGCACGACCCCAGGATCCGGAAGCCGGCGCCGAGGCCGATGAGCAGGTACCGGCGGCCCAGGTAAGCACGGAGGATCAGGTCGCCGAGGACGGGGTCGCCGCCGACCAGGGCGCGTTGCCGTTCCACCGGTACGGCCAGCAGCTCGCCCGCCTCGCGCACCACGGCGGTGTCGAACGCCGCCTGCCCCTCCAGCAGCCCGAGTTCACCCAGGAACCTGCCCGGTCCGTGCACCGCCACCGAGCGCTCGTCGGGCCCGCCGTGGTCGTGCAGGATCTCGACGGCCCCGCTGAGGATCGCGAGGAACTCCCGGAACGGCTCTCCCTCGCGGTACAGCACGTCGCCCTCGGCGGTCCTGCGGCGCTCGCCGTGCGCGCTCAGCTCCTTGAGCTGCTCCGGTGTCAGGCGCGGGAACGCCCCGTACCGGTCCGGTGTCTCGCGGACCGCACCGACTGCCCCGTGTTCCCGGTCCATCGTGTTCACCCTCCCGCAGTGGTGTGCCGGCCCGCCAGCGCCTGCTCGACCCACGAGCGCAGGACGGGCGCGGGGGCCGCGCCGGCCTGCCGGGCGACCGTCTCGCCCCGGTCCAGGACCAGCAGGGTCGGCACCGCCTGCACCTCGAACCGCCGGCTGAGCTCCGGGTTCTGGTCCACATCGACCTTGACGAGCTTGATCCGTCCGGCGAGGTCGCGGGCGACCTGTTCGAGGGCGGGACTGACCATGCGGCACGGGCCGCACCAGGTGGCCCAGAGGTCCACGACGACGGGAGTGGTGGCCCGGTCGGCGATCTCGGGGAAGTCGTCGTCGCCCGCGTCCACGATCCAGGGCAGCGGCTGCTTGCAGTGGCCGCACCTGGGGCGGCCCGCTGCGGCCACGGGGATCCGGTTGCCGCGCCCGCAGTTCGGGCAGGTCACCGTCGTCGTGCGGGTGGTGTTCACGCCGCCCTCGCTTCCCCGGCCTCCTCCTGCCGGCCGTAGGTGACCGCCAGTTCTCCGTGCTCGGCATCGACGCGGATCGTCGCGCCGTCCTGGACGTCGCCGCGCAGCAGGGCCCGGCCGACCAGTGTCTCGACCTCGTGCGAGATGTAGCGCCGCAGCGGCCGGGCCCCGTACACCGGGTCGTAGCCCTGGTGGGCGATCAGCTCACGAGCCGCGTCGGTCAGTTCGACGGTGATGCGGCGTTCGGCGAGCCGCCGCCGCAGCTCGCCGAACTGCAGCTCCACGATCCGCTCGATCTGCCGCTCACCGAGCGGCTTGAACAGCACGATGTCGTCGACGCGGTTGAGGAACTCCGGACGGAAGTGCCCGCGCAGTTCGCCCATCACCAGGGCCCGGGCGTCCGGCTTGATCTCACCCTCGGCGGTGGCGCCGTCGAGGAGGTGCTCGGAGCCGATGTTGGACGTCATGATGATCACGGTGTTGCGGAAGTCGACGGTGCGGCCCTGGGCATCGGTGATCCGGCCGTCGTCGAGGATCTGCAGCAGGGTGTTGAAGACATCGGTGTGCGCCTTCTCGATCTCGTCGAACAGCACGACCGAGTACGGCTTGCGGCGTACGGCCTCGGTGAGTTGACCGCCTTCTTCGTAGCCGACGTATCCGGGCGGTGCGCCCATGAGCCGGCTGACGGTGTGCCGCTCCTGGTACTCGCTCATGTCGAGGCGGACCATGTTCTCCTCGGAGTCGAACAGGGCCCGGGCGAGGGTCTTGGCCAACTCGGTCTTCCCGACGCCGGTGGGGCCGAGGAAGATGAACGAGCCGATGGGGCGGCGAGGGTCGCGGATGCCGGAGCGGGCGCGGATGATGGCGTCCGCGATGAGCTTGACGGCCTCGTCCTGGCCGACGACGCGCTCGCGCAGGATCTCGTCCAGGCGCAGCAGCTTCTCGCGTTCACCCTCCTGGAGGCGGGCGACGGGGACACCGGTCCAGGCGGCGACGATCTCGGCGATCTCCTCCTCGGTCACGACCTCGCGCAGCAGCCGGTTCTTCCCTTGCTTGGCGGCCAGTTGCTCCTCCTCGGCGGCGAGTCGGCGTTCCAGGTCCTGGAGCCGTCCGTAGCGGAGCTCGGCGGCGCGGTTGAGGTCGTAGGCACGTTCGGCCTCCTCCGCCTCGTGGCGGACCTGCTCAAGTTCCTTGCGCAGTTCCTGCACGCGGCGGATGGCCTGCCGTTCGGCCTCCCACTGGGCGTGTTTGGAGTCGGCCTCGCCCCGCAGGTCGGCCAGTTCCCTGCGCAGCTCCTCCAGGCGGGCTCTGCTGGCGGGGTCGGTCTCCTTGGACAGGGCCGCATCCTCGATCTCCAGGCGGGTGACGCGGCGGGTGATCTCGTCGAGCTCGGCGGGCATCGAGTCGATCTCGGTACGCAGCCGGGCGCACGCCTCGTCCACGAGGTCGATGGCCTTGTCGGGCAGGAACCGGTCGGTGATGTAGCGGTGGCTGAGGGTGGCCGCGGAGACCAGCGCGGTGTCCTGGATCTTCACGCCGTGGAAGACCTCCAGGCGTTCGCGCAGCCCGCGCAGGATGGAGATGGTGTCCTCCACGCTCGGCTCGTCCACCAGGACCTGCTGGAAGCGGCGTTCGAGCGCGGCGTCCTTCTCGATGTGCTTGCGGTACTCGTCGAGGGTGGTGGCGCCGATCATGTGGAGTTCGCCGCGGGCGAGCATCGGCTTGAGCATGTTGCCCGCGTCCATGGCCCCTTCGGCGGCGCCCGCGCCGACGACGGTGTGCAGTTCGTCGACGAAGAGCAGGATGCGCCCCTGGGCGGCCATGACCTCGCTGAGCACGGCCTTGAGCCGTTCCTCGAACTCACCGCGGTACTTGGCCCCGGCGACCAGGGAACCCATGTCGAGGGCGAAGACGGTCCTGTCGCGGAGACCTTCGGGCACGTCGCCGCGGACGATGCGCTGGGCGAGACCCTCGACTATGGCGGTCTTGCCGACACCGGGGTCACCGATGAGGACCGGGTTGTTCTTCGACTTGCGGCTGAGGATCTGGGTGACGCGGCGGATCTCGGCGTCCCGGCCGATGACCGGGTCGAGCCTGCCGTCCCTGGCTTCGGCGACGAGATCGCGGCCGTACTTCTCCAGGGCCTCGTAGGCCACTTCGGGGTTGGCGGAGGTCACGCGCTGGTTGCCGCGGACCCCGGTGAGCGCGCTGAGGAACGAGTCCCTGGTGATGCCGGCCTCTTTGAGCAGCCGCCCGGCGGCGGTGGAGGAGCCCTCCTCGGCCAGGGCGAGCAGGAGGTGCTCCACGGACACGTACTCGTCCTTGAGGCGCTTGGCTTCCCGCTCGGCGGTATCGAGCAGGCGGGCGAGGCGCTGGGTGACGAAGACCTGCCCGGGGGCCGCGCCGGGGCCGGTGACCTTCGGGCGGCGGGCGAGTTCTTCCCGCACGGCCGCGCGCAGTTCCTTCGGCTCGGTGCCGGCCTGTTGCAGCAACCGCGGGATCAGACCGTCCTCCTGGTCGAGCAGTGCGAGCAGCAGGTGTTCACCGTCGACCTCGGTCTGGCCCAGCCGGCCGGCCGCGGTCTGTGCCTCCTGGAGGGCTTCCTGGGACTTCTGGGTGAGCCGGTTCATGTCCATGGGGGTGTGTCCCTCCTCGTGCCGCGGCCGCGCAGGGCGGCTTCGAGCAGGCTGATGCGGTCGAGCAGGTCGAGCACCAGGCCGATGGATGCGTAGTTGAGGCAGAGCCCGGAGCGCAGCCGCTGGATGCGGGCGAGGGCCGCCGGGGCGGTGGGGTCGAACACCAGGTGTCCCGCGCCGTCGCGTTCGGCGTCGACCAGGCCGAGGGCGACGAACCGGCGGACCAGATCGGGGTGCAGGCCCGAGCGGCGGGCCACGGTGTCGAGCGAGAGCCTGGGGACGGGTACGAGCGCGTACCGGACGGCCGTCGAGGCGGTGACGTCGGCGCCCGTTCGTACCGGACGGTCGCCCGTGCCGGCCCGGCCGATGCCCGCCGCTCCCGTGGGTCGGTCGTTCATCGTGTGCTCCTGGGGTCGAACGAGGAGGTGGCGGCGAGTTCTTCGAACAGTTCGCGCTCCCGGTCGCCGAGGGTGGGCGGCACCATGACGCGGAGTTCGGCGTACAGGTCGCCGTTCGCGCCGCGCGGGTTGGGCATGCCCTCGCCGCGCAGCCGCAGCCGCCGGCCGCTGGACGAGCCCGCGGGCACCGTGACCTTGGCCGTGCCGCCGCCGGGGGTGGGCACCGGCACGGTCGCACCCAGGGCCGCCTCCCAGGGGGCGACGGGGACCTGGACGTGCACGTCGCGGCCGTCCAGCCGGAACCGGGGGTGGGGCTGGATGCGCACCCGCAGGTACAGGTCGCCCGCGGGGGCCTCACCACTGCCCCGGCCGCCCTCGCCCGCCAGCCGGACGCGCTGTCCGTCGGTGACGCCCGGCGGCACGTCGACCTCGTACCGCCGCGGCTGCCCGGTGGGACCGGCGAGAGTGACGGTGCGACGGCCGCCCCGGTACGCCTCCTCGACGGTGAGCGGCAGCTCGGCCTCCTGGTCGGCTCCCGGCACGCCCGCGCGGGCGGCGCCCGCTCCGAAGAACGAGCCGAACAGGTCCTCGATGTCGATGTCCTCCGCTGCGAATCCGTCGCCGAAGCCGGTGGCGTACCGCGTGCGGGGGCCGCCCGCGCCCGCGGTCCCCCCGGCACGGAAGCCGCCGCCCGCGCCGGCCGCGACCCGTTCGTCGAAGTCCTCGGGGATCTTGCGGTAGTCCTCGCCGAAGCGGTCGTAACGGGCCCGGGTCTTCGGGTCGGACAGGACGCTGTACGCCTCGTTGAGGTCCTTGAAGCGTTCCTCCGCCCCCGGGTCCTTGTTGACGTCGGGGTGGTTCTTGCGGGCGAGCCGGCGGTACGCCTGCTGGATCTCGTCCTGGCTCGCGGTCCGCGGCACGCCCAGCACCTCGTAGAAGTCCCGTGCCATGACCGGTCACTCCCGCTTCGCTACCGTCACGGCGGCGGGCCTGAGCTGCCGTTCCCCGTCCCCGTAGCCCGGACGCACCACCTCGACGACGGTGCCCGGTGCGGTGTCGGGGTCCTGGACGACGGCGACCACCTCGTGCCGGGCCGGGTCGAAGGCGACGCCGGTCTCCGCGTGCCGCGGGTAGCCGAGCAGTTCGAGGACGTTCACCGCCTGGTCGCGTACGGCCCGTACGCCTTCCACGATCGGGCCGGAGTCGGCTCCGGCATGGGTCAGGGCGAGTTCGAGGTTGTCCAGGACGGGCAGGAAGGCGGCGGCCGTACGGGACCGCTCGACCGTCCGCTCGCGTTCCAGTTCCCTGGCGTGGCGCTTGCGGAGGTTGTCGAGGTCGGCGAGTGCGCGCCGCCAGCGGTCCTCCAGTTCCCGGATCGCGGTCGTGTACTCGTCCTCGGCCGGCGCGGGGCCGCCGGCCGCGTCGGGGCCGGGTTCCTGGTCCGTGGCGGACCCCGCCGCGGGCGGAAGATCCCCGCGGGGAGGGCGTACGGCGCCCTCCGGAGCCGGGTCGGCCTGGTCCGGGCCGGCCGGGTCGGGTTCGCTGGGGTGGATCGGCATGGCGGATCCTCAGTCCTTGTCGAACTCGGCGTCGATGACGTCGTCGTCACTGCCACCGCCACCGCCGGTCGCACCGTCCCCGGTGGTGTCCTGGCCGGGGCCGCCGGTGGGGGCGGCTCCCTGATGGGCCGTCAGCCCGGCCAGCACCTGCTGGAGTTCGGAGGCGAGGGGCCGCACCCGTTCCACACCGGCCTCCTCCTTGACCGCCGCCCGGGCGTCGGACACGAGCATCTCGGCGCGTGCCTTCTCGTGCGCGGGGGCTGCGTCGCCCAGTTCGGCAAGGCGCTTCTCGACCTGGTACGCGACGGCGTCGAGCTCGTTGCGGGCATCGACGGCCTCGCGCAGCGCCTGGTCCTGGCCCCGGTTGCGATCGGCCTCCTGGACCATGCGTTCGACCTCGCTGCGGTCCAGGTTGGAGCTCTCGCTGATGGTGATGCCCTGCTCCTTGCCGGTGTCCCGGTCGCGGGCCTTCACCTCGAGAATGCCGTTGGCGTCGACGTCGAAGGTGACCTCGATCTGCGGTTCGCCCCGCGGCGCCGGCCGGATGTCGGTGAGCTGGAACCGGCCGAGCACCCGGTTGTCGGCGGCCCGCTCGCGCTCGCCCTGGAGGACCACCACGTCGACGGCCGGCTGGTTGTCCTCGGCGGTGGAGAAGGTCTCGGAGCGGCGCGCCGGGATGGTGGTGTTCCGCTCGATGATCTTCGTCATCACGCCGCCGCGCGTCTCCACGCCCAGCGACAACGGTGTGACGTCGAGCAGCAGGACGTCCTTGACCTCGCCCTTGAGCACCCCGGCCTGGATCGCGGCCCCCAGGGCCACGACCTCGTCGGGGTTGACGCTCATGTTGGGTTCCTTGCCGCCGGTCAGCCGGCGTACCAGGGCTTGTACGGCGGGGATGCGGGTGGAACCGCCGACGAGGATGACCTCGTCGATGTCGCTCTCACTGACCTTGGCGTCGGCCATGGCCTGCTGGACCGGTCCCAGGCACCGCTCCACCAGGTCGCCGGTGATCTGCTCGAAGGTGGACCGCATGATCGAGTCGGTGAGGTGCTTGGGGCCCGCGGCGTCCGCGGTGATGAACGGCAGGCTGACCTGCGTCTGCGTCACCGAGCTCAGCTCGGTCTTGGCCTTCTCCGCCGCCTCGAACAAACGTTGCAGCGCCTGGGGGTCCTTGCGCAGATCGATGCCGTTCTCCTTCTGGAAGTCGTCCGCGAGGTGATCCACCAGACGCCGGTCGAAGTCGTCACCGCCCAGGTGGCTGTCGCCGGCGGTGGACCGCACCTCCACCACGCCGTCGCCGACGTCGAGGATGCTCACGTCGAAGGTGCCGCCGCCCAGGTCGAAGACGAGGACGGTCTCGTGCTGCTTCTTGTCCATGCCGTAGGCGAGGGCCGCCGCGGTCGGCTCGTTGATGATCCGCAGCACCTCCAGCCCGGCGATCCGTCCGGCGTCCTTGGTGGCGGTGCGCTGAGCGTCGTTGAAGTAGGCCGGCACCGTGATGACCGCCTCCGTGACCCGTTCCCCCAGCTGCTTCGAGGCGTCGTCGGCGAGTTTGCGCAGCACCTGGGCGCTGATCTCCTCAGGGGCGTACAGCTTGTCGCGCACCCGGAAGCGGGCCGCCCCGCCGTCACCCTCGACGACGTCGTACGCCACCGCCCTGGCCTCCTCGGAGATTTCGTCGAAGTGCCGGCCGATGAACCGCTTGGACGAGTAGATGGTGCCCTTGGGGTTGAGGATCGCCTGGCGCCGGGCCAGCTGGCCCACCAGGCGCTCACCGGTGTCGGTGAAGGCCACCACGGACGGCGTCGTGCGGTTGCCCTCGCTGTTGGGCACGACGGACGGCTCGCCGCCCTCCCACACGGCGATCACCGAGTTCGTGGTGCCCAGATCGATGCCCACTGCCTTCGCCATGAGGAACTCCTCCCGGCGCGGCGGTCCGCGCCGACTCTCCGGATCACGTTCGTTCAGGTACGGGCGGCACCACCGTCGGTGGTCCGCATCCCTCCGATCAGGCGCACGGCCTCGTCGGCGACCGCTTCGTCCACGACGACCTCGTACCGGCTCGGCTGCATCGAGCGGAGCGAGGCGAAATCCCGGCGACCGCCTTGCAGGGCGTGCAGCAGCATGCCGAACAGCGCGCCGACGATCGCTCCGAAGATCAGCCCGTACAGGGCGAGGAGCAGGCCGGAGACCACGGGGTCGAGCCAGTTCACAAGGCCGAAGAGCCAGCCGATCAGGACACCGGGGAGCGCACCGCTCGCCGCTCCGTGAAGGGCGGCCCTGCCGTAGTCCATCCGGCCGGTCACCTGTTCGACGAGGCGCACGTCCTGGCCGATGATCGCCACCTTCTCCACGGGAAACCCCTGGTCAGAGAGGTGATCAACGGCGCGTTCAGCTTCCCGGTAGTCCTCGTACGAGGCAACCGGCCTGCGATGTTGCTCGGCCATCGTGCTGTCCTCTCCGCCGGTGCGCACGAGGGTTTGGACACCTCCCACGGTGGCGAGCCAAGTGGGTCTACGGCCTGCGCCTGGCGGGTCGGAAATGCAGGGGTCCGATCGCCCCGCGAGTATGAGAGAAGAGTCCGAACATCTCGGATGAGCCGGCCCGCGAGCGGTCCCCGGCTCGTGGAGATAGGGGTGATCCCATGGCCGGCAGCCGGGCGCACGAGCGGTACCGCCGCTGCTCCGACCGGGAGGGCGGCCTTCCCCGGGGCAGCGGGCCCCCGGCGACCGCGCGGAGAGAGCCCGCGCCACCCGCCGCGGCCCCGGCCGACCACGAACTGACGGTGCTCTCCCGCGCCCAGTTCGGCACGCTGGACGAAAGCCGGATCCTGCGTTTGGCCATGGACCACATAGCCGCCGCCGGGCCCTACGAGGCCGAGGCCGGATACCTCAGGGTGGACGGCGACCTGGTGCGCAGCCCGAGGAGGGCCCAGAGCCGTGCCTCAGCCGTGGACCGGAGCGTGCAGGAGCTGGCCGGGCGGGACGGCCCGGTGACCGTACCGGGCCGGCTCTGGGGCCGGGCCCTGGGGCTGCGCGGGCCCGAGCGCCTCCACGGATACCTCGTGGTGACCTCCCGCTCCCGGCCCACCGCGGCCGAGTGGTCCCTGCTCGCCACGCTCGTCCGGCACACCGCTGCCGCCCTGTCAGTGGCCTTCGCGCACCGGCGCCGGGGCGAGGACGCGCTGGAGCTGCACCGGCTGAGGGAGGAACGCGCGGCCCTCCAGCGGCAGCTGGTCTCCGTCGTGGCCGAGCTGGGGTACCAGCGGGCCGTGCACGCGCTCATGGCCGATGTGGCCGCCTCGGGCGGCGGCGAGGAAGCCGTCACCCGCGCCCTGCACCGGCTCACCGGACTCCCCGCGCTGGTCGAGGACCGCTTCGGCCGGCTGCGGTCCTGGACCGGCCCGAGCCGCCCCGACCCCTATCCGGAACCGGACCCCGTACGCCAGGACGAAGTGCTGCACACGGTCGCCCGGGAGATCGGGCCGGTGCGGATCAGGGACCGGCTGATCACCCTGGTCCGCCCGCACGGCGAGATCCTGGGCGTGCTCGCCCTGGTCGACGCCCGGGGCGAGGCGGACGCGCACACCGTGCTCGCGCTGGAATACGCGGCCACCTCGCTCGCACTGGAGCTGGCGCACCTGCGCAACCTGGCCGAAGTGGAGCTGAGACTGCATCGCGGGCTGGTCGACGACCTCCTGGCCGGGACGGACGAAACGAGCGCCTACGCCCGGTCCGAGGCCGTCGGGCACGACCTGCACCGCAGCCACTACATCGTCGCGGTGCAGTGGTCGAACCGGACCACGGACGATTCCTTCGCGCAGACAGTCGGCCGGGCGGCCGCTGGGGTGGGCATGCGCTCGCTGCTGACCCGACGGTCGGACCACGTGGTCCTGGTCGCCGACGACCGGCCGCACGCCCGCGCGCTGTACGAGGCGCTGGCCCGCGAGACCGGGTCACGGTCCGGGACGATCGGGGTGAGCGCCCCGTGCGACTCCCCGGCCGACATCCCCCGCCGCTATCAGGAGGCCCGACGCGCCCTGGAGGTGCGCCGCCACTCCCGCGAGCGCTACGGCACGACGTTCTTCGACGAGCTCGGCCTCTACCGCATCCTGGGACCTGGCAACGACTACCGGGAACTGGAGACGTTCGTCCACGACTGGCTCGGGCAGCTCATCGACTACGACTCCCGGCACCGCACGGCCATGGTGGAGACCCTGTCCAGGTACTTCGACTGCGGCGGCAACTACGACGAGACCGCGGAATCCCTCGCGATCCACCGCAGTACGCTGCGCTACCGGCTCCAGCGCATCCGCGACATCAGCGGCAACGACCTCGCGAACGTCGAGGACCGGCTCAACCTCCAGGTGGCGACCCGGGTGTGGAAGATCGTGCTGGGCGGACCCGGTTGACGCCCCGACGTGCTGGAGCATTCGTGCCGCCCCGTTCCCCGGCCTCCGCTCGAATCCCGGGCGTACTCGCCGCCGCCTTCGCCGCCGCCCTCAGCACGACGGCGCCCGCCCAGGCCGATCCCGTACCGAATCACGACTACGCGTTCGACATCCGCCCGCTCCACACCTCCGGCAGGTGCCTGGAGGTCGCGGACCACCGCAACGGGGCCCCAGTCCGGCTCTGGTCCTGCCACGGCGGCGCCAACCAGCCATGGCAGTGGAACCTCAAGCTGTAGCCGTGTATCACGGACGCGGTGCGGTCAGTCCGACGAACCGGGCGCTGCGGCGGCCGCCGGCCTCCGCGCCGAGGGCGGCCACGCCAACCCGCAGGTAGTCGAGTGCCGTGCGCGATCTCGGTGTACGGCTGCCGGTTCCCCGGCGTCGCCCAGCGAGCGAAGGCGGTGCTGAAGGCGAGCACGCCCACCGCGGCGGCCAGTTCCGCTGTGGCGTCGTCGGTTCCGCGGGCGCGGAAGGCGTCGGCGACGGCGGAGCCGAGGCGGTTGCCGGGCACTGACAGGGGCGGGCACGCGCCGCCCGCCCCTGTCCATACTTGACGCCATGAAGAGCACATCGCAGTTGGGGCGGTTCCTGCGGACACGGCGGGCGCAACTGCAACCGCTGGACGTCGGGTTCCCGGCACCGCGGCGGCTGCCGCCGCGTGGTAGGGCACGGTCACGCTCGCTCGCCTCGGGCTGCCCAGCGCTTCGAGACCCCGGTCGACGTGTCCCTGTCGTCCGTCCACGACGATGTGCGCGCATTCCAGATAGTCCTGCAGCGATACGGCGGGGCGTCGCGCAAGCGGGTGGTCGCTGGAGACCAGGCAGGCGTAGCCCTCCTCGAACAGCACCTGTGAGCGCAGCGGTGGCGGAGCCGAACCGCCGTGGACGAGCAGGTCCACCTTTCCGTGCTCGGCGTCGCTGAACACAGCGCGACGTACTCGACACCCTCCTCCGCAACGGCCCGCTCGACGTCGGCGGCGACCGCGTGCAGCAGCGCGAGGTCCTCACCCGGATGCTCACCTCCCGGCCGCTGCCCGACGACGTGGTGCTCACGTCCGGCAGGCTGGGCGGGGTCCCGCTGCCGCCTACCGCGCCCTGCTCGGCGAGTCCGGACGCGGCTACCCGGCGCGGATCGCCGTGGTCGGTGAATCGGCCGGTGCCGGGCTTGCCGTGGCCCTGCTGCTGCGGGCGCGCGAACGGAACCTGCCGATGCCGGCCGCCGGCGTGCTCTTCTCACCGTATGCGGACCTGACGCTGAGCGGGACCAGCATGACGAGCAAGACCGCTGTCGACCCGTCGTTCACCCCCCGAGCCATCGCGGTCCGGGCCGAGGACTACACGGGCGCCGCGGACGCGGCGGATCCGCTGATCAGCCCGGTGCTCGCGGACCTGCGCGGCCTGCCACCGCTGCTCATCCAGGCGGGGTCGTCCCGGTCACGCTCCAGGTCACTCCGGGTGTCCCGCACCTGTTCCAGGCTTTCGCCGCGATGCTTGACGAAGGCGGGGCCGCGCTCGGGCAGGTGACCGAGTTCCTGCGCACGGTGCTGACGCCGGACGTCACCGGATGCGCTCCGTCGGCCCCCGGCGCGAACCGTCCGAGTACGAACACGGAGCTGAGGCAGCACGATGAGGCACGCACCGGAACTTGAAGACCTGCCCGAACGGAAGCGGCGCCTTCTCCTGCTGCGCGCGCTGCTGCGGCCGGTGCTGACCGCCGCAGGCCTGGTGGTGGCCTACTATTCGCTGCCCTTGGACCAGCCCTTCAGCACCGAAACGGTGGTCGCACTGGTCATCGGCCTGCTCGCGGTATCCGCCCTGGTCGTCTGGCAGACGCGTGCCATCACTCGCTCGCCGTATCCCCGGCTGAAAGCCGTCGAGGCGCTCGTGACGATCTTCCCGCTGTTCCTTCTGCTGTTCGCGGCGACCTACTTCCTCATGGAGCGGAGCCAGCCCGGCTACTTCACCGAGCCCATGACCCGAACGGACGCCCTGTACTTCACGGTCACGGTGTTCTCCACGGTGGGCTTCGGCGACATCGCGCCCAAGTCGCAGGGGGCCAGATGCGTGGCGATGGCGCAGATGCTCGGGGACCTGATCCTGGTCGGCGCCGCCGTACGGGTCATCGTCGGCGCCGTGGACGTGGGCCTGCGCAGCCGTGGACAGTCCGCGTCCTCCGGGCCGCGGCCGGCCCGCCTGCGGCACAGGACCCATCGGCCGAACCACGTGACGAGGTCCGCGTCCCGCCGGACGTGAGGTCCGCGTCCCGCCGGACGTGAGGGCCGCTTCACCGCCACGGACCGCCGGTGAGCCCGCACCGTGCGGGCCGCGCCGCGTGGTATCAACGCAGCAGCCGCCAGGAGCAGCCGCGCGGCGGGGACCGATGCCGGGGAGTGGTGCACATGTCGGCCGAGAGCCCTGCCGGAGCCCGCGCGGCGCCGCCGGCGGATCCCTTCGCCCAGGTCAGGACCCGCGGCTACATCGGTCTGCTGGTCATGGCCGCGGCGCTCGGGGTGCCGATCTCCGCAGGAGCGTACGGCTTCCTGGCGCTGGTCGGTGAGCTCCAGCCCTGGGCCTACGCCGACCTGCCCAAGGCGCTGGGTTTCCGGAGCACCCCCATGTGGTGGCCCCTGCCGCTGCTCGCGGTGGCAGGCCTGCTGGTCGCGGTGACCATCCGGTACCTTCCCGGGACGGGCGGCCACAAGCCGGCCGAGGGGTTGTCGACGGCGGGCGCCCCGAAGCCGCGTGAGCTCCCCGGGATCCTCGTCGCGGCCCTGGCCACGCTGGGCCTGGGCGCGGTACTGGGCCCCGAGGCGCCGCTCATCATGCTCGGCAGCGGCGTGGCCGTCTGGGTACTGGGCCTGTTCAAGCCGGACGTACCGCCGCCCCTCCGGGCCGTGACCGGGGCCGCGGGAAGCTTCGCCGCGGTCAGTACCCTGCTCGGGTCGCCCATCACGGGGGCCTTCCTCCTCATGGAGGCCTCGGGGATCGGCGGCCCCATGCTGGGGATCGTGCTGGTGCCGGGGCTGCTCGCTGCCGGCATCGGCTCGCTCATCTTCATCGGCCTGGACCACTGGACCGGGCTCGGTACGTTCTCCCTCGCGATCCCGGCGGTACCGCACGCCAATACGCCCACCGGCGCCGAATTCGGCTGGGCACTGGCCATCGGACTCGCGGCGGCCCTGGTGGGTACGGGCACTCGCCGGCTCGCCCTGCTGCTGCAGCCGCGGGTCGAGCGGCACCGGATCCCCGCCACCGTGCTCATGGGCCTGGTCGTCGCCGGGCTCGCCATCGCCTATGCCGAGGGCTCGGGCAACGCCGCGACCGAGGTGCTGTACTCGGGGCAGACCGCGCTGGGCCCGCTGCTCGCACACAGCGCCGACTGCACCGCCGCCACCGTGCTCCTGCTCGTCGTCTGCAAGGGGCTCGCCTACTGCGCCTCCCTCAGCGCCTTCCGAGGGGGCCCGATCTTCCCGGCGATGTTCCTGGGCGCGGCGGGCGGGATCGCTCTCTCACATCTGCCGGGACTGCAACTGACCCCCGCGTTCGCGATGGGCGTGGGGGCCATGTCGGTCGCCATGCTCAGGCTGCCGTTGACCTCGGTACTGCTGGCGACCTTGCTGCTGGGGGCACAGGGTCTGACGGTCATGCCGCTGGTGATCGTCACCGTCGTGGTCGCCTACGTCGCGACACTCAGGCTCGACCCCCCTCCGACCGGTGGGCCCCCCACACCCGCCGTGCCTGCATGACTCACCCTCAAGCCCGGTGTGCACCGCGGTTCCCGGGGGTCATCCGCCCGGCCGCATGACAGGGTGCGGCCCATCATCAGGGCCGCACGACATGGTCATTGTCAGCAGTCGTTGTAGTTGCCGTAGCCTCCGCCCCAGTCTCCGTCGTTGTTGTCGTACCAGCCGTGGTTGTAGTTTCCGCCCCAGTCGTCGTTGTTGTCGTACCAGCCGTTGTTGTAGCCGTTGTCGTCGCCGCCCCAGTTGCCTCCTCCGCCGTGGACAAAGGCGGCGACGGAGTGGGTCGGCATTGCCGGCGTTGCCGCGGAGGCCGTGCCTGCGGCCCCGAGGGCGGCGCCACCGGCCATCAGGGCTCCGACGGCGGACACCGCGAAGAGTCGCTTCACTCTCAGTGCCTGCATGGTTCGATCCCTATTCCTTGGTGTGCCACTCGCTGCGCGAAGTTGCTCCACGGAAGAGGCGTACGCGGGTTGCGCGTGGCTGCAAAATGCAAGGGAATGCGTATCCGCCGTCAACGTGGCTGCTACGGCCACGGACCCGCTGGGCGGAGTGCGCAATATTGTCAAGCCGCGAGCTCTGGGCTCGTCGCTGGGGGAGTGGGGGTATTCCCGCCAGTTGCGGCCAACACTCGGCTGTAAGTCTAATCACACGTTTATGTGCTCGGCAACCCGGGATGACGGAAGAAGCTTCCTCCACGCGGCCCTAGTTGACGGCCGGGCTTTCGGGACGGCGGCGACTGCACCGTGCGGTACGTACCGGCATGGCGGCCGTTACCGGGCGGCCGGGGCGCGCCCGTGCACGGGTTTCGGGCATGCGCGGCCATGCTGCCGAAGCCCACGTGCACCGGTGGGGCGTCCGCGTACAGGAACGCCTCCAGGCCGGCCGGGGGGCGTCGGGCAGGATCCACGCGCCGGTCTGCGTCAGGTCGAGGTCCGCGTCCGCCGCCAGCCCCGGCCGCTCGGTGAAGACGTGGACGCGGACGCCGTCCACCGGCGGCAGGCCGATCGCCGCCCGGGGGCTGTTCAGCGCAACCGCCTCAGCCCCGTTGCCAACAGCTCGGCGCAGCCCTCGGCCGCCGCCATGAGCGCGTCGAGCCGCGCGGCGACGAGCTCCGGGGCGAGCCGGGCCGCGTCTTCCCCCGTCGGCGGCTTCGGGTCGGCCGCCACGGCCCACAGGTAGGCGGTGGCCAGGAGGGCGAGCCAGGCAGCTGCAAAGAGCCAGTCGCCGACCACATCGGTGAACCAGTGGACCCGAAGTAGCCCCGGGCGAGGGCGACCGCCGCGCCCCGGAGCAGGGTCAGGAGGAGGGCGTACGGAAGCCACCCGGCCCGGCGGTCAGGGCCTCCCGGCGGAGTCGGACGTAACCGATCGGACGGTCTGCCCAGCCGTGGACGATCCCGGGGTGGCGCCAGGTGAACCGGGCTGTCCGGCGCCCGCGGGCGTGGTCCGCCCGACGTGGGAACGCCCCGGCGGGGTCCGTTCGGGGGCGGGGCGCCGGGGCGTATTGGGTGTTCAGGCGGTCAGGACGCCGGTGCCGAGCAGGCCGAAGAGGAGGATTCCGATGGCGATGCGGTAGAGGACGAAGGCGTTGAAGGAGTGTTTGGCGACGTACTTGAGGAGCCAGGCGATGGAGGCGTAGGCGACGGCGAAGGAGACCAGGGTGCCGACGGCCAGGGGCAGGGTGTCGACGCCGGCGCCGATGGCGTC
>NZ_JBVHQF010000002.1:0-164230 GCF_055567555.1 Streptomyces sp. NPDC026522
GCTGGAACAACACCCACAACTCATCCGGCACCAGCCGCTCAACAATCCCCACCACAGCCGACAGCTTACCCAATTCGCCAAATGAGATGGCTTCTAAGGTGCTCCTTGGCCACGCCGTAGGGGAACAGGCGAACACAGGGGACGGGGAGGGACGCGATGCAGCCGCTCGAAGCCGGTGACCCGCGGACCATCGGCGCGTACCGGCTGCTCGGCCGGCTGGGCGCGGGCGGGATGGGCCGGGTGTACCTCGGGCGGAGCGCGGGAGGCCGGACCGTCGCCGTCAAGGTCGTGCACCCGCAGTTCGCCGCCGACCCGGAGTTCCGCGCCCGGTTCCGCCGCGAGGTGGCGGCCGCGCGGCGGGTGGGCGGGGAGTGGACGGCGCCCGTGCTGGACGCCGACCCGGATGCGCAAGTGCCCTGGGTGGCGGCCGGTTACGTGGCGGGCCCCTCCCTGGACCGGGCGGTGGCCGCGCACGGCGCGCTGCCCGAGCCCTCGGTACGGGCCCTCGGCGAAGGGCTGGCCCGGGCCCTGGTGGCGGTGCACGCGCTGGGCCTCGTACACCGGGACGTGAAGCCGTCGAACGTGATGCTGACGTTGGAGGGGCCCGGACCGCGGCTGATCGACTTCGGGATCGCCCGGGCCACCGCCGGCACGGCGTCCCTCACCTCCACCGGGGTCTCCGTCGGCTCGCCGGGCTACATGGCGCCGGAACAGATCATCGGCGAGGGGATCACCGGCGCGGCGGACGTGTTCTCGCTCGGCGCGGTTCTGGCCTTCGCGGCGAGCGGGCGCCCGCCGTTCACCGGGGACCACTCGGCGGCGCTGCTCTACAAGGTGGTGCACGAGCCGCCGGAGCTCGACGGGGTCCCGCCCGGGGAGTTGCGCGAGCTCATCGAGGCCTGCCTGGCCAAGGCGCCCGCCGACCGCCCGGCCCCGGCGGCCGTCGCGGCGGCGCTGGACGGCGCCCTGCGCACGCCGGGCTGGCTGCCCGCGCCCCTGGTGGAGGAGGCGAGCCGGGCGGCGGTGGCGCTGCTGAACCTGGACTCCGAGGTGGAGGGCGGCGCGGTCTCGTACGGGCCCTACGGGCCGCCCGACGGCGGGGGTTCCCTCGACCACGCCGCGACCCGGACGGGCGGAGTCGGCGGCGGTGGCGCGCGCCGCGCCGCGGAACCCGCAGACGGCGGTGACGGTGACCACGGGCACGGGCACGGGCACGGTCACGGTCACGGGCAGCCCGGCCGTGGCCGCCGGGTCAGCTGCACGGTGGTCGTCACGGTGGCGGCCGTACTGGCGGCGCTGTCCGGCGGCCTGTACGGGCTGGGGCTGCTGCCCGGCGGGGGCGGGGAAGCCCACCGGCCGCCCGCCGGAAGCAAGCCGTCCGCCTCGCCGAGCCCGTCCGGCAGTCCGTCCGCAAGCCCGTCCGCGAGTCCGTCCGCCCGTACCCGCGACACGGTGCCGAAGGAGCTGATCGGCACGTGGAAGGGGGCGACCACCACCAACCTCGGGGCTCCCGGACAGTTCGAGATCACCATCAAGGGCGGCAAGACCGGCGAGGTGGTGGCCCGGGACAAGTCCGTCATCCCGCTCTTCGACACCGACTGCAGCGGCGACTGGAAGCTGGCCTCAGCCACCGACCGCTCCCTCGTCCTCGATACGGCGGGCGGCCCCAACCCCGCCCCCGGCATCTGCTCCAACGGCTCGGCCGACGAGCGCTTCACCCTCAACCCGAACGGAACCCTCCACTACAGGTCCGGCGACCGGGCGGCCGGAAACCCGGAGGGCGACCTCACCCGCAGCCCGTGACCCCGCGCCCCGGCGCCCCGGCCCTGGAGGCCGCCCGCGGACGGCCCTGGCGTAGGCTGGCTCGGTCCGGACCTTGACACACCGCCGAAAGGTGAAGCACCGGTGACCGACCAGGCCGCTCTCCAGTCTGTCCTCGACCGTGCCGCCGCAGGGGGCCGGATCACCAAGGAAGAGGCGCTCGACCTCTACCGGCACGCCCCGCTGCACGCGCTCGGCCAGGCCGCCGACGCCGCGCGCCGGCTGCGCTACGCGGGTACCGAGCACATCGCGACGTACATCATCGAGCGCAACATCAACTACACCAACGTGTGTGTCACCGCCTGCAAGTTCTGCGCCTTCTACGCGGCCCCCAAGGACACGAAGAAGGGCTGGTCCCGCGACCTCGACGACATCCTGCGCCGCTGCGCGGAGACCGTGGAACTCGGCGGCACCCAGATCATGTTCCAGGGCGGCCACCACCCGGACTACGGCGTCGAGTACTACGAGCACCACTTCTCCGCCATCAAGAAGGCGTTCCCGCAGCTGGTCATCCACTCCCTCGGCGCGTCCGAGGTCGACCACATGGCCCGGATCTCCGGGGTGAGCGCCGAAGAGGCCATCCGCCGCATCCACGCGGCCGGGCTCGACTCGTTCGCCGGCGCCGGCGCCGAGCTGCTGCCGGAGCGGCCGCGCACGGCGATCGCCCCGCTCAAGGAGTCCGGCGAGCGCTGGCTGGAGATCATGGAGATCGCCCACAAGCTGGGCGTCGAGTCCACCTCCACCATGCTGATGGGCACGGGCGAGACCAACGCCGAGCGCATCGAGCACATCGCGATGATCCGTGACACGCAGGACCGCACGGGCGGCTTCCGCGCGTTCATCCCGTACACGTACCAGCCCGAGAACAACCACCTCAAGGGCCGGACGCAGGCGACGGTCTTCGAGTACCTGCGGATGATCGCGATCGCGCGGCTCTTCCTCGACAACATCGCCCACATCCAGGGCTCCTGGCTGACCGTCGGCAAGGAGGCGGGCCAGCTGTCCCTGCACTACGGTGCGGACGACCTCGGCTCGATCATGCTGGAGGAGAACGTGGTCTCCTCGGCCGGTGCCAAGCACCGCTCGAACCGCCAGGAGATCATCGACCTGATCCGCAAGGCGGGCCGGGTCCCGGCGCAGCGCGCGACGACGTACGAGCACCTCCTCGTGCACGACGACCCGGCGAACGACCCGGTCGACGACCGAGTGGTGTCGCACATCTCCTCCACCGCCATCGCGGGCGGTACGGCGCACCCCGAGCTGAAGCTCATCTCCTCGAACTGACCGCCCGCCGGCCGCCTGCCAGCCGGCTGCCGACCGCCCACCACCGGACCGACGAACTGACCGCCCGTGCTGACGCTCCACACCGCCGAACTCCTCGTCCCCGGACCGGGCCGCGCCGCGCTGCCCGGCGGGGCGGTCCTCGTCGAGGGCGACCGGATCGCCCGCATCGGACCGTACGAGGAACTCGGCGCGGCCTTCGCGCACGCGCGGGTCCGCCGCTGGCCCGGGGTGCTGACCCCGGGGCTGCTGGTGCGCGGGGCGGACGAGCTGCTGGAGCGGACGTACTACCCGGACGACCCGTACGAGACCACGGAGCTCGGCACCGGCCCCATCAGCGGGGCCGAGGCGCTCGCCGGCCTGAAGATGACCGAGTCCCGCTGGGGCAACAGCGCCCGGCGGGCCACGCAGAAGCTGCTGGCCCGCGGGGTGGTGGCGGTGGCCGGGCGGCTGACGGTGCCGGCGGTGCGGACGGCGGTGGTGCGGTCGGGGCTGACGGTCCTGGCGCCGCTGCCGTACGGGGCTCCGCCGTCCCTGGACCCGCTGGCCGGACTCGCCGCCGCCGAGGAGGCGTTCCACGGGGTGCTGGAGGCGGACGCCCCCGCCCGGTTCGCGGTGTTCGCGGCGGCCGACGCGCGGGACCTGCTGGAGCAGGGCGCGACCAGCTGTGTGGCCACCGTCATCGGCGGCCGGCTGTTGCACCGCCGGCGCTGAGCCGGGCGCGGCGGCGCCGGGGCCGCCTGCGAGAATGGCCCGGTATCGACCGACCCGAGCCACACCGCACCCCCGAGGGGCCTACGCCAGTGACCCGCGCTTCCCTGGACAAGCAGCCGCACGAAGTCGCCTCCATGTTCGACGGTGTCGCGGCGAACTACGACCTCACCAACGACGTGCTCTCCCTCGGCCAGGCCCGGCTGTGGCGCAAGGAGGTCGCCAAGGCGGTCGCCGCGCGCCCCGGGCACAAGGTCCTCGACCTGGCCGCCGGTACGGCGACGTCCTCGCTGCCCTTCGCGGCGACCGGTGCGTACGTCGTCCCCTGCGACTTCTCCCTCGGGATGCTGCGCGAGGGCAAGAAGCGGCACGCCTGGCTGCCGCTGACCGCTGGTGACGCGACGCAGCTGCCGTTCCAGGACGACGTCTTCGACACCGTGACGATCTCCTTCGGGCTGCGCAACGTCCAGGACACCGATGCGGCGCTGCGCGAGCTGTACCGGGTGACGAAGCCGGGCGGCCAGGTGGTCATCTGCGAGTTCTCCCAGCCGACGTGGGCGCCGTTCCGCACGCTCTACACGGAGTACCTGATGCGCGCCCTGCCGCCGGTGGCCCGTGCGGTGTCCTCCAACCCCGACGCGTACGTGTACCTCGCCGAGTCGATCCGCGAGTGGCCGGACCAGCCCGCGCTCGCCGCGCTGCTGCAGAAGGCCGGCTGGTCGAAGGTGGCCTGGCGGAACCTGAGCGGCGGCATCGTGGCGCTGCACCGCGGTACCAAGGCGTAGCGGCGTACGGAGGAACGAACCCGGTGGACCCTGCACCTTTCGACTACCAGGCGGTGCTCGACCAGATCGCCCGGGACGTCGCGCCGCTGGTGGGCAGCGGCACCCCGGCCGAGTACATTCCGGCCCTCGCCTCGGTGGACCCGGCGCAGTTCGGGATGGCGCTGGTCACGATGGGCGGCAAGGTCTTCGGGGTGGGGGACTGGGAGCAGCCCTTCTCCACCCAGTCGATCACCAAGGTGTTCACGCTGGCCCTGGCGCTGGCGGCCGAGGGCGGCGACAGCCTGTGGGAGCGGGTGGGGCGGGAGCCGTCCGGCAACCCGTTCAACTCCCTCGTGCAACTGGAGTACGAGAACGGCATCCCGCGCAACCCGTTCATCAACGCCGGCGCCCTGGTCGTCACCGACCGGCTCCAGACGCTGACGGGCGACGCGAGCAGCGAACTGCTGAAGTTCCTGCGCGAGGAGAGCGGCAACCCGGACGTCGCCTTCGACGCCGAGGTGGCGGCCTCCGAGCACGAGCACGGCGACCGCAACGCGGCGCTGGCCCACTTCATGGCTTCGTACGGGAACATCGACAACCCCGTACCGACGCTGCTGGACCACTACTTCTGGCAGTGCTCCATCGAGATGAGCTGCGCCGACCTGGCCCGCGCCGGGCGGCTCCTGGCCCGGCACGGGCTGCGTGCGGACGGCTCGCGGCTGCTGACGCGCAGCGGGGCGAAGCAGATCAACGCGGTGATGCTGACCTGCGGGACGTACGACGCGGCGGGCGAGTTCGCCTACCGCGTCGGCCTGCCCGGCAAGAGCGGTGTCGGCGGGGGCATCGTCGCGGTCGTGCCCGGCCGGTGTTCCCTGGCGGTGTGGAGCCCGGGGCTGGACGCGCACGGCAACTCGGTGGCGGGGGTGGCGGCCCTCGACCGGTTCACCACCCTGACCGGCATGTCCGTCTTCTGACGCGGCCTTCACGCCGCCCGGCGCCGGGGGCCCGGCAGCTCAACCGGCCCGGGGGCCGGAAGGGGCCGCCCGCCTCCTCTCACTCCGCCCCGAGCGTCAGCTCGTAGCGGAGCCGCCGACGGGCTCGGTCCGGGACGTCGAAGGTCCCGGCCAGGGTCATGCCCAGGCGCTCCGCCACCGCCACGGACCGCGCGTTGTCCTCGTCGATCACCGCCACCACCCGCGGCAGGCCCACCTCCCGGAGCCGGTCCACGGTGGCCAGCGCGGCGGCGTAGGCGTACCCCTGGCCCCAGTGGGCGCGGCCCAGCCGCCAGCCGATCTCCGTCTCGCCGACCGGTCCCCACGGCTTCGTCTCGGGCCACGGCTGCGCCCCGGTGAAGCCGATCACCGCGCCGTCCGCGTCCAGCAGGGTCCACAGGCAGTAGCCGAGCCGGGCGTCGTGCATGCGCTGGCGGGCCGTGAACTCCTCGTACAGCGACAGCTCGGCGGGGCCGCCCAGGTACTCCATGACCTCCGGGTCGTCGAAGACGCCGTGCCAGCCGCGCGCGTCCTCGTCGGTCGGCACGCGCAGCCGTACGACGGGAAGTGGCCGGGTGGGCGAGGTGGTCGAGCCAGTCAACGGAGTAGCCCTTCTGATCGCGGTCTTTCCTGCTGCATAGACTGCACGTGTCCTGTGCCGTTGGGCACCCTTTATCGAGCCTTCGGGAGACCCCGCAGTGACCGAGGCAGTGACCGAGCCCCTCTCCGAACACTCCGCTGATGTGATCGTCGTCGGGGCCGGGCCCGCCGGCTCCACCACCGCCTACTACCTCGCCAAGGCGGGACTGGACGTCCTGCTGCTGGAGAAGACGGCCTTCCCGCGCGAGAAGGTGTGCGGCGACGGGCTGACCCCGCGCGCCACCAAGCAGCTGGTCTCCATGGGCATCGACATCTCCGAAGAGGCCGGCTGGCTGCGCAACAAGGGCCTGCGGATCATCGGCGGCGGGCAGCGGCTCCAGCTGGACTGGCCGGAACTCGCCTCCTTCCCGGACTACGGACTCGTCCGCAAGCGCGACGACTTCGACGAGACCCTGGCCCGGCAGGCACAGAAGGCGGGCGCGCGGCTGTACGAGCGCTGCAACGTCGGCGAGCCCGTCCGGGACCCGCGCACCGGCCACATCACCGGTGTGCAGGCGAAGCTGGGCGAGGAGAAGACGCCGGTCACCTTCAAGGCGCCGCTGGTCGTCGCGGCCGACGGCAACTCCTCGCGGCTGTCGCTGGCGATGGGCCTGCACCGGCGCGAGGACCGCCCGATGGGCGTGGCGGTGCGTACCTACTTCACCTCGCCGCGGCACGACGACGACTACCTGGAGTCCTGGCTGGAGCTGTGGGACCGGCGCGGCACGCAGGACCGGCTGCTGCCCGGCTACGGCTGGATCTTCGGCATGGGCGACGGCACGTCCAACGTGGGCCTCGGCATCCTCAACTCGTCCTCCGCGTTCAAGGAGCTGGACTGGCGCGAGGTCCTCAAGGCCTGGTGCGCGTCCATGCCGGAGGACTGGGGGTACACCCCGGAGAACATGACGCAGCCGATCCGCGGCGCGGCCCTGCCGATGGCCTTCAACCGGCAGCCGCACTACACCAAGGGCCTGCTGCTGGTCGGTGACGCGGGCGGGCTCGTCAACCCGTTCAACGGCGAGGGCATCGCCTATGCGATGGAGTCGGGCCAGATCGCGGCGGAGGTCATCGTCCAGGCCCACGCCCGCGCCACCCCGGCGCAGCGCGAGCTGGCCCTGCACAGCTACCCGAAGGTGCTCAAGGAGACGTACGGCGGCTACTACACGCTGGGCCGCGCGTTCGTGAAGCTGATCGGCAACCCGAAGGTGATGAAGGTCGCCGCGCAGCGCGGTCTGAGCCACCCGGTGCTGATGAGGTTCACCCTCAAGATGCTGGCCAACCTGACCGACCCGACGGGCGGCGACGCGATGGACCGCATCATCAACGGCCTCTCGAAGGTGGCTCCGAAGGCCTAGTCCGCGGAACCGGCGGGCCGGGCCGGAGGGTTTCCGGGGCGGCCCGCTTCGCGGTGGGCGAGGGCGGGGAGGTCCTCGTACGGGCTCGCGTGCACCGTGCGGACGCAGCGGGCCAGCAGGACCAGGGCCCACAGCAGCAGTACCCCGGAGGCCGTCCAGTCGAGGCCGAGCGTCACGGGGTGGCCCGGCTTCGCCCAGGGGCGGGTGGTGGTCAGCAACCAGCCGCCGAGGGCGAGGAGGGCGAGCCCGCCTGCGGCGGGGAGGGCGGTGGGATCGCCGCCGGGGCCGTGGCGTTCGTACGGCTCGGTGATCACGGACCACACCTCCTGGGGCGAATCGGGCGCTGCACCCCCCGCTATCTTCGCAGGGCTTCGGCCGGTTCGACACGGGCCGCCCGCCAGGCGGGATAGAGCCCGGCCAGCAGTCCGGTGACCAGCCCGGCGACCGGGGCGGCGACGACCGTGGCCGGGTGGATCACCGGGGTCCAGTCGCGGGCCAGCGAGACGGCGACCACGGTCAGTTCACCCGACGAGGTGCCCACCAGGCCGCCGAGTCCCCCGAGGGCGGCGGACTCGGTGAGGAACTGGGCCGAGACGTGCCGGCCCCGGGCGCCGAGCGCGCGGCGCAGCCCGATCTCCGCGGTCCGCTCCAGGACCGCGACGAGCGTGGTGTTGGCGATCCCGACGGCGCCGATGACCAGGCAGATCCCGGCGAGCAGCAGGAACAGCGTGCTCAGGTCCGAGGTGACGCCCGAGCGCAGCATCCGCGGGTCCGGGGGCGGTACGGCCTTCAGGTACTCGGGGTGGTCGGGGCGCAGCGCGAGCGGGGCCAGGCCGGCGACTTGGCGGGCGGCGCCGAGTTCGGTGGCGATGAGCATGCTCGCGCCGCCGGGTGCGGGCGGCCCCCACAGCTCCTCGGCGGTGGTCCGGGGCACGAGGACGGACAGCAGGTTCTCCGGCTTGCGCTCGACATCGGCGACGATGCCCGCCACGGTGAAGGGCTCCTGCCCGATGTAGAGCGCGGGGCGGGTGGCCAGGGTGGTGATCCCCAGGCGCTCGGCGACGCCACGGCCGATCAGCACCACGCGCTGGTGGCTCCGCTCGGCGAACTCGTCGTAGAGGCGCCCCTCCTGGAGGGTGGGCACCAGGGCGGCGACGGCCCCCGGCGATGCGGCGACGACGGGCACGGCGGCACCCGGACCGCCGGCGCCGGCGCCGGAAGGGAGGGCGCCGATGGCGGTGGCCGAGTCCAGCCGTACGGTCCACAGCAGCCCGGCACTGCGGATTCCCGCGACCTCGCGCAGCCGGTGCTCGGCGTCGGCGGGGAAGCCGGATCCGGCGAACTCGTCCTGCCGGGCGGCGACGTCCTCGACGGTCACCTCGGTGGCGGTGAGGACGTTGAACCGGCCGTCGATCTGCGAGGAGATGGTGGCGGTGAGTCCGAGGACGGCCACGAAACTGCCGACGCCGAGCACTGTCCCGAGCGCGGTGAGCACCGCCCGGCCGGGGCGGCGCAGCATGCCGGCGACGGCTTCGGACAGGGCGTCCCGGACGGCCAGCCGGGTCGGTTCGACGTGGGCTGTGGCTCGGGTGCCCGTGCGCTTCCCTCTCACGAGGTCACCCGCTCGCGCAGTGCACCGTCGCGTACGGTGACCGTCCGGCGGCCCCGGGCGGCCACCTCGCCGTCGTGGGTGATCACCATGACGGTCATCCCCGCCGTGTGCAGTTCGTCCAGCAGGGAGAGTACGGAGGCGGCGTTGACCGAGTCCAGATTGCCGGTCGGCTCGTCGCACAGCAGCAGCGAGGGCCGCCCGACGAGGGCGCGGGCGATCGCCACCCGCTGGCGCTCACCGCCGGACAGCCGGCCCGGCAGCGCGTCGGCCCGCTGCCCCAGGCCCACCTGCCGCAGGGCCTCTCGGGCCCGGGTGAGGCGCTCCGCACGGGGGACGGAGGTGTAGAGCATGGCCAGGGTGACGTTCTCCAGGGCGCTGCGGTGGGGCAGCAGGTGGAACGCCTGGAAGACGAAGCCGATGCGGCGTCCGCGCAGGGCGGTACGGGCACGGTCGGGCAGTCGGCCGGTATCGATCCCGTCGAGGAGGTAGCGGCCGGAGGTGGGGGTGTCGAGGAGTCCCGCGACGTTGAGGAAGGTGGACTTCCCCGACCCGGAGGGGCCGACGATGGTGAGGAACTCGCCGCGCCGCACGGTCAGGTCGCAGGACTTGAGGGCCTCCACGGGCGGCGGCCCGGGGTAGGTGAGCGCGACCTCGCGGAACTCGATGACGGGGGTGTCGGCGGAAGGCGTGTCGTGGCCGGGGCGGCGGGCGAACGGGAACCTCACCTGACGTTCTCCTCCCGGCCCTTGGGGGCGGCGCCGATGACGACCCTGGTTCCGGCGGCGAGGGCGTCGGCCCGCACCGGAGTCACGGCAACGTAGCCGTCGCCGCTGGTACCCGCCCGGACCTCGATACGGCGCTGCGTGCCGTCGGCGGCCACGGCGGTGACGACCGTACGGCCGTCCGCGCCGCCGGAGACGGCGGTGACGGGGACCACGAGGGCCGCCCCGTCGGTCGAGGCGGACTCGATGGTCAGCCGCACGTCCTGCCCGGTGAGACCGGCGGGCAGCGGCTGGTCGGCGCGGACCACCATCCGGTAGCCGAGGTCGCCGCCGCTGTTCTTGCCGCCGACTCCTCCCTGTGCGCCGCCCTGGCCGCCCGGATCCGGCTGCCGTCCCGCCGGTTGGCCCGTCGACCGCTCCGTGGCGACCAGCACCACCCTGCCCCGGACATCGGTGCCGGTGGTCTCGGAGGAGATCACCACGGCCATTCCGGCGCGCAGTAGCTGCTTCCTGTCGTCCTTGAGGTAGGTCTCGACGACGAGTTCCCCGGCAGAGAGCGTGAGCACCGGTCCGGACACCGGCGAGCCGATTCGGGCGCCGACGGCGCTGACGCGGGCCGGGAAGGTACTCAGGAACACGGTCTCGGCGGCGGGCAGCATCGGCCCGTCCGCCGCTTCGGCCGCGGCCAGCCCGGCGCGCGCGTCGGTGAGGGCCTGGCGGGCGCGCGCGAGGGCCCGGCCGGTGTCGCCACCCGCGCCGGGAGCCGGGGTTGCGGAGCGATCCGCTTTGCCGCCCGCTCCCGCGACCGGATCCCGGGCGTCCTCCAGGGCCCACTCGGCGGACCGTACGGCCTCCCGCGCGGCCTTGAGCCCTTCGCCGCGGTCGGCCACGGCGGGCAGCGGGTCGTAGCCGATCGCCCGGTAGCGGGCGGCGAGCGCGGCCTTCGTGCCCGCGCCGAAGACTCCCTTCGGGTCGGAGCCGGTGCCGTGCCCGAGGTCGCGCAGCGCCTGCTGCAACTGGGCGACGTCGTCGCCGGTGGCGCCCGGCTTGAGGTCGCGGTAGACGGGCAGGGCCCCCTTGAGGGCGAACACGGGCCGTCCGGACACCTCGGTCAGCAGTTGCCCGGCGGTGACCGCGTCCCCGGCCCGGAGCGGCAGTTTCGTCACGACGGGCGCTCCGGCGCCCTCGCCGGAGCGGGGCTGGGGGGTCACGTCGACGCTCTGGCCGGCAACGACGGCCCCCCGCACCACCACGGTCTGGGCCAGCACCCGCCGCTCGACCTCCGCGGTCAGCGGCCCCTGCGCGGGCGGCCCGGTCTCCGCGGCCACCTGCGCAGGGGACTTCACCAGCACGGTGGCCAGCAGCCCCCCGACCGCCATCAGCGCCGCCCCGCCGATGACCCCGAGCACGACCCGCCGCCCCCGCCCGATCCCGCCGGAGCCCGGTACGTCCTGTTCGGCCGGGGCCGCGCCGCCCCGGTCGTCTGCGATCACGTCCCACACGGCTTCCCCCCGCGCGCTCACCCGCCGAGCACGCCGTCGCCGCCGGAGCCCTTGGGGCGCCTGCACTTGCCGACCGCGTCGGAGTACTTGGTCCGCAGCTCGGCCGCCTGTTCCGGGCTCACTGCCCGGTCGTCGTACGTACCCGTCACCGGATCCGGGTCCGGGTACCAGGAGACGCCCTCGGCGCGCAGGCACCTGGCCTCCTCCCGCGCGGCGGCAAGGGTTTCGGCGCTGACGGGCGGGGCCGGAACCCTGGGCGGGACCTTGTCCTCGCAGGCCTTCTCGGCGGCCGGGAGGTTGTCGTGCGGCTTGGCCTTGTCCACGCGCGGTGCACCGGAGTCGGTGCGGACGATCTGCACGCCGTGGTCCTTGAGGCAGTCGTAGTACGCGACCTCCTCTTTGGTGGGCGGGGGGCTGTCGCTCGCCGAGGGTTCTTTTCCACTGGAACAGGCGCTGAGCGCGAGAGCCAGGGTGAGGACTATGACGGGCACGTGCTTGCGCATGAAGGGCGCTTCCCTCGGGATGGGGACGTGGAAGAAGGCGCTGCAGACAGAAATGACATGCGAACGCGATTCGTGATCATAGGGAGGGTTCCGGCAATGAACAAGGCCCGTCCGAAAAGAGGGAGATGACTGTCCGTCGGCTGGAATTCGGCTTGTGTCCGAGAGCTGCCTGCACTTAACTCTCGCTGGCCACAAGACCGTTTCCGATCGAGTGTTGTCTCTTCCTACGGTGAGGAATGTACGAATGACTGAATACCGGAGAGTACTGCGTTTCGCGGCCGCACCCGCCGTGATTGCGGGCGCCCTGCTGGTCGCGACGGCCTCGCCCGCCTCGGCGTGGGTGCACGACGGATACCTGGAGCAGTTCGAGTTCGGGCTGTACTGGGACGCGGGCAGCCGGGGATGTGTCTTCGACAGCAACAACGACGATCCCAGCCTCACCAATGACTACTTCACCGGCCCGTCGGGCTGTGGTGGCCGCGGTAAGAACGTGAACGACAACACGTACTCCTACAAAAACCTGGACATCAACGGATTCCACGTCTACACGGACATCAACTACAGCGGAATTGTGGGTTCCATTCCGGCCGGTTACACCGGCGACGCGTCCGCGAACTTCAAGAACTCGATCAGCTCCCTCAGCTGGTACTGAGCGGCTGGTTTCCGGAGGAATGGCTGATGTCTCCCGCCACGCGCCGCACAGCGCAAGCCGCCGCTGCGCTGACGGCAGTGATCGCACTTCTGGGAGGATGTGCGGACGACGGTGGGGCCAGGGGAAAGGACGGCGGCGAACCCGCTTTGGGTCCGGTCGCCGCGAACCCCGCCACCTCTTCGATCTCCCTTCCGCTGGACGCCTACACCGACTCGGCCGCGGAGACCGGCCGGATGGACGGCGTGCAGGACCGGCTGACCGCACAGTGCATGGCCCGGTACGGATTCGCGTACCAGGCATCGCCGAGGCCGACGGCAGCCGGAGCTGAGGCGGGGGCGGCGGATCAGGACCGGCACCGGAGCCTGTTCGGCGTGACGGATCCGGCGCAGGCGGCAGCCCACGGCTATGACGGCGCCTCGGGAGCAGTACGCCCGGCGAAGCCGGATCCGCCGCAGCTCAGCGAGAGCGGATCCGCCGTGTTCTTCGGAACCAGGCCGGGCGAGAAGGCTCCGGCCGGCCCGGACCCGAAGACCCAGGAGGAGGCCGACCACGCGGACAGCGGGGTCACGGTCGGCGGGCAGCGGGTCCCTGCGGGCGGCTGCCTGCGCGAGGGGTACCGCAAGCTGTACGCACCGACGAGGGACAGCGTCGACCTGCTCTTCGCCTTCGGGCTGGCCTCCGAGGCGCACACCCGGTCGCAGAAGGACACCCGGGTGGTCGCCGCGCTCAAGGGCTGGTCCGACTGCATGGGGAAGGCCGGCTACGGCGCAGTCGCGACGCCGTACGAGGTGATCGGCAAACTGGGCCTGGAGAGCGACCCGGCGGGGCCCAGGGCGGTCGCGGTCGCCAACGCGGACGTCGCCTGCAAGCGCCAGGTGAATCTCGTCGGGATCTGGGCCGCGGTCGAGAAGGCCTATCAGGAGCGGCTCGCCGAGGAGCACGCCGAGACGCTCGCGCTGTACAAGCGGCAGCGCGACGCCCGCTTCAAGCTCGCGGCCTCGCTCGTCTGACGTCCCCTCGGCGGGAGTTCGGACGAAAGCGGACAACGTATGCGAAAGGGCCGGTACTCCACCCCCGAGCGGGGGAGTACCGGCCCTTCCGTACGACGCGGGGCGCCGCGGAGGGCCCGCGGAGGCCGCTGAGGGCGGCTCAGGAGGCCTGCGGGGTCCCTCGGGGCCCGCGTCAGAGCACGCGGACGGCGCCGGTCGGCATGTCGTAGCTCAGGCTGCGCTCGACGATGCCCGTGCTCGGGTTCTGCGCGCCGATGAACTTGCCGCCGCCGACGTACAGGGCGACGTGGTACGCGTCGCCGCGCGGGCCCCAGTACAGGATGTCGCCCGGCTGGAGGTTGCTCAGCGACACCGAGGTGCCCTCGGCGGACTGGTCCTGGGACATGCGCGGCAGGGAGATGCCGGCCTGGCGGTAGGCGGCCTGCACGAGGCCGGAGCAGTCGTACGAGGACGGGCCGGTGCCGCCCATGACGTACGCCTTGCCGACCTGCTTGCGGGCGAAGTTGAGGATGGCGGAGGCGGATCCGGTGGCCGGTGCGGTGACCGTGCCCTCGCCGTCGTCGGCGGAGGTGCCGGCGGACGCGGAGGCGGTCTGCAGGGTCGAGCGGGAGGAGCTGCGGGTGGCGCGCTCGGCCTCGGCCTTGCGGTCCGCCTCCTCCTTCGCCGTCTTCTCGGCCTTCTGCTGGGCCTCTTCCTTGGCCTGCTTGGCCTCGGCGGCGGCGCCGCTGCGGGCGCTCTCCTCCTGGGCGTTCAGCTCGCCGGTGACGGCCGCTTCGACGGCCGCGACCCGGGTGGTCTCTGCTGCGGTGGTGACCGCGGAGGCGACGTCGGCGGTCAGGTCCAGGCTCAGGACCGGCATTTCGAGCGTCGTCTCGGCCACGGGCTCGGCGGACGGGGACGCGCTCGCGGTGCCGGCCATGGCGAGGGTGCTGAGGACGCCACCGGCAACTCCGGCGCGGACCGCGAGCTTCGAGGCGCTGCGGCGGGGCTTCCGGTGGCTGGGTATGTGAGCGGTGTGGGACATGGGACAACCGCTATCAGGGCGCAGCGGTTGGCTTCAAGAAACGTGGTGTGCGCCACAGTTGCCCGAGAAGCGGCTTAACCGGGCGCGTCGCGCGGCATATTGACGCCGTAACGGGCGAATCGGACACGCCCTCACAAGCCTGTGATCATGGGGTTTCTCTAATAAGTCCGAATTGAACCGCGCCTACCATCCCGCCCGACAGATGGCCAAGCCCTCTTTCGGCGGGGCGGATTCCGAGTGGCGCAGGTCACAGTTGCCTACCGCTGTGCGGGCGCTGTGGCCGGTCCGTGACCGAGCCGTGAGGTTCCCGTGGGGTTCGTGAACGGATGCACACCCGCCGGGTTCCGGTGATCTTCCCCCGTTTCGCCCGGTGTCCGCTCGTGCACCCCGCGTGTACACCTCGCCGCCGCCCTCGACTGCCCCTCGCGTCCACTCCGGTCCGCGGCGCCTCCCCCGGGTGGGCGACGCGGATTCCTTTATCACCGGGTCCGCTCAGTGGCCAATTTGCCTGCAATGGCCATCATTTGATAATGCAACCCGGCCCCGACCTGCGGTAACAGGGGCGGATGTCACCTTTGGTAGTCATCTGGATGCCTTGCGTATGAAGATCACCGCTCATCGGACTTCATGATCGTTCGTCGGGTGGTGGAGATCACAAACTCGTTGTTGCATCCCGTGTCGCAGATCACAGATCAGCAGGCATAAGATGCGCAGCAGTCCGGCTTGTGAACTGCCTCACATGAGCAAGATCTTCGCGAGGCGGGGCTCTTGGCGCCGGCACAGCGGTCCAACGGTCAAGGACGACTGGAAGGAGCGAGGAGCGTGAATGCGTACGCACCCATCCTCGTGCTCGGCGCCCTCGGCGCAGGGTTTGCGATCTTCTCCGTGGTCATGGCCACGCTGATCGGCCCAAAACGGTACAACCGGGCGAAGCTCGAAGCGTACGAGTGCGGCATCGAGCCCACTCCGATGCCGGCCGGCGGCGGCCGCTTCCCGATCAAGTACTACCTGACGGCGATGCTCTTCATCGTCTTCGACATCGAGATCGTCTTCCTCTACCCCTGGGCCGTCACCTTCGACTCCCTGGGGATCTTCGGGCTCGTCGAGATGCTGCTCTTCGTGCTCACCGTCTTCGTCGCCTACGCCTACGTCTGGCGCCGCGGCGGCCTGGAATGGGACTGAGGGGCTGAATTTTCCATGGGACTGGAAGAGAAGCTGCCGAGCGGCTTCCTGCTGACCACCGTCGAACAGGCCGCGGGCTGGGTGCGCAAGTCATCCGTCTTCCCGGCCACCTTCGGCCTGGCCTGCTGCGCCATCGAGATGATGACCACCGGAGCGGGCCGCTACGACCTCGCCCGCTTCGGCATGGAGGTCTTCCGCGGCTCCCCGCGCCAGGCCGACCTGATGATCGTGGCCGGCCGGGTCAGCCAGAAGATGGCGCCGGTGCTGCGGCAGGTGTACGACCAGATGCCCGCCCCGAAGTGGGTCATCTCCATGGGCGTCTGCGCCTCCTCGGGCGGCATGTTCAACAACTACGCGATCGTCCAGGGCGTCGACCACATCGTGCCCGTGGACATCTACCTGCCCGGCTGCCCGCCGCGCCCCGAGATGCTGATGGACGCGATCCTCAAGCTCCACCAGAAGATCCAGGGCTCGAAGCTCGGCGTGAACCGGGAAGAGGCGGCGCGCGAGGCGGAGGAGGCGGCCCTCAAGGCCCTCCCCACCATCGAGATGAAGGGGCTCCTGCGGTGAGCGACGACCCCGCCGTGGACAACGGCAACAACGTTCCCGCCCCCCGGGGCTCGGCCGGCCCCGAGGCGATCGGCGTCCGCAAGGGCATGTTCGGCGCGAACAACGGCGGCGACACCACCGGCTACGGCGGCCTGGTGCGCACCGTCGCGCTGCCCGGGGCGGCGAGCCGCCCCTACGGTTCGTACTTCGACGAGGTCGCCGACGAACTCGAAGGCGCCCTGGAGGAACAGGACCTGGTCCCCGAGAACGCCATCGAGAAGACGGTGGTCGACCGGGGCGAGCTGACCTTCCACATCGCCCGCGAGCACCTCGTCCGGGTGGCCGCCACCCTGCGCGACGACCCGGCGCTGCGCTTCGAGCTGTGCACCGGGGTCTCCGGCGTGCACTTCCCGCACGACAAGGGACGCGAGCTGCACGCCGTCTACCACCTGCGGTCGATCACCCACGGCCGGGTCCTGCGGCTGGAGGTCTCGGTCCCGGAGAGCGACCCGCACGTCCCGTCGCTCGTCTCCGTCTACCCGACCAACGACTGGCACGAGCGCGAGACGTACGACTTCTTCGGCCTGGTCTTCGACGGGCACCCCGCCCTCACGCGGATCATGATGCCGGACGACTGGCAGGGGTTCCCGCAGCGCAAGGACTACCCGCTCGGCGGCATCCCCGTCGAGTACAAGGGCGCCCAGATCCCGGCTCCCGACCAGCGGAGGTCGTACAGCTGATGAACACGCCGAACGCATCGCAGCACGCGTCCGCCCGCGAGACCACCGAGGGCACCGTCTACACCGTCACCGGCGGCGACTGGGACGAGGTCGTCCAGTCGGCGGCCCGCGCGGACGACGAGCGGATCGTCGTCAACATGGGCCCGCAGCACCCGTCGACCCACGGCGTGCTCCGGCTGATCCTGGAGATCGACGGCGAGACGGTCACCGAGGCCCGCTGCGGCATCGGGTACCTGCACACCGGCATCGAGAAGAACCTCGAATTCCGGAACTGGACGCAGGGCACCACCTTCGTTACGCGCATGGACTACCTGACGCCGTTCTTCAACGAGACGGCGTACTGCCTGGGCGTCGAGAAGCTGCTCGGCATCACCGACCAGGTCCCGGACCGCGCCACCGTCATCCGCGTCCTGCTGATGGAACTCAACCGGCTCTCCTCCCACCTGGTGTGCATCGCCACCGGCGGCATGGAGCTGGGCGCGACCACGATCATGATCTACGGCTTCCGCGACCGCGAGCTGATCCTCGACATCTTCGAGCTGATCACCGGCCTGCGCATGAACCACGCGTTCATCCGCCCCGGCGGCCTCGCCCAGGACCTGCCCCCCGGCGCCGTCGACCAGCTGCGCGACTTCGTGAAGACGATGAGGAAGAACCTGCCGGAGTACGACAAGCTCGCCACCGGCAACCCCATCTTCAAGGCCCGCATGCAGGACGTCGGCTACCTCGACCTGACCGGCTGCATGGCCCTGGGCGCCACCGGCCCGATCCTGCGCTCGGCCGGCCTGCCCCACGACCTGCGCAAGTCGGACCCGTACTGCGGCTACGAGGACTACGAGTTCGACGTGCCGACCGCCGAGAGCTGCGACTCCTACGGGCGGTTCCTGATCCGCCTGGAGGAGATGCGCCAGTCGCTGCGGATCGTCGAGCAGTGCCTGGAGCGGCTGGAGCCGGGCCCGGTGATGGTCGCCGACAAGAAGATCGCCTGGCCGGCCCAGCTCGCGATGGGCCCCGACGGCCTCGGCAACTCGCTCGACCACATCCGCACCATCATGGGCACCTCGATGGAGGCCCTCATCCACCACTTCAAGCTGGTGACCGAGGGCTTCCGCGTCCCCGCCGGGCAGGCGTACGCGGCCGTCGAGTCGCCCAAGGGCGAACTCGGCGTGCACGTCGTCTCCGACGGCGGGACCCGCCCCTACCGGGTCCACTTCCGCGACCCGTCCTTCACCAACCTCCAGGCCATGGCGGCGATGTGCGAGGGCGGCCAGGTCGCCGACGTCATCGTCGCCGTCGCCTCCATCGACCCCGTGATGGGAGGCGTCGACCGATGACAGACGTGTCGTTGGGCATGCCCCAGCTCCCGGCCCCCGACTACCCGGCGGAGGTCCGCGAGAGGCTGGCGGCCGACGCCGCCCGGATCATCGCCCGCTACCCCGACAGCCGCTCCGCGCTGCTTCCGCTGCTGCACCTGGTGCAGTCGGAGGAGGGCCACGTCACGCGCACCGGCATGCGGTTCTGCGCCGAGACGCTGGGCCTGACCACCGCCGAGGTGACGGCCGTCGCCACCTTCTACACGATGTACCGGCGCAAGCCGTCCGGCGACTACCAGGTGGGCGTCTGTACGAACACCCTGTGCGCGGTGATGGGCGGCGACGCCATCTTCGACGAGCTCAAGGAGCACCTGGGCGTCGGGAACGACGAGACCACCCCCGACGGCAAGGTCACCCTCGAACACATCGAGTGCAACGCTGCCTGCGACTACGCGCCCGTGGTGATGGTCAACTGGGAGTTCTTCGACAACCAGACCCCCGAGTCCGCGAAGGCGCTGGTGGACGACCTGCTGGCCGGCCGGCAGGTCGTGCCGACGCGGGGCGCGCCGCTGTGCACGTACAAGGAGACCGCCCGGATCCTGGCCGGGTTCCCGGACGAGCGCGAAGGCGCGGTGGAGGCGGGCGGCGGCGCCGGCCCCGCCTCGCTGATCGGCCTGCGCATCGCCCGCGGCGAATCCCCGCACACCCCGATCGTGCACCCGCGCGGCGAAGCGACCACCGAGGGAGGGGAGTGATGTCCGTGTCTTTCGAACTGAGCAACGGCGGCGGCTCCCGGCCGGAGTCCGGGGGAGGCACCAGCCCCGAGAAGCTCCTCGCGCCCGTCCTGTCGGCGTTCTGGGACGAGCCCGAATCATGGACGCTGGAGACCTACCGGCGCCACGAGGGGTACGAGGGCCTGCGCAAGGCGCTCGCGATGACGCCGGACGACCTCATCGCGTACGTGAAGGACTCCGGTCTGCGCGGACGCGGCGGCGCTGGCTTCCCCACCGGAATGAAGTGGCAGTTCATCCCGCAGGGCGACGGAAAGCCGCACTACCTCGTCGTGAACGCGGACGAGTCGGAACCGGGAACCTGCAAGGACATCCCCCTTCTCTTCGCCAATCCGCACTCCCTCATCGAGGGAATGGTCATCGCCTGCTACGCGATCCGGTCGGAGCACGCCTTCATCTACCTGCGCGGCGAGGTCGTACCGGTGCTGCGGCGCCTGCACGAGGCGGTGCGCGAGGCGTACGAGGCCGGTTACCTCGGGGAGAACATCCTCGGGAGCGGGCTGAAGCTCGACATCACGGTGCACGCGGGGGCGGGCGCGTACATCTGCGGTGAGGAGACGGCGCTGCTCGACTCCCTCGAAGGCCGGCGCGGTCAGCCCCGGCTGCGTCCCCCCTTCCCCGCTGTGGAGGGCCTCTACGCGTGCCCCACTGTCGTCAATAACGTCGAGTCCATCGCCTCGGTTCCCGCGATCCTGAACAAGGGCAAGGACTGGTTCAAGGCGATGGGCACCGAGAAGTCCCCCGGCTTCACGCTGTACTCGCTCTCCGGGCACGTCGCCGGCCCCGGCCAGTACGAGGCCCCGCTCGGCATCACCCTGCGCCAGCTCCTCGACATGAGCGGCGGGATGCGCCCCGGGCACCGGCTGAAGTTCTGGACCCCGGGCGGCTCCTCCACCCCGATGTTCACCGACGAACACCTCGACGTCCCGCTCGACTACGAGGGCGTCGGCGCGGCCGGCTCGATGCTCGGCACCAAGGCGCTCCAGTGCTTCGACGAGACCACCTGCGTGGTCCGCGCGGTGACCCGGTGGACCGAGTTCTACGCCCACGAGTCCTGCGGCAAGTGCACGCCCTGCCGCGAAGGCACGTACTGGCTCGTGCAGCTGCTGCGCGACATCGAGGCCGGCAAGGGCGTGATGAGCGACCTCGACAAGCTGAACGACATCGCCGACAACATCAACGGCAAGTCGTTCTGCGCCCTCGGCGACGGCGCCGCCAGCCCGATCTTCTCCTCGCTCAAGTACTTCCGCGAGGAGTACGAGCAGCACATCACGGGCAAGGGCTGCCCCTTCGACCCCAAGAAGTCGACCCTCTGGGCTGACACGGAGGTGAACGCATGACCGTCACCACTAACGCCCCGGCGGGCGGCGGCGGGGCGGCGGTTCCGCCCGAGGACCTGATCTCGCTGACCATCGACGGCATCGAACTGTCCGTCCCCAAGGGGACGCTGGTCATCCGGGCCGCCGAACAGCTCGGCATCGAGATCCCCCGGTTCTGCGACCACCCGCTCCTCGACCCCGTCGGCGCCTGCCGCCAGTGCATCGTGGAGGTGGAGGGCCAGCGCAAGCCGATGGCCTCCTGCACCATCACCTGCACCGACGGCATGGTCGTCAAGACGCAGCTGACGTCGCCGGTCGCCGACAAGTCCCAGCGCGGGGTGATGGAGCTGCTGCTCATCAACCACCCGCTGGACTGCCCGGTCTGCGACAAGGGCGGCGAGTGCCCGCTGCAGAACCAGGCCCTCTCGCACGGAAACGCCGAATCGCGTTTCGAGGGCAAGAAGCGGACGTACGAGAAGCCGGTCGCGATCTCCACCCAGGTACTGCTGGACCGCGAGCGGTGCGTGCTGTGCGCGCGCTGCACCCGCTTCTCCACCCAGGTGGCGGGCGACCCGATGATCGAGCTGCTGGAGCGCGGCGCCCTCCAGCAGGTCGGCACCGGCGAGGGCGACCCGTTCGAGTCGTACTTCTCCGGCAACACCATCCAGATCTGCCCGGTCGGCGCGCTGACCTCGGCCGAGTACCGGTTCCGCGCCCGCCCCTTCGACCTCGTCTCCTCCCCGAGCGTGTGCGAGCACTGCGCGGGCGGCTGCGCGACCCGGACCGACCACCGGCGCGGGAAGGTGCTGCGCCGCCTCGCCGCCGAGGACCCCGAGGTCAACGAGGAGTGGATCTGCGACAAGGGCCGCTTCGCGTTCCGCTACGCGCAGCGCCCGGACCGCCTGACCACCCCGCTGGTGCGCGGCTCCGACGGGGTGCTCGCCCCGGCGAGCTGGCCCGAGGCACTGGAGGCCGCCGCGAACGGGCTGGCCGCCGCGCGCGGCCGGGCCGGGGTGCTGACGGGCGGCCGGCTCACCGCCGAGGACGCCTACGCGTACGCCAAGTTCGCCCGCGTGGTGCTGGACACCAACGACATCGACTTCCGGGCACGGGTGCACAGCGCGGAGGAGGCCGAGTTCCTGGCCGCCACCGTGGCCGGCACCGGCAAGGACCTGTCGGGCGACGGGGTGACCTACGCCTCCCTGGAGGCCGCGCCCGCCGTGCTGCTGGCCGGCATCGAGTCCGAGGAGGAGGCCCCCGGGGTCTTCCTGCGGCTGCGCAAGGCCCACCGCAAGCACAAGCAGCGGACCTTCGGCCTCGCCCCGTTCGCCACCCGCGGCCTGGAGAAGACGGGCGGCACCCTGCTGGCCGCCGCCCCCGGAACCGAACCCGACTGGCTGAACGCACTGGCCTCGCGGACCGGCCTGGAGCAGGGCGGCCACGAGGCCGCCGAGGCGCTGCGCGAGCCCGGCGCCGTCATCGTCGTCGGGGAGCGCCTGGCCGGGGTGCCGGGTGCGCTGACCGCCGCCGTACGGGCGGCCGCCGCGACCGGCGCGCAGCTGGTGTGGATCCCGCGCCGGGCCGGGGAGCGGGCCGCCGTGGAGGCGGGCGCGCTGCCGTCGCTGCTGCCCGGCGCCCGCCCGGCCACCGACCCGCGGGCCCGTGAGGAGGTCGCGGCCGCCTGGGGGCTGGACGAACTCCCGCACCGCTACGGCCGCGACACCGGCCAGATCGTCGAGGCGGCCGCCGGACGCGAGCTGTCCGCGCTGCTCGTCGCGGGCGTCGAGGTCGGCGACCTGCCCGACCCGGCCCGCGCCCGGCTCGCGCTCCAGGAGGCGTTCGTGGTCTCCCTGGAGCTGCGGCCCGGTGAGGTCACCGACCACGCCGACGTGGTGTTCCCCGTCGCCGCCGTCGCCGAGAAGGCGGGCGCGTTCATCAACTGGGAGGGCCGGGTGCGGCCGTTCGAGGCGGCGCTCAAGCCCGACCAGATGACCCGCCGGCTCGCCCCCGCCGACCACCGCGTGCTGCACATGCTGGCCGACGCGGCGGACCGGCCGATCGCGCTGCCCGACGTACACGCCGTACGGCGGGAGCTCGGCCGGCTCGGCCCGTGGACCGGGGAGCGCGCCGCCGAGCAGAGCGCGGACACCGCGCCCGTGCCCCGGCCCGGCGTGGGCGAGGCGGTCCTCGCGGGCCACCGGCTGCTGCTGGACCAGGGCCGGCTGCAGGACGGCGACCCGGCCCTGGCCGGTACCCGGCACGAGGCGAGCGCCCGGCTGTCTGCGGCCACGGCCGCCGAGACGGGCGTCAAGGACGGGGACGTCCTCGCGGTCACCGGCCCGGCCGGGACCGTGGAACTGCCGCTGCGGATCACGCGGATGCCCGACCGGGTGGTCTGGCTCCCGCTGAACTCCACCGGCTCCGGCGTCCTCGCCGACAGCGGCGCCCGGCCGGGCGCCCTCGTACGCATCGGCCCGGCGCTCCCGGCCGGCGCCGGCGACAGCACAGCGGAGGTGGACGCGTGAACCCGGTACAGCTCGCCGCGGAGGACCTGTCCCTCTTCGGCAAGGACGTCTGGTGGCTCGTCGTCGTCAAGGCGGTGTTCTGCTTCGCCTTCCTGATGGTGACCGTGCTCTTCTCCATCGTCTGGGAGCGCAAGGTCGTCGCCTGGATGCAGCTGCGCATCGGGCCCAACCGGCACGGCCCCTGGGGCATGCTCCAGTCGCTCGCCGACGGCGTGAAGCTCATGCTCAAGGAAGACGTCATCGTCAAGCGGGCCGACAAGGTCGTGTACGTGCTGGCCCCGATCATCGCGGCGATCCCGGCCTTCATGGCCATCGCGGTGATCCCCTTCGGCCCCTCCGGCAACGAGGTCTCGATCTTCGGCCAGCGCACCACGATGCAGCTGACGGACCTGCCCATCGCGATGCTGTACGTGCTCGCGGTGGCCTCCGTCGGGATCTACGGCATCGTCCTCGCCGGCTGGTCCTCGGGCTCCACGTACCCGCTGCTCGGCGGCTTGCGCTCCTGCGCGCAGATGATCTCGTACGAGATCGCGATGGGAGCGGCGTTCGCCTCGGTGTTCCTCTACTCCGGGTCGATGTCGACCTCGAAGATCGTGGAGGCGCAGGCGGACCGCTGGTACATCGTCCTGCTGCCGGTCTCCTTCATCATCTACGTGATCACGATGGTCGGGGAGACGAACCGCGCCCCCTTCGACATGCCGGAGTCCGAGGGCGACCTGGTCGGCGGCTTCAACACCGAGTACTCCTCCATCAAGTTCGCGCTGTTCATGCTGGCGGAGTACGTCAACATGGTCACCGTCTCGGCGGTCTCGGTCACCCTCTTCCTCGGCGGCTGGCGGGCCCCCGCGCCGATCTCGACCTACTGGGAGGGCGCGAACCACGGCTGGTGGCCGATGCTCTGGTTCGTCATCAAGGTCCAGTTGCTGCTGTTCTTCTTCATCTGGCTGCGCGGCACGCTGCCGCGGGTGCGCTACGACCAGCTGATGAAGCTCGGCTGGAAGGTCCTCATCCCCGTCTCCGTGGTCTGGCTGATGCTGGTCGCCACCGTCCGGGCGCTGCGCAACGAGAACTACGAGTACCAGCAGATCGTGCTCTACGTCGGCGGCGCGGTCATCGCGGTCCTGCTCCTGTCGTTCGTCGCGGACCTCTTCCGCACCAAGCGCGAGGCCCGGGACGGCGCCGGCGAGGGCGCGGCGGACGAGCCGTTCGACCCGATGGCGGGCGGATTCCCCGTACCCCCCAAGCCCGGCCAGCGGCCGGCCCCCGTACCGCGCAGGCGGCCGCGCGGGCAACGGGAGCTGATTGTCAGTGGCGGGGCGAATACTGACAGTGACCGAGAGGAGGGTGGTGAGAATGTCTGACGCCGAGAACGAGAAGTGGCAGAACCCGGTGGCCGGCTTCGGCGTGACCTTCAAGGCCATGTTCAAGAAGCGCCTCACCGAGCAGTACCCGGAGCAGCACAAGACCACCGCGCCCCGCTTCCACGGGCGGCACCAGCTCAACCGCCATCCCGACGGTCTGGAGAAGTGCATCGGGTGCGAGCTGTGTGCCTGGGCCTGTCCGGCCGACGCGATCTACGTGGAGGGCGCGGACAACGCCGAGGAGGAGCGCTACTCCCCGGGTGAGCGGTACGGCGCGGTCTACCAGATCAACTACGCCCGCTGCATCCTGTGCGGGCTGTGCGTCGAGGCGTGCCCCACCCGGGCGCTGACGATGACGAACGAGTTCGAACTGGCCGACTCCAGCCGCGAATCGCTGATCTACACCAAGGAACAGCTGCTGGTGGGCCTGACCGAGGGCATGGTCGAGGCGCCCCACGAGATGTACCCGGGCACCGACGACCAGGACTACTACCGCGGTCTGGTGACGGGCGCGGCTCCGGGGACGGCCCGGCAGGTCGCGCGCTCCAAGGGCGAGGCCGCCGAGGGCGCGGCCCCCGAGGGCGCCGGTCAGGACGCGGCGGCACCCGAGGGGGTGCAGGCATGAGCGCGCTCGCCGCGGCCTCGGCCACCTCCACGGGTGAGGCCGTCCAGTTCTGGGTCCTCGGCACGGTCGCCGTCATCGGCGCGCTGTGCACGATCATGATGAAGAAGGCCGTGCACAGCGCGCTGTGCCTGGCCGGGACGATGATCATCCTGGCGGTCTTCTACCTCGCCAACGGGGCGTACTTCCTGGGTGTCGTCCAGGTGATCGTCTACACCGGCGCGATCATGATGCTGTTCCTCTTCGTGGTCATGCTCGTCGGCGTCACCGCGGCGGACTCGCTCACCGAAACCCTCAAGGGGCAGCGCTGGCTGGCCGCCCTGTGCGGGCTCGGCTTCGGGATCCTGCTGATCGCCGGCATCGCCAACGCCAAGCTCACCCACTTCAACGGCCTGGGCCGGGTCAACTCCGCCGGGCACGTCGAAGGACTCGCCGAACTGATCTTCACCCGGTACATCTTCGCCTTCGAGATCACCGGCGCCCTGCTGATCACCGCGGCCGTCGGCGCGATGGTGCTGACCCACCGCGAGCGCACCGAGCGGGCCGCCACCCAGCGCGAACTCGCCGAGCGGCGCGTGCGCGAGGGCGTCCAGCTCCCGCCGCTGCCCGCCCCCGGCGTGTACGCCCGGCACAACGCGGTGGACATCGCCGGCCTGCTGCCGGACGGCACCCCGTCCGAGCTCACCGTCAACAAGACGCTGCGGGCCCGCGGCCAGATCCGTGACGTGTCGGACGAGGCGCTGAACGACCTGAAGGCGCTGGAGCAGAAGTCGGCGGAGCGCCTCGGCCGAGAGGAGGCCTCGAAGTGAACCCGGTCAACTACCTGTACCTGTCCGCCCTGCTGTTCACCATCGGAGCGGCCGGCGTACTCATCCGCAAGAACGCGATCGTGCTGTTCATGTGCGTGGAGCTGATGCTCAACGCCTGCAACCTCGCCTTCGTCACCTTCTCCCGGATGCACGGCAACCTCGACGGTCAGATCATCGCGTTCTTCACGATGGTCGTCGCCGCCGCGGAGGTCGTGGTGGGCCTCGCGATCATCGTGTCGCTGTTCCGTACCCGCCACTCGGCCTCGGTCGACGACGCCAGCCTGATGAAGCTGTAAGGGGCCTTCACAGTGGAGAATCTGATTGCGCTGCTGGTGGCGGCGCCCCTGCTCGGAGCGGCGGTGCTGCTGTGCGGCGGCCGCCGCCTCGACAAGGCCGGCCACTGGCTCGGCACCCTCTTCGCCGCCGCCTCCTTCGGCATCGGCGTGGCCCTGTTCGCCGACATGCTGGGGCGCGGCGCCGAAGACCGGGCCGTGTACCAGCGGCTGTACAGCTGGATCCCGGTGGAGGGCTTCCAGGCGGACGTCGCCTTCCAGCTCGACCAGCTGTCGATGACCTTCGTGCTGCTGATCACCGGCGTCGGCACCCTCATCCACATCTACTCGATCGGGTACATGGAGCACGACGAGCGGCGCCGCCGCTTCTTCGGCTACCTGAACCTGTTCCTCGCGGCGATGCTGCTCCTGGTCCTCGCCGACAACTACCTCCTGCTGTACGTCGGGTGGGAGGGCGTGGGCCTGGCCTCGTACCTGCTCATCGGCTTCTGGCAGCACAAGCCCAGCGCGGCCACCGCCGCGAAGAAGGCCTTCCTGGTCAACCGGGTCGGCGACATGGGCCTGTCGATCGCGATCATGCTGATGTTCACCACCTTCGGGACCTTCGCCTTCGGGCCGGTGTTCGGCGCGGTGGACGGCGCGTCCGAGGGCAAGCTGACGGCGATCGCCCTGATGCTGCTGCTGGCCGCCTGCGGCAAGTCGGCCCAGGTGCCGCTCCAGTCCTGGCTCGGGGACGCCATGGAGGGTCCGACCCCGGTCTCGGCCCTGATCCACGCGGCGACCATGGTCACCGCCGGCGTGTACCTGATCACCCGCTCCGGGCCGGTCTTCAACGCCGCACCGGACGCGCAGACGGCGGTCGTCGTGGTCGGCGCGGTGACGCTGCTCTTCGGTGCGATCGTCGGTTGCGCGAAGGACGACATCAAGAAGGCCCTCGCCGGTTCCACGATGTCGCAGATCGGCTACATGGTCCTCGCGGCCGGCCTCGGGCCCATCGGGTACGTCTTCGCGATCATGCACCTGGTGACGCACGGCTTCTTCAAGGCGGGCCTCTTCCTCGGCGCCGGTTCCGTGATGCACGGGATGAACGACGAGGTGGACATGCGCAAGTACGGCGGCCTGCGGAAGTACATGCCGATCACCTTCGTCACCTTCGGCCTCGGCTACCTCGCCATCATCGGCTTCCCCGGCCTGTCGGGCTTCTGGTCCAAGGACAAGATCATCGAAGCCGCCTTCGCGAAGGGCGGTACCGAGGGCTGGATCCTGGGCGGAGTGGCCCTGCTGGGCGCCGCGATCACCGCCTTCTACATGACCCGCGTGATGCTGCTGACCTTCTTCGGCGAGAAGCGCTGGCAGCCCGCACCCGACGCGGACGCCGTGCCCAGCGCCGAGCCCGCGGCCGAACACCGGGCCGGGCAGCTGCCGCACCCGCACGAATCCCCGAAGGTCATGACCCTGCCGATGATCGTGCTGGCCTTCGGGTCCGTCTTCCTCGGCGGCCTGTTCAGCATCAACGAGGCGTTCGTGAAGTGGCTGGAGCCCGTGACCTCCTTCGAGCACGGGAACCCGCCGCTGGGTGCCGGGGCGATCACCGCCTCCACGGTCGTGGTCCTGCTGATCGGCGTGGGCCTGGCGTACGTGCAGTACGGCCGCAAGCCCGTCCCGGTGGTCGCCCCCCGGGGCAGCTGGCTCACCCGGGCGGCCCGGCGCGACCTGCTCCAGGACGACTTCAACCACGTCGTGCTGGTGCGCGGCGGGGAGCACCTGACCCGCTCCCTCGTGTACGTCGACCACAGCCTGGTCGACGGGGTGGTCAACGGGACGGCCGCCTCGGTCGGCGGACTGTCGGGCCGGCTGCGCAAGCTGCAGAACGGCTACGCCCGCAGCTACGCGGTCTCGATGTTCGGGGGCACGGCGATCCTCGTCGCCGCGACCCTGCTGATGAGGGCGGTGTGAGATGAGTTTCCCGCTTCTGACGGTGACGGCGGTCGTGCCCGCGGTCGGCGCGATCCTGACGGCGGCCGTCCCGGCCGCCCGCCGGGGCGCCGCCAAGTGGCTCGCGCTGCTCGTCTCCCTGGCGACCCTGGCGCTGGCCGTGCTCGTCGCGGTCCGCTTCGAGCCCGGTGGCGCCCGCTACCAGCTCACCGAATCCCACGCCTGGATCTCCGACTTCGGGGTCCGCTACGAGCTGGGCGTCGACGGCATCGGGGTGGCGCTGATCGCGCTCACGGCCGTACTGATGCCGTTCATCATCCTGGCCGGGTGGCACGACGCCGACCCCTTGGAGACCACGAGCCGGCGCTGGCGGCCGACCCAGGGCTTCTTCGCCCTGATCCTGCTGGTCGAGGCGATGGTGATCATCTCCTTCGAGGCCACCGACGTCTTCCTCTTCTACATCTTCTTCGAAGCCATGCTCATCCCGATGTACTTCCTCATCGGCGGCTTCGGGGACCGGGCCACCTCCTCCCGGCCGGCCACCGCCGCCGCGGGCACGGCCGAGGCGGCCACGGCCGATGAGAACGCGGCCGCGCAACGCTCGTACGCTGCGGTCAAGTTCCTCCTCTACAACCTCGCCGGCGGCCTGATCATGCTGGCCGCCGTCATCGGCCTCTACGTGGTCGCCGGGAACTTCTCCCTCCAGGAGATCACCGCCGCCCGCGCCGCGGGCACGCTCGACATGGCGACCAACACCGAACGGCTGCTGTTCCTCGGCTTCTTCTTCGCCTTCGCGGTGAAGGCCCCGCTGTGGCCGCTGCACACCTGGCTGCCGAACGCGATGGGCGAGGCCACCGCCCCGGTCGCCGTACTGATCACCGCCGTCGTCGACAAGGTCGGCACCTTCGCGATGCTCCGCTTCTGCCTCGGGCTGTTCCCCGAGGCCAGCAAGTGGGCCACGCCGGTGATCCTGGTCCTGGCCCTGGTAAGCATCGTCTACGGGGCGCTGCTCGCCGTCGGCCAGCGGGACATCAAGCGGCTGATCGCCTACGCCTCGATCTCGCACTTCGGCTTCATCATCATGGGCATCTTCGCGATGACCAGCCAGGGCCAGTCGGGCGCGACGCTGTACATGGTCAACCACGGGATCTCCACGGCTGCGCTGATGCTGGTCGCCGGATTCCTGATCTCGCGGCGCGGCTCGCGGCTCATCGCCGACTACGGCGGCGTGCAGAAGGTGGCCCCGGTGCTCGCCGGGACCTTCCTCATCGGCGGTCTCGCGACGCTGTCCCTGCCGGGGCTCGCGCCGTTCGTCAGCGAGTTCCTGGTCCTGGTGGGCACGTTCACCCGGTACCCGGTCGTCGGCATCATCGCCACCTTCGGCATCGTGCTGGCCGCGCTGTACACGCTGGTGCTCTACCAGCGCACGATGACCGGCCCGGTGAAGGAAGAGGTCCGCGCGATGCCGGACCTGCGGCTGCGGGAGGTCCTGGTGGTCGCCCCGCTGATCGCGTTGCTGATCGGGCTGGGCGTGTACCCGAAGCCGCTGACCGAGATCGTCAACCCGGCGGTCAAGCACACCATGTCGGACGTGAAGCAGACGGACCCCAAGCCCGAGGTCGCCGTCCAAGCGAAGAACGGGGAGGCGGCGAAGTGAGCACGCTGACTGCTGCCCAGGGCCTGATGACACTGGCGGCCGCGGACCCGGCCACCAAGATCCCGGCCCCGCACATCGAATACGCGCAGCTCGCGCCCACGCTGATCGTGGTGGGCGCGGCGGTCCTCGGCGTCCTCGTCGAGGCCTTCGTGACGCGCAAGTACCGCTACCACGTGCAGGTGTTCCTCGCCGTCGCCGCGCTGGCCGCGGCCTTCGCGGCGGTCGTCGGCCTCGCGGCCGGCGGGTACGGGAACTCCAAGGCGCACATCGCGGCCATGGGCGCGATCGCCGTGGACGGCCCGGCGCTGTTCCTCCAGGGCACCATCCTGCTGGCCTCGATCGTGGCCGTGTTCACCTTCGCGGAGCGGCGCCTGGATCCAGCCGCCCACGGGAACAGGGTGGACTCCTTCGCCGCGCAGGCGGCGTCGGTCCCCGGCAGCGACAGCGAGAAGGCGGCCGTCAAGGCCGGGTTCACCACCACCGAGGTCTTCCCGCTGGCCCTGTTCGCGATCTCCGGCATGCTGATCTTCCCGGCGGCCGACGACCTGCTGACGCTGTTCATCGCGCTGGAGGTCTTCTCCCTCCCGCTGTACCTGCTCTGCGCCGTCGCCCGCCGCCAGCGGCTGATGTCGCAGGAAGCGGCGGTCAAGTACTTCCTGCTGGGGGCGTTCTCCTCGGCGTTCCTGCTGTTCGGCATCGCCCTGCTCTACGGCTACGCCGGCTCCGTCTCGTACGCGGTGATCGCGGACGTGGTGGACGGAACGGTCTCGAAGATCGACCCGGCGCTGGCCTCCACCATGGGCAATGACGCGCTGCTGCTCATCGGCGGCGCGCTGGTCCTGATGGGCCTGCTGTTCAAGGTCGGCGCCGTCCCCTTCCACATGTGGACGCCGGACGTCTACCAGGGCGCCCCGACCCCGGTCACCGGCTTCATGGCGGCGGCGACCAAGGTCGCGGCGTTCGGCGCGCTGCTGCGCCTGCTGTACGTGGTGCTGCCGGGCCTGCGCTGGGACTGGCGGCCGGTGATGTGGGGCGTCGCGATCGTCACGATGCTGGCGGGCGCGGTGATCGCCGTGACCCAGACCGACGTCAAGCGGCTCCTGGCCTACTCCTCGATCGCGCACGCCGGTTTCATCCTGGCCGGTGTGATCGCCACCTCCGCCGCGGGCATCCAGTCGGTCCTGTTCTACCTGGGCGCGTACTCCTTCGTGACGATCGGCGCGTTCGCCGTGGTCACGCTGGTCCGGGACGCGGGCGGCGAGGCCACCCACCTGTCGAAGTGGGCGGGTCTGGGCCGCCGTTCGCCGCTGACCGCGGCGGTCTTCGCGGTGTTCCTGCTGGCCTTCGCGGGCATCCCGCTGACGTCCGGTTTCACCGGCAAGTTCGCCGTGTTCAAGGCGGCGGCGGAGGGCGGCGCCGGGATGCTGGTCGTGGTCGGTGTGATCTCGTCCGCGATCGCCGCGTTCTTCTACATCCGGGTGATCGTGCTGATGTTCTTCAGCGAGCCGAAGGCCGACGGCCCGACGGTGGCGGTGCCCTCGCCGCTGACGATGACCACGATCGCGGTCGGCGTGGCGGTGACCCTGGTCCTGGGCGTGGCGCCGCAGTACTTCCTGGACCTGGCGGGTCAGGCGAGTACGTTCGTGCGCTAGCGCGGGCGCGGCCGTAGCGAGGGCCCGGCTCCCCTGAGGGGGCCGGGCCCACGCGTTGACCGGGGTGGCGCGGTGGCCGCCACCGCGGCCGGGGTCAGCGGGCGGCGACGATGCGGCCGGTGACCTCGCCGAGGCCGACGCGGCTGCCCTGCGGGCCGGGCGCCCAGGCGGTGAGGGTGACGGTGTCGCCGTCCTCCAGGAAGGTGCGCTTGCCGTCGGCGAGCTCGATGGCGTCGCGGCCGTTCCAGGTCAGCTCCAGCAGGGAGCCGCGCTGGTCGGTTTCGGGACCGCTGACGGTCCCGGAGCCGTACACGTCACCGGTGCGCAGGGAGGCGCCGTTGACCGTCATGTGGGCCAGCTGCTGGGCGGCGGTCCAGTACATCGACGCGAACGGCGGCCGGGCCACCTCCTGCCCGTTGATGGAGACGGTGATGTGCAGGTCGAAGCCGCCGGGGCGGTCGGCGTCGGCGTCGTCCAGGTACGGCAGCAGCGGGAAGTCCCGGGCGGGCGGGGCCACCCGGGCGGCGTCCAGGGCCTCCAGCGGGGTGACCCAGGCGGAGACGGAGGTGGCGAAGGACTTGCCGAGGAACGGGCCGAGCGGCACGTACTCCCAGGCCTGGACGTCCCGCGCGGACCAGTCGTTGAGGAGGAACAGGCCGAAGACGTGGTCCTCGAACTCGCCCAGCGCGACCGGGCGGCCCAGCTCGGACGGGGTGCCGACGACGAAGCCGACCTCCGCCTCGATGTCGAGCTTGACGCTCGGGCCGAAGACGGGCACCGGGTCGCCGGGCGCCTTGCGCTGCCCGCTGGGGCGTACGACGTCGGTGCCGGAGACCACGACGGTGCCGGAGCGGCCGTGGTAACCGATCGGCAGGTGCTTCCAGTTGGGGGTGAGGGCGTCACCGTCCGGGCGGAAGATCTTCCCGACGTTCGTCGCGTGGTGCTCGCTCGCGTAGAAGTCGACGTAGTCGGCTACCTCGTACGGCAGGTGCAGGGTGACGGCGTCGAGCGGCGTCAGGTGCGGTTCGACCGCCCCGCGGTGGCCGGGGTCGGTCACCCAGGCGGTCAGCGCGCGCCGTACGTCGCGCCAGGTGGTGCGGCCCGCGGCGAGCAGCGGGTTCAGGGAGGGCCGGCCGAGCAGCCCGGCGTAGGGGGAACCGAGCGCGAGCGCGGCCGCTCCGGCGTCCAGGACGTACCCGCCGATCCGCACACCGACCCGGCGCCGGGGGTCCTCAGCGGTGGAGAACACGCCGTAGGGGAGGTTGTGCGGTCCGAACGGGTCGCCCTCGGGGACATCGAGGGGGCTCTGCTGGGGCATGGGTTGCTGCCTCGCTTTCGACGCGGTCCGGGGGTGTCCCGGGGGCTCGTTGACACGTTACGTGGCTGATGGGACGTGTGGGAGGCCGGATTCGGGCGCTATTTGTAGGACTTGTCCAAAGGGGTCCGTATCCTTGCGCCGTGACTTCCGCCCCGCCTTCGGCCCTCCCCTTCGCCTTGATCGCCACCGACCTGGACGGGACTCTGCTGCGCGCCGGGGACACCGTCTCGGCCCGCTCCCACACCGCCCTGGCGCGCGCCCGCGCCGCCGGGGCCGAACACATCATCGTGACCGGCCGCCCGGTCCCGCAGGTACGCCACGTCCTGGACGGCCTCGGGTACACGGGGCTCGCGGTGTGCGGGCAGGGCGCGCAGGTGTACGACGCGGCGCGCGGGCGCCTGTTGCACTCCGTGTGCATGGACCGCGGGCTGGCGGAGGTCGCCCTCGGCAAGATCGAGGCGGAGATCGGCGAGGTGTACGTGGCGGTCGACCAGGAGGGGGTGGACGCGGAGATGCTGATAGGGCCGGGCTACCGGATGCCGCACCCGCACTTGCCGACGGTCCGGGTGCGGCGCCGCGCGGACCTGTGGTCGGCGCCGATCAACAAGGTGCTGCTCCAGCACCCGGAGCTGGACGACGACGAACTGACCCGGGTCGCGCGGGGGGTGGTCGGGGACCTCGTCAACGTGACGATGGCGGGGGAGCACACGGTGGAGCTCCAGCCGCCGGGCATCGACAAGGCGAGCGGCCTGGCACGGGCGGCGGACGTCCTCGGGCTCGCCGCCTCGGCCACGATCGCCTTCGGCGACATGCCCAACGACGTGCCGATGTTCGGGTGGGCGGGGTACGGGGTGGCGATGGCGAACGCGCACCGGGAACTGGTGGCGGTGGCCGACGAGGTGACGTTGTCCAACGAGGCGGACGGCATCGCGGTGGTCCTGGAACGCCTGTTCCGCTGACCGCTGACCGCTGACCGCCGCTGCGGGTGCGGGTGCCTGCCAGTGCCTGCCGGTGCCTGCGGGTGCCTGCCCGTGGCCGGCTGCGCCGGCTCCGCTGGGCCGCCTCCCCCGGGGGCGGTCAGCCCGCCGTGCGCGGGAGGCGGCGTTCCCACGTCCGGTGGAAGACCACCTCGCCGCCCTCCCGGCACACCACCTCGTTGGACGTCAGGAACCCGCCCGCGTCGCAGGAGACCTCCGAGCGGGTCTCCACCGTGACCTCCCAGGCCGGTTCCGGCCGGTGCAGCCGGATCCGCCAGTCGGAGCGGGCCCGCGCGGACAGCGCGTCCGCCGACCGGATCTCGTACTCCTCCGCCGCGTCCTCCCCGTACTCCAGCCCGTCCGGGTACACCCGCGTCCCGCCGCGGCGGGGGTCGGCCTCCAGCCGCCAGGTCCCGCGCGCGACGTCCCGTACGACGACCCGCTCCGGCCGCGGCTCGTCCAGCGTCGCGGGGTACACGACCCCCAGCGGCTCCGCCTGTGCCGGCGCCTCGAAGACGATGCCGCCGTCCAGCGGGCCCGCCGTCCGCAACGGCAGCTCCAGTGTGCTGCCCGCCGGGTCGAGGGTCCAGCCCGCCTCCGAGCCGGCCCGCGGCCAGACCCACGGCCAGTACGCCGAGGACAGCGCCAGCCGGATCCGGTGGCCCGGCGGGAACGCGTACCCGATGCCGTTCAGCTCGAAGCCGACCTCCTCGTACGAGCCCACCGGCCAGGGCGCCGCCCGGTCCCGCCCGCCGCGCGCCGACAGGTTCAGCGCACCGCGCGTGACCAGCGTCGAGGCCCCGTCCGGCCCGACGTCGCAGAGCCGGGCGATCACCTGCCCGTACGGGACGTCCATCCGCAGCCGCAGCGTCACCCGCGCCCGGCCCAGCACCTCCACCGGCTCGCCCGGCGCCACCTGGAACTCGAAGCACGCCGACTTCGCGTCCTCCTCGCGCTGGTCCGGCGGCAGGTCCGCGTCGTGGCCGGCGGGCCGGAACCGCCCGGCGTCCAGGCCGGTGTGCTGCGGGGAGGCGACCGCCACCGGCGCGCCCTGGAGCCCGTAGGAGACCGGCACGACCGAGGGCGAGGGCCAGGCGGCGTCGCCGGTCCAGCGGCCCTCCATCTGCTCGTACACGGTGGCCGGCGGGTGCGACTCGCTGATCCAGCAGCGCAGCAGTGGCTCGTCCATCACCCCGTTGGCCGCACCCTTGAGCCAGTGGTCCCACCAGCGCAGGGTCTCCTGGAGGAAGCCGATCGCCGGGCCCGGCGGCAGCCCCTGGTCGGGGTACTGGTGCGACCAGGGGCCGATCAGCCCGCGGACCCGGCCCCGCGGCAGGTGCTCGACCAGGCGCAGCACGGTGTCCCGGGAGGGGTCGTGCCAGCCGCCGACCGCCAGGACGGCCGCCCGGATGCTCCCGTGGTCCTCCGGGCCGCTGCCCTGCTTCCAGTAGGCGTCGCGGGTCTGGTGCGCGAGCCAGGTGTGGACCGGCGGTTCCACGGCCTCCAGGCGGGTGAGCCACTGCTCCCGCCAGCCGTCGCCGGCGTACCGGGGGTCCGGGGGGAGTGCGGCCAGGGCCAGCATCCGCGCCGCCCGCGCGTGCATGTCCTCGGCCAGGACGGAGCCGCCCAGGTAGTGCCCGCCGTTGTCGTAGGGGTCGTCGGTGCAGCAGACCGCGACGACGGCCTTGAGCGCCGGCGGGGCGAGGGCGGCGATCCGGAGCCCGGTGGAGCCGCCCCGGCAGATCCCGGACATGCCGACCGCCCCCGTGCACCACGGCTGCGCCGCGAGCCACTCGACCACCGCGACGCCGTCGGCGAGTTCCCGCGCGTCGTACGCGTCGCCCGGCACGCCGCCGCTGCACCCGTGGCCGCGCACGTCCACCCGTACGGAGGCGTAGCCGTGGCCCGCGTACCAGGGGTGGCGCTGCCGGTCGCGCGCGGCGGTCCGGTCGGTGAGCCGGTACGGGAGGTATTCGAGCAGGGCCGGCACCGGCTCGTCGGTGACCGGGCGCCAGATCCGGGCGTACAGTCCCACCCCTCCCCCAGAGCCTTCGGCCTGGGAGGTGCCCCCAGGCATCGGGATCCGGACATCCTCGCGGCTGGTCTCGTAGGGGAAGTCGGTACGGATGATCATGCGGAACCGCCTTGGTGAACGGGGGCCGGCCAGGGGTGGCGCCGCCTCCGGATCCGTCCGTTCGGCTATGTCAGTGACAGTTCTGGATGAAACGCAATCTGCGGGTTGTTTCGGCTCCTGATGAACATACCGGTGTGTATCGGGCGGTGCGCGCGTGGCGGCGGGGCAGGCGCTCTGGGTGATCGAAAACAGACCGGATACGCTGGCTTGAGTGATGGCAGCGACACATCGACAATCCATGTGATCGTCAAGGTGATCGTCAGCAGACAGGAGTACCCCTCGTGACCGTCGTCGGGCCGTTCGGACTGAGCGTGCGGGACCAGGCTCTTGAGACCGATGTCCAGGCCGGACTGGCCGCTGTCGAGGCGGGTCTGCTGGAGGCCACCAAGAGCGAAGTCCCCTTCATCACCGAGGCCGCGCAGCACCTGGTGCGGGCCGGAGGCAAGCGGTTCCGGCCCCTGCTGGTGCTGCTCGCGTCCCGGTTCGGAGACCCGTACGCGCCCGGGATCGTGCCGTCCGCGGTGGTCGTGGAACTCACCCACCTGGCCACCCTGTACCACGACGATGTCATGGACGAGGCGGACGTCCGCCGCGGGGTGGAGAGCGCCAACACCCGCTGGGGCAACTCGGTGGCGGTCCTGACGGGTGACTTCCTCTTCGCCCGCGCCTCGCACATCCTGGCCGACCTGGGACCCGAGGCCGTACGCATCCAGGCGGAGGCCTTCGAGCGGCTGGTGACCGGCCAGATCCTGGAGACGGCCGGCCCGCGCGACGGCCGCGACCCCGTCGCCCACTACCTCGACGTCATGGCCGGCAAGACCGGCTCGCTGATCGCCGTATCCGGCCGGTTCGGCGCGCTGATGGCCGGCGCCGACGAGTCCGTGGTCGACATCCTGACCCAGTACGGCGAGCGGCTCGGCATCGCCTTCCAGCTCGCCGACGACGTCCTCGACATCGCCTCCGACTCCCACGAGTCCGGCAAGACCCCGGGCACCGACCTGCGCGAGGGCATCCCCACCCTGCCCGTCCTGCGCCTGCGCGAGATGGCGGAGCGGGACCGCGACCCCGACGACCTGGACCTGGTACGGCTCCTGGACGGCGACCTGAGCGACGACGCGCGGCACGCCGAGGCCCTGGCCCGGCTGCGGGTGCACCCGGCGCTGGAGCAGGCCCGCCGCGACACCGTCCGCTACGCGCAGGACGCGCGGGCCACGCTCGCCCCGCTCCCGGAGTGCTTCGCCAAGTCGGCTCTGGAGGAGCTGTGCGACGCGGTGGTCCACCGCGCGGGCTAAGTGGGTCTTCCGAGTCCTGGTGGCTCCTTCGACGGGCCCGGCATCCCCTACCGGCAGGGGATGCCGGGCCCGTGTCGTGTCATCCCTGGGTTGTACGCCCAGTTGAGTCCGGGGAGTGACGCCTTCGGCCCCTGTCCTTTGGTCAGATAGAGGCACATCCCCACCAGATCGGGTGAGAGTGGCGGCCGGGGGTGGACGCGACGCATCTACGGAGGCAGGCAGACAAGATGGCAACGAACACGAAGACCCGCAAGGCCGCTCGGTACGCCGTACCGGTCGCGGTGTTCGGCGTGGCGGCCGCGACCATCGCGATGGTCCCGGCCTTCGCCAACGCCGGGAACCCGGACCTGCCCAAGGTGACCGCCCAGCAGCTCATCGAGAAGATCGCGGCCTCGGACGTGCAGCAGCTCTCCGGCAGCGCCAAGATCAGCACGGATCTGGGTCTGCCCACCCTCGCGGGCGGCCTGCTCGCCGGCCGCGCCGGCGGTGTCACGGGCGGCTCGGCCGACCCGCAGGACAAGGTCGCCCAGCTGGCGAACGGTACGCACACGTTCCGCGTCGCGGCCGACGGGCCGGACCGGCAGAAGCTCACCTTCCTCGACGGCAAGGACGAGTACAGCCTGACCCACAACGGCAAGGACGTGTGGGGGTACGACAGCAAGTCCAACGAGGTCTTCCACGAGAAGGACGTCCAGTCCGGACCGGGCGTCGAGCGCAAGGCGGGCGGGCGGATGCCGGCCTCGCCGCAGGAGATGGCGCAGGAGGCCCTCAAGGCCGCCGGTCCCACCACCGACGTCAGCGTGGGCGACACCGCCCAGGTGGCCGGGCGGGACGCCTACCAGCTGGTGCTCAAGCCCAAGCAGGCCGGCTCCACGGTCGGCTCGGTGCAGATCGCCGTGGACGCCAAGAACGGCGTGCCGCTGCGCGTGCAGCTGCTGTCCAGCCAGGGCGGCAAGCCGATCGTGGACGCGGGCTTCACCAAGGTGGACTTCGCCAAGCCGGCCGCCGACACCTTCGCCTTCACCGCGCCCAAGGGCGCGAAGGTGACCGAGGGGACGGACGGGCACGGCAAGGACGGCAAGGGCGACGCCAAGGACGGCCAGGGCGGCGTCCACGGCAAGGAGTGGAAGGGCCTGGAGTCCTTCCCCGGCCTGGACGGCCTGACGGGCGGGGCGGCCGGCGCCGGGAAGGGCGACGTGAAGGTGCTGGGCGAGGGCTGGGCCTCGGTCGCGCAGATCTCCGTACCCGGGGGCAAGGGCCTCAAGGACGCCGAGGGAGCGGCCAACGGCAAGGACGCCCCGAAGGAGGCCAAGCAGTTCCTCGACTCCCTCGGGGACAAGGTCACCGGCTCGTTCGGCTCGGGCCGGATCTTCTCCACCCGCCTGGTCAACGCCCTGATCACGGACGACGGCAAGGTCTACGTCGGCGCGGTCACCAAGGACACGCTGGTGAAGACGGCCAACTCCGCCAAGTAACCGCACGCCAAGTAACCGCACGACGCGCGAGGGTGGCCCGGGACTGTGTCCCGGGCCACCCTCGTGCCGTTCCCCTCCTGCGTACAGCGCGGTCGCTGTACCGTGGAGGACATGTCGAGACACGTCACCATCCGCCTGGACGAAGAGTTCCACGAGCGCCTCAAGGCGCGCGCGGCGGCACTGGGTACGACGGTCACCGCGCTGATCACCGAGGTCACCGAACGCGAACTGGACGAGGACCGCAAGTCGTTCCTGTCCGGCATAGACGAGTTCGCCGACCACTGGGGCTACTTCCAGGAGCGGTTCGGCCATTGAAGATCACCATGGAGTGGGCCTGGACCGCCCTGGCCCATCATCTGCCCTCGGATCCCGCCGTGTGGGACCCCTCCGGGGTGGCCGCCGCGGTCGCCCGGCACCAGAACGACCTCGTGCTGGTGCCCGAACAGCCCGCCCCGGACACCGCGTGGCGGGCCGCTGCGTTTCTGCACACCCTCGCAGTGTGCCCGGCGCTGGAATCCCCGATGAACGAGTTCTACGCGGCCGCCGCCACCCGCTCGTACCTGCGCGTCGCGGGGGCGAAGCAGCTGCCCTCGCCGGAGGAGCTCGGGGATCTGGTGGAGGCGGCGAAGGGCGGCCGCGCGGACGTCGGGACGGTCGCCGAGGAGCTGCGCGCCCTGATCCGGGAGCCGCTCCCGGCCTCGCTGCGGGCCCGGGGCGAGGACGCGTAGCGGAGCCGGGGCGGCCCTGTGCCGTTCCCCCGCGCCCGGTCAGAAGGTGATCCGCCAGCTGTCGATGTAGCCGGTGTCCCGTGCGGCCACGTCCTTGACCTGGAGCTTCCACACGCCGTTGGCCACCTCGCCCGACGCGTTCACCGTGTACGAGGCGATGACGTTGTCGGCCGAGTCCGAGTCGGAGTTCTTGAGCCGGTACGCCGTACCGTCCGGGGCGATGAGGTCGATCACCAGGTCACCGCGGTAGGTGTGGACGATGTTCACGTCGACCTTGGTGGTCGCGGGTGCGTTGCCCGCGACGCCCGAGACCGTGATCGGCGAGGTCACCGCCGGGGCGGGGGAGTCCGGGACGGCCACGTCCGCGGTGTTCTCGAAGGACGGGCCCGGCGGCACCGTGGCGGCCGCGCCGAGGGTCCACACCGCGTAGGCGATGGCGTCGGAATTGCGGTCCAGCGCGGTGTCGTCGATGTTCGCGGAGGTGTCGCAGGAGGCGTGGTAGCAGCGGTCGAAGGCCAGACCGGAGGTTCCGCCCCACTTCTGCGCCTGGGCGGCGGTCTTCGTGTAGTCGGCGCCGGAGAACAGGCCGCCGACCGGTATGCCCGCGTTCTTGAACGGTGCGTGGTCGGAGCGGCCGTCGCCCTCGGTCTCTATCTCCGTGGGGATGTTCCGGCCCGCGAAGTAGGTCTTGAAGGTCTGCTCGATCGTCGGGTCGTCGTCGTAGACGAAGTAGCCCGGGTTCGGTGAGCCGATCATGTCGAAGTTCAGGTAGCCGGAGATCTTCGACCGTTCGGCGCTCGGCAGGCTGTTGACGTAGTACTTCGAGCCGACCATGCCGAGCTCCTCGGCGCCCCACCAGCCGAACCGCAGGTGCTTGGTGGGCTGCAACTGGGCACGCGAAACGGCGAGGGCGGTCTCCAGTACGGCGGCGCTGCCCGAGCCGTTGTCGTTGATGCCGGGACCGGCGTTCACCGAGTCCAGGTGGGAGCCGGCCATCAGCACCGAGTTGGGGTCGCCGCCCGGCCAGTCGGCGATCAGGTTGTAGCCGGTGGCGCCGCTGGAGGTGAAGCTCTGCAGGGTCGTGGTGAACCCGGCCGCGTCCAGCTTTGCCTTCGCGTAGTCGATCGACGCCTTGTAGCCGGACTTGCCGTGGGCGCGGTTGCCGCCGTTGTTGGTGGCGATGGTCTGGAGCTGGGCCAGGTGCGCCTTCACGTTGGCCACCGGGATGTCGGGCGGGGTCGGCGCCGCCGTGACCGCCGTGCGGGACGCGGCCGGTGCGGCGAGGGCGGCGGGGGTCGTTGCCGCGTACAGTCCCGCGGCCGTGACCGCGAGGGCGGTCGCGGCGGCAAGGCGCCGGGAGACGGACAAGCTCATGTGGGGGCTCCGGATTCCGTTGGGGATGAGACGGAACGGGTGGGGATCGAGCAGGTGAGCGTGCGTATGTCAGTGCGAGCCCGATGCTCAGTGAGTAAGTGACGGTCCGTCAAGAGCGCAATCCGGTCAGCGGCGTCCGGTGAACGGACGATCCCCGGCACGGTGGTCCGTGCCGGGGATCGGTGGTGAGGTGCGGGAGCCGGGCGTTACGCAGGCTCGCGGGTCGGCGCCACGGCCGCGGGCGGCGCGCCGGCGGCGGTCGCGTCGGGGGCTTCGGCGATCGCGCCCGCGGCCGCCGGCGCGGGGATGCCCGCGCTCGCGGGGGCAGCGCCCGGCGCGGGGATGCCCGTGACCGGAGCGGCCTCCGTCGCCGCGGCCGCGTCCAGCCTGGCCCGGTTCCGCCGCGCGGTCCGCAGCGCCTCCCAGGTCAGGATCACCAGCGCCGCCCAGACCAGCGAGAACCCGGCCCACCGCTCGGGCGGCATCGCCTCGTGGAAGTAGACGACCCCCAGCCCGAACTGGAACACCGGCGCCAGGTACTGGAGCAGCCCCAGGGTGGAGAGCGGTACCCGGATCGCCGCGGCCCCGAAGCAGATCAGCGGGAGCGCCGTCACCAGGCCCGTGGAAGCGAGCAGCGCGGAGTGGCCGAGGTCCTGCGGGCTGAAGGTCGACTCGCCCCGCACCCCCAGCCACACCAGGTAGGCCAGGGCGGGCGGGAACAGCAGCGCGGTCTCGGCGGTCAGCGACTCCAGGCCGCCCATGTTGAGCTTCTTCTTGATCAGCCCGTACGTGGCGAAGGAGAAGGCCAGCACCAGCGAGATCCACGGCGGACGCCCGTATCCGACGGCGAGGACCACCACGGCGGCGAAGCCGATGCCGACGGCCGCCCACTGCGCGCGGCGCAGCCGCTCGCCCAGGACCAGGACGCCGAGGGCGATGGTGACGAGCGGGTTGATGAAGTAGCCGAGGCTGGCCTCGACCACTTGGCCGTGGTTGACCGCCCAGATGTACAGGCCCCAGTTCACGCTGATCACGGACGCGGCCAGCGCCGTCAGCGCGAGCTTGCGCGGCTGTCGCACCAGCTCGGCGATCCAGCCCCAGCGGCGCAGCGCCAGGAGTGCGACTCCGACCACGGCCAGGGACCACACCATGCGGTGGGCGAGGATCTCGATCGCCCCGGAAGGCTTGAGGAGCGGCCAGAAGAGGGGGACCAGCCCCCACATCCCGTATGCGCCGAATCCGTAGAGCAAACCCGTGCGCTGCTCGTTGTTTGCCTTCACGGGCCCTCCAGTGCGACTTCCGGCCAATCTCACAACCTCACGACCGTAGCGCCGCAATGCCCCGATGTCATGCCCGTCAGCTGGAGATACTCATGACACGTTCGAGCCCTTGTGTGGCCGGAGCCGAGCGGACTCAGGCCAGGGCCGAGGCGATCGCCTGCGCCACGGGAGTCGTCGGCCGCCCGATCAGCCGGGACAGCTCGCCGCTCGCGCCGGCCAGCCGGCCGCGGGATATCGCCGCGTCCACATCGACCAGGAGCGCAGCGAACCCCTCGGGGACTCCGGCGCCGGTGAGGACGTCCAGGTGCGCGTCGGCCGCGACCGCCGCGTACGAGACCTCCCGGCCGGACTGCTTCGCCACCTCGGCCGCGTACTCCTCCAGGCTCCAGGCGGTGTCGCCGGAGAGTTCGTAGACCCGGTTCAGGTGCCCCTCGCCGGTCAGCACCGCCGCGGCGGCGGCCGCGTAGTCGGCGCGCGCGGCGGAGGCGATCCGGCCCTCGCCGGCGCTGCCCACGACCGCGCCGTGCTCCAGGACGACGGGGAGCTGGGCGGTGTAGTTCTCGTGGTACCAGCCGTTGCGGAGGAAGGTGTAGGGCAGCCCGGAGTCCAGGATCGCCTGCTCGGTGACCTTGTGCTCGGCCGCCAGGTCGAAGTCCGCCTCGGGCCCCCCGAGGATCCCGGTGTAGGCGAGCTGGGCGACGCCCGCCGCCTTCGCCGCCTCGATCACGGCGGTGTGCTGCGGGACGCGCCGCCCGACCTCGCTGCCGGAGATCAGCAGCACCCGGTCGCCCGCGGCGAACGCGCCGGTGAGGCTCGCCGGGTCGTCGTAGTCGGCGACGCGGACGCCGATGCCCCGCGCGGCGAGGTCGGCGGCCTTCTCCTCGTTCCGGACGACGACGGCGATCCGGTCGGCGGGGACCTGCGACAGCAGTTCCGCCACGACCAGGCGGCCGAGGGCTCCGGTGGCTCCGGTGACGACGATGCGGTTCATGGTGGGCTCTCCTTCGTACGGCGTTCGCTTCTTCCACTACCGTAAAGAGAGCGCTAACTATCCGGAAGTACCCACTTCAAAGTAAGGTACTGGTATGGGAGTAAGTGAGCCGGTCAGCCTGAAAGCCCCGATGTGCCCCTCGCGCGGGGTACTGGAACACGTCACCAGCCGGTGGGGCGTCCTCGTCCTGGTGGCCCTGGCCGAGCGGCCGTACCGGTTCGCCGAGCTGCGCCGGGAGGTGGGCGGCGTCAGCGAGAAGATGCTCGCCCAGACCCTGCGGACCCTGGAGCGCGACGGCTTCCTGCTGCGCCACGCCCACCCGGTGATACCGCCGCGCGTCGACTACTCGCTCACCGGCCTCGGCCGCGAGGCGGCCGAGCAGGTCCGGGCGCTCGCGCGTTGGACCGAGCGGCGGACCGCGGACGTCCAGGCGGCCCGCGCCCGCTACGACGAAGCCCGGACCCCCTGACCGGATCCGGGCTCCTCGCAGCGGGCGGCGGTTCAGCCCACGACCGTCCAGGTGTCGTTGCCGGTGAGCAGGGCGCCGAGGTCGCCCTTGCCGCGCTGGTCGACGGCGGTGTCGAGCTGGTCGGCCATGAGCGTGTCGTAGACCGGCCGGTCGATGTCGCGGAAGACGCCGATGGGCGTCCGGTGGAGCGTGTCGGGATCGGCGAGGCGGGACAGCGCGAAGGCCGTCGTGGGGCTCGCCGCGTGCGCGTCGTGGACCACGATCCGCGCCTCGTTCTCCGGCGTGACGGTGACGACCTCCAGGTCACCGGTGGTCTGGTTGCGGACCACTCCCTTGTGGCCGTCGGCGCCGAACCGGATCGGCTGCCCGTGTTCGAGGCGGATGACGGCCTCCTGGGCCTGCTGCTGGTCCTTGAGGACCTCGAAGGCGCCGTCGTTGAAGATGTTGCAGTTCTGGTAGATCTCGATGAGGGCGGTGCCCTGGTGGCCGGCCGCCTGGCGCAGCACCTCGGTGAGGTGCTTGCGGTCGGAGTCGACGGTGCGGGCGACGAAGGAGGCCTCGGCGCCGAGGGCGAGGGAGACCGGGTTGAAGGGGGCGTCCAGGGAGCCCATCGGGGTGGACTTGGTGATCTTGCCGACCTCCGAGGTGGGCGAGTACTGCCCCTTGGTCAGACCGTAGATCCGGTTGTTGAAGAGCAGGATCTTCAGATTGACGTTCCGGCGCAGGGCGTGGATCAGGTGGTTGCCGCCGATGGACAGGGCGTCCCCGTCGCCGGTGACGACCCACACCGACAGGTCGCGGCGGGAGGTGGCCAGGCCGGTGGCGATGGCGGGCGCACGGCCGTGGATGGAGTGCATCCCGTAGGTGTTCATGTAATAGGGGAAGCGGGACGAGCAGCCGATGCCGGAGACGAAGACGATGTTCTCCTTCGCCAGCCCCAGCTCGGGCATGAAGCCCTGCACGGCGGCGAGGACGGCGTAGTCTCCGCAGCCCGGACACCAGCGGACCTCCTGGTCCGACTTGAAGTCCTTCATCGACTGCTTGGCCTGGGCCTTGGGCACCAGCGACAGCAGCGACGGGGTCGGCGCGTCGGTCAGGTCAGTCATTGATGGCCTCCTTGAGGACCTTCGCGAGCTGTTCCGCCTTGAACGGCATTCCGTTGACCTGGTTGTACGACTGGGCGTCCACCAGGTACTTCGCCCGGATCAAGGTGGCCAGCTGCCCGAGGTTCATCTCCGGCACCACGACCTTCTCGTACCGCTTGACGACCTCGCCGAGATTGGCCGGGAAGGGGTTGAGGTGGCGCAGATGCGTCTGGGCGACGGGCAGCCCCTCGGCGCGCAGCCGGCGGACGGCGGCGGTGATGGGGCCGTACGTGGAGCCCCAGCCCAGGACGAGCGTGCGGGCCCCGTCCGGGTCGTCTACCTCCAGGTCCGGGACCGTGATCCCGTCGATCTTGGCCTGGCGGGTGCGGACCATGAAGTCGTGGTTGGCCGGGTCGTAGGAGATGTTGCCCGAGCCGTCCTGCTTCTCGATGCCGCCGATCCGGTGTTCGAGGCCGGGGGTGCCGGGCAGGGCCCAGGGCCGGGCCAGGGTTTCCGGGTCCCGCTTGTAGGGCCAGAACACCTCGGTGCCGTCGGCGAGGGTGTGGTTGGGTCCGGTGGCGAACCGGGTGCGCAGGTCGGGCAGGTCGTCGACCTCCGGGATCCGCCAGGGCTCCGAGCCGTTGGCGAGGTAGCCGTCGGAGAGCAGGAAGACCGGCGTGCGGTAGGTCAGCGCGATCCGCGCCGCGTCCAGCGCCGCGTCGAAACAGTCCGCCGGGGTGCGGGGCGCGACGATCGGCACCGGGGCCTCACCGTTGCGCCCGAACATGGCCTGGAGCAGATCGGCCTGCTCCGTCTTGGTCGGCAGGCCCGTGGAGGGGCCGCCGCGCTGGATGTCCACGACCAGCAGCGGCAGCTCCAGGGAGACCGCGAGGCCGATCGTCTCGGACTTCAGCGCGACACCGGGGCCGGAGGTGGTCGTCACCGCCAGGGCGCCGCCGAAGGCCGCGCCCAGCGCCGCGCCGATGCCGGCGATCTCGTCCTCCGCCTGGAAGGTCCGCACGCCGAAGTTCTTGTGCTTGCTCAGCTCGTGCAGGATGTCCGAGGCCGGGGTGATCGGGTACGAGCCCAGGTAGAGCGGCAGATCCGCCTGCCGGCCCGCCGCGACGAGCCCGTACGCGAGGGCCAGGTTCCCGGAGATGTTGCGGTAGGTGCCGGCCGGGAAGGCCCGGGTGGCCGGGGCCACCTCGTAGGAGACGGCGAAGTCCTCGGTCGTCTCCCCGAAGTTCCAGCCCGCCCGGAAGGCCGTCACGTTCGCCTCGGCGATGTCCGGCTTCTTCGCGAACTTCTGCCGCAGGAAGTTCTCCGTACCCTCCGTCGGCCGGTGGTACATCCACGACAGCAGGCCCAGCGCGAACATGTTCTTGCTGCGCTCGGCCTCCTTCCGCGAGAGCCCGAAGTCCTTGAGCGCCTCCACCGTCAGTGTCGTGAGCGGCACCGGGTGGATGTTGTAGCCGGAGAGGGAGCCGTCCTCCAGCGGGGAGGTCTCGTAGCCCACCTTCGCCATCGGACGCTTGGTGAACTCGTCCGTATTGATGATGATCTCCGCGCCGCGCGGCACATCCGCGATGTTCGCCTTCAGCGCCGCCGGATTCATCGCCACCAGCACGTTCGGCGCGTCCCCGGGCGTCAGGATGTCGTGGTCCGCGAAATGCAGCTGGAACGACGAGACACCGGGGAGAGTGCCGGCAGGCGCCCTGATCTCGGCCGGGAAGTTCGGCAGGGTGGAGAGGTCGTTGCCGAACGACGCCGTCTCCGAGGTGAAGCGGTCACCGGTGAGCTGCATACCGTCACCCGAGTCACCCGCGAACCGGATGATCACCCGGTCGAGACGGCGGACCTCCTTGCCGTCCCCACCTGGCCGGGGCGGCGTGCGCTGCTCGCCGACCACGGTCTCTCCGGCCCCGTCGGCCTGCTCGGCCGGGCTACTGACCTGGCTGGTCACTGAACTGGACCTCCTTCGAGGCGGGCGTTCGCTCCCAAGGTCAACCCTACGTCCGTTGGGTCTTCCGTCCCTGGGTCGCCCGTATTCTGGACCGTCGTTTCGCGGACGGTCTGTCCGACAGACGCCGTGCTGTACGCGAATATGCCAAAAGGTCGGCGGTGCTGCCCTGGAGACCGGCTGGTGCGTCGGTGGCGGCGCGCCGGCCCGCCTTGACTGACAGGGTGTCAGTCGATCAGGACTTGAGGTAGGTGAGAACCGCCAGTACGCGCCGGTGATCCCCGTCACTGGGGGACAGGCCGAGCTTCATGAAGATGTTGCCGACGTGCTTCTCCACCGCCCCGTCGCTCACCACGAGCTGCTTGGCCACCGCCGAATTGGTGCGCCCCTCGGCCATCAGCCCCAGCACCTCGCGCTCGCGCGGAGTCAGGCCCGCGAGTACGTCCTGCTTCCGGCTGCGTCCGAGCAGCTGGGCGACCACCTCGGGGTCCAGGGCGGTGCCGCCCCGGGCCACCCGCACCACGGCGTCCAGGAACTCCCGCACCTCGGCCACCCGGTCCTTCAGAAGGTACCCCACCCCGGTACTGGAACCGGCCAGCAGTTCGGTGGCGTATTGCTCCTCCACGTACTGCGACAGCACCAGCACGCCTATCCCGGGGTGATCGCGGCGCAGCCGCACGGCGGCCCGGATCCCCTCGTCGGTGTGCGTCGGAGGCATCCGTACGTCGGCCACCACCACATCGGGCAACGCGCCCTCGTCGGCCAGCTCCGCCACCGTCTTGATCAGGGCTTCCGCGTCCCCGACGCCCGCCACGACGTCATGCCCCCGGTCGGTCAGCAGCCGGGTCAGGCCCTCACGCAGCAGCACTGAATCCTCGGCGATGACCACCCGCACCCTGTCTTCCACGACTCAGCAGCTCCCGCGTCACTCGTAAGCCGGAACCCCGCTGATCCACGGCTGAGCCAAGCATCCCAGCCCGATGGCCCGGAACAGGGCAGTCCGGGCCAAGTGGGTGCAGCGGGGAGCGCGGGTTTCGCGGCCGGCCTTCCGGGGCGGACGGCCTACGCGCGCCAGGGCAGCTCGGCGGTCACGGTGGTGCCGCCGCCGACGGGGGAGTCCACGACCAGTACCCCGTCCACCGCGTCCAGCCGCCCGGCGAGCCCCGCGAGCCCCGACCCGGCCCGCGCGTCCGCGCCGCCCCGGCCGTCATCGGACACCTGGAGCAGCAGCCGGTCCCCCGACCGCCACACGTCGACGCTCGCGGTACCGGCCCGGGCGTGCTTGCTGACGTTCTGCAGCAGCTCGGAGACCGTGAAGTACGCGATCCCCTCGACCGAGGCCGAAGGCCGCTCCGGCAGCTCCACCGCCACCTTCACCGGTACCGCGCAGCGCGAGGCCACCGAGGACAGCGCCGCGTCCAGCCCCCGGTCGGTGAGGACGGCCGGATGGATCCCGCGCGCGAGGTCCCGCAGCTCCTGGAGGGCGATCTTCACCTCGCCGTGCGCCTCGTCCACCATCCGGGCCGCGCCGTGCGGATCCCCGGCCAGCTTCTCCTTGGCCAGCCCCAGATCCATGGCCAGCGCCACCAGCCGGGCCTGCGCCCCGTCGTGCAGGTCGCGCTCGATGCGGCGCAGGTCGGCGGCGGCCGCATCCGCGACCGCGCCGCGGTCGGATTCCAGCTCGCTGACGCGGCTGTCCAGCCGGGACGGGCCGAGGAGGGCGGTCACGAGGACGCGGTCCACGGTGGTCAGGGCGCGGATCACCCACGGGGTGGCGAGGGTGAGGGCGAGGCCGCACAGGGCGGCGGCTGCGATGGCCGCGGGCGTGTCCAGGGTGAAGGAGTAGCTGTCGTTCTGGAAGACGACCAGCCCGGACTGCTGGGTGAAGGCCGGGAAGACCCAGAACCACAGCGGGTAGAGCAGCATGGACCACCCGCACACCCAGAACACCAGTGCCAGGGTGAACCCGAACACCGCCCAGGGGAAGTGGAGCACCGGGTACAGCACGTGCCGCCAGGCGCTCCCGCTCTTGAGTACGGCCCCCATCGCGGGGAACACCCCGGGCTTGCGGGCCCGGACCGGCGCCGGCTCCCCGACCTCCGCGCCCAGCAGCCCGCGCACCCGGGCCCGTTCCACCCGGCCGAACCCCCGGCCCATCGCGAGCACCCCGGCCAGCACGGGTACCCCGAGGAAGGTGACCAGCAGCCCCGCACCGAGGCCGAGCCCGGTGACGGTGAGCCCGAGGTACACCAGGCTCAGCGGGAACCCGGTGATCAGGTATCCGAACTCCCGCCAGGTCCGCCCCGCCACGGGCCTCCGCACCACTCGCCCGACCCCACTGCCCTGCCCCATGTCCCCGCCCTCCGTATCTCCCGAACTCCCCCTCCACCCTGCCGCGCTCCCCACCCCGCAACCATCCGGCCCGTGGGCCTCCTGAGCGGGGGGTTAACCCCACCCCCGGCCCGGCGCAACTCCAGCCCCGTGGGGGTCCCTCCCGGCGGTAGCTGGGGGAGTTTGAGGCGTGGGGTCCGGCAAACCCGGCCTCGCCGGCGTTTGAGGCGTGGGGCCCCCGGACGGAGTCTGGGGGAGGGTACGGGGCGGAACCCCGAAAGCCCGGCGCAGCCGGGGCCGCTCCGCGCAACGGCGCCGCACCGGCAAAGCCCGGGACCGGCGGAGCCCCCGGCCCGCTACACCGCGCGGTCGCGCCACGGCAGCTCCGCCGTCACCACCGTCCCCCCGCCCACCGGCGAGTCCACCAAGAACACCCCGTCCACCGCCCCCACCCGCTCCGCGAGCCCCGCCATCCCCGACCCACCCCCGGCCAGGGGACCGGCTCCGCCCCGCCCGTCGTCCGACACCCGGATCAGCAGCCGTCCCGCCCCCCGACCCCGCGTCCGGCCCCCCGTCCGCCACACCTCCACGCTCGCGCCCCGCGCCCGCGCATGCTTGCTCACGTTCTGCAGCAGCTCCGACACCACGAAGTACGCGATCCCCTCGATCGCCGCCGCCGGCCGCCCCGGCAGGTCCACCGCCACCTTCACCGGCACCAGGCACCGCGACGCCAACGACGACAGCGCCGCGTCGAGCCCCCGGTCCGTCAGCACCGCCGGATGGATCCCCCGCGCGAGGTCCCGCAGCTCCTGGAGGGCGATCTTCACCTCCCCGTGCGCCTCGTCCACCATCGCCGCCGCCGCGTCCGGGTCCTCCAGCAGCTTCTCCTTCGCCAGGCCCAGCCCCATGGCGAGCGCCACCAGCCGCGCCTGCGCCCCGTCGTGCAGATCCCGTTCGATGCGCCGCAGGTCGGCGGCGGCCGTGTCCACGACCACCCCCCGGCCGGACTCCAGCTCCGCGATGCGCCGCTCCAGCCCGTCGGACGGCGACAGCAGGCCCCGTACCATCGCCCGGTCCACGTTGGCCAGGCCGCGCACCAGCCACGGCAGCACCGGCCACAGCACGAACAGCCCGGCCAGCGCGATAATGGAGGTCAGCAGTCCCCACGGCAGCCGGATCGTCGCGTACAGCACGGTCCGCCACGCCACCGGATCCTTGATGCCCGTCCACAGCCAGGGGAAGAACCCGCCGGAGCGCTCCGGCCCGGGCAGCGGCGTCGGCTCGTCCACGCGTACTCCCAGCAGCCCCCGGGCCCGCGCGCGTTCCGGCTTCCCGAGCTGCCGCGCTCCCCACAGGCCGCACGCGAGCAACGGCAGTCCGACGACGGTCACGGACAGCACGCCCGTCGCCGCAATCATGACAACCGTGTAAACAAAACCGATCAACGCCACCGCCATATTGCTCAGCAGGTACGCGATCTCCTTCCACGTCGAGACGTCGAAGGCGCCCCGGAGGACGGGAGGGCGGTCGTCATCGGGGGTGCGGCTGCTCGCGGTCATGCGCCACAGCCTGCCAAGCGCGCACCCCGGATGCCATGGGGTGGCCCGCCCGCAGTGAACGGGGGATAACCCCACCCGCTGTGGCCCAGGCTCTAGACTCCCGTGCGTACCAGATCATCCAGATCGTCGACAGTGGCCGAGGAGCGAGGAACGGACGTGCCCGACCCAACGGTAGCGACCGTAAACGTGCTCGCGGCGGACTACTTCCGAAGCTATTCGGTCGTCGGACTGCTCGCCGTACTCGGCGTGCTCTTCGTCGCCGTCGCGTTCGGCGCCGGACGCCTGCTGCGGCCCGTGGTTCCCACCCCCGAGAAGCTGCTGACGTACGAGTGCGGCGTGGACCCGGTGGGCGAGGGCTGGGCCCACACCCAGGTCCGCTATTACGTCTACGCCTTCCTCTACGTCATCTTCGCCGTCGACTCGATCTTCCTCTTCCCGTGGGCGACGGTCTTCGCCGCCGCCGGTTACGGCGCCACGACGCTCGTGGAGATGTTCGTCTTCCTGGGCTTCCTGGCCGTCGGCCTGCTCTACGCGTACAAGAAGGGCGTCCTCGAATGGACGTGACACCGGACGTGACACCGGGCCTGACCCCGGCCGCGACCACCCCGGAGTTCCTCCCGGAGCCGAAGCGGCTGGGAGTGCTCTCCCGGCTGGCCCCCGAACCCATGAAGGTGGTCCTCAACTGGGGCCGCCGGTACAGCCTGTGGGTCTTCAACTTCGGCCTCGCCTGCTGCGCGATCGAGTTCATCGCCGCGTCGATGGCCCGGCACGACTTCATCCGGCTCGGCGTCATCCCGTTCGCGCCCGGCCCGCGCCAGGCCGACCTGATGATCGTCTCCGGGACCGTCACGGACAAGATGGCCCCGGCGGTCAAGCGGCTCTACGAGCAGATGCCCGAGCCGAAGTACGTCATCTCCTTCGGCGCCTGCTCCAACTGCGGGGGCCCCTACTGGGACTCTTACGCGGTGACGAAGGGCGTCGACCAGATCATCCCCGTCGACGTCTACGTCCCCGGCTGCCCGCCGCGTCCCGAGGCGCTGCTGCAGGGCATCCTCAAGCTCCAGGAGAAGATCGCCCGGGAGTCGCTCGCCGACCGCTACGCCACCGCCGGCTCGTCGGTCGCGCAGCTCACCAGCGGCCTGGTCGCGCCGCCCGCCGCCGAGGGGACGGGCCGGTGAACCTCTACGACACCCTGCCCGACGGCGCCCCGACGGTCTTCGGCGCCGAGGCCGTGGGGTCGTTCGCGTACGACGTCCTCACGGTCGACGTGCCCGTCGGCTCCTGGATCCCCGCGCTGGAGATCGCCCGCGACAAGCTGGGCTGCACCTACTTCGACTGGCTGAGCGCGGTGGACGAGCCGGGCACCGGCTTCCGGATCTGCGTGCACGTCGTCGCGCTGGAGGGCCACCGCGTACGCCGCCTGCTGCTGCGCACGACGGTTCCGCACGCGGCGCCGTCCCTGCCGTCGGCGGTCGCGGTGTACGCGGGCGCGGAATGGCACGAGCGGGAGACGTTCGAGATGTTCGGGGTGACCTTCACCGATCACCCGCACCTCGTGCCGCTGCTGCTGCCGGAGAACTTCGAGGGGCACCCGCTGCGCAAGGACTTCGTCCTGGCGGCGCGCGTGGCCAAGGCGTGGCCGGGTGCGAAGGAGCCGGGCGAGGCCCATGACCCCGACGCGCCGAAGCGGCGGCAGATGCTGCCGCCCGGCGTGCCCGACCCCAACGACTGGGGGCCGCTCAAGGGCCAGCTCCCGCCGGCCCCGGCCCGCCCGGCCCGCACCCCCCGCGCGGCCGCCGCCCGCGAGGGCGCCCCGGCCCGCCGTACCCGCTCGGTGTCGGAGGGCTCGGCGAGCCAGGCCACCCCGCCGGCCGAGGCCGCGCCGGAGACCCCGGCCCCGCGCCCGGCCCGCCGTACCCGCTCGGTGTCGGAGGGCTCGGCGAGCCAGGCCACCCCGCCGGCCGAGGCCGCGCCGGAGACGCCCGGCCCGGCGGCCCCGCCTGCCGAGGCCGCGCCAGGGGCGGCGACCCCCACCGCGAAACCGCCGGCCAGGCGAGACGCTCCGTGGCACGACCCGAAGCCCGCCTTCGACGACCCGGCCCCGCCGGAGCCCGCCGCAGGCGACCCGGCCCCGCCGGAGCCCGCCGCAGGCGAGCCGGATCCCGGGACCGACGGCCGGACCGACAAGACCACCCCCGACCACCACGATGGAGGCGACGCGTGAACGACGTACTCGACGTCGCCCTGCGCCTGGTCCTCGTCTTCGCCGTCTTCCTCGTGCTCCCGCTCGTGGTCGGGCAGACCGAGCACAAGGTCATGGCCCACATGCAGGGCCGCCTCGGCCCCATGTACGCCGGCGGCTTCCACGGCTGGGCCCAGCTCGTCGCCGACGGCGTGAAGTTCGCGCAGAAGGAAGACATCGTCCCGGCCAACGCCGACCGGCGGATCTTCCAGCTCGCCCCCGCCGTCGCGCTGCTCCCGTACCTGCTCGTCCTCGTCGTGATCCCGCTCGGCCCCGGCCAGGGCGCCGTCGGCCAGATCATCGACGCCGGACTCTTCTTCGCACTCGCCGTCATGGGCGTCGGCGTACTCGGCAGCCTGATGGCCGGCTGGGCGTCCGCCAACAAGTTCTCCCTGCTCGGCGGCCTGCGCACCGCCGCCCAACTGCTCGCCTACGAGCTGCCCATGCTGCTCGCGGCCGCCTCGGTCGCCATGGCCGCCGGGACGGTGTCCCTGCCCGGCATCCTCGACGCGTTCCAGTGGTGGTGGCTGCCCTGGCAGATCGTCGGCGCCGTCGTCTTCTTCACCGCCGGCCTCGCCGAACTCCAGCGGCCCCCCTTCGACATGCCCGTCGCCGACTCCGAGATCATCTTCGGCGCGTACACCGAGTACACCGGCCTGCGCTTCGCACTGTTCCTGCTCGCCGAGTACGCCGGCATCGTCGTCCTCTGCGCCCTGACCACCGTGCTCTTCCTCGGCGGCTGGCACGGCCCCTTCGGCGCCGAAGGCCTCGGCTGGGTCTGGACCCTCCTCAAGGTCGCGATCCTCGCTTTCGCGGTGATCTGGCTCCGCGTGAGCTACCCGCGGCTGCGCGAGGACCAGCTCCAGAAGCTCGCCTGGACCGTACTCATCCCCCTCGCGCTCGCCCAGATCGCGCTCACCGGCATCGTGAAGGTGGCGATCCAGTAATGCCCCCCATCCCCGGTTCCGGCCTCGCCAAGGGGCTGGCCGTCACCCTGCGCACGATGACGAAGCGCTCGCACACCGCCCAGTACCCCGAAGTGCAGCCCGAGCTCCCGCCCCGCTCGCGCGGGGTCATCGGCCTGTTCGAGGAGAACTGCACGGTCTGCATGCTGTGCGCCCGCGAGTGCCCCGACTGGTGCATCTACATCGACTCCCACAAGGAGACGGTGCCGGCCGCGGCCCCGGGCGGGCGCGAACGCAGCCGCAACGTCCTCGACCGCTTCGCCATCGACTTCTCCCTCTGCATGTACTGCGGCATCTGCATCGAGGTGTGCCCCTTCGACGCCCTGTTCTGGTCGCCGGAGTTCGAGTACGCGGAGACGGACATCCTGGAACTCACCCACGAGCGCGACAAGCTGCGCGAGTGGATGTGGACCGTGCCCGCCCCGCCCGCCCTCGACCCGGCCGCCGAGGAGCCGAAGGAGGTCGCCGCCGCACGCAAGGCGGTGGAGAAGGCCGAGGCAGCCGCCGCGGCGGCCGCCGCCGCGCCGAGCACCGCCGAGCCCGACTCCGGGCCGGCCACCGACAGCACGCCGGAGGCAGACGCGTGAGCCCCGCCGCCCACACCCTGGCCGCGACGGCGGGACCGGGCTTCCTGTCCCCGACCGGCGTCGAGATCGCCTTCGTCCTGGTCGGCCTCGCCACCCTCGGCGCGGCCGTCGTCACCGTCACGACCAAGCAGCTCGTGCACGCCGCCCTGTGGCTGGTCGTCGCGCTCGGCGGGATCGCCGTCGAGTACCTGCTGCTGACCGCCGAGTTCATCGCCTGGGTGCAGGTACTGATCTACCTCGGTTCCGTGGTCGTCCTCCTCCTCTTCGGGCTGATGCTCACCAAGGCCCCCATCGGCCCCTCCCCGGACGCCGATTCCCGCAACCGGCCGGTGGCCCTCGGCGTCGCCGCGGTCGCCGCCGCCGCGCTCGTCTGGGTCGTCGTCGACGCCTTCCGCACCACCTGGATCGACCTCGACGGACCCGTCCAGGGCTCGACCAAGGTCTCCGGCGAGATCCTCTTCCGGCACTGGGTGCTGCCCTTCGAGGCGCTGTCCGTCCTCCTCCTCGCTGCCCTGATCGGTGCCATCGTGCTCTCCCGCAGGACCGACCCGGCCGACCCGGACCCCCTCGCCGACAGCGCAACAGCGCCGCGCGCCGCAGCGACCCGCCGTACGGACGAGGGGCAGCGCTGATGCATCTCGCCTACCCCGCCGTGCTCGCGGCGCTGCTGTTCTGCACGGGCCTGTACGGAGTGCTAGCCCGCCGCAACGCCATCCTGGTCCTGATGTCCGTCGAGCTGATGCTCAACGCCGTCAACCTCAACCTGGTGGCCTTCGACGTCTGGCTGCGCGACACCCTGCACGCCGGCCAGGCCCTCACCCTCTTCACCATCGCCATCGCCGCCGCCGAGATCGGCATCGGCCTCGCGATCGTGCTGATGGTGTACCGCAACCGGGGCACCTCCGACATCGACCGGCTGCGCGACACCGCCGAAGGCCACGAGCCGCCCCCGGCCGCCCCCGACTCCTCCACCGCCGCGAACCAGCAGAGCGAGGTCACCGCGTGAGCACCACGACCCTCGCGGTCCTCGTCCCCCTCCTTCCCTTCCTCGGCGCGGTCGCCGGACTCCTCCTCGGCCGCACCGCCCCCGGCTTCGTGCGGCCGCTGGCCGTGCTGCCGGCCCTCGCCGCCGCCGTACTGGCCGTGCTCGTCGCCGTCCGCCAAGGCGGCGGCAACGCCATCGTCACCGCGACCGAGCTGACCCCGACCGGCTCCGTGCCGATCGAGCTCTCCCTCGACATCGACGGCTTCGCCGCGCTGGTCGCCGTCCTCGTCGCAGTGGTCGCCACCTGCGTGCAGCTCTACTCGACGGCCTACTTGCGCGATGACCCGCGCTACCCGTCGTACGCCGCTCTGGTCTCCCTGTTCACCTCCGCCATGCTGCTCGTCGTCTACTCCGGCGACCTGATGGTGCTGCTGGTCGGCTGGGAGGTCATGGGCATCTGCTCGTACTTCCTGGTCGGCCACTACTGGGAGACCGAGGCGGCCCGCTCCGCCTCCCTCAAGGCCTTCCTCGTCACCAAGCTCGGCGACGTGCCCTTCCTGATCGGCCTGTTCGCGCTCGCCGCCGACGCCGGCTCCTTCCAGATCACCAAGATCCTGGGCACCGTCGCCTCGGGCGGCCTGAGCCACCCGACGCTGATCGCGCTGCTCCTGCTGGCCGGAGTCGCGGGCAAGTCCGCGCAGTTCCCGCTGCACACCTGGCTCCCCGACGCCATGGCCGGCCCCACCCCGGTCTCCGCCCTGATCCACGCGGCCACGATGGTCGCCGCCGGCATCTACTTCGTCGCCCGCCTCCTCCCCGTCTTCGCGGCCTCCCGCGCCGCGCTGGTGGTGATGGCCGTCATGGCGGCCGTCACCATGATCGGCTCGGGCCTCGCCGCCCTGGCGCAGGACGACATCAAGCGCGTCCTCGCCTACTCCACCATCGGCCAGCTCGGCTACATGACCGGCGCCCTGGCCGTCGGCGACCGTGGCGCCGCCGTCTTCCACCTCCTGTCCCACGGCGCCTTCAAGGCGCTCCTCTTCCTCGGTGCGGGCGTCATCATCCACGCCGCCGGCACGAACTCCCTGGCCGCCATGTCCCGGATGGCCGGCCTGGCCAAGCGCATCCCCGACGCCTTCTGGACCATGACGATCGCGCTCCTCGCGCTCGCCGCGATCCCGCCCTTCGCCGGCTTCTTCTCCAAGGAAGCCGTCCTCGTCGCCGCGGAACACACCGCCGGCGGCCACTCGGAGTTCGCACCCAGCGCCGCCGGCTGGGTCGTACTGGTCGCCGGCGTGCTGACCGCGCTGCTCACCGCCGCCTACGCCACCCGCCTGTGGCTGATGGCCTTCCACGGCCGGGGCGCCGCCGCCCCCGACCACGGCAGGGAACCCTTCGCCATGACCGGCGTGCTGTGGCTGCTGGCCGTCCCGTCGATCGGCTTCGGCCTCGCCGCCGGACCGATCGCCGACTGGTTCGACGGCCGGCCGCTCACCCCGACGCTGACGACCTCCGTCCTCGGCACCGGCGCCGCGCTCATCGGCGCCCTGCTCACCTACGGCCTGTGGCAGCGCGCCACCGCCAAGGCCGCCGCCGGAGCGGGCCTGGCCGCGACCGGAGTCCCCGCCGCTGCCGCCGCCGCGGAGTCCGCCGCCGAGACCCCCGAGGTCGCCGAGGTCACCCACGACCACCCCGTCGTGCCCGCCGGTCCCGCCCCCGACCCCGGCAAGGCCCTCCTCGGCCCGCTGCACCGCCACGCCGCCGACGGCTTCCACCTCGACGCCGTCTACGACCGGCTCTTCGTCCGACCCGTCCGCGGCGCCGCGAGCCTGGTCCGCTTCCTCGACCGCGAGGTGGTGGACACGTACGTCCGCGGCGCGGGCGCCGGCCCCCGGCTGCTCGGCGGCCTCGTACGCCGGGCCCAGAACGGCAACGTGCAGAGCTACCTGAGCGCCCTGCTCGCCGGCGCCGTGGTCCTGGCCATCGCCACCGCCGTCATCGCCAACGTCAACGCCGGATCGTGAGCCGTGAGCCAGCCGTGATTGATATCAGCCCGTCCGTGATGCAGTTCCTTCTGGCGTTCATCGTGGCCGCACCGCTCCTCGGCGCCGTCGCGGCCTTGCTGCCAGCCCCGCCCGGGCTCCGCGGAAAGAGCCCCGAACAGGCCGTGCTGCGCCACGGCGTGACCGTCACCGGCGTGATCCTCGCCGCGGCGATCGCCCTCGCCGTGGGCTTCGACCAGGACACCCCGTCCCGCTTCCAGGCGACGACGGACATCAGCTGGATCCAGGCGCTGAACATCCGGATCCACCTCGGCGTCGACGGCATCTCGCTCCCCCTCCTCCTGATGACCGCGCTGCTGTTCTTCCTGTGCGCGCTCTACAGCTACTTCAAGCTGCCCGACGGCCCCTCCCCGAAGGCGTTCGTCGCGCTGCTCCTGGTCCTCGAGTCCGGCACCCTCGCGACCTTCGCCGTCCTCGACCTGCTGCTGTTCTTCCTCGCCTTCGAGATGGTCCTCATCCCGATGTACTTCCTCATCGCCCGCTGGGGCGGTGCTCAGCGGCAGGCCGCCGCCTGGAAGTTCATCCTCTACACCCTCCTCGGGTCCGTGGTCATGCTGCTCGGTCTGCTGCTGATCGGACTGAACAGCGGCACTTTCGACATGGTGGCACTCGCCTCTGACAACGGCCGTGGACTGGGCCACACCACCCAGTTGCTGGCCGTACTCGCCATCGGCATCGGGCTCGCCGTGAAGACCCCGATGTGGCCGCTGCACAGCTGGCTGCCGGACGCCCACACCGCCGCGCCCACCGTCGGATCCGTCCTCCTGGCGGGCGTGCTGCTGAAGATGGGCACGTACGGGTTCGTGCGCATCCTGCTCCCGGTCACCCCCGAGGGCATGCACACCTTCGCCCCCTACCTCGGGGCGTTCGCCGCCGTCGGGATCGTCTACGGGTCCCTCGCCTGCCTCGCGCTGACCCGCAAGGGCAACAAGGGCGACCTCAAGCGCCTCATCGCGTACTCCTCCGTCGGGCACATGGGCTTCGTGCTCCTCGGCATCGCGTCCATGACCCCCACCGGCGTCAACGGCGCGCTCTTCGCCAACATCGCCCACGGCCTGATCACCGGCCTGCTCTTCTTCCTGGTCGGCGCGCTCAAGGACCGCTACGGCACCGCCGATCTCGACACCCTCGCCGGAGCCACCGGCGCCGCCCTCTACGGCCGCGCCCCCCGCCTCGGCGCACTGCTCGCCTTCGCCGCCGTCGCCTCCCTCGGGCTGCCCGGCCTGGCCGGCTTCTGGGGCGAGATGCTGGCCTTGTTCGGTGCGTTCGACCCGGCGGCGGGCCTGTCCCGCCCGGCCTTCCTCACCTACATGGCGGTCGGCGCCTTCGGCACCCTGCTCACCGCCGCATATCTTCTGATCGTCGTACGCCGGGTGTGCATGGGCGACCCGAAGCAGGGCCCCGAACTCTCCCTCGCCGACGTCCAGCGCTACGAACTCGCCGCCTGGACCCCGCTCGTCGCCCTCACCGTCCTCGCCGGCCTGTGGCCCGCCGTCCTCCTCGGCCTCACCGACCCGGCCGTCCAGCAGCTCCTCGCAGGAGGCAACTCATGACGGTCCTGTCCGTCGCGGCCGCCCCGGCCGGGCCCAGCCTCGTCCAGTCCGTCGACTGGCTTGCGATCGCACCCGTCCTGATCCCCGCCGCCGTCGCGCTCGTCGTACTGGTCGCCGACCTCTTCGTAGCGCAGAAGCACAAGCCGCTCCTCGGCTGGCTCGCCGTGGCCGGGCTCGCCGCCGCGACCGCCTCCCTGCTGCCGCTGCGCGCCGGCGACCGCGCCACCTTCTGCCTCACCGGCGATCCCGGCGCGTGCAGCTACACGGCCGACCACTTCGCGCTCGTCGTCCAGTTCCTCGTCCTGGCCGGCGCCCTCGTCACGGCGCTGCTGTCGGTCACCGCCGTCCACGAGACGCGCATGCCCGCGGGCGAATACTGGTTCCTGCTGCTCTCTTCCGCCGCCGGTGCCGCCCTGCTGCCCGCCGCCCGTGACCTCGCCACCCTGATCGTCGCCCTCGAAGTCGCCTCGCTGCCCGCCTTCGCCCTCGTCGGCATGCGCCGCGGCGACCCGCTCTCCTCCGAGGCCGCCCTCAAGTTCTTCCTCTCCTCCGTCACCGCGACGGCCGTCTCGCTGCTCGGCGTCAGCTTCGTCTACGCCGCCACCGGCACCCTGCACCTCACCCAGGTCGCCGACCGCCTCGGCGACGTCCCCGCACAGCTCGACACCCTCGCGATGGCCGGCGTCGCCCTCACCCTCGTCGGCTTCGCCTTCAAGACGGCGGCCGTCCCCTTCCACTTCTGGGTCCCGGACACCTACGTCGGCGCGCCCCTGCCCATCGCGGGCTACCTTTCCGTGATCGGCAAGGCCGTCGGCTTCACCGGCCTGATCCTCGTCACGGTCATCGCCTTCCCCGCGTACTCCGACGTCTGGGGCCCGGCGCTGGCGGTCCTCGCCGCCCTCACCATGACCGTCGGCAACGTCGCCGCCCTGCGCCAGAGTGCCGACCGCCCGAACAGCGCCGTACGGCTGCTCGCCTGGTCCTCCGTCGGGCAGGCCGGCTACCTGCTGGTGCCGATCGCCGCGGCCGCGTACGCCGAACGCGACCAGATCGGCTCCACCGTCGCGTACGCGCTCATGTACGGCGCCGTGAACCTGGGCGCCTTCTCCGTCGCCGCACTGGTGGCCCGTACGAAGCCGCTGCACCGGATCAGCGACTACCGCGGCCTGTACGCCGAGCGCCCCCTGGCCGCCCTGACGCTGGCGTTCTTCCTGCTCTGCCTGGCCGGGCTGCCGCCGGGCATCATCGGCCTGTTCGCCAAGGTCACCGTCTTCCGGTCGGCGGTCGACGCGGGCCTCGGATGGCTGGCCGTGGTCATGGCGGTCAATGTGGTCATCGCCCTGTACTACTACCTGCGGTGGACGGCGCTGCTCTTCCGCCCCCGGGCCACCGGGGACGCCCCCGCCGCGGCTCCCGCGCCCTGGCCGGTCACCGCCGCGATCGTCCTCACCGGGATCACCGCCCTGGTCCTCTCGGGAGCGCCGCAGCTGGTACTGCGCTTCGCGTCGGGCAGCCTGTTCCCGCAGTAGCCCCACGGCAGGCACCGCCGCGCTCGCCCGGACGGCGTAACGCCCCGGGCCGTCCCCGCCCACCCGCCCGCCCGGGCGGGCTGCGGGGACGCGGCCCGGGAACCTGGCGCGCCCACCTCGCGTTGACCAGGAAGGGAGGGTCCACTGGACCGGGAAGACCCTCCGTTCCACAGATCCTGGACGGGTTCCCCCTGCCGCACCATTTGGAGGGCGTACCGTGCACCGCCGGCACAACGGGCTGAAGACCGCCGTACTCCTCGGCGGGCTGTCGGCACTCATCATCGTCATCGGAAGTTTCTTCGGGCGGGGCGGCCTCATCGTCGCCGTCCTCATCGCGCTCGGGACGAACGCGTACGCGTACTGGAACAGCGACAAGCTGGCTCTACGCGCGATGCGCGCCCGGCCCGTCAGCGAGTTCGAGGCCCCCGCCCTCTACCGCATGGTGCGCGAACTCTCCACCTCCGCGCGCCAGCCGATGCCCCGGCTCTACATCTCGCCCACCGAAGCCCCCAACGCCTTCGCCACCGGCCGCAATCCGCGCAACGCCGCCGTGTGCTGCACCGAGGGCATCCTGCGGATCCTCGACGAGCGCGAGCTGCGCGGCGTCATCGGGCACGAGCTGAGCCACGTCTACAACCGGGACATCCTCATCTCCTCGGTCGCCGGAGCGCTCGCCTCCGTGATCATGTTCCTGGTGAACTTCGCCTGGCTGATCCCGGTCGGCCGCTCCAGTGACGACGAGGGGCCCGGCATCCTCGGCATGCTGCTGATCATGATCTTGGGCCCGCTGGCCGCCTCCGTGATCCAGCTCGCCATCAGCCGCTCGCGCGAGTACGAGGCCGACGCCTCCGGCGCCCAGCTGACCGGGGACCCGCTGGCCCTGGCCAGCGCCCTGCGCAAGCTCGACGCGGGCACCAAGCAGCTCCCGCTGCCGCCCGAGCCCCGGCTGGAGACGGCGAGCCACATGATGATCGCCAACCCCTTCCGCCCGGGCGAGGGACTGTCCAAGATGTTCTCGACGCACCCCCCGATGGCCGAGCGCATCGCCCGGCTCGAACAGATGGCAGGCCGGACCCAGTGAAGACCATCCTGAACGTCATTTGGCTCGTCCTCAGCGGCATCTGGCTGTTCCTGGGCTACTGCCTCGCGGGCCTGATCCTCTGCGTCACGATCATCGGCATCCCCTTCGGGATCGCCGCCTTCCGCATCGCGGTGTACGCGCTCTGGCCCTTCGGCTACACCACGGTCGAACGCCACGACGCGGGCGCCGCGTCCTGCGTGGGCAACGTGCTCTGGCTCGTCCTGGCCGGCTGGTGGCTGGCCATCGGCCACATCGTCACGGGCCTCGCCCTGTGCGTCACGATCATCGGCATCCCCTTCGGCATCGCCAACTTCAAGATGGTCCCGCTCTCCCTGCTCCCGCTGGGCCGCGAGATCGTCCCGACGGACGCCCCCTTCGCCTCCCGCTGACCGGTCCGCGCAGGTCAGGGCGATTGTCAGTGGGGTGGTCCACCATGAACACATGACCGAGACCGAGCAGTTGCCCCAGCAAGTCCGACCACGACGACCCCACTCCGCGCAGCCGCCCGGAAGGCCCTCGGCCGCCCCGCCGGGGACCGGTGCGCCGTCCCGCGGTGTCCGCATAGGCGGCCGCTGCCGGCCGCGGCCGCCGCCCCGGCGCGCCAGGCACCTGACCCGTCCTCACATGTCGTTCGTGCGCAGCCTGCGCACGACGTAGACCACCGCACCCAACGCCAGTACCGCCGCCCCCGCGACCGCCGAAGCGACGGGCAGCGCGCACGCGAGAACCACACAGCCGGCCAGCCCGACCACTGCCACGGCCCGGTCCTTGACACCTGAATCCAGAGTCCACGCAGAAGCGTTCGCGATCGCGTAGTAGACCAGCACTCCGAAGGAGGAGAAACCGATCGCACCCCGCAGATCCGTGGTGGCCGCGAGCAGCGTCACCACCGTGCCCACGGCGAGCTCCGCGCGGTGCGGCACCTGACGCCGGGGATGTACGGCGGCCAGCACACGTGGCAGATGGCCGTCCCGGGCCATCGCCAAGCCGGTGCGCGACACCCCGAGCACGAGGGCCAGCAGCGAGCCCAGCGCGGCCAGAGCCGCACCCGCCCGGACGACGGGGGCCAGTCCGGGCCACCCGGCCGCGCGCACCGCGTCGGCCAGCGGGGCCGTGGACCCCGCCAGCGCCGCGCCGCCGAGCACCGCCAGGACCGCCACCGCCACGGCGGCGTACACCAGGAGGGCGATGCCCAGCGCGATCGGCACGGCGCGCGGGATCGTCCGCTCCGGGTCACGCACCTCCTCGCCCAAGGTGGTGATCCGGGCGTAGCCGGCGAAAGCGAAGAACAGCAGCCCGGCGCCCTGCAACAGCCCGGCCGCCCCGCCCCACTGCCCGCCTGCCGGGCCGCCGCCCAGCCGGCCCGCATCCGCCGCGCCCGAAGTCAGACAGACGGCCACCACCACGGCCAGCACCACCAGCACCGCGGCCACGATTCCCCGGGCGATCCTGGCCGACTTCTGCACGCCGCCGTAGCTCGCGGCGGTCAGCGCCACCACCGCCGCGACGGCCACCGCATGCTGCTGCCCCGGCCACAGGTACGCCCCGACGGTCAGCGCCATCGCCGCGCAGGAGGCCGTCTTGCCGACGACGAAGCCCCAGCCGGCCAGGTAACCCCAGAACGGGCCGAGCCGCTCGCGCCCGTACACGTACGTGCCGCCGGAGGACGGGTAGCGGGCGGCGAGCCGCGCGGAGGAGCGGGCGTTGCAGTAGGCCACGACGGCCGCCAGTCCGAGGGCGGTCAGCAGCGCGCCGCCCGCCGGCCCGGCCGCGCGGGCGGCCGGGGCGAGCGCCGCGAAGATCCCGGCGCCGACCATCGCGCCCAGGCCCACCACGACGGCGTCGAAGACGCCGAGGGTGCGCCTCAGCCCCGTGCCCACCGGCCCACCGTCCGCCGGCCCACCGTCCACCGGCGAGTTGTCCATGGGCGGAGGCTAACCGCCCTACATGACGCCCCGGGGTCGGGGGAGCGGCGAGCGCTGCTTCTCCCATCCGTCGAGGGCGGTCAGACAGGCATGGTCCAGGTGCCGCAGCCCGCTGAGGTCGAGCCGCACCGACTGGCCCGGCGGCACGCCGTCCAGGGAGTCCAGCATCTTGGGCAGCCGCAGGAAGCTGGCGTTGCCCACCATCCGCACGCACAGCACGTCCCCTTCTGCCTCCCAGACCTCCTCGATGTGCACCTGGGAGGTCTCCCAGGCCGCCTTGGCGACGGCCAGTCCCAGGCCGACCAGTACGCCCTCGAAAAGGTTGGTGGCCACGATCGCGCCCGCCGTCGCCACCAGCACCAGCGCCTCGCCCCGATGGGTGCGCCACAGCGCGGCGACCGCCTTGGCCGGGAGCAGCTTCCAGCCCGCGTGCAACAGCACCCCGGCCAGTGCGGCCAGCGGCACCGCTTCCAGCGCTTGCGGAAAGACCACGGCGAACAGCAGGAGCCAGCCGCCGTGCAGCACCCTGGCCGCCCGGGTCCGCGCCCCGGCCTCCACGTTCGCGGCGCTGCGTACGATCACGGCCGTCATCGGCAGCGCGCCGAGCAGCCCGCAGGTCAGGTTCCCCACGCCCTGGGCCACCAGTTCCCGGTCGTAGTCGGTGCGGGGGCCGTCATGCATGCGGTCCACCGCGGCCGCACTGAAGAGGGTCTCGGCGGAGGCGATCAGCGCGATCGCCAGGACCGTCCCGAACGCCCCCACGGAGGCCAGCGCCCCGAGGTCTTCCCACCGGGGCGGCGACACCGCCCCCAGGACGCCCGTCACCCGCACCCGCTCGACCGGCAGCCGCAGCAGCGCGGCCACCGCGGTGGCCGCGGCGACCCCGACCAGGGCGCCGGGGAGCAGCCGCAGCCGGGCCGGCATCCGGCGCCACGCCACCAGGACGACGATGGTTCCGGCCCCGAGCGCCACGGCCGCCCAGTCGGCCTGCCCGCCCAGTGCGGCGGCCCCGGCCAGCTTCTCCAGGGTCTTCGCCGGCGCGGTCACACCGCTCAGGGCGTAGAGCTGCCCGGCGATCAGTACGAGCCCGATCCCGGCCAGCATCCCGTGCACCACGGCGACCGAGATCGCCCGGAACCACCGCCCGAGCCGCAGCATCCCCATGCCCAGTTGCGCCACCCCGGCGGCGGCCACCAGCGTCCCGAGCGCGGCCAGGCCGTACGTCTGCACCGCCTCGTACACGAGCACGGTCAGCCCCGCCGCCGGCCCGCTGACCTGGAGCGAGCTGCCACGGAACCAGCCGGTCACCAGCCCGCCGACGACCCCGGTCACCAGGCCCAGCTCGGCCGGCACGCCGGAGGCGACGGCCACGCCCACACACAGTGGCAGCGCGACCAGCGCGACGACGACGGACGCCCCGAAGTCTTCGCGGAATGTCTCGGCCCCAGGCATGCGAGAACCCCCTGTCACACGGTGACGAATGGCACTCAGCGTGACGGGCGCACGGCCCGGTGCCTAGTGACCACTGGGAGCCCCGGCGGAGCACGCGCCGCTCACGCCCGGCGCACCCCACCCGCGCGCCCACGCCCCGCCCGGGAGGGCAGACGCACGCGGGCGCGGGCGGGGTCCAGCGGCGGAGGGGCCGGGCGGCCTGGAAGTGCGCGTCCGGCACGGCGAAGGCGCAACGCGGGCAGCCGTCGAGGCGGTCCTCGGCGGCGTGCCCCCGTTGCGCCCTCGCCGTGCCCGGCTAACCGCGCTCGCGCAGGTCGCGGACCTCGATCAGCGGTAGTTCACGAACTGGATCGCGAAGTCCAGGTCCTTGCCCTTGAGGAGCGCCTGGACGGTCTGGAGGTCGTCGCGGCTCTTGGAGCTGACGCGCAGCTCCTCGCCCTGGACCTGCGCCTTGACGCCCTTGGGACCCTCGTCCCGGATGATCTTCGCGACCTTCTTGGCGTTCTCCTGGGAGATGCCTTCCTCGATCGTCGCGAAGATCTTGTACTCCTTGCCGGACAGCTGCGGCTCGCCGGCGTCCAGCGCCTTGAGCGAGATGCCGCGCTTGACCAGCTTGGTCTCGAAGACGTCGAGGATGGCCTTCACGCGCTCCTCGGAGTTCGCCTCCATGAGGATCTTCTCGCCGGACCAGGCGATCGACGCGCCCGTGCCCTTGAAGTCGTAGCGCTGCGAGAGTTCCTTGGCGGCCTGGTTGAGGGCGTTGTCGACCTCCTGCCGCTCGACCTTCGAGACGATGTCGAAACTGGAGTCGGCCATGTGCTGTGGCTCCTTGAAGTCGGCTGGCTGAGCCCCGTGGGGCCGCGGCCGGACATCCCCGGACCGCTCCGCAAAGCCTAGCCACCACGCCCCCGTGCGGTGCTGATCAATCCGGTGGCGGAGCACCCCCGGGCATCGGGTATTGTTTACGTCGTTGCCACGGAGCGCCGCCGCAAGGCGGAAAAACGGCAACGTCCCTTGGCGGTGTGCCCGAGTGGCCAAAGGGAGCAGACTGTAAATCTGCCGGCTCAGCCTACCCAGGTTCGAACCCTGGCGCCGCCACGCGAGTGAAACCCTCGCCCACTACGGAAACGTAGGGGGCGGGGGTTTCTTCGTACGCCCCCGGGCGGCGGGCGGCCACCAGCTGCCCCGCCCGGCCCACGGCTACCTCGCCGGCTCCGTCACCGTCAGGTGGTAGGTCGTGTCGACCCGGAAGCCGTTCGTCGTGGCGCCGTCGATCTCCAGCACGAACTGGCCCGGCGGCAGCGGGGTGAGGCCGCACCACAGCCCCCAGGCCACCCGCGGCCTCCCCCCGGCCAGGAAGGTCTTCGAGCCGAACTCGCTCACCGTCAGCGGGGTGCTGTTCAGCGCCGCCGACGCCCGCGCCACGCCCAGCGCCCACGGCTCGGTCACGAACGGCACCGCCCTGCGCTGGGTGTTCAGCACCGGGAAGAACACCGGCCGGCCCGCCGGAATGCTGCACCGCCGCACCACCCGGCCGCCGTACGAGCCCGCGAGGAACCAGACGTCGCCGGGCTGGCGCCACCCGGCGTTGTGCCCCGTCGTATCGGAGACGGGACTCTGCTCCTCCGGCGCCGACAGGGCCCACTTCCACCACCGGGCGGCGAGCCGGCCGCCCTCCGCCCCGTCCAAGCGCCACTCGCCGTCGCCCATGCCCACCCCGGTACCTCACACGGCCGCCCCCTGCGGCCGAACCGCAGTGACCCTATCGGGGGCCCCGGACGCAACGATCAACGCGTCCCGTCGTTCATGTGGCGTGAATTGGACATCGAATACACGTGGCAAGGTCGGCGGCGGGGTGCTCATCGCCCTGCTCGGCGCGGGCATCCCGGCGCTGGTCGGAGCAGCCCTGCACCCCCATGTCGGAGAGCCGTACCAGGAGACCCGGCTCTACTTCGGCACCGCGCGGCCCGTCGGCCAGGACCCGGTCGGCGAAGCGGAGTTCAACCGCTTCATCGACCGCGAGGTGACCCCCGCGTTCCCCGAGGGGCTCACCGTCCAGGACGCACACGGCCAGTGGCGCGGCAAGGACGGGACCATCGTCCACGAGACGTCCTACGAAGTGGTGCTGCTCTACCCGCAGAAGGAGGCCGACGACCGCAGCGCGCGCATCGAGCGGATCCGCCAGGCCTACGAGCGCCAGTACGAGCAGGACTCCGTCGGCCGCTCCGACGACGAGGTCACCGCGCAGTTCTAGCCCCCGCCCCCCGGCGCCCGCCCCCGGTCAGTTGCCCGCCACGTCCTTGACGGCCACCGCGACCGGGGTGGAGCCGGACACGAGTTCCAGCGTCAGCCCCGCCGTCGCCGGAGTCTCCACCAGCTCAGCCAGCACCGCCGCCACGTCGTCGCGCGGGACCGACCCCCGCCCCGTGTGCGCCTCCAGCCGGACCAGCCCGGTACCGGCGCTGTCGGTCAGCGCGCCGGGGCGCAGCACCGTCCACTCCAGGCCGAGGCGGGTCCGCAGGTGGTCGTCGGCCTCCCCTTTGGCGCGCAGGTAGTAGTCGAACACCTCCTCGCCCTCGTGACGGGCGTCCGCGCCCATCGACGAGACCATCAGGAAGCGCCGTACGCGCGCGCGTTCGGCCGCGTCAGCGAAGAGCACCGCCGCCGCCCGGTCCACCGTGTCCTTGCGCTCGATGCCGCTGCCGGGACCGGCACCGGCCGCGAACACCGCCGCGTACGCGCCCTGGAGGATCCCCGCCACGTGCTCCACCGTGGCCGACTCCAGATCGCACAGCACCGGTTCGGCGCCCGCTTCCCGCAGGTCGTCGCCCTGCTCCGGGTCACGGATGATGCCCGCGACCTCGTACCCGCGCGCGGAGAGCAGCCGCTCCAGCCGCAGCGCGATCTGACCGTGTCCACCCGCGATGACGATGCGCATGTCCCGACCGTACGACGAGCCGGGCCCGCCCGCCCGCGAACGGGCGGCGAACGGCCGGTGCCGGTTCGGTACCGCTCAGGGCCCCGGCTCCGTACGCCCCTGCCGGGGCAGGTCCAGGGCCACCGCCACCGCCGAGTCGCAGTACTCCCGTACGGCACTCGTACGGGCTACCACCCGCCCCCGGTGGATCACGATGCGGCTGTACGCCAGGGACAGCACCCCCGCGATGCGGTCACCGCGTACGGCGAGCAGCTCCGCCGGGAAGCCGGCCGCCACCCGGACCTCCGGGAGGCCCATCGCCTGCCGGGCGGCGGCGCTGACCGCGTCGTACGCCTCAGCCGGCCGCAGGCCGCCCTGGGAGGCCAGCAGGTACGCGGCTTCGAGCGGGTCGCCGCGGCCGACGGGGTTCCCCGCGTCCCGCAGCGCCCCGCTCCCCGCCGCGACCCGGACGCCGGCGGTACGCAGGAGGCGTACGGGCGCGGTGCGCAGCCCCCGGCGCTCCAAGGCGGCGCAGTCGCCCTGCGGGAGGCAGATCACCCCGATCCCGGCCGCTGCCAGCTCGTCGGCGACGCGGCTCGCCACGTCCAGCGGGAGCCGCGACAGGCCGCCGCAGGGGCCGATGGTCACGCCGGGACGCAGGCCGGCGGCCATCGCCGCGAGCCGGGCGAGGCGCCCGGGATCGTCACCGTCCGTGTGCAGGTCGACGGGGCAGCCCTGCTCGCCGGCCAGTTCCAGGACGGCTTCGAGATAGCCGGCCGGGTCGGGGTCCAGGTCCGGGCAGCCGCCGATCACCGAGGCGCCCATCTTGACGGCGTCGCGCAGCAGGGCGCGCCCGTCCGCCCCGGCGACACCGGTCAGCAGCCGGGGGACGGCGACCGCGGTCAGGTCGGCGAGGCCGCGCAGCGAGCGGCGGGCCTGGAGCACGCCCTCCATGGGGCCGAGCCCCCGGGCGTCGCCGATCCGTACGTGGGACCGCACGGCCGTGGCGCCGTGGCCGAGCTGGAGCAGGGCGGCCTCGGTGGCCCGGCGCTGGACCTCGTCGGAGGCGTACGAGACCGGCCCCGCACGGTCCGCCGTCAGGGCGGTGTCACCGTGGGCATGCGGTTCGGCGGGGGCGGGGAGCAGCAGGTAGCCGCTCAGGTCGACCCGGGAGAGGGCGGGGATGGGCAGGCTGCCGGGGGCGCCCACCGCCTGGATCCGGCCGCCGCGCAGCCGGACGTCGACGGTGCGGCCGTCGGTGAGGCGGGCCCCGGCGAGCAGCAGCGTGGCGGTCTCGGCGCCCCCGGTGGCCGGCCTCCCGGCGCCGCCCCGGGCGGGCCCGTAACCGCCGCCGTCACCCCGGCCACCGCGCGGAGGAGGGGAGGGCTGCTGCGGCTGGCTGTCGGACATCGCGCTCCTGCGGTGGCTCGGGCGGTTCCTGGGCCACGGCTCGCGGCCCGCGGCCCAAGATCACGCAGCGTGTTCAGAGCCTAGGGCGCGGGGGTGTCCGGTTCGCGGAGGAGCGCAATAGTCGTACCGGTGAGCCGCGTACGGCAGCTGCGCGGCACGGGGCCACGTGACCTCGGACACAATCTCCGCGAATGCCTGGGGAAAACGGGTCGGACGTGACTCGCGAGCCGACCGGGAATCGGCGCCGGAGCGCCTCCGAGCCCGGGCGCCCCAAAGGATTTGGGCGATCGGCGGGCAACCGTGTAATGTCTTCATCGCTCGCCCCAATAGCTCAGTCGGTAGAGCGTCTCCATGGTAAGGAGAAGGTCTGCGGTTCGATTCCGCATTGGGGCTCTGGTGAGAGAGGTTCCCCACCCTCGGGTGGGGAGTCGATCACATCAAAGCGGCGTAGCTCAGTCGGTAGAGCAAGCGGCTCATAATCGCTGTGTCACCGGTTCAAGTCCGGTCGCCGCTACACACAGTAGCCGATTGCGGGGTCGGTCTCCCGGTCGGCTACTCTTGTATGCGTTCATCCGTCCCAATTGTCCGTCAAGGAGCACTCACGTGGCTGCCACCGACGTCCGCCCGAAGATCACGCTGGCCTGCGTGGAGTGCAAGGAGCGGAACTACATCACCAAGAAGAACCGGCGTAACAACCCGGACCGTCTTGAGATGAAGAAGCACTGCCCGCGCTGCAACTCGCACACCGCGCACCGCGAGACCCGCTAAGCCTTAGCGAGTCTCGAATACAGGCACCGTCACGAGGTCGTCCCCTTCATTGGGGGGCGGCCTCGTGTCGTTTCCGCACGGGCTGGGTGAGGTGCCGGGCCGGTACGGCGGATGCCAGTGACAGATGATGGACTGATCGACGCGGGACGTCCGTCGTCGGACCGCGCCCGACGGCGCCCGACGGCGCCCGAGACTTCCGCGTCCCCCAACAGGAGGTAGTGAGCCATGGCCCTCGACCAGACCTTCGTGGGGCGGAGCTACCCGCCCACCGATCCGTACGAGGTCGGCCGGGAGAAGATCCGCGAATTCGCGGTAGCGGTGGGTGACGAAAATCCCGTCTACACCGACCCGGAGGCCGCGAAGGCGTTCGGTCACCCGGATGTGATCGCGCCGCCGACTTTTGTGTTCGCCATCACGTTCAAGGCGGCGGGCCAGGTCGTCCAGGACCCGCAGCTGGGGCTGGACTACAGCCGCGTCGTGCACGGCGACCAGAAGTTCGCGTACGTCCGCCCGGTGCGGGCGGGGGACCGGCTGTCGGTGACGTCCACGATCGAGGCCGTGAAGTCGATGGCGGGCAACGACATCATCGACATCCGCGGTGAAGTGCACGACGAATCCGGCGAGCACGTGGTGACGGCGTGGACCAAGCTCGTGTCCCGCGCCCCTGAGGAGGCCTGAGATGACCGCGCAGATCCAGTACGCCGACGTCGAGGTCGGCACCGAGCTGCCGGCGGGCTCCTTTCCCGTGACGCGCGCCACCCTCGTGCGGTACGCGGGCGCTTCGGGTGACTTCAACCCGATCCACTGGAACGAGAAGTTCGCCAAGGAGGTCGGGCTGCCGGACGTGATCGCGCACGGCATGTTCACCATGGCCGAGGCGATCCGGGTGGTCACCGACTGGGTGGGCGACCCGGGTGCGGTCGTCGAGTACGGGGTCAGGTTCATCAAGCCGGTGGTCGTCCCGAACGACGAGCGGGGCGCACGGATCGAGGTCACGGCGAAGGTCGCCGCCAAGCTGGACGACAACCGGGTCCGCGTGGACCTCACGGCGACGAGCGCGGACCAGAAGGTCCTGGGCATGTCCCGCGCGGTGGTCCGGCTGGGGTAGGGGGCCCCGTTGGGCGGGGGTGGTGGGGTGCTGGGGGTCCGGGGGCGGGGTCCGCTCGGGCGGTGTTGGTGGGGTGCTGGGGGTCCGGGTGCGGGGTGCACTCGGGCGGTGTCGGTGGGGTGCTGGGGGTTTCCCGTCAGTCCACTGTCCTTTCGTGTCGTGCCGGCCCGTCAAGGGCGCTCCTCCTCGTTCCTCGTCGTCGCGTCGCTGCGCGATGGCCTTCGGCCACCCTTGACTGTCCGTCCCGCCCCGAAAAGCCAAAGACTGCCGGGAAGCCCCCGAAGAACGGCCGGGCTCTTCGGGTTCCAGGTGCGGGCTCCTCAGCGACCTTGATCCGGGCCTTGGAAGAGCCCCCTTTCATGGGCCCCGCCATGCCAGCCTCACCGGGGGCCGCCACCCGAGGGCACTGGGCCCCGCCCAATTCAGCCTCGTGGGGGGACCTCCCAGCGGTAGCTGGGGGAGACTGAGGCGTGGGGCCGGGGGCGGAGCCCCAGGAAGCCCCGAGCGCAGCGAGGGGGCCCACCCACGGCGCCGCAGATCGCTACGCGGCTTCTCCTGTCACGGCGCCTGCGGCCCGCCAGGGGCTGGGCATAGGCCGCCACCGATCGCTACACAGCTGACCTCATCTGGCGTCGATCAGCCCGTCATCGGCTGGGGAGTAAGCCGCCCAAACGGTCATCAACGCCTCCCCGAGGGCGGGCGCGGGCTGAAAGGGGACGACCAGGGCCACTTGACGTGCTCTGGTGTCGGTCAGATCGGCGGTCGCGGCTAGCTGGACGAAAATGGTCGGATGAGCGATGCAGACGATGTAGGGGCGGCGATCGCGGGTGAGTTGCGGTTGATGGACCCCAACGTGCGCACGTCGCGGGCACTCGCAGGTCGGCTCCTTGACCCGGAGTTCGTTGAGGTCGGCGCCTCGGGTAGGCGCTGGACGTATGACGAAATGGTGGCGGCGCTGCCCGAGATGGATGGGGCGGCAGCAGACGGGCCGCGCTACGAGCCGACGGAGATGACCGGTGTCGTGCTGGCTCCCGGGCTGGTGCATCTCACTTATACGACCGTGATCGACGGGCAGCGGGCGCGGCGCAGTTCGCTGTGGCGCAGGCATGACGACGTGTGGCGCATGTACTACCACCAGGCGACCCCCGTACCGCCCGGGACCAGGTAACACCAGACATCTCGGGGGGTCGTGACGCATGGAATGGTCGCCACCGGTCCCCAATGACGACCTCTTCGACGTCAGGGCACGTCAGATGCCGTTGGTCCCCCGCGTTCGCCCTCGGGGAGCTGCTGGTGACGATTTGGCGCCTTGTGTCCAACCAATGACGACCTCTTCGACACCAGAGCACGTCAGATGCCCCTTGCCCACCCCCTTTCCGCCTGCGGGCGCCCTCCGGAAGACCTTGGTCATGGTTCGGGCGGCTTACTCCCCAGCCGATAACGGGCTGATCGACGCCAGATGAGGTCAGCTGTGTAGCGATCGGTGGCGGCCTATGCCCAGCCCCTGGCGGGCCGCAGGCGCCGTGACGGGAGGGGCGCGTAGCGATCTGCGGCGCCGTGGGTGGGCCCCCTCGCTGCGCTCGGGGCTTCCTGGGGCTCCGCCCCAGGCCCCTCGCCTCAGTCTCCCCCAGCTACCGCTGGGAGGCCCCCCCCACGAGGCTGAATTGGGCGGGGCCCAGTGCCCTCGGGTGGCCCCCGGTGAGGCTGGCATGGCGGGGCCCATGGAAAGAGGCTGTTCAGGGGCTTCGGTCCACGATCACTGAGGAGCCCGCACCTGGAACCCGAAGAGCCCGGCCGTTCTTCGGGGGCTTCCCGGCAGTCTTTGGCTTTTCGGGGCGGGACGGACAGTCAAGGGTGGCCGAAGGCCATCGCGCAGCGACGCGACGAAGGAGCGCCCTTGACGGGCCGGCCCGACACGAAAGGACAGTGGACTGACGGGAAACCCCCAGGAGCTCAGCGCCGCCGTCCGAGGGGACTCCGTCCCCTGGGCTCCCAGGAGCTCAGCGCCGCCGTCCGAGGGGACTCCGTCCCCTGGGCTCCCAGGAGCTCACCACCGCCGTCCGAGGGGACTCCGTCCCCTGGACTCCCAGGACCTCACCACCCCCGTCCGAGGGGACTCCGTCCCCGGACCCCCAGCACCCCACCACCCCCGTCCGAGGGCACCCCGCCCCGGACCCCCCGCGCCCACAACCCCGCCCAGCGGCACCCCGCCACGCCCCGACCCTCCCCCTTGCCAAGTTAGTGATTGAGCACTAACTTCATTCCCATGGCAAGGATGAGCGCAGAAGAACGACGCGAGAGCGTCATCCGGGCGGCGATGCTCGAGTTCGCCCGGGGTGGGTACTACGGCACCTCCACCGAGGTGATCGCCAAGCGCGTCGGTGTTTCGCAGCCCTACCTCTTCCGGCTCTTCCCCAACAAGCAGGCGATCTTCGTCGCCGCCGTCGCCCGCTGTACCGAGGACATCCGGCTCGTCTTCGAAGAAGCCGCGAAGGGGCGTACCAGTGAGGAGGCCCTCCACTCCATGGGGGACGCCTACCTGAAGCTGATCGCCGAGCACCCCGACAAGTTGCAGATGCAGCTCCAGGCGAGCCTCACCGTCGCCGCCGCAGAGGCCGCCGGGGAGGCGGAGTTCGGGGAGATGGTGCGGGCAGGCTGGATGAGGCTGTGGGACACCGTCCATCTCGCGCTCGGGGCCGACATCAAGGAGACCACCGACTTCATGGCGCACGGGATGCTCATCAACACCCTCACCGCCCTCGGCTTCCAGCCCGGCCACCGGGTGTGGGAGGGGTGCTACCCCGCCGACAAGGGGGCGGTGGCGGCGGTCGGGGAAGCGGCGCGTGAAGGTGAGGGCGGCGAGGGGGGCTCGTAGGCCCGTGGTGCGCGGTTGCCTTGCGGCATCCACGCCGCACCCTCCCGCAGCTCTGTTTAATCAGTGAAGTTAGTCAGCAATAACTAACGTCGTCTCTCAGGGGGATACATGAAGGACCAGGCACCCACACCGGCACCCGCACCCACACCGGCACCCACACCCGCACCCCCACCCGCCCTCAGCCGCTCCGCCGTCTGGGCCCTCGTCATCACCGGCGCCGCCAGCTTCATGGCCGCCCTCGACAACCTCGTCGTCACCACCGCCCTCCCCGCCATCCGCGCGGACCTCGGCGGCAAGCTCGAAGACCTGGAGTGGACGGTGAACGCCTACACGCTCACCTTCGCCGTCCTCCTCATGTTCGGCTCCGCCCTCGGCGACCGGTTCGGCCGGCGGCGCCTCTTCATCGGCGGGCTGTCCCTCTTCACCGTCGCCTCCGCCGCGGCCGCCCTCTCGCCCGGCATCGACCAGCTCATCGCCGCCCGGGCCGTCCAGGGCGTCGGCGCCGCCGTCATGATGCCGCTCACGCTCACCCTGCTCACCGCCGCCGTGCCCGCCGCCCGCCGGGGCATGGCCCTCGGGATCTACGGAGCCGTCACCGGCCTCGCCGTCGCCAGCGGCCCCCTCATCGGCGGCAGCCTCACCGAGCACGTCTCCTGGCAGTGGATCTTCTGGATCAACGTCCCGATAGGCCTGGCCCTGGTCCCGCTCGCCCGCCTCCGCCTCGCCGAGTCCACCGCCCCCGACGCCCGGCTCGACGTCCCCGGCACCCTCCTCATCAGTGGTGGCCTCTTCGGGATCGTCTACGCCCTGGTCAACGCCAACGCCAAGGGCTGGACCAGCACCCCCGTGCTGACCGGCCTGGTCCTCGGCGCCGGCCTCGTCGGCGGCTTCATCCGGCACGGCTCCGGCAACCCACACGCCATGCTCCCCATGCGCCTCTTCCGTAACCGCGGGTTCCTCGGCATCAACCTCGCCGGCCTCCTCATGTTCCTCGGCATGTTCGGGTCGATCTTCCTGCTGAGCCAGTTCCTCCAGGGCGTCGCCGGCTACTCGCCCACCGAGGCCGGACTGCGCATGCTGCCCTGGACCGGAATGCCGATGATCGTCGCGCCGATCGCCGGGATCCTGTCCGACCGGATCGGCAGCCGCCCGGTGGTCACCGCCGGGCTCGCCTTCCAGGCGATCGGGCTCGGCTGGTTCGCGGTGATCCTGAGCGCGGACGTCTCCTACGCCGCCCAGCTGCCCGCCCTCGTCCTCAGCGGCATCGGCATGGCGCTGTACTTCGCCCCCGCCTCCAACGCGCTGATGTCCACCGTCCCGCCCGCCGACCAGGGCAAGGCCTCCGGCACCAACAACGCCCTCCGTGAGGTCGGCGGCGCCCTCGGGGTCGCGGTCCTGGCCTCCGTGTTCTCCGCCCAGGGCGGCTACGAGACCCCGCAGGCCTTCACGGACGGCACCGTGCCCGCGCTGTGGATCGGCGCCGGGGCCGTGGCCCTCGCCGCCGCGCTCGCCCTGCTGCTGCCCCGCAAGGCGAAGACCCCGCCGACCGCGACCGCGACCGCAACCGCGACCGCGACCGCCCCCGCCACCGCCACCGACGCGCACAAGGTGCCCGCCGCGAGCTGAACCGCACCCCCGCCGAGTCACGGTCCGTGCCCCGCAAGGATGCGAGGGGTGCGGACCGTACTCTTGTCCCCGTGCAGGAACTCCACGACGCCCCCCTCGCCCCGCTGACCACCTTCCGGCTCGGCGGCCCCGCCGCCCGGCTGGTCACCGCGACCACCGACGCCGAGGTCGTCGACGCCGTCCGCGCCGCGGACGCCGCCGGCACCCCGCTGCTCGTCATCGGCGGCGGCAGCAACCTCGTCATCGGCGACCAGGGCTTCCCCGGCACCGCCCTGCGCATCGCCACCACCGGCTTCCACCTCGACGGGACCCGGCTGGAGCTCGCCGCGGGCGAGAACTGGAGCGACGCGGTCGCCCGCACCGTCGACGCCGGGCTCGCCGGGATCGAGTGCCTCGCCGGGATCCCCGGCTCCGCCGGTGCCACGCCGATCCAGAACGTCGGGGCGTACGGCCAGGAGGTCTGCGACACCATCACCGAGGTCGTCGCGTACGACCGCACCAGCGGCGAAACGGTCACCCTCAGCGCCGCCGAGTGCGACTTCCGGTACCGCAACAGCACCTTCAAGGACCAGCCCGACCGCTACGTCGTCCTGCGCGTCCGCTTCGCCCTGGAAGACGCCGGCGGGCTCTCCGCCCCCATCAAGTACCCCGAGACCGCCCGCGCCCTCGGCGTGGAGGCCGGTGACCGCGTCCCGGCCGCCGCCGCCCGCGAGACCGTACTGCGCCTGCGCGCCGGGAAGGGCATGGTCCTCGACCCCGCCGACCACGACACCTGGTCCGCCGGCTCCTTCTTCCACAACCCGATCCTGACCGACGAGGCCTACGCCGCCTTCCTGGCCCGCGTCCAGGACCGCCTCGGCGCCGGCACCGCCCCGCCCGCGTACCCCGCCGGCGAGGGCCGTACGAAGACCAGCGCGGCCTGGCTGATCGACAAGGCCGGCTTCACCAAGGGGTACGGAACCGGCCCCGCGCGCATCTCCACCAAGCACACCCTCGCCCTCACCAACCGGGGCGAGGCCACCACCGAGGACCTCCTCGCCCTGGCCCGTGAGGTCGTCGCGGGCGTCCACGAGGCCTTCGGCGTCACCCTGGTCAACGAACCGGTGACGGTCGGCGTCAGCATCTGAGGGGTACCGGTCGCCATGCGATGTCCCCTGCACGGGGCCGGTACGGACCCCACCCGGCTGGTGGGCCGCGCGATCAAGGCGGTCGTCGCTTCCTGGCACGTCTACGAGGGCGAACGCTCGGAGGCGCCGCTCGACGTCTGGCTGCTCGACAGCGAGGGCGAGTCCACCCGCATCACCACCGGCTCAGACCAGTGCCTCATCGTCGAGTCCGAGACCCCGCACCAGCCGTACGACATGGGGGAGTGGGGCCGGATCGAGGTCGGTGAGGACCTCGGCGACCACCCCTTCCTGCGCCACCTCGGCGAGACCGTCGCCACCGTCGCCGAGTACGCCGCGCCCGAGACCGGCCGCACCCACCTGGAGATCGGCTTCGCCGACGGCGACCGGGTGCGGGCCGACTGCTACGAGGGGGACCTGCGGCTCACCCGGTGAGCCAGTGGTCGATCCCGTCCAGCAGCTTGCCCTGCACCTCCTTGGGCGCCGCGGAACCGCGCACCGACTGGCGCGCCAGCTCGGCCAGTTCCTCGTCCGTGAAGGCGTGGTGGCGGCGGGCGATCTCGTACTGGGCCGCGAGCCGGGACCCGAACAGCAGCGGGTCGTCCGCGCCCAGCGCCATCGGCACCCCCGCCTCGAAGAGCGTGCGCAGCGGCACGTCCTCGGGCCGTTCGTACACGCCGAGGGCCACGTTGGAGGCGGGGCAGACCTCGCAGGTGATCTGCCGGTCCGCGAGCCGCTTGAGCAGCCGGGGGTCCTCGGCCGCCCGGACGCCGTGCCCGACGCGGACGGCGTGCAGGTCGTCGAGGCAGTCGCGCACGGAGGCCGGGCCGGTCAGCTCGCCGCCGTGCGGGGCGGCGAGCAGGCCGCCCTCACGGGCGATGGCGAAGGCCCGGTCGAAGTCGCGGGCCATGCCGCGGCGCTCGTCGTTGGACAGCCCGAAGCCGACGACACCGCGGTCGGCGTAGCGGACGGCGAGGCGGGCGAGGGTGCGGGCGTCGAGGGGGTGCTTCATGCGGTTGGCGGCGATAACGACGCGGATTCCGAGGCCGGTGTCGCGGGAGGCGGCGTCGACGGCGTCGAGGATGATCTCGACGGCCGGGATCATGCCGCCGAGCAGGGGAGCGTAGGAGGTGGGGTCGACCTGGATCTCCAGCCAGCCCGCGCCGTCCCGGACGTCCTCCTCGGCGGCCTCGCGGACCAGGCGGTGGATGTCGTCGGGCTCGCGGAGGCAGGAGCGGGCGGCGTCGTAGAGCCGCTGGAAGCGGAACCAGCCGCGCTCGTCGGTGGCGCGCAGCTTGGGCGGCTCGCCGGTGGTCAGGGCGTCGGGCAGGCGCACGCCGTACTTGTCGGCGAGCTCCAGCAGGGTGGAGGGCCGCATCGACCCGGTGAAGTGCAGGTGCAGGTGGGCTTTCGGCAGAAGCGTGAGATCGCGTACGTGCTCCATCCGGTGATCCTGCCGTACCGCTGCGCTCGGCGGGAGGGGGTTTTGCCGATCGGGGGCTTGCTCGAACGCCCGGGCGGGCCGGTTTGCGCTGCGCGGGGGCCTACCCGGGCTCCGCCCGGGCCCGCGTCTCAAGCGCCGGCGGGGTTTGGTTTCGCTCGGCCCGGGCCCGCGCCTCAAGCGTCGGCGGGGCTGGTTCTCCCGGACACGACTGAGCGGTGGCGCCCGGGGAGGGCGTCACCGCTCAGGGTGGACCAAGGGGCGGCCGCAGGCTCAGGCCTTGGCCTCCGCCAGCAGGTTCTGGATCCGGGTCACGCCCTCCACCAGGTCCTCGTCGCCCAGGGCGTACGAGAGGCGCAGGTAACCCGGGGTGCCGAAGGCCTCGCCGGGAACGACCGCGACCTCGGCCTCGTCCAGGATCAGGGCCGCGAGCTCGACCGAGGTCTGCGGGCGCTTGCCGCGGATCTCCTTGCCGAGCAGCTCCTTGACCGAGGGGTACGCGTAGAACGCGCCCTCGGGGGTCGGGCAGAGGACGCCGTCGATCTCGTTCAGCATCTTGACCATGGTCTGGCGGCGACGGTCGAACGCCTTGCGCATCTCCGCGACCGCGTCCAGGTTGCCCGAGACGGCGGCCAGCGCGGCGACCTGCGCCACGTTGGAGACGTTGGAGGTGGCGTGCGACTGAAGGTTGGTCGCGGCCTTGATGACGTCCTTCGGGGCGATGACCCAACCCACCCGCCAGCCGGTCATCGCGTACGTCTTGGCGACGCCGTTCACGACGATGCACTTGTCGCGCAGGGCCGGGACCAGCACCGGGAGCGAGGTGAACTTCGCGTCGCCGTAGACCAGGTGCTCGTAGATCTCGTCCGTCAGCACCCACAGGCCGTGCTCCGCCGCCCACTCGCCGATGGCGCGGGCGTCGTCCTCGCTGTAGACGGCGCCGGTCGGGTTCGAGGGGGAGACGAACAGGACGACCTTGGTGCGCTCGGTGCGCGCGGCCTCCAGCTGCTCGACGGAGACCCGGTAGCCGGTGGTCTCGTCGGCGACGACCTCCACCGGGACACCGCCCGCGAGGCGGATCGACTCCGGGTACGTGGTCCAGTACGGGGCCGGGACGATGACCTCGTCGCCCGGGTCGAGGATCGCGGCGAACGCCTCGTAGATGGCCTGCTTGCCGCCGTTGGTCACCAGGACCTGGGAGGCGTCGACCTCGTAGCCGGAGTCGCGCAGCGTCTTGGCCGCGATCGCGGTCTTGAGCTCGGGCAGGCCGCCGGCCGGCGTGTAGCGGTGGTACTTCGGGTTGCGGCAGGCCTCGACCGCCGCCTCGACGATGTAGTCCGGGGTCGGGAAGTCGGGCTCGCCCGCGCCGAAGCCGATCACCGGACGCCCGGCGGCCTTGAGGGCCTTGGCCTTGGCGTCGACGGCGAGGGTGGCGGACTCGGAGATTGCGCCGATGCGGGCGGACACCCGGCGCTCGGAGGAAGGCGTTGCAGAGGTCATACGGCAATCGTCCCAGACGGCAAACAGCGGCCGCACACCGTTTCACTGAGCGGACGGAGAAGATCCGGATGCCGCCCCGGCGGCTTCTGTTCGACGTCAGGGCCCGGACCACGTACACTCACCTGTCGTTGGTCCTCACCGGCCGCCCCAGAGCGTGAGCACTCCGTGCACCCGCTCGGATGCGGTAGGTTGGGGAACGCAAAGGGTCGTAGCTCAATTGGTAGAGCACTGGTCTCCAAAACCAGCGGTTGGGGGTTCGAGTCCCTCCGGCCCTGCTCCACACTCCTTCTCGGACGTGTGCGCAGGTACGTACTTCGATGCAACGCCGTGCGGCGCAACCGGGCGCGGCTACGGCCACGACCCGGATTCAGGTGAGAGACGTGACGGACGCCCTGGGCTCCATCGACATGCCTGACGCCGAGGACGACACCCGCGAGAAGAAGGCCCGCAAGGGCGGCAAGCGCGGCAAGAAGGGTCCTCTGGGCCGGCTCGCGCTGTTCTACCGCCAGATCGTCGCGGAACTCCGCAAGGTTGTCTGGCCGACTCGCAACCAGCTCACGACGTACACCACTGTGGTGATTGTCTTCGTCGTCATCATGATCGGTCTGGTGACCGTGATTGACTATGGGTTCCAGGAAGCCATCAAGTTCGTCTTCGGCTGATCCCCGCGGAGGGCGGCGCCTTGATGGGTGCCGCCCGTTTTCGCATGTTCGACCACCTTTTGTATCCAGGAAGAAGCAGCCACCGTGTCTGACCCGAACCTGAACGCGAGCCACGACTCCGTCGAGTCCGTCGAGGACGAGCTCGACATCGTCGAGGCGGCGGACGCGGACCTCGATGAGGCCGAGGCCGCCGACGCCGAAGCGGGTGCCGCTGCCGAGGAAGCCGCGATGAACGTCGAGTCCGCCGACGAGTCCGACGAGGTCTCCGCCGACGCCGACGACGCGGCCGATGCCGACGCCGACGTTGAAGCTGCCGACGCCGCCGAGGTCGAGTCCGAGGACGACGAGTCCGACGACGCCGCTGCCGACGATGACGACGCCGTGGAAGCCGTGGAGGACGCCGCCGAGGCCGGGGCCGAAGAGCCCGCCGAGCCGGTCGACCCCATCGAGGCGCTGCGCGAGGAGCTCCGCCGGCTGCCCGGCGAGTGGTACGTGATCCACACCTACGCGGGCTACGAGAAGCGCGTGAAGGCCAACCTGGAGCAGCGCGCCGTCTCGCTGAACGTCGAGGAGTTCATCTACCAGGCCGAGGTGCCCGAGGAAGAGATCGTCCAGATCAAGAACGGCGAGCGCAAGAACGTCCGGCAGAACAAGCTGCCCGGTTACGTTCTCGTCCGCATGGATCTGACGAACGAGTCCTGGGGCGTCGTCCGCAACACCCCGGGCGTCACCGGCTTCGTCGGCAACGCCTACGACCCGTACCCGCTGACCCTGGACGAGATCGTCAAGATGCTCGCCCCGGAGGCGCAGGAGAAGGCCGCCAAGGCCGCCGCGGAAGAGGCCGGCCTGCCCGCGCCCGCCGTCAAGCGCCAGATCGAGGTCCTCGACTTCGAGGTCGGCGACTCGGTCACCGTCACCGACGGCCCGTTCGCGACGCTCCAGGCGACGATCAACGAGATCAACCCGGACTCGAAGAAGGTCAAGGGCCTCGTCGAGATCTTCGGTCGCGAGACTCCGGTCGAGCTGAGCTTCGACCAGATCCAGAAGAACTGATCTTCTGGTTCCACGCTTCCGAACAGGTCAGAACGCCCCGTAAAGGGCGGTCTGACCTGCTCGGTTTTCAGCCCCGCACCGATACCCGTTATCGTGGTGCGGTATGCCTCCATCCGGATGACCGGATTGGCGGCGAAAAACTCTCACTAGGACCCGGAGAGAGCAATGCCTCCCAAGAAGAAGAAGGTCACGGGGCTTATCAAGCTCCAGATCAAGGCCGGTGCGGCCAACCCGGCTCCGCCGGTCGGCCCCGCGCTCGGTCAGCACGGCGTCAACATCATGGAGTTCTGCAAGGCCTACAACGCCGCGACCGAGTCGCAGCGTGGCATGGTCGTGCCGGTGGAGATCACGGTCTACGAGGACCGCTCCTTCACCTTCATCACCAAGACGCCGCCGGCCGCGCGCCTCATCCTGAAGAGCGCGGGCATCGAGAAGGGCTCGGGCGAGCCGCACAAGACCAAGGTCGCGAAGCTCACGCGTGACCAGGTCCGCGAGATCGCCACGATCAAGCTTCCCGACCTGAACGCCAACGACCTCGACGCCGCCGAGAAGATCATCGCCGGCACCGCCCGTTCCATGGGCATCACGGTCGAAGGCTGATTCAGCCACCCCCAGTTCCACCAGTGGTAGGGCCAAGCGCTGGCCCGCACCACGACTCCATGCCTGAAGCCGAAATACAGGAGCAGAAGTGAAGCGCAGCAAGACTCTCCGCGCTGCGGACGCCAAGGTCGACCGGGAGAAGCTGTACGCCCCGCTCGAGGCCGTCCGTCTCGCCAAGGAGACCTCCACGACCAAGTTCGACGCCACCGTCGAGGTCGCCTTCCGCCTGGGTGTCGACCCGCGCAAGGCCGACCAGATGGTCCGCGGCACCGTGAACCTCCCGCACGGCACCGGTAAGACCGCCCGGGTCCTGGTCTTCGCGACCGGTGACCGTGCTGCGGCCGCGGAAGCCGCCGGCGCCGACATCGTCGGCGACGACGAGCTGATCAACGAGATCGCCAAGGGCAACCGCCTGAACGAGTTCGACGCCGTTGTCGCCACGCCGGACCTCATGGGCAAGGTCGGCCGCCTCGGCCGCGTGCTCGGTCCCCGTGGCCTGATGCCGAACCCGAAGACCGGCACCGTCACCATGGACGTCGCCAAGGCTGTCACCGAGATCAAGGGTGGCAAGATCGAGTTCCGTGTCGACAAGCACTCGAACCTGCACTTCATCATCGGCAAGGTCTCCTTCACCGATGAGCAGCTGGTCGAGAACTACGGCGCCGCGCTGGACGAGATCCTCCGTCTGAAGCCGTCCGCCGCCAAGGGCCGCTACGTCAAGAAGGCCGCCCTCAGCACCACGATGGGCCCCGGCATCCAGCTGGACTCCAACCGCACCCGGAACCTCCTCGTCGAGGAAGACCCGGCTGCTGTCTGACCGGTCCGGGCCTGACTCCGGTCACGGCCGGCCGAGTGGCTGAACGGGCCCCCCGCTCCCTCCCCGGGAGCGGGGGGCCCGTTTCCGTATATCCGTGCGACCGATGTCCGTACCACCCAGTAGGGTTCCTGCTGTTCTGCAGCAAACAGGGGTGGGGATTTCCATGAACGCGTACCACAAGAAGACCGCCGTCGCCGTCGCGGCGGCCGTACTGCTCGCCGGCGGGGCCACCGCCTGCGAGGGCGGGAAGAAGAACGGCGCCGCCGCTCCGGCGACGAGCGCGTCGAGTGCCTCGGGCGCGGCCGGCGGGCAGAAGCCGGTGCAGGCGGAGCCGGCCGCCTTCCTGGAGCAGGTGAAGAAGGGCTCCGAGGAGATCACCTCGCTGCGCTACACCATGTCCGGGAGCGTGGCCGGCCAGCAGCTTTCCGGTGACGTGGCCATGCGCCTCAAGCCCGAGGTGGCCATGTCGATGAAGATGGCCTCCCCGGGGGCCGAGGGCGGCACCGTCGACCTGCGCCTCATCGGCAACGTGATGTACATGGGCAGCGAGGGCAAGTACCTCAAGTTCGACCTCAAGAGCGCGAGCCCGGACGCGGCGGCCCAGCTGGACGCGCTCGGCAAGGCCGGTCAGAGCGGTGAGAACCCGGGCGACCGGGCGAACCAGCTGAGCGGGGCCAAGGACCTGAAGTCGCTCGGCGAGGAGACCGTCGACGGGCAGAAGACCACGCACCTGACCGGCACGCTCAGCCTGGAGCAGCTGAAGGCCACCGCGGCCACGGCCACCCCGGAGGCCAAGGATCGCCAGGAGAAGACCATCAAGCAGCTCCAGGACCAGGGCGTCCAGAGCATGGTGATGGACATGTGGATCGACGCCACGAACCACACCAAGCAGGTGCGCACCCAGGCTCAGACCGCCAGGGGCCCGATGGACGTCACGGTCAAGTTCCTCGACTACAACCAGCCGGTCGAGATCACGGCGCCCCCGGCCGACCAGGTCGTGGACCTCGCCCAGATGACGAAGGACGGCGGCGCGCAGGGCTGAGTCCCGGCGCCGTGGGGCCGGCCAGGGGCGATTTGCCTCGGGTCGCGTGCTTCACGTACAGTTCCCGAGAAGCCAAAGACCGCTGGTCGTTGTCGTGCCCGTAAGGGTGCGGTGGCCGAAGGATCCGCTGGATGCGGACGACCCGCGTAGGTGACTGAGGAAAGTTCCCGAGTTTCACGATTCGGTTGAGCTACGCCCTGGCGCCTGCGCCGGGGCGTTTTGTATGCAGCCCCTTCTGAGCGGTCCTCATCACCCGGAAGGAGGCCGACGCTCTATGGCAAGGCCCGACAAGGCTGCCGCGGTAGCCGAGCTCACGGACCAGTTCCAGAGCTCGAACGCCGCCGTGCTGACCGAGTACCGGGGTCTCACCGTCGCGCAGCTCAAGACGCTGCGTCGTTCGCTCGGTGAGAACGCCCAGTACGCCGTGGTGAAGAACACGCTGACCAAGATTGCGGCCAACCAGGCCGGGATCACCGCGCTGGACGAGCACTTCGCTGGTCCGACCGCGGTCGCCTTCATCACCGGTGACCCGGTGGAGTCGGCGAAGAGCCTGCGTGACTTCGCCAAGGACAACCCGAACCTCATCATCAAGGCGGGTGTCCTTGATGGTAAGGCGCTCACCGCCGATGAGATCAAGAAGCTTGCGGACCTCGAGTCCCGCGAGGTTCTGCTCAGCAAGCTGGCCGGCGCGTTCAAGGGCAAGCAGTCCCAGGCTGCCTCGCTCTTCCAGGCGCTGCCGTCGAAGTTCGTCCGCACCGCGGAAGCGCTTCGCGTCAAGCTCGCCGAGCAGGGCGGTGCCGAGTAATTCGGCTCGCGCACTGATCCACGCCGCCTAGTGCGTGGGTCGTAGCGGGCCGTTACGCCCGCCTCTATATACATCCGGCACCTGCCGAATTAGTGGAAGGATCGCCCATCATGGCGAAGCTCTCTCAGGACGACCTCCTCGCCCAGTTCGAGGAGATGACCCTCATCGAGCTCTCCGAGTTCGTGAAGGCCTTCGAGGAGAAGTTCGACGTCACCGCCGCCGCGGCCGTCGCCGTCGCCGGCCCCGCCGGCCCGGGTGCCCCCGCCGAGGCCGAGGAGGAGAAGGACGAGTTCGACGTCATCCTCACCGGTGCGGGCGACAAGAAGATCCAGGTCATCAAGGTCGTGCGCGAGCTGACCTCCCTGGGTCTGAAGGAGGCCAAGGACCTCGTCGACGGCACCCCGAAGCCGGTCCTCGAGAAGGTCAACAAGGAGGCCGCTGACAAGGCCGCCGAGTCCCTCAAGGCTGCCGGCGCGGCTGTCGAGGTCAAGTAACACCTCTGAGGTCCTCAGGGGCCTCTTCAAAGGGCGGTCACCCGTAAGGGTGGTCGCCCTTTGGCGTACCCGGAGTGCCTGATTTGCCCTGCTCTCGTTGAGGAGTAGGGTGATCTTCGTTGCCTCGGAGCAGGGTCCGGAGATGATCCGCTCGGAGCAGGGGGCCTTGACGAACGGGCGGCGGCGCGCAATTCTCAGACCCGTCGTGGGAGACCGCCCGACCGCTTCCGAGCCCCGAGGGTACGGATCGGCGATCCGAGGCATGGATCGACTACGAAGAGGGCAGTACTGATACGCGCTCTGTGTACGAGCGCGGCAGAGTTGGACGCAGTGTTGGTTGAACACGGTGTTGGTTGATCGAGTGGGGAAGGCCTGTTGCCGGTTTCCGGAAACCTGGTCTGGACATCAGTGAGCCAAGTGGCTACACTGACCCTTTGCGCTGCCTGTTAGCTGCCCCCTGCCCGTCGCCAGGGGCATGCCCACGCTCGAGCACACCTGACTGATCCGCCCTGACCTGGTCTTTCGCACCAGATTCAAAGCGTCCGTCGTCTGTGTCGGCTGGGACCGGTACGCGCGTAGTGAGTCCGAGCCCTCGGAAGGACCCCCTCTTGGCCGCCTCGCGCAACGCCTCGACCAATACGAACAACGGTGCCAGCACCGCCCCGCTGCGCATCTCCTTTGCAAAGATCAAGGAGCCCCTCGAGGTTCCGAACCTCCTGGCGCTGCAGACCGAGAGCTTTGACTGGCTGCTCGGCAACGCCGCCTGGAAGGCTCGCGTCGAGTCGGCTCTCGAGAGTGGACAGGACGTCCCCACCAAGTCCGGTCTTGAAGAGATCTTCGAGGAGATCTCGCCGATCGAGGACTTCTCCGGGTCGATGTCGCTGACTTTCCGCGACCACCGTTTCGAGCCGGCGAAGAACTCGGTCGACGAGTGCAAGGAGCGCGACTTCACGTACGCGGCGCCGCTCTTCGTTACCGCCGAGTTCACGAACAACGAGACCGGAGAGATCAAGTCTCAGACGGTCTTCATGGGCGACTTCCCGCTCATGACCAACAAGGGCACCTTCGTCATCAACGGCACCGAGCGTGTCGTGGTGTCGCAGCTCGTCCGTTCCCCCGGTGTCTACTTCGACTCCTCCATCGACAAGACGTCCGACAAGGACATCTTCTCCGCCAAGATCATCCCGTCCCGGGGTGCCTGGCTGGAGATGGAGGTCGACAAGCGCGACATGGTCGGTGTCCGCATCGACCGCAAGCGCAAGCAGTCCGTCACCGTCCTCCTCAAGGCTCTCGGCTGGACCACCGAGCAGATCCTCGAAGAGTTCGGCGAGTACGAGTCCATGCGCGCCACCCTGGAGAAGGACCACACCCAGGGCCAGGACGACGCGCTGCTCGACATCTACCGCAAGCTGCGCCCGGGCGAGCCGCCGACGCGCGAGGCCGCTCAGACGCTGCTCGAGAACCTCTACTTCAACCCGAAGCGCTACGACCTCGCGAAGGTCGGCCGCTACAAGGTGAACAAGAAGCTCGGCGCCGACGAGCCGCTGGACGCCGGTGTGCTCACCACCGACGACATCATCGCGACGATCAAGTACCTCGTGAAGCTCCACGCGGGCGAGACCGAGACCACCGGTGAGTCGGGCCGTTCGATCGTCGTCGAGACCGACGACATCGACCACTTCGGCAACCGTCGTCTGCGCAACGTCGGCGAGCTCATCCAGAACCAGGTCCGTACGGGTCTGGCCCGGATGGAGCGCGTCGTGCGCGAGCGCATGACGACCCAGGACGTCGAGGCGATCACGCCGCAGACCCTGATCAACATCCGGCCGGTCGTCGCCTCCATCAAGGAGTTCTTCGGCACCAGCCAGCTGTCGCAGTTCATGGACCAGAACAACCCGCTGTCGGGCCTGACCCACAAGCGCCGCCTGTCGGCGCTGGGCCCCGGTGGTCTGTCCCGTGAGCGGGCCGGCTTCGAGGTCCGAGACGTCCACCCGTCGCACTACGGCCGCATGTGCCCGATCGAGACCCCCGAAGGCCCGAACATCGGTCTGATCGGCTCGCTCGCGTCCTACGGCCGCGTCAACGCGTTCGGTTTCGTCGAGACCCCGTACCGCAAGGTCGTCGACGGCGTCGTCACCGACGAGGTCGACTACCTGACCGCCGACGAGGAAGACCGCTTCGTCATCGCCCAGGCCAACGCCGGCCTGAACGACGAGATGCGCTTCACCGAGAACCGCGTCCTGGTCCGCCGTCGTGGCGGCGAGATCGACTACATCGCCGGCGACGACGTCGACTACATGGACGTCTCCCCGCGCCAGATGGTGTCCGTCGCGACCGCGATGATCCCCTTCCTGGAGCACGACGACGCCAACCGCGCCCTCATGGGCGCGAACATGATGCGCCAGGCCGTTCCGCTCATCAAGGCGGAGGCGCCGCTCGTCGGCACCGGCATGGAGTACCGCTGCGCCGTCGACGCCGGTGACTCGATCAAGGCGGAGAAGGACGGTGTCGTCCAGGAGGTCTCGGCCGACTACATCACCGTCGCCAACGACGACGGCACGTACACCACGTACCGCGTCGCGAAGTTCTCCCGCTCGAACCAGGGCACCTCGGTCAACCAGAAGGTCATCGTCAACGAGGGCGACCGGATCGTCGAGGCCCAGGTCCTCGCCGACGGCCCGGCCACCGAAGAGGGCGAAATGGCCCTCGGCAAGAACCTGCTCGTCGCGTTCATGCCGTGGGAAGGCCACAACTACGAGGACGCGATCATCCTGTCGCAGCGCCTCGTACAGGACGACGTCCTCTCCTCGATCCACATCGAGGAGCACGAGGTCGACGCCCGTGACACCAAGCTGGGCCCCGAGGAGATCACCCGGGACATCCCGAACGTCTCCGAAGAGGTCCTGGCCGACCTCGACGAGCGCGGCATCATCCGCATCGGTGCGGACGTCGTCGCCGGCGACATCCTGGTCGGCAAGGTCACGCCCAAGGGTGAGACCGAGCTGACCCCGGAGGAGCGCCTGCTCCGCGCGATCTTCGGTGAGAAGGCCCGCGAGGTGCGTGACACCTCGCTCAAGGTCCCGCACGGTGAGATCGGCAAGGTCATCGGTGTCCGCGTCTTCGACCGCGAGGAGGGCGACGAGCTTCCCCCGGGCGTGAACCAGCTGGTCCGCGTCTACGTCGCCCAGAAGCGCAAGATCACCGACGGCGACAAGCTCGCCGGCCGTCACGGCAACAAGGGTGTCATCTCCAAGATCCTTCCGATCGAGGACATGCCCTTCCTTGAGGACGGCACGCCGGTCGACATCATCCTGAACCCGCTGGGTGTCCCGTCCCGAATGAACCCGGGACAGGTCCTGGAGATCCACCTCGGCTGGCTCGCCAGCCGCGGCTGGGACGTCTCCGGCCTCGCGGAGGAGTGGGCCGAGCGCCTCAAGGCGATCGGCGCCGACCGCGTCGAGCCCGGCACCAACGTCGCCACCCCGGTGTTCGACGGTGCCCGCGAGGACGAGCTGGCCGGCCTGTTCGAGCACACCATCCCGAACCGCGACGGCGACCGTCTGGTCCTGCCGTCCGGCAAGGCGCGTCTGTTCGACGGCCGCTCCGGCGAGCCGTTCCCGGACCCGATCTCGGTCGGGTACATGTACATCCTCAAGCTGCACCACCTGGTCGACGACAAGCTCCACGCCCGGTCGACCGGTCCGTACTCGATGATCACGCAGCAGCCGCTGGGTGGTAAGGCGCAGTTCGGTGGCCAGCGCTTCGGTGAGATGGAGGTGTGGGCGCTGGAGGCTTATGGCGCCGCTTACGCCCTCCAGGAGCTGCTGACCATCAAGTCCGACGACGTCACCGGCCGCGTGAAGGTCTACGAGGCCATCGTCAAGGGCGAGAACATCCCCGAGCCGGGCATTCCCGAGTCCTTCAAGGTGCTCATCAAGGAAATGCAGTCGCTCTGCCTCAACGTGGAGGTGCTGTCCTCGGACGGCATGTCCATCGAGATGCGCGACACCGACGAGGACGTCTTCCGCGCGGCGGAGGAGCTCGGTATCGACCTGTCCCGGCGTGAGCCGAGCAGCGTCGAAGAGGTCTGACGGGCCTGACGGGGGGCTCGCTCAAGAGCCCCCCGTCATCCCCGGGACCGTTCAGACCATGATTGAGACTCGACCCCGAAAGAGGGATTGACGCACAGTGCTCGACGTCAACTTCTTCGACGAGCTGCGGATCGGCCTTGCCACCGCGGACGACATCCGAACCTGGTCGCACGGCGAGGTCAAGAAGCCGGAGACCATCAACTACCGCACCCTCAAGCCCGAGAAGGACGGACTCTTCTGCGAGAAGATCTTCGGTCCGACCCGGGACTGGGAGTGCTACTGCGGCAAGTACAAGCGTGTCCGCTTCAAGGGCATCATCTGTGAGCGCTGTGGCGTCGAGGTCACGCGCGCCAAGGTGCGTCGTGAGCGGATGGGCCACATCGAGCTTGCCGCTCCCGTCACCCACATCTGGTACTTCAAGGGCGTCCCGTCGCGCCTGGGCTACCTGCTGGACCTCGCGCCGAAGGACCTCGAAAAGGTCATCTACTTCGCCGCGTACATGATCACGTTCGTGGACGACGAGCGCCGCACCCGCGACCTCCCGTCGCTGGAGGCCCACGTCTCCGTCGAGCGCCAGCAGATCGAGAACCGCCGTGACGCGGACCTCGAGGGCCGGGCCAAGAAGCTCGAGACCGACCTGGCCGAGCTGGAGGCCGAGGGCGCGAAGGCCGACGTGCGCCGCAAGGTGCGCGAAGGCGCCGAGCGCGAGATGAAGCAGCTGCGCGACCGTGCGCAGCGCGAGATCGACCGTCTGGACGAGGTCTGGTCCCGCTTCAAGAACCTCAAGGTCCAGGACCTCGAAGGCGACGAGCTGCTCTACCGCGAGCTGCGCGACCGCTTCGGTACCTACTTCGACGGTTCGATGGGTGCCGCGGCGCTGCAGAAGCGCCTGGAGTCCTTCGACCTGGAGGAGGAGGCCGAGCGCCTCCGCGAGATCATCCGTACCGGCAAGGGCCAGAAGAAGACCCGTGCGCTCAAGCGCCTCAAGGTCGTCTCCGCGTTCCTGCAGACCAGCAACAGCCCCAAGGGCATGGTGCTCGACTGCGTGCCGGTGATCCCGCCGGACCTGCGTCCGATGGTGCAGCTGGACGGTGGCCGCTTCGCGACCTCCGACCTGAACGACCTGTACCGCCGCGTGATCAACCGCAACAACCGTCTGAAGCGCCTTCTCGACCTCGGTGCCCCCGAGATCATCGTGAACAACGAGAAGCGGATGCTCCAGGAGGCGGTCGACGCCCTCTTCGACAACGGCCGTCGTGGTCGCCCGGTGACGGGCCCCGGCAACCGTCCGCTGAAGTCCCTGAGCGACATGCTCAAGGGCAAGCAGGGCCGATTCCGTCAGAACCTCCTCGGCAAGCGCGTGGACTACTCCGCGCGTTCCGTGATCGTCGTCGGTCCGCAGCTGAAGCTGCACCAGTGCGGTCTGCCCAAGGCCATGGCGCTGGAACTCTTCAAGCCGTTCGTGATGAAGCGCCTGGTGGACCTGAACCACGCGCAGAACATCAAGTCGGCGAAGCGCATGGTCGAGCGCGGCCGTACGGTCGTCTACGACGTGCTCGAAGAGGTCATCGCCGAGCACCCGGTGCTGCTGAACCGTGCGCCCACGCTGCACCGTCTCGGCATCCAGGCCTTCGAGCCCCAGCTGGTCGAAGGCAAGGCCATCCAGATCCACCCGCTCGTCTGCACCGCGTTCAACGCGGACTTCGACGGTGACCAGATGGCCGTGCACCTGCCGCTCTCCGCGGAGGCGCAGGCCGAGGCCCGCATCCTGATGCTGTCCTCGAACAACATCCTCAAGCCGGCCGACGGCCGTCCGGTCACGATGCCGACCCAGGACATGGTCCTCGGTCTGTTCTTCCTGACCACCGACGGTGAGCTGCGTGACACCAAGGGCGAGGGCCGCGCGTTCGGCTCCACGGCTGAGGCGATCATGGCGTTCGACGCCGGCGAGCTCGCGCTCCAGTCGCAGGTCGACATCCGCTTCCCGGTGGGCACCATCCCGCCGCGCGGCTGGGTGCCGCCGGTCGCCGAGGAGGGTGAGCAGGAGTTCCAGCCGGGCGACAGCTTCCGTCTGAAGACGACCCTGGGCCGCGCGCTCTTCAACGAGCTGCTGCCCGAGGACTACCCGTTCGTCGACTACTCGGTGGGCAAGAAGCAGCTCTCCGAGATCGTCAACGACCTGGCGGAGCGCTACCCCAAGGTCATCGTGGCGGCGACGCTCGACAACCTCAAGGCGGCCGGTTTCCACTGGGCGACCCGTTCGGGCGTCACCGTGGCCATCTCCGACGTCGTCGTGCCCGAGGCCAAGAAGGCCATCGTCGCGGGCTACGAGGCGATGGACGAGAAGGTCCAGAAGCAGTACGAGCGCGGTCTGATCACCAAGGACGAGCGCACGCAGGAGCTCATCGCGATCTGGACCAAGGCGACCAACGAGGTTGCCGAGGCGATGAACGCGAACTTCCCCAAGACGAACCCCATCTTCATGATGGTTGACTCGGGTGCCCGAGGAAACATGATGCAGATGCGACAGATCGCCGGTATGCGTGGTCTGGTGTCGAACGCGAAGAACGAGACCATCCCGCGTCCGATCAAGGCGTCCTTCCGTGAGGGCCTCACCGTTCTGGAGTACTTCATCTCCACGCACGGTGCCCGTAAGGGTCTGGCGGACACCGCCCTGCGTACCGCCGACTCGGGTTACCTCACCCGTCGTCTGGTGGACGTCTCGCAGGACGTCATCATCCGCGAGGAGGACTGCGGCACCGAGCGCGGCCTCAAGCTCAAGATCGGTGTCAAGGACGAGGCCGGCGTACTGCGCAAGGCCGACGACGTCGAGACCTCCGTGTACGCCCGCATGCTGGCCGAGGACGTCGTCATCGACGGCAAGGTCATCGCGCCGGCCAACGTGGACCTCGGTGACGTGCTCATCGACGCCCTCATCGCGAACGGCGTCGAGGAGGTCAAGACCCGCTCGGTCCTGACCTGCGAGTCCGCGGTCGGCACCTGTGCCTTCTGCTACGGCCGCTCGCTGGCCACCGGCAAGCTGGTCGACATCGGTGAGGCGGTCGGCATCATCGCCGCGCAGTCCATCGGTGAGCCCGGTACCCAGCTGACGATGCGTACCTTCCACACCGGTGGTGTGGCCGGTGACGACATCACGCAGGGTCTGCCGCGTGTCGTCGAGCTCTTCGAGGCCCGTACCCCGAAGGGTGTCGCCCCGATCTCCGAGGCCGCCGGCCGCGTGCGGATCGAGGAGACCGAGAAGACGAAGAAGATCGTCATCACGCCCGACGACGGCAGCGAGGAGACGGCGTTCCCGATCTCCAAGCGCGCCAAGGTCATCGTGCACGAGGGCGACCACGTCGAGGTGGGCCAGAAGCTCACCATGGGTGCCACCAACCCGCACGACGTGCTGCGCATCCTCGGCCAGCGTGCCGTCCAGGTCCACCTGGTCGGCGAAGTCCAGAAGGTCTACAACTCGCAGGGCGTGTCGATCCACGACAAGCACATCGAGATCATCATCCGGCAGATGCTGCGCCGCGTGACGATCATCGAGTCCGGCGACGCGGAGCTCCTGCCGGGCGAGCTGGTCGAGCGGTCGAAGTTCGAGACCGAGAACCGTCGTGTGGTCACCGAGGGCGGTCACCCCGCCTCCGGCCGTCCGCAGCTGATGGGTATCACCAAGGCCTCGCTGGCGACGGAATCCTGGCTGTCGGCCGCCTCCTTCCAGGAGACGACCCGAGTCCTGACGGATGCGGCGATCAACGCCAAGTCCGACAGCCTCATCGGCCTCAAGGAGAACGTCATCATCGGTAAGCTCATCCCGGCCGGTACGGGTCTGTCCCGCTACCGCAACATCCGGGTCGAGCCGACCGAGGAAGCCAAGGCAGCGATGTACTCGGCCGTCGGCTACGACGACATCGACTACTCGCCCTTCGGCACCGGCTCCGGCCAGGCTGTCCCGCTGGAGGACTACGACTACGGCCCGTACAACGGCTAAGGGTCCGGTACGTCGAAGCCCCCCGCTGCTCCGAGAGGAGCGGCGGGGGGCTTCTTCGTGTTCCGGGGCCCGGGGGTCGCCCGGGCCCCCGGGAGCGGGCCTCAGGCGCGGCGGCGGCGGGTGGCGACCGTGACCGAGGTGAGGGCCAGGAGGGCGAGGGTGGCGGCGGCGAGGCCCGGGGTGAGGCCCCTGGGGGTGAAGGTGCAGGAGACCTTCGTGGTGCCGGGGGCCACGGGGACGGAGACCAGGCCGTGGAAGGGGCGGAGCGGGGCGGAGCACTGCCAGCCCGGGACGGCGGTCATCGCGAAGACCGCCGTGCCCGTTGCGCCCTGGGGGAGGGTGGCCTCGATGGTGTGTCCGGCCGCGGTGACCTTCGCCGCGCCGGTGGCGGTGAGGCGGCGCACCGCGGCGTCGAGCGCGGCGCGGTCCAGGCAGCCGATGGGATGGGCGCCGGCCGTGGCGTTCGCGGTGCGGGTGGCGACCGCGACGTCCAGCCGGCCCGAGGCGGGGACCGTACCGAGCGGGACGACCCCGCTCATCCGGTCTTCCAGCGGGCGGGAGCCGGAGGTGCCCTGGGAGAGGGTGCCGTAGAGCTCGGGCGAGTACCAGTAGGCCTCGGAGCCGGGCGTGCACTGGGCCGCGTACGTCTGGGCGGTGGCGCTGCCGCCCCGGGTGACCTGCGGGACCTGGTAGACGCTCGCGCCCAGGACGTTCTCCTGGCGGGCGTAGACGCTGTCGGCCGGGTTGGGGGAGGTGTAGGAGCCGTGGCGCAGCGTCACGAGGGGCGGGGCCGGGAACTTCGTCGCGGTCCAGCTGTTCTTCGCGGCGCCCGGCCGTACCCGCGCCCCGATCGAGAAGATCGCGTCGAGCACCGGGTTGTCGGCGCCGAAGAAGGTCCGGCCGTCGTTCTTGAAGCCGTATCCCAGGGGCTGCAAGGCCTGGTACGTGGCCTCGGGGAGGTAGCTGCTGTAGTACTGCGGTCCCTCCGCGCGCAGGGCCAGGGCGTCGTTGTACGAGGTCTGCGGCGCGCCCGAGTCGGTCCGGTAGGCGGGCCAGCCGTCGACCGCCCGGACGGCGTCGAAGTGGCGGCTGATCGACTCGTTGGAGGTGGCGGCCGGCGCCGCCCAGCGTTCGCGGGCCCGCCGGGTGTCCGCGTTGAGCGCGGCGGCGGCGGATTCGGCGAAGACCACGCCGACCATCAGCACGGCCGCGACCGGGATCAGGTAGCGGCGCTCGCGCCCCAGGGCCAGCAGGACCAGTGCGAGCAGCGACAGGGCGCCGCCGCCGAGCACGGCCGGCCACGTCCAGCCGCCGAAGTCGTTGGTGTGGCGCAGTACGAAGGTGGCGGCCACCAGCAGGGCGGCCGACAGCGCGAGGTGCAGCGGGCGCGGCCGGTGGGCGAGCGCCAGCCAGGCGGCGATCACCACCATGCCACTGAACACGAAGGCCTCGCGGTACGGGTTGCCGTTGGGCACCGCCAGGCCGTGCCACACGTACTGGGTCGGCGGGAACTGGAACGAGGCCAGCACCAGCAGCGTCGCCGCCGCCCACACCAGGCGGGTCCGGCGCGCGATCGCGGTGTTGAACAGGAACGCGCCTGCCAGGATCAGCCCCAGCGAGGCCACGTACAGCCGCGGCCGGCCGCCCCACAGGTGGGTGGCGGGAAGCATCCCGGCGAGCAGGATCTCGATCCGGACCGGTTCGAAGGAGCCGGCCCGGGTGGGCTGCGCGGCGCCGCTGGACAGGAAGGACGGCAGGAGCAGCGGCAGGGTGAGGAGGATGCCCGTCACGGTGGCCGTGGCCGCCCGCCACACGGCGCGCAGCCGCTCGGCGCCGGTCATCTCCCGGGTGGCCAGCCGGACGGCCAGGAGCACGCAGGCGGCCATCGTGGCCATCATCGCGGTGTAGAAGTTCCCGAACCAGGCGAGCGCGACGAACAGTGCGACCCCGGGCCAGCGGCGCTGCTCCAGGCACCACTCGACGGCGATGCCCAGCAGCGGCAGGGCGACCAGCCCCCACAGCCACATCGGGATGTACGAGGCGTCGCTGAGCGCCCACCCGCACAGCCCGTACGTCGCTCCGAGCACCCCGCGCTGCCACCAGGGGCCGGGGTGCAGCTTGCCGAGGTACACCGTCATCACGGCGGCCGCGGTGCCCATCGTCAGGGGGGTGACGACGAAGACCGCGAGGTCGACGTGGGCCCGGGGGACGAGGACCGCCAGCCAGGAGAACGGGTTGCCGAGGTAGGTGTAGTAGTCGGACAGGAACTGCTGCCCGAAGCCGCCGCGCCAGCTGAACAGCAGGTCACCGGCGGCCTGCCCGTGCACCAGGTCCCACAGGGCGCGGTGGAAGGGCACGTACTGGTTGGCCTGGTCGTTGAGGGCGCGGCCGGTGTTCCCGAAGGGGTAGGTGCCGCGGGCCACCCAGGCGGTACAGAACGCGCCCGCGGTGACGAGGAAGGCGAGCAGGGGGCCGCGCAGGCGGGCCAGACGGCGGCGGGCCGCGGTCGGCCGCCGCCGGGCGGGAGCTTCCTGCGTGGTGGGCTCCGAGGCCACGGTTCCCAATGCGCTGCTCCCTGCTGATCGACTTCGCCGGGTGGCGGTTTGTCCGGCTCGTCAGTCTAGGGCGGTGCGGGGAGCGCGGATCCACGTACCACATGCGCTCGGGTTCCGCACATCCGCGCCGGTGCAGGAGGGCCGCCCGGGCCCGGATCCCGTGCCGCGTCTGGCCTGCGCCTCTGTGGGGGCGGCGGGGCCGCGGCGGCTGCCGGGCCTTTGTTTTGACCGGAGTGGATGGGATGGGTACGCTCAGACCTTGTGCCTGGGGTGTGCCTGGGCTCCCGTGCGTGTCCATCACCCGCATAAGAGCCCGTACAAGCCACCGCGATCCATGTGATCTCCGTTTGCGCGGAGCTCCACCGGATCCGACACACCCGACCGCGTGGGTCGGCAACGTTCCAGGTTAGCTTCACTACACGGCACACAGAAACCGGAGAAGTAGTGCCTACGATCCAGCAGCTGGTCCGTAAGGGCCGGCAGGACAAGGTCGAGAAGACAAAGACCCCCGCGCTCGAGGCTTCGCCCCAGCGTCGCGGCGTCTGCACGCGTGTGTTCACGACCACCCCGAAGAAGCCGAACTCGGCGCTCCGTAAGGTCGCGCGTGTGCGTCTGACCTCCGGCATCGAGGTCACCGCTTACATTCCGGGTGAGGGACACAACCTGCAGGAGCACTCGATCGTGCTCGTGCGTGGTGGCCGTGTGAAGGACCTGCCGGGTGTTCGTTACAAGATCATCCGCGGTGCGCTTGACACCCAGGCTGTCAAGAACCGCAAGCAGGCCCGCAGCCGCTACGGCGCCAAGAAGGAGAAGTAAGAATGCCTCGTAAGGGCCCCGCCCCGAAGCGCCCGGTCATCATCGACCCGGTCTACGCATCTCCTCTGGTGACGTCGCTCATCAACAAGATCCTCCTGAACGGCAAGCGCTCCACCGCCGAGCGCATCGTCTACGGCGCCATGGAAGGCCTCCGCGAGAAGACCGGCAACGACCCGGTCATCACGCTGAAGCGCGCGCTGGAGAACGTCAAGCCGTCCCTCGAGGTCAAGTCCCGCCGTGTCGGTGGCGCGACCTACCAGGTTCCGGTCGAGGTCAAGCCGGGTCGCCAGTCGACCCTCGCGCTGCGCTGGCTCGTGGGTTACTCCCGCGCCCGCCGCGAGAAGACCATGACCGAGCGCCTCATGAACGAGCTGCTCGACGCCTCCAACGGTCTTGGCGCTGCCGTCAAGAAGCGCGAGGACACGCACAAGATGGCCGAGTCCAACAAGGCCTTCGCGCACTACCGCTGGTAGTCCCACCCCACATCGAGACCGAGAGAAGACCGAAGCCTTATGGCTACCACTTCGCTTGACCTGGCCAAGGTCCGCAACATCGGGATCATGGCCCACATCGACGCGGGCAAGACGACCACCACCGAGCGCATCCTGTTCTACACCGGTGTGTCGTACAAGATCGGTGAGGTCCACGACGGCGCCGCCACGATGGACTGGATGGAGCAGGAGCAGGAGCGTGGTATCACCATCACGTCTGCCGCGACGACCTGCCACTGGCCTCTTGACGAGGTCGACCACACCATCAACATCATCGACACCCCGGGTCACGTCGACTTCACCGTAGAGGTGGAGCGTTCGCTCCGCGTCCTCGACGGTGCCGTCACCGTCTTCGACGGTGTCGCCGGTGTGGAGCCGCAGTCCGAGACGGTCTGGCGCCAGGCCGACCGTTACGGCGTGCCGCGCATCTGCTTCGTCAACAAGCTGGACCGTACCGGCGCCGAGTTCCACCGCTGCGTGGACATGATCGTGGACCGCCTCGGCGCGACCCCGATCGTCATGCAGCTGCCCATCGGCTCCGAGATGGACTTCCAGGGCGTTGTCGACCTCGTCCGCATGAAGGCTCTTGTGTGGTCCGCCGAGGCCTCCAAGGGCGAGATGTACGACGTCGTCGACATCCCCGCCTCGCACACCGAGGCCGCCGAGGAATGGCGCGCCAAGCTGGTCGAGACGGTCGCCGAGAACGACGAGCAGATGATGGAACTGTTCCTGGAGGGCACCGAGCCCACCGAGGAGCAGCTCTACGCCGCCGTCCGTCGTATCACCATCGCGTCCGGCAAGGGCGGCGACACCACCGTCACCCCCGTGTTCTGCGGCACCGCGTTCAAGAACAAGGGCGTCCAGCCCCTGCTCGACGCCGTCGTGCGCTACCTGCCTTCCCCCCTGGACGTCGAGGCCATCGAGGGCCACGACGTCAAGGACGCGGAGGTCGTGGTCAAGCGCAAGCCGGCCGACTCCGAGCCGCTGTCGGCCCTCGCGTTCAAGATCGCGAGCGACCCGCACCTCGGCAAGCTCACCTTCGTCCGGATCTACTCCGGTCGCCTGGAGGCCGGCACCGCGGTGCTGAACTCCGTCAAGGGCAAGAAGGAGCGCATCGGCAAGATCTACCGCATGCACGCGAACAAGCGTGAGGAGATCGAGTCGGTGGGCGCCGGTGACATCGTCGCCGTCATGGGCCTGAAGCAGACCACCACCGGTGAGACGCTGTGCGACGAGAAGGCCCCGGTCATCCTGGAGTCCATGGACTTCCCGGCCCCGGTCATCCAGGTCGCGATCGAGCCCAAGTCCAAGGGTGACCAGGAGAAGCTGGGTGTTGCCATCCAGCGTCTCGCGGAGGAGGACCCCTCCTTCCAGGTTCACTCGGACGAGGAGACCGGCCAGACCATCATCGGTGGTATGGGCGAGCTTCACCTCGACATCCTCGTCGACCGCATGCGTCGCGAGTTCAAGGTCGAGGCGAACGTCGGCAAGCCGCAGGTGGCCTACCGCGAGACGATCCGCAAGTCCGTCGAGCGTCACGACTACACCCACAAGAAGCAGACCGGTGGTACCGGTCAGTTCGCCAAGGTGCAGATCGCGATCGAGCCCATCGAGGGCGGCGAGGCGGCTTACGAGTTCGTCAACAAGGTCACCGGTGGACGTATCCCGCGTGAGTACATCCCGTCGGTGGACGCCGGTGCCCAGGAAGCCATGAAGTTCGGCATCCTCGCCGGCTACGAGATGACTGGCGTCCGCGTCATTCTTCTCGACGGTGGTTACCACGAGGTCGACTCCTCCGAACTCGCGTTCAAGATCGCCGGTTCGCAGGCCTTCAAGGAGGCCGCGCGCAAGGCTTCTCCCGTGCTCCTTGAGCCGATGATGGCCGTTGAGGTCACCACGCCCGAGGACTACATGGGTGAGGTCATCGGCGACATCAACTCTCGTCGTGGCCAGATCCAGGCCATGGACGAGCGTCACGGTGCTCGCATCGTGAAGGGCCTCGTGCCGCTTTCGGAGATGTTCGGCTACGTCGGAGACCTCCGCAGCAAGACCTCGGGTCGCGCCAGCTACTCGATGCAGTTCGACTCCTACGCCGAGGTTCCCCGGAACGTCGCTGAGGAGATCATCGCGAAGGCCAAGGGCGAGTAACTCTTCGGAGTCCACGCTTTAGGCTTGTCACCGGTACCTCTGGGGCAACAGGAGCAACCCGCACCCGTTGCCCCGGGGACCGGCATCCCAGCAAAGATCACCTGGCGCCGATCTGTAAGGCGTACAGAACCACTCTCAGGAGGACCCCCGTGGCGAAGGCGAAGTTCGAGCGGACTAAGCCGCACGTCAACATCGGCACCATCGGTCACATTGACCACGGTAAGACGACCCTCACGGCCGCCATTACCAAGGTGCTGCACGACAAGTACCCGGACCTGAACGCGGCTTCGGCCTTCGATCAGATCGACAAGGCTCCTGAGGAGCGCCAGCGCGGTATCACCATCTCGATCGCGCACGTCGAGTACCAGACCGAGGCGCGTCACTACGCCCACGTCGACTGCCCGGGTCACGCGGACTACATCAAGAACATGATCACCGGTGCCGCGCAGATGGACGGTGCCATCCTCGTGGTCGCCGCCACCGACGGCCCGATGCCGCAGACCAAGGAGCACGTGCTCCTGGCCCGCCAGGTCGGCGTTCCGTACATCGTCGTCGCCCTGAACAAGGCCGACATGGTGGACGACGAGGAGATCCTGGAGCTCGTCGAGCTCGAGGTCCGTGAGCTGCTCTCCGAGTACGACTTCCCGGGCGACGACCTGCCGGTCGTCCAGGTCTCCGCGCTGAAGGCGCTCGAGGGCGACAAGGAGTGGGGTGACAAGCTCCTCGGCCTGATGGACGCCGTGGACGAGGCCATCCCGACCCCGCCGCGCGACACCGACAAGCCCTTCCTGATGCCCGTCGAGGACGTCTTCACGATCACCGGTCGCGGTACGGTCGTCACCGGCCGTATCGAGCGTGGTGTCCTGAAGGTCAACGAGACCGTCGACATCATCGGTATCAAGGAAGAGAAGACCACCACCACGGTCACCGGTATCGAGATGTTCCGCAAGCTCCTCGACGAGGGCCAGGCCGGTGAGAACGTCGGTCTGCTCCTCCGTGGCATCAAGCGCGAGGACGTCGAGCGCGGCCAGGTCATCATCAAGCCCGGTTCGGTCACGCCGCACACCGAGTTCGAGGCCGCCGCGTACATCCTGTCGAAGGACGAGGGTGGCCGTCACACCCCGTTCTTCAACAACTACCGCCCGCAGTTCTACTTCCGTACCACGGACGTGACGGGCGTTGTGACCCTGCCTGAGGGCACCGAGATGGTCATGCCCGGTGACAACACCGACATGACGGTCTCCCTCATCCAGCCGGTCGCGATGGAAGAGGGCCTGAAGTTCGCCATCCGTGAGGGTGGTCGTACGGTGGGCGCCGGCCAGGTCACCAAGATCACGAAGTAATTCGTGCTCTGACCTGGTAGCTCGCGCGAGCGGGCACCACGTTTGACAGAGGGGCCCTTTCCCCACCGCTTCGGCGGTGGAGAAAGGGCCCCTCGTCGTCTTCTGCTTGCTCCAGGCCTTGCTGCCCGGCGGCGTCACCGCGGCTGCGCGGCGGGGGTGCCGGCGACGGTGCTCGCGCCCTGGCTGATCGAGGTGCTTTTGCAACACCCTGGAGCCGGTGCGCGACCGCTTAGACTTCCTCCTGTTGTCCGCGGACACCGTCGTACCGCGGTCCTGGGTGGGCATCACCCCGTTGCCGGGTGAGGTGGCAGTGGCCGCGATCGTGGCCTACTCTCTCGGTTCCGTCGTCACCGTGCTCGCTATGCTGGCAGCCCTGAGGCTGGAGGCCTCGGAGCGGCCGCGGCCGTCACCGAAGAGCCCGGGCAGACGGCCGACACGGGCAGCGTGGGCGTGGGCGGCATGGAAATGACCATCTCGCCCACGACGTCACACCGATCACCGAGCACTCGTTTGTGCCACATTCCGCTGGAGCTACCGTGTCCCAATACGACGATGTCTGGCTGGTGATACCGGCCTATAACGAGGGCCAGGTGATCGCCGATGTGGTCGAGGGAGCCCGTAAGACGTTTCCGAACATCGTCGTCGTCGACGACGGCAGCACCGACGACTCGGCCAAGCACATAGCCACGACTGGTGCCCACTTGGTCCGCCATCCGGTCAACCTCGGCCAGGGGGCGGCCCTGCAGACCGGCCTCACCTACGCGCTCGCCCAGCCCGACGCCCGGTACTTCGCCACCTTCGACGCGGACGGCCAGCACCAGACCAAGGACGTCGAGACGATGGTCGCGGTGCTGCGTCGCGACGAGGCCGACGTGGTCCTCGGCTCCCGCTTCATCGAGCAGAACGGCCAAGTGCCGTGGATCAAGCAGGTGGTGCTCCGTACGGCCGCCGCGGTGAGCCCCACCGCCCGCAAGCTGAAGCTCACCGACGCGCACAACGGCCTGCGGGTGCTGGGGCGCCAGGCCGCCGAGCAGTTGAACATCACCATGAACGGCATGGCCCACGCGTCTGAGCTCGTCGGCTACCTGGCCGGTTCGGGGCTGCGGGTCACCGAGGTCCCGGTGGACATCCTCTACACCGATTACTCACGCGCCAAGGGTCAGTCCCTGATCAACGGCGTCAACATCCTTTTTGACATTTCGCTGCGGGAGCGTGGGCGTCGATGAAGTACTTCTGGATCCAGCTGCTGCTGATCGTCGGTTCGGTGTCCATGGCGCTGGTGTTCATACGGACTTGGGGCCAGGCGAAGAACCGGGCCTGGAAGCGCATCGCCTTCTCGGTGTTCGTCGTCGTCAACGTCTACGCGGTGCTCCGCCCGACCGACGTGACCTGGCTCGCGCAGCAGCTCGGCGTCGGCCGCGGCACCGACCTGGTGCTCTACGTGATGGTGCTCGCGATGGGCTTCCTCACCCTCAACACCTTCCTGCGCTTCCGCTCGCTGGAGAAGAAGATCACCGATCTCGCGCGGACCGTGGCCATCAACGAGGGCGTCCGGCACAACGAAGAGCGCCTCGGGCAGAACGTCGTCCCACCGGCGACGGCGCCCGTCGACGCGGACGCCGAAGTCGACGCGGACTCGGTGAATGCCTGAAGCTGCGTGACCGTTCCGCCGTGAAGGCCGCACATCGTGAGGGCGCGCGCATGCCGGCGAAGCACGTCTCATCTCCGGTCAGTGCCGAGCGCGCCCGTTCAGGAAACCGATCAGAATAGGAAGTGCCCAGGGGTGCAGTCGGCAAGTGAAACGAAGGACACGCCACACGTGTCCCTTCCCGAGTCGACCGCCGGTCCGGTCAGGACCGAGCGGCTGCTTGCGAGAGGGCGGTCCGTTGCCCTCCGGCCGTGGTTCTGGCCCGTGGCCCTGGTCGCCGGCTACCTCGGACAGGTGCTGTTCCGGCTTTCCCTGGTGCTGCACAACAGCTACCCCTCGGTCCATGCCGACGAGGCCTCGTACCTCGTCCTGGCCCGTGTCCTGGCAGGCCACCCGACGACGGAGATGCCGGTCGGTTCGGTGATCCCCGGCGGATACCCGCTGCTGATCTCGCCGGCCCTGCGTCTCGCAGACGACCCGTACACCGCATACCACCTCGTCATGGGCCTCAACACGCTGCTCAACGCGATGGTCTTCCCCTTGGTCTTCGTCGCGTTGCGGCGGCTGGACGTCCCCAAGGGGTTGTCGTTCCTAATCGCCACCGCGGCAGCGCTCATGCCGCCGGTGGTCTTCTACTCCGAGTTCGTCATGTCTGACACGGTGCTGCCCGCGGTGCTGCTCGCCTGGCTGATCACCATGCACGGCTGGCTCAGCGAGGGGGACACTCGGCGCCGGGTCCGGTTCGGCGCGGGAACCGGGCTCGCGGCCGGCTTCGCCATGGCCGTGCACGACCGCGGCGGGGTGGTCGTGGCCCTCACCGCCCTCGTGCTGCTGGGCGCGCTGGTCTTCAAGTGGGCGCCGCTGAAGTCGACGCTGGCCGCCTGGGGCGGTCTCGCCGTCTCCGTGGCCGGTGCCAAGCTGCTGTCTACCTGGCTGGAGGCCCAGTTCGCGGACACACCACCGAGCTCGGTGGGCACCCAGGTCATCGACAACCTGATCAAGCCCGAGTTGCTGCGGACCACCGTGACCCGCACGGTCGGCCAGCTCTGGTACTTCTCGACCTCGTCCTGGGGCTTCGGCGCGCTCGCCATCGCGCTGTGCGTCTTCGCGGTGTTCAGCTCGAGCTTCCCGCGCGCTGCCCGGGTGGTCTCGTTCGTCATGGTCGCGCTTCTGTGCGGCATCGCGCTCGCCGCGGCCGCCGGTCTGCCGCCCGACACCCGCATCGACAACTGGATCTACGCCCGCTACCTGGCTCCGCTCGTCCCGGTGTTCTTCCTGGTGGGTGTCACCGTCCTGTACCGGGCGCGGATCAACGGGCTGTTCAAGCTGGTGCTGGGCGCGGTGCTGTTCGTCGTGGTCACCGCCGAGTTCGTGATCCAGGTGGTCGGCAAAGGCCTCCGCGAGGCCATCCTCCAGTGGGGAATGCCTGACGCGCTGTTCCTCGCCTCGGAGTGGTCGAAGCTCCACATGTGGCGGACGCTCGCCGGAGCCCTGTTGGTGCTCGGCGCATGCGTGATGCTCCGGGTCGCCGGCGGACGCAGGGTGATGTGGGCCGTCGTCGTGTCGCTGGCTCTGTTCGGCGCGTACGCGACGACCGCGGTCACCTCGAACGTGGCCGAGCCTTTTGCGCAGGTCCGCAAGCCGCTCGCCACAGGCTTCAGCAAGGCCTCGGGGCTGGAGCCCGGCGAGAACCTGGTCATGGACCAGGACGTCGACTGGGGCCTGCGGATGGCCCAGTCGTACATGGTCTACCACGGGCGGGTTTGGACGCGCGACCTGCAAAAGGGCGAGCAGATCCCGGCCAAGGCGGACGCGGCGGTGCTCCCCCTGAAGGACGGCAAGCCGCAGGACACCTGGTCCAAGGCCCCGGAGGGGTGGCGCGTCGTCAAGGTGGACAAGCGGCACGGGTGGGTGCTCTGGCGACACCGCTGAGGTGCTCTCCGCGCGGACTTGAGGGGTCACTGCCCGTGGAGGGGCCGGTCGGAGGATGTGAGAGGCTCCGCAGCGCATGGTGTGCACATATCAAGGTGGGGTTATGGGGAGCAACGACGGCGCCGGTGGGTCCGGGGTCTCCGACGAGGAGTGGGCGCGGTTCGTGCGGGACGCCGAGGCCGGGGTGGGGGAGGCCCCGGCAGAGCCGTCGGCGCGGGCGCGGATGGTGACCGAGCGGCTGCGGCGGGAGGACGCCGAGCGGGCTGCCCGGGAGACGGGGTGGAAGGGGCGAAAGGCCCGCAAGGCCCGGCAGGCCGCCGAGCCCGTCGGGTGGCGGACCGGGCCGGCCTGGCAGGAGCTGGAGGGCCGCGGGAAGGGCAAGCGGCGGCTCAAGGCCACCGCCGCCGTCGTCTTCATCGCCGCCCTCGCGCTGATATCCGTACGGCCGGAGCTGGTCATAGACCGGCTCACGGGCAAGACGGCGGGCCGGGAGGAGGCCGCGAACGCCGGCCCGCTGGCCGCGGAGACGGCGCGCCCCTCGGCCGCGCCCTCGCAGGAGTACCCCGACCGGCCGACCCTCCGCGACCCCTTCCGCGGCTCACCGGCCTTGCAGTGGGCGGACGGCGCCGCCGGTATCGAGCTGCCCGAGGCGAAGCCCGTGGGCGGGATGTCCAAGGAGCAGGTGGCGGACGCGATCGCGAAGACCGGCCGGCTGCTGGCTGTGGCCAATCTGGAGCCCGCCACCCTGCGCGGTGAGCGCCCGCAGGCGGCGCTGGACCTGCTGGACCCGGTCCAGGACGACGGCCGGGGCCTGTTGGAAAAGGCCCTCGCCCGGCCTTCCAAGGACGCCGACCCGTTGTGGCTGTTCAGCCGTTTCGATCCGGCGCAGGTGCGGGTCCACGGTGACGTGGTCAAGACCCGCGGGCGCATGTGGTTCGACAGCAACCGCGCCGGTGAGGTGCTGGTGCACTCCGACTACACCTTCGTGTACCCGCTGGTGCAGGCGCGGGCCGGCGCGGACGAGGTGGCGCGCACGATCGTGCGGCGCGAGCTCACCGTGGCTCTGGCCGACCCCGCGCGGGTGGAGGCGACTCCCGGCAAGCTGCAGATCGTGAGCTGGTCCGAATCGGCGGGCAACGACGACTGCTCCCGGGACGGCGAAGGCTATCTGCACCCGATGTTCACGACCGACCAGCGGACGCGACCCTCATCGGGAGCAACGGGCCCGGTTACCGATCCGTATGACCGCAGCAAGGATGTGGCGGCGCTGCCGAAGGAGTGCGGGACGGTCTCCCGCTCCTGACCCGGGCCCCGTAAGGGCTCCCCGTCGCGCGGCGGGTTTGACGTGTCCGCGCGGCGGGGTATTGTTCTGCGCCCGATTGGCGCAGTACGTGTCTCATGTGGCAGACTACTCAAGTTGCTCGGTTGAGTGCCGATGCTGCGCGCCTCCCGCCGGGAGGACCGGAAGCGAGTCCCACAGTACTCGTCGTCCCTATCTGTCCCTCGGGGCAGCAATGGGGGCGGACGTACGGGAATCTTCTGGGAAGTGTCAGCACGGGGCCCACCAGGCACCCGGTGGGTGTTTCTCCCCCGAAGCGCGGTCCTGGGACCGCACCCCCTTGGACGAGGGAATTTCCGTATGGGAATTTTCTGTAGAGGGAGTGCGACACGCCCGACCGCGTGGGTCGGAGGGAAACGGTGGAGGGATCCACAGCCAGCCGGGAGCCAGAGCGTTTCCACAACAGACAGGACTACGGAGTAGCCATGGCGGGACAGAAGATCCGCATCCGGCTCAAGGCCTACGACCACGAGGTCATCGACTCCTCGGCGAAGAAGATCGTCGAGACGGTGACGCGCACTGGTGCGTCGGTCGCGGGCCCGGTGCCGCTGCCCACTGAGAAGAACGTGTACTGCGTCATCAAGTCGCCGCACAAGTACAAGGACTCGCGCGAGCACTTCGAGATGCGCACGCACAAGCGCCTGATCGACATCCTCGACCCGACTCCCAAGACCGTTGACTCGCTGATGCGCCTGGACCTTCCGGCCGGCGTTGACATCGAGATCAAGCTCTGAGAGGCGTCGAGAAGATGGCAAAGCAGATCAAGGGCGTCCTGGGCGAGAAGCTCGGCATGACCCAGGTCTGGGACGAGAACAACCGTGTCGTCCCGGTGACCGTGGTCAAGGCCGGACCCTGCGTCGTTACCCAGGTCCGTACGAACGACATCGACGGCTACGAGTCGGTCCAGATCGCCTTCGGCGAGATCGACCCGCGCAAGGTGAACAAGCCCCTCAAGGGCCACTTCGCCAAGGCCGACGTGACCCCCCGCCGCCACCTGGTGGAGCTCCGCACCTCCGACGCCAGCGAGTACACGCTCGGCCAGGAGATCACTGCTGAGGTGTTCGAGTCCGGCGTCAAGGTTGACGTCACGGGCAACAGCAAGGGCAAGGGCTTCGCCGGTGTCATGAAGCGGCACAACTTCCGGGGCCTCGGCGCCGGTCACGGTGTGCAGCGCAAGCACCGCTCCCCCGGTTCGATCGGTGGCTGCGCCACCCCTGGGCGTGTCTTCAAGGGCATGCGCATGGCTGGTCGTATGGGCAACGAGCGCGTCACCACCCAGAACCTGACCATCCACGCGGTAGACGCGGAGAAGGGTCTGCTCCTCATCAAGGGCGCAGTCCCCGGTCCGAACGGCGGCCTCGTCCTGGTCCGTACCGCGGCCAAGGGGGCTTGAGGTTAATGAGCACCATTGACATCCTTTCGCCGGCAGGCGACAAGGCCGGTACCGTCGAGCTCCCCGCGGAGATCTTCGACGCGAAGACCAGCGTTCCGCTGATCCACCAGGTCGTCGTCGCACAGCTGGCCGCTGCCCGTCAGGGCACGCACAAGACCAAGACCCGTGGCGAAGTCCGTGGTGGTGGCCGCAAGCCGTACCGCCAGAAGGGCACCGGCCGCGCGCGTCAGGGTTCCACCCGCGCTCCGCAGTTCGCCGGCGGTGGCGTCGTCCACGGCCCGCAGCCGCGTGACTACTCGCAGCGGACCCCGAAGAAGATGAAGGTCGCCGCCCTCCGCGGTGCCCTGTCGGACCGTGCGCGTCACTCCCGCATCCACGTCGTCACCGGCGTGGTCGAGGGTGCCGCCTCCACGAAGGCCGCCAAGACGCTGTTCGGCAAGATCTCGGAGCGCAAGAACCTGCTCCTGGTCGTCGAGCGCGCCGACGAGGCCGCGTGGCTGTCCGCCCGCAACCTGCCCCAGGTTCACATCCTGGAGCCGGGCCAGCTGAACACGTACGACGTGATCGTCTCTGACGACGTGGTCTTCACCCAGGCCGCGCTCGAGTCCTTCGTGTCTGGCCCCAAGGCCGACGAGACCGAAGGGAGCGACGCCTGATGTCCGAGGCGACCGTTACCAGCAAGACCTTCACTGACCCGCGCGACCTGCTGATCAAGCCGGTTGTCTCGGAGAAGAGCTACGCGCTGCTGGACGAGAACAAGTACACGTTCATCGTCGCGCCTGGCGCCAACAAGACCCAGATCAAGCAGGCCGTCGAGGCGGTCTTCTCGGTCAAGGTCACCGGGGTCAACACGATCAACCGTCAGGGTAAGCGCAAGCGCACCAAGACCGGTTTCGGCAAGCGCGCCAACACCAAGCGCGCCATCGTGACCCTCGCTGAGGGCGACCGAATCGACATCTTCGGCGGCCAGGCCTCCTAACGGAGTCCTGAGTCGTCCGGAATCGGACGAGGACTGAGAAATGGGTATCCGCAAGTACAAGCCGACGACCCCGGGCCGTCGTGGCTCCAGCGTCGCCGACTTTGTCGAGATCACGCGGTCCACGCCGGAGAAGTCGCTGGTTCGCCCGCTGCACAGCAAGGGCGGCCGTAACAACACCGGTCGGATCACTGTTCGCCACCAGGGTGGTGGACACAAGCGCGCCTACCGCGTGATCGACTTCCGTCGTCACGACAAGGACGGCGTGCCGGCCAAGGTCGCGCACATCGAGTACGACCCCAACCGCACCGCGCGCATCGCGCTGCTGCACTACGCCGACGGCGAGAAGCGCTACATCATCGCGCCGCGCGGTCTGCAGCAGGGTGACCGGATTGAGAACGGCCCGACGGCCGACATCAAGCCCGGCAACAACCTGGCGCTGCGCAACATCCCGGTCGGTACGACCATCCACGCGATCGAGCTGCGTCCCGGCGGCGGTGCGAAGTTCGCCCGTTCCGCGGGTGCGTCCGTGCAGCTGCTGGCGAAGGAGGGCACCATGGCCCACCTCCGCATGCCGTCCGGTGAGATCCGTCTCGTCGACGCGCGCTGCCGCGCCACGGTCGGCGAGGTCGGCAACGCCGAGCAGTCGAACATCAACTGGGGCAAGGCCGGCCGCATGCGCTGGAAGGGCGTTCGCCCGTCCGTCCGCGGTGTCGCGATGAACCCGGTTGACCACCCGCACGGTGGTGGTGAGGGCAAGACCAGCGGTGGTCGCCACCCGGTCTCCCCGTGGGGTCAGAAGGAGGGTCGTACTCGCTCGCCGAAGAAGGCTTCGAGCAAGTACATCGTCCGCCGCCGCAAGACGAACAAGAAGCGCTAGGAGCGGGTTTAGATGCCGCGCAGTCTCAAGAAGGGACCCTTCGTCGACGGACACCTCATCAAGAAGGTGGACGCTCAGAACGAAGCTGGTACCAAGAACGTCATCAAGACCTGGTCCCGTCGCTCGATGATCATCCCGGCCATGCTGGGTCACACCATCGCGGTGCACAACGGCAAGACCCACGTCCCGGTGTTCGTCACCGAGTCGATGGTCGGCCACAAGCTCGGCGAGTTCTCGCCGACTCGCACCTTCCGCGGCCACGTCAAGGACGACCGGAAGTCGAAGCGCCGCTAAAGGCGGGGTGGTTACGACTATGACTTACACCGAAGGGACAACCATGGAAGCCAGGGCCCAGGCGCGGTACATCCGCGTCACGCCCATGAAGGCCCGCCGCGTGGTGGACCTTATCCGTGGCATGGATGCCACGGAGGCTCAGGCGGTCCTGCGTTTCGCCCCGCAGGCCGCGAGCGTGCCGGTCGGCAAGGTGCTGGACAGCGCCATTGCCAACGCCGCACACAACTACAACCACCCGGACGCTTCTTCGCTGTTCATCAGCGAGGCGTTCGTGGACGAGGGTCCGACCCTGAAGCGGTTCCGTCCGCGTGCCCAGGGCCGTGCCTACCGGATCCGCAAGCGGACCAGCCACATCACCGTGGTCGTCAGCAGCAAGGAAGGTTCCCGGTAATGGGCCAGAAGGTAAACCCGCACGGGTTCCGGCTCGGCATCACCACCGACTTCAAGTCGCGTTGGTACGCCGACAAGCTGTACAAGGACTACGTCAAGGAAGACGTCGCCATCCGTCGGATGATGACGTCCGGCATGGAGCGCGCCGGCATCTCGAAGGTTGAGATCGAGCGCACCCGTGACCGCGTGCGTGTGGACATCCACACCGCTCGTCCGGGCATCGTCATCGGCCGCCGTGGCGCCGAGGCCGACCGCATCCGCGGTGACCTCGAGAAGCTCACGGGCAAGCAGGTCCAGCTGAACATCCTCGAGGTCAAGAACCCCGAGCTCGACGCTCAGCTGGTTGCCCAGGCCGTTGCCGAGCAGCTCTCCTCCCGCGTCTCCTTCCGTCGTGCCATGCGCAAGAGCATGCAGGGCACGATGAAGGCCGGCGCCAAGGGCATCAAGATCCAGTGTGGCGGCCGTCTCGGCGGCGCCGAGATGTCCCGCTCCGAGTTCTACCGCGAGGGTCGTGTGCCGCTGCACACGCTGCGCGCGAACGTGGACTACGGCTTCTTCGAGGCCAAGACCACCTTCGGCCGTATCGGTGTGAAGGTCTGGATCTACAAGGGCGACGTCAAGAACATCGCCGAGGTTCGCGCCGAGAACGCTGCGGCCCGTGCGGGTAACCGCCCGGCCCGTGGTGCCGGCGCTGGCGACCGTCCCGCCGGCCGTGGTGGCCGTGGTGGCGAGCGCGGCGGCCGTGGTGGCCGCAAGCCGCAGCAGGCTGCTGGTGCCGAGGCCCCCAAGGCCGACGCTCCCGCCGCCGCTCCGGCCGAGAGCACCGGAACGGAGGCCTGACCGACATGCTGATCCCTCGTAGGGTCAAGCACCGCAAGCAGCACCACCCGAAGCGCCGCGGTATGGCCAAGGGCGGTACTGAGGTCTCGTTCGGCGAGTACGGCATCCAGGCGCTGACCCCGGCGTACGTGACGAACCGCCAGATCGAGGCGGCTCGTATCGCGATGACCCGCCACATCAAGCGTGGTGGCAAGGTCTGGATCAACATCTACCCGGACCGTCCGCTGACGAAGAAGCCCGCCGAGACCCGCATGGGTTCCGGTAAGGGTTCTCCCGAGTGGTGGATCGCGAACGTGCACCCGGGCCGGGTCATGTTCGAGCTGTCCTACCCGAACGAGAAGATTGCTCGTGAGGCGCTCACCCGCGCTGCTCACAAGCTTCCGATGAAGTGCCGGATTGTTCGGCGCGAGGCAGGTGAGTCGTGATGGCGACGGGAACCAAGGCGTCCGAGCTGCGTGAGCTCGGCAACGAGGAGCTCGTTGGCAAGCTGCGCGAGGCCAAGGAAGAGCTGTTCAAGCTGCGCTTCCAGGCTGCCACGGGCCAGCTGGAGAACAACGGCCGGCTCAAGTCCGTCCGTAAGGACATCGCCCGGATCTACACCCTGATGCACGAGCGCGAGCTCGGCATCGAGACGGTGGAGAGCGCCTGATGAGCGAGAAGAATGTGACTGAGACCCAGGACCGCGGCTTCCGCAAGACCCGTGAGGGTCTCGTCGTCAGCGACAAGATGGACAAGACCGTCGTCGTCGCCGTCGAGGACCGCGTGAAGCACGCCCTGTACGGCAAGGTCATCCGCCGTACGAACAAGCTCAAGGCTCACGACGAGCAGAACGCTGCCGGCGTCGGCGACCGCGTCCTCATCATGGAGACGCGTCCGCTGTCGGCGAGCAAGCGCTGGCGCATCGTCGAGATCCTCGAGAAGGCCAAGTAAGGAACCTCGCGCAAGCGAGTTCCGCCAGACATAGCCTGGGGGGTTTCCCTCAGGTCAGTTCCGCCAGGCTCGGCGAGGGGCTCCGGTAACGGACCCCTCGCCGGGAACCGGCAGACAATCAGGAGATAGACGTGATCCAGCAGGAGTCGCGACTGCGTGTCGCCGACAACACTGGTGCCAAGGAAATCCTTTGCATCCGTGTTCTCGGTGGCTCCGGTCGCCGCTACGCGGGCATCGGTGACGTCATCGTTGCCACCGTCAAGGACGCGATCCCCGGTGGCAACGTGAAGAAGGGTGACGTCGTCAAGGCGGTCATCGTTCGCACCGTCAAGGAGCGCCGCCGCCAGGACGGCTCGTACATCCGCTTCGACGAGAACGCCGCTGTCATTCTCAAGAACGACGGCGACCCTCGCGGCACCCGTATCTTCGGCCCCGTGGGCCGTGAGCTGCGCGAGAAGAAGTTCATGAAGATCATCTCGCTCGCGCCGGAGGTGCTGTAAGCATGAAGATCAAGAAGGGCGACCTGGTCCAGGTCATCACCGGTAAGGACAAGGGCAAGCAGGGCAAGGTCATCGCGGCCATGCCCAGCGAGAACCGCGTCCTCGTCGAGGGTGTCAACCGGGTCAAGAAGCACACGAAGGCCGGTCAGACCGCTGGTGGTTCGCAGACCGGTGGCATCGTGATCACCGAGGCGCCGGTCCACGTCAGCAACGTTCAGCTGGTCGTGGAGAAGGACGGCCAGAAGGTCGTCACCCGCGTCGGCTACCGCTTCGACGACGAGGGCAACAAGATCCGCGTTGCCAAGCGGACGGGTGAGGACATCTGATGGCTACCACTCCGCGTCTCAAGACGAAGTACCGCGAGGACATCGCGGGCAAGCTGCGTGAGGAGTTCTCCTACGAGAACGTCATGCAGATCCCCGGCCTCGTGAAGATCGTGGTCAACATGGGTGTGGGCGACGCCGCCCGCGACTCCAAGCTGATCGACGGCGCCATCCGCGACCTGACGACGATCACCGGTCAGAAGCCGGCCGTCACGAAGGCCCGCAAGTCCATCGCGCAGTTCAAGCTGCGTGAGGGTCAGCCGATCGGCTGCCACGTCACCCTCCGTGGTGACCGCATGTGGGAGTTCCTGGACCGTACGCTGTCGCTCGCGCTGCCGCGTATCCGTGACTTCCGTGGTCTGTCGCCGAAGCAGTTCGACGGCCGTGGCAACTACACCTTCGGTCTCACGGAGCAGGTCATGTTCCACGAGATCGACCAGGACAAGATCGACCGTACCCGGGGTATGGACATCACCGTGGTCACCACGGCGACCAACGACGACGAGGGCCGTGCCCTCCTTCGTCACCTCGGCTTCCCCTTCAAGGAGGCGTAAGCGAGATGGCGAAGAAGGCTCTCATCGCGAAGGCTGCCCGCAAGCCCAAGTTCGGTGTGCGTGCGTACACCCGCTGCCAGCGCTGCGGTCGCCCCCACTCCGTGTACCGCAAGTTCGGCCTGTGCCGCGTCTGCCTTCGTGAGATGGCTCACCGTGGCGAGCTGCCGGGCGTGACCAAGAGCTCCTGGTAATTCCGCAGGTCCGCAAGGACTTGGGAACTTCCAGGCACTCTCGGTAAGCATCTGGTCGGCGGATGCCCGGCCGCACATGCCTTAGGCTTGTGTGGTTGGGCGTCCGCCGCCCATAACGACTTACTACGCCGTAGGTCCCCGCACCGCACCCGTCCCGCCACTGAGTGGGGAGAGGGATGGCGCATACAGGAAACCCCGGCGAGAGAGGCCGAAGGCCACTTCATGACCATGACTGACCCGATCGCAGACATGCTCACGCGTCTGCGTAACGCTAACTCGGCGTACCACGACACCGTCGTGATGCCGCACAGCAAGATCAAGTCGCACATCGCAGAGATCCTCAAGCAGGAGGGTTTCATCACCGGCTGGAAGGTCGAGGACGCCGAGGTCGGCAAGAACCTCGTCCTCGAGCTGAAGTTCGGGCCGAACCGTGAGCGCTCCATCGCGGGCATCAAGCGGATCTCGAAGCCCGGTCTGCGCGTGTACGCGAAGTCCACCAACCTGCCGAAGGTGCTCGGCGGCCTGGGCGTGGCGATCATCTCCACGTCCCACGGTCTGCTCACCGGCCAGCAGGCAGGCAAGAAGGGCGTAGGTGGGGAAGTCCTCGCCTACGTCTGGTAGTCGGGAACGGAGGAAAAGCAATGTCGCGAATCGGCAAGCTCCCCATCCAGGTTCCCGCCGGTGTGGACGTCACCATCGATGGCCGCACGGTCGCGGTGAAGGGCCCCAAGGGTTCCCTCTCGCACACCGTCGCTGCGCCCATCGCCGTCGCCAAGGGTGAGGACGGCGTTCTGAACGTCATCCGCCCGAACGACGAGCGTCAGAACAAGGCCCTGCACGGCCTGTCCCGCACGCTGGTGGCGAACATGATCACCGGTGTGACCACGGGATACGTCAAGGCTCTCGAGATCAGCGGTGTTGGTTACCGCGTCGCCGCGAAGGGCTCCGACCTGGAGTTCCAGCTTGGCTACAGCCACCCGATCCTGATCGAGGCGCCCGAGGGCATCTCCTTCAAGGTCGAGTCGCCCACCAAGTTCACGGTCGAGGGCATCGACAAGCAGAAGGTCGGCGAGGTCGCCGCCAACATCCGCAAGCTGCGGAAGCCCGACCCGTACAAGGCCAAGGGTGTCAAGTACGCCGGCGAAGTCATCCGCCGCAAGGTCGGAAAGGCTGGTAAGTAGCCATGGCATACGGTGTGAAGATCGCCAAGGGCGACGCGTACAAGCGCGCTGCCAAGGCTCGCCGCCACATCCGCATCCGCAAGAACGTCTCGGGTACGGCGGAGCGTCCGCGCCTCGTCGTGACGCGTTCCAACCGCAACATCGTTGCTCAGGTCATCGACGACCTCCAGGGTCACACCCTGGCGTCGGCGTCGACCCTGGACGCTTCGATCCGCGGTGGCGAAGGCGACAAGAGCGCCCAGGCCCAGGCTGTCGGCGCACTCGTCGCCGAGCGTGCCAAGGCCGCGGGTGTCGAGACCGTCGTGTTCGACCGCGGTGGCAACCGATACGCCGGGCGCATTGCCGCTCTGGCTGACGCCGCCCGCGAAGCCGGGCTGAAGTTCTAAGCCCCGGTTCCGGGACTCACGGACGTAACAGAGAGAGGTAATCCAATGGCTGGACCCCAGCGCCGCGGAAGCGGTGCCGGTGGCGGCGAGCGGCGGGACCGGAAGGGTCGCGACGGTGGCCCTGCCGCCGAGAAGACCGCTTACGTTGAGCGCGTTGTCGCGATCAACCGCGTCGCCAAGGTTGTCAAGGGTGGTCGCCGCTTCAGCTTCACCGCGCTGGTCGTGGTGGGCGACGGTGACGGCACCGTAGGTGTCGGTTACGGCAAGGCCAAGGAAGTTCCCGCGGCCATCGCCAAGGGTGTCGAGGAAGCCAAGAAGAACTTCTTCAAGGTTCCGCGCATCCAGGGCACCATCCCGCACCCGATCCAGGGTGAGAAGGCCGCGGGCGTCGTCCTGCTGAAGCCTGCTTCCCCCGGTACCGGTGTTATCGCCGGTGGCCCGGTGCGCGCCGTTCTGGAGTGCGCCGGCGTTCACGACATCCTGTCGAAGTCCCTGGGCTCCGACAACGCGATCAACATCGTGCACGCGACCGTGGCGGCCCTCCAGGGCCTGCAGCGTCCCGAGGAGATCGCGGCTCGCCGTGGTCTGCCCCTCGAGGACGTCGCCCCCGCGGCCCTGCTTCGTGCGCGTGCTGGGGCGGGTGTCTGATGGCCCGCCTCAAGATCACGCAGACGAAGTCGTACATCGGCAGCAAGCAGAACCACCGCGACACTCTGCGTTCGCTCGGGCTCAAGCGCCTGAACGACGTGGTCGTCAAGGAGGACCGCCCCGAGTTCCGCGGAATGGTGCAGACCGTCCGCCACCTCGTGACGGTTGAGGAGGTTGACTAATCATGGCTGAGAACAGCCCGCTGAAGGCCCACAACCTCCGTCCCGCCCCCGGCGCCAAGACCGCGAAGACCCGTGTCGGTCGTGGTGAGGCGTCGAAGGGTAAGACGGCCGGTCGTGGTACGAAGGGCCAGAAGGCCCGTTACCAGATCCCGCAGCGCTTCGAGGGCGGGCAGATGCCCCTCCACATGCGTCTGCCGAAGCTCAAGGGCTTCAAGAACCCGTTCCGCACCGAGTTCCAGGTCGTCAACCTGGACAAGCTCGGCGCTCTCTACCCCGAGGGTGGAGAGGTCACGGTGGCCGACCTGGTCGCCAAGGGCGCGGTGCGCAAGAACAGCCTCGTCAAGGTCCTGGGCCAGGGCGAGATCTCCGTGGCGCTGACGGTTTCGGTTGACGCCGTCTCCGCCTCCGCCAAGGAGAAGATTGCCGCTGCCGGCGGCACCGTCACCGAGCTCGTCTAAGACGAACGCACGTGACAAATAGCTAAAACCCGACCGGGGGTGCCTCACATATGGGGCATCCCCGGTTGGTCGTTCCACGGGGGGCGCAGTCGCCGGTAAGGTGGCCTGCACCTTTGCTTGTACGTATTCGTCGATCCCTCAGACCGTCACCTCTGACGCAGTAGCGCGGGGGTCGCAGGAGGCACCGTGCTCACCGCGTTCGCCCGGGCGTTCAAGACGCCCGACCTGCGCAAGAAGCTGCTCTTCACGCTCGCCATCATCGTGCTGTTCCGCCTCGGGTCCCACATCCCGGTCCCCGGCGTGAACTACAAGAACGTCCAGTTCTGTGTGGACCAGGCAGGGACCGGCAACAGCCTGTTCGGCCTCGTCAACATGTTCAGCGGTGGCGCGCTGCTGCAGATCACGATCTTCGCGCTCGGAATCATGCCGTACATCACGGCGAGCATCATCCTGCAGCTGCTGACCGTGGTCATCCCGAAGCTGGAGAACCTCAAGAAAGAGGGGCAGTCCGGCACGGCGAAGATCACCCAGTACACGCGTTACCTGACGGTCGCCCTCGCGATCCTCCAGGGCACGGGTCTGGTGGCCACCGCCAAGACGGGTGCGCTCTTCGGCTCCTGCCAGCTCCGCACCGAAATCGTCTCGGACCGCTCGATCTTCACCATGATCACGATGGTGCTCACCATGACCGCCGGCACCTGTGTCGTCATGTGGCTCGGTGAGCTGATCACCGACCGCGGCATCGGCAACGGCATGTCGATCCTCATGTTCATCTCGATCGCGGCCGGATTCATCGGCGCCATGTGGCAGATCAAGCTCCAGGGCAAGATCGCTGATGGCTGGGTCGAGTTCGGCGTGGTGATCCTCGTCGGCCTGGCGATGGTGGCCCTGGTGGTCTTCGTCGAACAGGCGCAGCGCCGGATCCCGGTCCAGTACGCGAAGCGCATGATCGGGCGCCGCGCGTACGGCGGCACCTCGACCTACATCCCGCTCAAGGTCAACCAGGCCGGTGTCATCCCGGTCATCTTCGCCTCGTCGCTGCTCTACATCCCGGCACTGGTCGTGCAGTTCAGCGGCTCGACGGCGGGCTGGGCGACCTGGATCCAGAAGCACTTCGTCAAGGGCGACCACCCTTACTACATCGCGGCCTACTTCCTCCTGATCGTGTTCTTCGCGTTCTTCTACGTGGCGATCTCGTTCAACCCCGAGGAAGTTGCAGACAACATGAAGAAGTATGGTGGGTTCATCCCGGGCATCCGCGCCGGCCGGCCTACCGCCGAGTACCTGAGCTACGTACTCAACCGGATCACCTGGCCGGGGTCGCTGTACCTGGGTCTGATCGCTCTCGTGCCGACAATGGCGTTGGCGGGCTTCGGAGCGAACCAGAACTTCCCGTTCGGCGGGACGAGCATCCTCATCATCGTGGGTGTGGGTCTGGAAACCGTGAAGCAGATCGAGAGCCAGCTCCAGCAGCGTAATTACGAAGGGTTCCTCCGCTGATGCGTATCGTCCTCGTCGGGCCCCCCGGCGCCGGCAAGGGAACACAGGCCGCGTTCCTTGCCAAGAACCTGTCGATCCCGCACATCTCCACGGGCGACCTGTTCCGCGCCAACATCAGCCAGGGCACCGAGCTCGGCAAGAGCGCGAAGTCGTACATGGACGCCGGTGAGCTCGTTCCGGACTCGGTCACCATCGGGATGGCCAAGGACCGGATGGAGCAGCCCGACGCCGAGAACGGCTTCCTGCTCGACGGGTTCCCGCGCAACCTCACCCAGGCCGAGGCGCTCGACGAGATCCTCAAGGCCGCCGGGCTCCACCTCGACGCCGTCCTCGACCTGGAGGTCGAGGAGGACGAGGTCGTCAAGCGCATCGCGGGCCGCCGGACCTGCCGCAAGGACTCGTCGCACGTCTTCCACGTCGCGTACGCGAAGCCGCAGGTCGAGGGGGTCTGCGACCACTGCGGCGGCGAGCTGTACCAGCGCGGTGACGACTCCGAGGACACGGTCCGCAACCGGCTGGCCGTCTACCACGCGGAGACCGAGCCGATCATCGACTACTACAAGGCCCAGGGCCTCGTGTCGACCATCCCCGCCCTCGGTGAGGTCGCGGAAGTCACGCGGCGCGCGATGGACGCCCTGAAGAAGTAGTCCCCATGTTGTGCAGGAACGGCCGCGGTGTCCGAGAGACACCGCGGCCGTACTGTTGAGAAGTCCGATTTCAGAAGGTGGAAGGCCGTTCCATGGTGCAGCTCAAGACGCCCGAGCAGATCGCGAAGATGCGCGAGGCGGGGCTGGTCGTCGCCGCGATCCACGCGGCGACCCGTGAGGCGGCCGTACCGGGCGCCACGACCCGGGACCTGGACATGGTGGCCCGCAAGGTCATCGCCGACGCCGGTGCGAAGTCGAACTTCCTCGGCTACGGCGGTTTCCCCGCGACGATCTGCACGTCGGTGAACGAGGTCGTCGTCCACGGCATCCCGGACGACAAGACGGTCCTCAAGGACGGCGACATCATCTCGATCGACGCGGGCGCGATCGTGGACGGCTGGCACGGGGACGCCGCCTACACGGCGTTCGTGGGCACCGGCCACGCTCCGGAGCTGGTCGAGCTCTCCCGGGTGACCGAGGAGTCGATGTGGGCGGGCATCGCGGCGATGAAGCTCGGCAACCGCCTGGTGGACATCTCCAAGGCGATCGAGAGCTACATCCGCCGCCAGCCGCGTCCGGCCACCGGCAAGTACGGGATCATCGAGGACTACGGCGGTCACGGCATCGGCTCCGAGATGCACATGGACCCCCACCTGCTGAACTACGTGTCGCGCAAGCGGGGCAAGGGCATCAAGCTGGTCCCGGGCGTGTGCCTGGCGATCGAGCCGATGGTCTCGCTGGGCACCGCCCAGACGGAGGTGCTGGCGGACGACTGGACGGTCATCACCACGGACGGCACCTGGTCCTCGCACTGGGAGCACTCCATCGCCCTGACCGAGGCCGGTCCGATCGTGCTGACCAGCCCGGACTGCGGCAAGGCGAAGCTGGCGGAGTACGGGGTCACCACGGCTCCCGACCCGCTCGGTTAATGATCTAGGCTATGGGGCAAACTTTCCGGATTCGTCTTTCTGGGTGCCCTGACGTAGACTGACTCGTCGGCTCTCGTGCATTTCCATGCCCTGCATGGGCACGGAGCTGATCAAGGTAGCCGATTCGAAAGGCGAAGCGTGGCCAAGAAGCAAGGTGCCATCGAGATCGAGGGCACCGTGATCGAGTCCCTCCCGAACGCGATGTTCAAGGTGGAACTCCAGAACGGTCACAAGGTCCTCGCGCACATCAGCGGCAAGATGCGCATGCACTACATCCGTATCCTGCCTGATGACCGGGTTGTCGTGGAGCTCTCCCCGTACGACCTGACGCGTGGCCGGATCGTCTACCGATACAAGTAGATCTTGTCTTCACTCCCGCCTGGGCATCCGTCCCGGCGCGGGTGGTGGCACTGACCCGGAGAACCTCACCAACATGAAGGTCAAGCCGAGCGTCAAGAAGATCTGCGACAAGTGCAAGGTGATCCGCCGTCACGGCCGGGTCATGGTCATCTGCGACAACCTGCGCCACAAGCAGCGCCAGGGCTGACGCACGCCGACCGACCTGCCTTCCGCAGTTCTTCGCGCGACGTAAGAAAACGTACATACGCAGAACCCGCCCAGCCCCGTACGGGGCCGGCGGCACCTCCGGCGGGGGCCGGGGACCCGGACGTACCACCACCCATCAGGAGTGGTCGGCGGTCGGGAACGGTTCTGCGGAAGACCCCCGAACACACAGGAGCCATTGAATGGCACGCGTTTCCGGTGTTGACATCCCGCGCGAAAAGCGTGTGGAGATCGCACTCACCTACGTCTTCGGTATCGGGCGCACCCGGTCCAAGGAGATCCTCGCCTCCACCGGCGTGAACCCGAACACCCGCGTTCGTGACCTGGCCGAAGAGGACCTGGTCAAGATCCGCGAGTACGTGGACGCCAACCTCCGTACCGAGGGTGACCTCCGCCGCGAGATCCAGGCCGACATCCGTCGCAAGGTCGAGATCCAGTGCTACCAGGGCATCCGCCACCGTCGTGGCCTGCCGGTGCACGGTCAGCGCACCAGCACGAACGCGCGTACCCGCAAGGGCCCGCGTCGCGCGATCGCCGGTAAGAAGAAGCCGGGCAAGAAGTAGTCCTGTTCAGCGGTCTTGCGCTGTAGGACCGACCACCTCCCGTAGGAGATTTAGATGCCCCCGAAGGGTCGTCAGGGCGCTGCCAAGAAGGTGCGCCGCAAGGAAAAGAAGAACGTCGCTCACGGGCACGCCCACATCAAGAGCACGTTCAACAACACCATCGTCTCGATCACGGACCCCTCGGGCAACGTGATCTCCTGGGCCTCCGCCGGCCACGTCGGCTTCAAGGGCTCGCGCAAGTCCACCCCCTTCGCCGCGCAGATGGCCGCCGAGTCGGCCGCCCGTCGCGCGCAGGAGCACGGCATGCGCAAGGTTGACGTCTTCGTCAAGGGTCCGGGCTCCGGCCGCGAGACCGCGATCCGCTCCCTGCAGGCCACCGGCCTGGAGGTCGGCTCCATCCAGGACGTCACCCCCACCCCGCACAACGGCTGCCGTCCGCCGAAGCGCCGCCGCGTCTGACGCGACGGACGCGCCTGTGCGTCTTTGAGTGTCCGGGCGGTACGACCCCTTCGGGGGCCGTGCCGCCCGTACCCTTGCAGTACCCAGCAGTACATGTCGGGCGTCAAATAGTGGGCGTCCACGACTGAAGGAACACAGACATGCTTATCGCTCAGCGTCCCTCGCTGACCGAAGAGGTCGTCGACGAGTACCGCTCGCGGTTCGTGATCGAGCCGCTGGAGCCGGGCTTCGGCTACACCCTCGGCAACTCCCTGCGCCGTACGCTCCTGTCCTCGATCCCGGGTGCCGCCGTCACCAGCATCCGCGTGGACGGCGTCCTGCACGAGTTCACCACCGTGCCGGGTGTCAAGGAAGACGTCACCGACATCATCCTCAACATCAAGCAGCTGGTCGTCTCCTCGGAGCACGACGAGCCGGTCGTGATGTACCTGCGCAAGCAGGGTCCCGGCCTGGTCACCGCTGCCGACATCGCGCCCCCGGCCGGCGTCGAGGTGCACAACCCGGACCTCGTCCTCGCCACGCTCAACGGCAAGGGCAAGCTGGAGATGGAGCTGACCGTCGAGCGCGGCCGCGGCTACGTCTCCGCCGTCCAGAACAAGCAGCTGGGCCAGGAGATCGGCCGGATCCCGGTCGACTCGATCTACAGCCCGGTCCTCAAGGTCACCTACAAGGTCGAGGCGACCCGAGTCGAGCAGCGCACCGACTTCGACAAGCTGATCGTCGACGTCGAGACCAAGCAGGCCATGCGCCCGCGCGACGCCATGGCGTCCGCCGGCAAGACCCTGGTCGAGCTGTTCGGTCTGGCCCGCGAGCTCAACATCGACGCCGAGGGCATCGACATGGGCCCGTCCCCGACGGACGCCGCCCTGGCCGCCGACCTGGCGCTGCCGATCGAGGAGCTGGAGCTCACCGTTCGGTCCTACAACTGCCTCAAGCGCGAGGGCATCCACTCCGTGGGTGAGCTCGTCGCCCGCTCCGAGGCGGACCTGCTCGACATCCGCAACTTCGGTGCGAAGTCGATCGACGAGGTCAAGGCGAAGCTGGCCGGCATGGGCCTGGCCCTCAAGGACAGCCCGCCCGGATTCGACCCGACCGCCGCCGCCGACGCCTTCGGCGCCGACGACGACGCGGACGCCGGTTTCGTCGAGACCGAGCAGTACTAGTCGGCCGGGCTCCGGCCCACCGAGCAGTACTGAGCAGCACCCGTAGAACTTTCCCGCGGCATCCGCCGCGGGGGAACTGACACCGGTACCTGACACGGCCGGTGCAGATATGAAGGAGTAACACCATGCCGCGTCCCGCAAAGGGTGCCCGCCTGGGCGGCAGCGCCGCGCACGAGAAGCACCTCCTCGCGAACCTCGCGAAGGCGCTCTTCGAGCACGGCCGCATCACCACCACCGAGGCCAAGGCCCGTCGCCTGCGTCCCTACGCCGAGCGTCTGGTCACCAAGGCCAAGAAGGGCGACATCCACAACCGTCGCCTGGTGCTGCAGACGATCACGGACAAGAGCATCGTGCACACGCTGTTCACCGAGATCGCCCCGCGCTACGAGAACCGCCCCGGTGGTTACACGCGCATCACCAAGATCGGCAACCGTCGTGGCGACAACGCCCCGATGGCGGTCATCGAGCTGGTCGAGGCCCTGACCGTCGCCCAGCAGGCCACCGGTGAGGCCGAGGCCGCCACCAAGCGTGCCGCGAAGGACGCCGAGGCCGTGGCCGAGGCTCCCGCCGCCGAGGCCGAGGAGACCAAGGAGGCCTGATCCCGCTACGGGATCGAGCTTGCTTGATCGGCTCTGAACGGGCCCGCCCCCTGCCGGGGCGGGCCCGTTCTGCGTTTTTTCCGCGGTTCTGCGTTTCTGAGAGGATCGGTCACGTGAGTGACGAGGTGGAGCCCGGGCACGTCCGGGTACGGCTGGACCTGAGCTACGACGGCAAGGACTTCTCCGGCTGGGCGAAGCAGCGCACGCTGCGGACCGTGCAGGGAGAGCTGGAGAGCGCCCTGCGGACCGTGCTGCGGCTGGGGGAGCCGGTCGAGCTGACCGTCGCCGGGCGGACCGACGCCGGGGTGCACGCGCGCGGTCAGGTCGCCCAGTTCGACCTGGCCGAGGACGTGTGGGCCGAGCACCAGGACAAGCTGCTGCGCCGCCTCGCGGGGCGGCTGCCGCACGACGTGCGGGTGTGGAAGGCCGAGCGGGCCCCCGAGGGCTTCAACGCGAGGTTCTCGGCCATCTGGCGCCGCTACGCCTACCGGGTGGGCGACCACCAGGCCGGGGTGGACCCGCTGCGCCGCGGGCACGTGCTGTGGCACCAGTGGCCGCTGGACGTGGACGCCATGAACGAGGCCTCCGCCGCGCTGCTCGGCGAGCACGACTTCGCCGCGTACTGCAAGAAGCGCGAGGGCGCCACGACCATCCGTACGCTCCAGCAGCTCGGCTGGGAGCGCGCCGAGGACGGCATCGTCACCGCGACGGTGCGCGCCGACGCCTTCTGCCACAACATGGTCCGCTCGCTGGTGGGCGCGCTGCTGCACGTCGGCGACGGCCACCGGCCGGTCGACTGGCCCGCGGCGGTCCTCAAGGCCGCCGTACGGGACTCCTCGGTGCACGTCGTCAAGCCGCACGGGCTGACGCTGGAGGAGGTCGGCTACCCGGCGGACGAGCTGCTGGCGGCCCGCAGCAAGGAGGCGCGCAACCTGCGCACCCTGCCGGGCGCCGGCTGCTGCTGAGCCGTAACGGGCGCCCGTCGGCTAATCCGTTTGGGCGGATCGGCGCCCGGCCTGGACAATGCGCGGCATGGGACATCTAGAAGCCAGCCACCTGGAGTACTACCTTCCCGACGGGCGGGTGCTGCTCCCCGACGTCTCCTTCCGGGTGGGGGAGGGGTCGGTGGTCGCCCTGGTGGGGGCGAACGGGGCCGGCAAGACCACCTTGCTGAAGCTGGTCTCGGGCGACCTCCAGCCGCACGGCGGCGCGGTCACCGTCAGCGGCGGCCTCGGCGTGATGTCCCAGTTCGTGGGCTCGGTGCGGGACGAGACGACCGTGCGGGACCTGCTGGTATCGGTGGCGCAGCCGCGGATCCGGGAGGCGGCGAAGGCCGTCGACCGGGCCGAGCAGCTGATCCTGACCGTGGACGACGAAGCCGCGCAGATGGCCTACGCGCAGGCGCTGAGCGACTGGGCGGACGTCCAGGGGTACGAGGCGGAGACCCTGTGGGACGTCTGTACGACGGCCGCGCTGGGGGTCCCGTACGACAAGGCGCAGTTCCGCGAGGTGCGCACGCTCTCCGGCGGTGAGCAGAAGCGGCTGGTGCTGGAGGTACTGCTGCGCGGGCCGGACGAGGTGCTGCTGCTCGACGAGCCGGACAACTACCTCGACGTCCCCGGCAAGCGGTGGCTGGAGGAGCAGCTGCGGGCCACCCGCAAGACGGTCCTCTTCGTCAGCCACGACCGGGAGCTGCTCACCCAGGCGGCCGAGAAGATCATCAGCCTGGAGGCGAGCCCGACCGGCTCGGACGTCTGGGTGCACGGCGCCGGTTTCGGCAGCTACCACGAGGCCCGCAAGGAGCGCTTCGCGCGCTTCGAGGAGCTCAAACGGCGCTGGGACGAGGAGCACGCCCGGCTGAAGGCGCTGGTGCTGCGGCTGCGCAACCAGGCCGCTTCCAGCCCAGACATGGCCTCCCGCTACCGGGCGATGCAGACCCGCTTCCAGAAGTTCGAGGAGGCCGGCCCGCCGCCGGAGCCGCCGCGCGAGCAGGACATCCGGATGCGCCTCAAGGGCGGCCGGACCGGCGTGCGCGCGCTGACCGTGGAGAACCTGGAGCTGACCGGGCTGATGAAGCCGTTCTCCCTGGAGGTGTTCTACGGGGAGCGGGTCGCGGTGCTCGGCTCGAACGGTTCCGGCAAGTCGCACTTCCTGCGGTTGCTGGCGGGTGAGGACGTCAAGCACACCGGTACCTGGAAGCTGGGCGCGCGGGTGCTCCCGGGCCACTTCGCGCAGACCCACGCCCACCCGGAGCTGTTCGGCCGCACCCTCGTCGACATCCTGTGGACGGAGGCGGCCAAGCCGCTCGGCGCGGCGATGGGCGCCCTGCGCCGCTACGAGCTGGAGCGCCAGGGCGACCAGCCGTTCGAGAAGCTGTCGGGCGGCCAGCAGGCGCGGTTCCAGATCCTGCTGCTGGAGCTGGCCGGCACCACGGCGCTGCTGCTGGACGAGCCGACGGACAACCTCGACCTGGAGTCGGCGGAGGCCCTCCAGGACGGCCTGGAGGCGTACGACGGCACTGTGCTCTGCGTCACGCACGACCGCTGGTTCGCGCGTACATTTGACCGTTTCTTGGTCTTCGGTTCGGACGGTGTTGTACGGGAGACTCGGGAACCTGTCTGGGACGAACGTAGGGTCGAGCGCGAACGCTAGGGGTAGACGGCCCCCGAGCGGTGATCGGGAGGCGTTGTGCGGCTGCGGCCTGGCACCTTGGTCAGGGGATGGGAAACGGTACGGGACCCCGCGTTCGGGCACCGGCTGGTGGCCTGGCTGCTGCGGCCGGCGTCGGGGCCCTGGCACGGAGTGGCGCTGGCCGTGGTGCTCGGCATCGCGGTCTCCACCAGCCTGCGGGAGAACTGGGGCTCGGACAACGCCTTCGTGGTCAAGGCGGCCGAGACGCTGCTGGCGGGCGGGTCCCCGTACGAGGACAAGCGGTTCCTCTACCTCCCGAGCGCCGTGATCATGGCGGTCCCCGAGGCGCTGCTGCCGCAGCCGGTGCTGCGCTGGGTGCTCCCGCTCGCGATGTCCGCCCTGCTGGCGGTCGGCTGGTGGGCCGCGCTGCGGCTGTTCTCGGTGCCGGCGCGCTCCCGCTTCGCGGTCGGCGGGTTCGCCGCGCTGGCCCTGGCCTACAAGCCGTACGTGAACCTCGTACTGATCGGCAACTGGACCGCCATCTCGGCGGCCGCGCTGCCCCTGGCGGTGCTGCTCGCGCAGCGTCGGTCCTGGACGGCGGCGGGGCTGGTGGTGGGGCTGGCCATCGCCTGCAAACCCATGCTGGTGCCGATCGGGCTGCTCTTCGTACTGGCCCGGCAGTGGCGGGGGCTGGCCGTGGCCGTGCTGGTGCCGCTCGGCGTCTCGCTGCTCGGGGCGCTGATGATGCCTAGCCCGACGCTGTTCGTCACCAAGACGCTGCCGTTCCTGCTCCATGGGCAGGACGCGTACGCGCTGCCCTGGGACGCCTCGCCGATCGCGGTGCTGCCGCGGCTGGGGGTGCCGGAGCCGGTCGCGGTGCTGCTGACGGCGGCGGGGGCGCTGGGCGCGCTGGTCGCGGCGTGGCGGCGGTGGCGGCGTACGGACGGTCCGGGCGACGCGGACGGGGGGGAGCTGCGGCTCGCGGAGACGGCCTGCATGGTGATGCTCGCCGCATTCCTGGTCTCGCGGCCGTCCTTCGACCACTACCTGCTGGTGGTGCTTCCGCTGTTGCTGGCCTCGGCGGTGCGGCCGGGCTCGATGCCCCGCTCGCCCTGGTTCTGGCTGGCCCTGACGCCCCAGGTGGCGCTGGTGCCGTGGCCCTCCGAGCTGGCCCACAAGCGGCGCGCGTTCAAGGACTGCGCCACCCTGTGCGGGCTCGCGATCATGCTGGCGGGTCGAGCGCTGCGCTCCGTACGGGTTACTCTGGATCCAGTAACAACTGCGGGGTCCCCACCCAGGACCGAACCGGAGTGCGCCGCGACGCCAGCAGAATCGGCATCGCGGACCGCGTTTTGACCCGTACGGGTCCTCTTGGGTACTCTGCTGGTTTGTTATGCGTATTGGCTTTCTCATTCTCACGTGAAAGGGCCTTACGCCGGTCCACCGGGCCGATGACCAGCGGTTCACACGGGTTGCGTCCCCGTAGTGGACCAGGGCTGTCGTGATCGTCCGTGGTGACCCTTGTCAGGACCCTTCCCCGTGGGCTCACGCCCTGGGGATGACCCACCACTGAAGAAGCGAAGGCATACGCGTGCGTACGTTCAGCCCCAAGCCCGGCGACATCTCGCGCCAGTGGCTCGTCATCGACGCCCAGGACGTAGTCCTCGGCCGTCTGGCGACCCAGGCCGCTGCCCTCCTGCGGGGCAAGCACAAGCCGACTTACGCCCCCCACATGGACATGGGCGACTTCGTCATCATCGTCAACGCCGACAAGGTTCACCTGTCCGGCAACAAGGCGTCCCAGAAGATGGCGTACCGCCACTCCGGCTTCCCGGGTGGTCTGCGTTCCGTCCGTTACGACGACCTCCTGGCGAACAACCCGGAGAAGGCCGTCGAGAAGGCCGTCAAGGGCATGCTCCCCAAGAACACCCTGGGCCGTCAGATGCTCTCGAAGCTGAAGGTCTACTCGGGCGACCAGCACCCCCACGCTGCCCAGCAGCCGGTGCCGTTCGAGATCACCCAGGTCGCGCAGTAGTTCCGGCCACCCCCTAAGACGTAGAAAATTCTGAGGAGCATCGTGGCCGAGACCACCGCCGAGACGACCCCCGTCGAAGAGTTCGAGGGCAACGTCGAGGAGTACACCAGCGAGTCCGAGGTCGTCGTCGAGGGCGACTACACCTCCGAGTCCCTTGCCGGTCGCTTCGGCGACCCCCAGCCGGCCGCCGGTCTGGGTCGTCGCAAGAACGCCATCGCCCGCGTCCGGATCGTTCCGGGCACCGGCAAGTGGAAGATCAACGGTCGCACCCTTGAGGACTACTTCCCCAACAAGGTGCACCAGCAGGAAGTCAACGAGCCGTTCAAGCTCCTTGAGCTCGACAACCGCTACGACGTCATCGCCCGCATCGCGGGTGGCGGCGTCTCCGGCCAGGCCGGCGCCCTGCGCCTCGGTGTGGCCCGTGCGCTGAACGAGGCGGACGTCGACAACAACCGCCCGGCGCTCAAGAAGGCCGGCTTCCTCTCCCGCGACGACCGTGCGGTCGAGCGCAAGAAGGCCGGTCTCAAGAAGGCCCGTAAGGCTCCGCAGTACAGCAAGCGTTAATCTGCGCCTGCTGTTCTGCAACGAAACCGCCCCGGCAGCACTCTCTGTGCTGCCGGGGCGGTTCGTTTACCGCCACAAGCGGCACATATCTGTCACACAGCGGCACTAAGCGAAGCGTGAACTCGGGAGGACAACAGTGGGACGACTCTTCGGGACGGACGGTGTACGAGGCGTTGCCAACGCGGATCTGACGGCCGAGCTCGCGCTCGGTCTCTCCGTGGCGGCCGCGCACGTACTGGCCGAGGCGGGCACCTTCGCCGGTCACCGGGCCACCGCCGTGGTCGGCCGTGATCCCCGCGCGTCCGGCGAGTTCCTGGAGGCCGCGGTCGTCGCGGGCCTCGCGAGCGCGGGCGTGGACGTCCTGCGCGTCGGTGTGCTGCCCACCCCGGCGGTGGCGTATCTCACCGGTGCGCTGGGCGCCGACCTCGGCGTGATGCTCTCCGCCAGCCACAACGCGATGCCCGACAACGGGATCAAGTTCTTCGCGCGCGGCGGCCACAAGCTCGCCGACGAGCTGGAGGACCGGATCGAGTCCGTCTACGAGGAGCACCGCACCGGCGCCCCCTGGGACCGTCCCACCGGCGCCGGCGTCGGCCGGGTCTCGGACTACGCCGAGGGCTTCGAGAAGTACGTCGCCCACCTGATCGGGGTGCTCCCCAACCGCCTCGAAGGCCTCAAGGTCGTCCTGGACGAGGCCCACGGCGCGGCCGCGTACGTCTCCCCGGAGGCCTTCGCCCGGGCCGGCGCGGAGATCATCACGATCGGCGCCGAGCCCGACGGCCTGAACATCAACGACGGCTGCGGCTCCACCCACCTCGGTCTGCTCAAGCAGGCGGTGGTCGAGCACGGAGCCGACTTCGGCATCGCGCACGACGGTGACGCCGACCGCTGCCTGGCCGTGGACGCCTCCGGCGCGGAGGTGGACGGGGACCAGATCCTCGCGGTGCTGGCGCTGGCCATGCGCGAGGCGGGGCAGCTGCGCGGGAACACCGTGGTCGGCACCGTCATGTCGAACCTGGGCTTCAAGCTGGCCATGGAGGCCGAGGGCATCGAGGTCGTGCAGACCGGTGTCGGCGACCGCTACGTGCTGGAGTCGATGAAGGAGCACGGCTACGCGCTGGGCGGCGAGCAGTCCGGCCACGTGATCATCCTCGACCACGCGACGACCGGTGACGGCACCCTGACCGGGCTGCTGCTGGCGGCCCGGGTCGCGGCCACCGGGCGGTCGCTGGCGGAGCTGGCCGGTGTGATGGAGCGGCTGCCGCAGGTGCTGATCAACGTGCCCGACGTGGACAAGTCGCGCGTCGGGACCTCCGGCGAGCTGGCCGCGGCGGTGGGCGAGGCCGAGCGCGAGCTGGGCGCCACCGGACGGGTGCTGCTGCGTCCCTCCGGTACGGAGCCGCTCGTACGGGTGATGGTGGAGGCCGCCGACATCGAGCAGGCCCGCGCGGTCGCGGGACGCCTGGCGGACGTCGTGAAGTCGGTGCTGGGGTAGGTCCCCGGCGCTGCCTGAGCCCCGCCGCCCCTGCCGGGGGCGGCGGGGCTCAGGCCGTTCCGGGCGGGGTGCGGTTCCAGCGGCCGCGCGCGGTGCGCCACAGCAGCTTCTGCGCGTACAGGGTCAGGGTGCCGGCCAGCATGATCCCGCCCAGGTTCAGCAGCAGCTGCTCCGCCGAGCCCCACATCTGGCCCACCTCGCCGTAGCTGAGGGCCACGGCGGCGTTGGCGGCCGCCGGGACGGTGGTCACCGAGATCGCCACGCCGACCAGCGCGCCCGACTTCGCGGAGGTCAGGGACAGCACGCCGGCCACCCCGGCGAGCAGCGCGACCGTGAAGGAGAACGAGTCCGGCTGCCAGATGAAGCTGGTGTTCGGGCGCGGGTTCTCCAGCATCGAGCGCTGGAACAGGCCCAGCGCGTTCATCGCCAGGCTGAACAGGGTGGTTGCCGCCATCGCGGCGGCGAAACCCGCCAGCAGGGCCACCAGCGAGCGCGCGGCCGCCTTGGGGGCCAGCCGGACCAGGCTGGTGCAGACACCGGCGAGCGGCCCGAACTCGGGGCCGACGGCCATCGCGCCCACGATCAGGATGGCGTTGTCCAGGACCACACCGCAGGCGGCGATCAGCGTCGCGACGATCATGAACGCGGTGTAGGTGACGGTGAGGGTCGACTCCTCCTGGGTCGCCTCGGTCAGCTGCTCCCACAGCACCGCGTCGGCGGCCTCGCCGGGCGCCTCCTCCTCGGCCTCGTCGGCGCTCTCGGAGAGGGTGAGGTCGATGTTCTCGACGGCGATCGAGCCGTCCTTGTCGATGCCCAGCCGGCGCAGCTCGTGCAGCAGCTCGTCGCCCGCCTCGCGGGCGACGTCGCACATCACGACATCACCTGCGGGGACCAGGGCCGCGCCGGTCAGCACCACCAGATGGGTGGTGCCGACGGTCCCTTCGACGAGGCGGAGCACGGCGTGCGTCCGGTCGGGCGGGGTGATCATCCGCAGGTGCAGAATGCCCGAACAGTAGCTTTCAAAGTTTGCGCAGGCTGAGCTTCTGCACCTTGTGGTCCGGGCCCTTGCGCACGACGAGGGTGGCCCGGCCGCGGGTCGGGGCCACGTTCTCGACCAGGTTGGGCCTGTTGATGGTCCGCCACATCGTCTGCGCGTATTCCAGGGCCTCCTCCTCGGAGACCTGCGTGTACTTGCGGAAGTAGGAGAAAGGATTCTGGAAGGCGGTCTCGCGCAGCTTCCGGAACCGGTTCAGGTACCAGCGCTCGATGTCCTCGGGGCGCGCGTCCACGTACACGCTGAAGTCGAAGTAGTCGGCGAGGCCCACCCTGGTCCGGCCGTCCTTGCCGGGCAGGGCCGGCTGGAGGACGTTGAGCCCCTCGACGATGAGGATGTCCGGGCGGCGGACCACGAGCTGCTCGCCGGGGACGATGTCGTAGATCAGGTGGGAGTAGACCGGGGCCGTGACCTCGTCCTTGCCCGCCTTGATGTCGGCGACGAAGCGGGTCAGCGCGCGGCGGTCGTACGACTCGGGGAAGCCCTTGCGGGCGGTCAGGCCGCGGCGCTGGAGTTCCTTCATCGGGTACAGGAAGCCGTCGGTGGTGACCCGCTCGACGCGTGGGTGCTCCGGCCAGCGGGCGAGCAGGGCCTGGAGCAGCCGGGCCACGGTGGACTTGCCGACGGCGACGGAGCCGGCGACCCCTATGACGAACGGGGTCCCCTGCTGGGCGCCGTGGCCGTTGCCGGCATCGCCGAGGAAGGTGTTGAGGGTGCCGCGGAGGTTGCTGGTGGCGCCGACGTAGAGGTTCAGCAGACGGGAGAGCGGGAGGTAGACGTCGCGGACCTCGTCGAGGTCGATGACGTCGCCCAGGCCGCGGAGCTGTTCGACCTCGTCGGCGGTGAGCGGGAGGGGGGTCCGTTCGCGCAGGGCGCTCCACTCGGCCCGGGTGAGGTCGACGTAGGGCGAGGGCTCGGGGGGCCGGCGGTGGCCGGCGCGCTCCGTTGCGCGGTCCGGCGTGCTTCGTGGCGGCGAAGTGATCACAGAGCCATTGTCGGGGGTCGCGCTCGCTTGTGGGTGGTGTGGTCGGTCACGTGGCCGAGCGGGCCGGGGAGGGCCGGGCCGGGCGGCGCCGTGGCCGGATACCGATCGGAGTCTCGTGTCGGTCTCGCGCCGATCACGATTGGCGACGGTGTGTGAAAACCGGATCGTCCGAGCGGGCTTCCCCCCGTACATTGCTGATCGCCGCAGCTCCGGCGCGCGCCCCCGACCGAGGGCGCTGCGCGGGGCCGCCTTGGGTGTTTCTTGTTCCGGGGGAGATCTTTCGTGCGTACCGTGTCCGTCCGTCGTGCTGTCCTGACCGCTTCGGCGGTGTCCCTGAGCCTGCTGGTCACCGCTTGCGGGTCGGGCCGGGCGGGTGCCGCGAAGGCCGACTTCAAGGCCGGCTCCCAGCCGTCGGCCGCCGCTTCGGGCGAGGCCGCGGCGGGCCCCAGGGGGAAGACCGCGGCCGAGCTGGGCACGCTGCTGGTCACCCAGGCGGACCTGCCGGACCACCGGCTGGAGCCGGTGCAGGACAGCGCGGCGCAGAACGACCCGATCGAGACCGACAAGGCTGCCTGCAAGCCGCTGGCCCAGGCCGAGAGCATGCAGCCGATCGGCCCGTCCGCGGGAGTCGCTCGGGTCGTCGCCAGCGGGAAGCCCCGGCCGGCGGGCGAGGGCGCCGGGGCGGCGGAGAAGCTGGACGCGGCCATGGGCGCCCTCAAGGTGACGGCCACGTCGATCGCGCTGGTGTCCTACGACGGCAAGGGCGCCGAGCAGGCCTTCGCCGCCGTCAAGGACGGGGTCGGGGCCTGCGCGGGCGGCTACTCGGTGGCGCAGGCGGGGGAGAAGACGGACATCGAGAGCGTCAGGGCCGACACGGCGCTCTCCGGCGGCGACGAGGTGGCCTCCTTCGTCACCGTGATGGACCTGGGGGACGGCGACAAGAACGTGACCCGCGTGGTCGTCCTGCGCAAGGGCAACACCCTCGCGATGTTCACCGCGCTGAGCCTGAGCGGCGAGGCCGAGCAGCCGAAGGCCGTCGTGGACGCGCAGACGAAGAAGCTGTGACCGGCTGACCTTCCCTCAGAACGGCGTCAACCCCGCTCCGGCACATTCGCCGGGGCGGGGTTTTCGTCCGGTTCACGTACCCGGCAGGAGGCCGGCCACGGCGTACCCTGCGCCCTATGTGCGGAATTGTGGGTTACGTGGGAGCGCAGTCGGCGCTCGATGTGGTCATCGCCGGACTCAAGCGGCTGGAGTACCGCGGCTACGACTCGGCCGGGGTGGCCGTGCTCGCGGACGGGGGACTGGACGCGGTCAAGAAGGCCGGCAAGCTGGTCAACCTGGAGAAGGAACTGGTCGGGCACCCGCTGCCGGCCGGCTCCACGGGCCTGGGGCACACCCGGTGGGCGACCCACGGCGGACCCACCGACGTCAACGCCCATCCGCACCTCGACAATTCGGGGCGCGTGGCGGTCGTGCACAACGGGATCATCGAGAACTTCGCCGCGCTGCGCACCGAGCTGGCCGAGCGCGGGCACAAGCTGGAGTCCGAGACGGACACCGAGGTCGTGGCGCACCTGCTCGCCGAGCAGTTCGACGCCGGGTCAGGGGACCTGGCGGAGGCCATGCGACGGGTCTGCCGGCGGCTGGAGGGTGCGTTCACGCTGGTCGCGGTGCACGCCGACGCGCCGGACGTGGTGGTCGGGGCGCGCCGGAACTCCCCCCTGGTGGTGGGCGTTGGAGAGGGTGAGAACTTCCTCGCCTCGGACGTGGCCGCGTTCATCGCCCACACCCGGTCCGCGATCGAGCTGGGGCAGGACCAGGTCGTCGAGCTCCGCCGCGAAGGGGTCTCGGTGACCAACTTCGACGGTTCGGCCGCGACGGTGCGGGCGTACCACGTGGACTGGGACGCCTCGGCGGCCGAGAAGGGGGGTTATGACTACTTCATGCTCAAGGAGATCGCCGAGCAGCCGAAGGCTGTCGCCGACACCCTCCTGGGCAGGATCGACGCGAGCGGCCTGCTGACCCTGGACGAGGTGCGCATCCCCGCCTCCGTGCTCCGCGAGGTCGACAAGGTCGTGATCGTGGCGTGCGGTACGGCGTACCACGCGGGCATGATCGCGAAGCTGGCCATCGAGCACTGGACCCGCATCCCGTGCGAGACGGAACTGGCCAGCGAGTTCCGCTACCGCGACCCGATCCTGGACCAGCGGACGCTGGTGATCGCGATCTCGCAGTCCGGCGAGACCATGGACACCCTGATGGCGCTGCGGCACGCGCGCGAGCAGGGCGCCAAGGTGCTGGCCGTCTGCAATACGAACGGGTCGACGATCCCCCGCGAATCGGACGCCGTGCTGTACACGCACGCCGGCCCCGAGGTGGCCGTCGCCTCGACCAAGGCGTTCCTGACGCAGCTGGTGGCCTGTTATCTGGTCGCGCTGTACCTCGGGCAGGTGCGGGGTACCAAGTGGGGCGACGAGATCCGCGCGGTGATCCGGGAGCTGTCGGACATCGCCGCGGCCGTGGACCGGGTGCTGGAGACGATGGAGCCGGTACGGGCGCTGGCGCGTTCGCTGGCCGACAAGAACACCGTGCTGTTCCTCGGCCGCCACGTCGGGTACCCGGTGGCGCTGGAGGGCGCGCTCAAGCTCAAAGAGCTGGCGTACATGCACGCGGAGGGCTTCGCGGCGGGCGAGCTCAAGCACGGGCCGATCGCGCTGATCGAGGAGGACCTGCCGGTGGTGGTCGTGGTGCCGTCGCCGCGCGGGCGTTCGGTGCTGCACGACAAGATCGTGTCGAACATCCAGGAGATCCGGGCCCGCGGGGCGCGCACGATCGTGATCGCGGAGGAGGGGGACGAGGCGGTGGTCCCGTACGCGGACCACCTGATCCGCATCCCGGCCACGCCGACGCTGCTCCAGCCGCTGGTGGCGGCGGTGCCGTTGCAGGTGTTCGCCTGCGAGCTGGCGACCGCGCGGGGGAACGAGGTGGACCAGCCGCGTAACCTCGCCAAATCGGTCACGGTCGAATAGGGGCATGGTGTTGTGATTATCGGTGTGGGCATTGACGTTGCCGAGATCGAGCGGTTCGGCGCCGCCCTGGAGCGGACGCCGCACCTGGCGCAACGGCTCTTCGTCGACTCCGAGTTGACCCTGCCGAGCGGCGAGCGGCGCGGAACCGCCTCGCTCGCCGCCCGGTTCGCGGCCAAGGAGGCACTCGCCAAGGCGCTCGGCGCGCCCGGCGGGATGCTGTGGACCGACGCCGAGGTGTACGTCGAGGAGACCGGACAGCCGCGGGTACGGGTGTCCGGGACGGTGGAGGCGCGGGCGCTGGCGCTCGGCGTGAAGTCGTGGCACGTCTCGCTCAGCCACGACGCGGGCGTGGCCTCCGCCGTGGTCATCGCCGAGGGGTAGACCACCTCTCGGCACTCGCGGCCGTCCCGGTGGTCCGGGCGGCCTTTTCGGGCAGGGTGGTGGCATGCGTACTGCTTACAGCGTGGAGACCGTACGGGCCGCCGAGCGCGAGCTGATGGCGCGGCTGCCGGAGGGCGCCCTGATGCGGCGGGCGGCGGCCGGGCTGGCCGCCGTGTGCGCCGGGCTGCTGCGAAGGGTGTACGGGGCGCGGATCGTGCTGCTGGTCGGCCCGGGGGACAACGGCGGCGACGCCCTGTACGCGGGCGCGCGGCTGGCCCGGCGCGGCGCGGGGGTGACGGCCGTACCGATGGACCCCGGGCGGATCCACCCGGGCGGGCTGGCGGCCCTGCTGGCCGCGGGCGGCCGGGTGGCCCCGGCCGTGCCCGGGCGGGCGGACCTGGTGGTGGACGGACTGCTCGGCATCGGCGGCCGCGGCGGACTGCGCCCGGCGGCCGCGGCGCTGGTGGAGCGGATCCCGCCGGGCGCGGTGGTGGTGGCCGCGGACCTGCCGAGCGGGGTGGACGCCGACACGGGCGAGGTGGCGGGAGCGGCGGTACGGGCCGACGTCACGGTGACGTTCGGGGCGTACAAGCCGGGGCTGCTGATCGACCCGGGCGCCGCACGGGCCGGGGCGCTACGGCTGGTGGACATCGGGCTCGCCCTCCCGGCGCCGGACGCACAGGCGTTGCAGCACGCCGACGTGGCGGGACTGCTGCCGGAGCCGGGCGCGGCCAGCGACAAGTACCGCCGGGGCGTGGTCGGCATCGTCGCCGGGTCGGCCCGCTACCCGGGAGCGGCGGTGCTGGCCGTCGCGGGCGCGCTGCGCGGCGGCGCGGGCGCGGTGCGGTACGTGGGCCCGGCGGCGGTCGGGGAGGCGGTGCTGGCCAGGTACCCGGAGACGCTGATCGGGCGGGGCCGGGTACAGGCCTGGGTGATCGGGCCGGGGCTGGGGGACGAGCGGGGCGCGGAGGTCCTGGCGGACCCGGTGCCGGTGCTGGTGGACGCCGACGGGCTGCGCGGGCTGGACCCCGCGGCGCTGCGGGCCCGGACGGCGCCGACGCTGCTGACCCCGCACGCGGGCGAGGCGGCGGCGCTGCTGGGGGTCCGGCGGGAGGAGGTCGAGGCCGGCCGGCTGGCCGCGGTACGCGCGCTGGCGCAGCGGTACGGGGCGACGGTGCTGCTCAAGGGCTCGACGACGCTGGTCTGCGACGGCGGGGTGGTCCGGGTCAATACGACCGGGACCCCGTGGCTGGCCACCGCCGGCAGCGGCGACGTGCTGTCCGGGCTGGCGGGCTCCCTGCTGGCGGCGGGACTGTCCGCGCCGGACGCCGCTTCGGTGGCGGCGTACCTGCACGGCCTGGCCGCGCGCCGCACCGCCGCGGGCGCCCCGCTGCTGGCCCACGAGGTCGCCGAAGCCCTCCCGGGCGCCTGGCGCGACGTCCGCACCCCCTGACCGCCCCGCCCGCGGCACGGCCCGCGAGGGGGTGGTGGCGGTTCTGAGAGACTGTGCCCGATGAACGAGACACCGACGCGCGCGTACGCCGAGATCGACCTAGCCGCCGTGCGGTCCAACGTGCGCGCACTGCGCGAGCGGGCGCCCCGGGCCGAGCTCATGGCCGTCGTCAAGTCGGACGCCTACGGGCACGGGGCGGTCCCCTGTGCCCGCGCCGCCCTGGACGCCGGTGCGACCTGGCTCGGCACCGCGACCCCCGAGGAGGCGCTCGCGCTGCGCGCCGCCGGGATCGGCGCCCGGATCATGTGCTGGCTGTGGACGCCGGGCGGCCCCTGGCGGGAGGCCGTCGAGGCCGATCTGGACGTGTCCGTCAGCGGGATGTGGGCCCTGGACGAGGTCCGGGCCGCCGCCCGCGCGGCCGGGCGGGTCGCCCGCGTCCAGCTCAAGGCCGACACCGGCCTCGGCCGGGGCGGCTGCCAGCCCGCCGACTGGGCGGAACTGGTGGGCGCCGCGGTCGCCGCGCAGGCCGAGGGGACCGTCCGCGTCACCGGCGTGTGGTCGCACTTCGCCTGCGCCGACGAGCCCGGGCACCCCTCCATCGCCCTCCAGCTCACCGCCTTCCGCGAGATGCTCGGCTACGCCGAGAAGGAGGGCGTCGAGCCCGAGGTCCGGCACATCGCCAACTCGCCCGCCACGCTCACCCTCCCGGAGAGCCACTTCGACCTCGTGCGCTGCGGCCTGGCCGTCTACGGCGTCTCGCCCGCGCCCGAGCTGGGCACGCCCGAACAGCTCGGCCTGCGCCCCGCGATGACCCTCCGGGCCTCCGTCGCGCTGGTCAAGACCGTGCCCGCCGGCCACGGAGTCAGCTACGGCCACCACTACGTGACGGAACGTGAGACCCGGCTGGCGCTCATCCCCGTCGGGTACGCGGACGGCGTCCCGCGCCACGCCTCCGGAACCGGTCCGGTCCTCGTCGGCGGTGCGGTGCGGCGGATCGCGGGCCGGGTCGCCATGGACCAGTTCGTGGTCGACATCGACGGCGCGGACGTGCGCGCCGGGGATCCGGCGATCCTCTTCGGGCCGGGCGACCTGGGCGAACCCACCGCCGAGGACTGGGCTCAAGCGGCGGGCACCATCGCGTATGAGATCGTCACCCGTATCGGGGGCCGCGTGCCCAGGGTGTACCGCAACGGCTGAGCACGGCCGGGTGAGGACGGCGACCGCGTGAGCGAGAACTGGCGCAAGGCCGGCTGGGCCGGCGCGGCCATCGGCGTGATAGCCGCCGGCGCGGCCGCCGGCGTCGCCGTCGAGCGGATCACCGTGGGCCGCGGCATCCGCCGCAAGGCACGGCTCGCCCTCGACGCCGCCGGGGACTACGGGTCCCTGCGCGGAACGGAGGGCGTCTGCCGGGCCGAGGACGGCACCGAGCTGTACTACGAGGTCGACGAACTGCCCGAGGAACCGGCCCGGCGCGGCCGGCTGCGGCGCAAGAAGCCCCCCGCCGCGACCGTCGTCTTCTGCCACGGCTACTGCCTCGGCCAGGACTCCTGGCACTTCCAGCGCGCCGCCCTGCGCGGCGTCGTCCGTTCCGTCTACTGGGACCAGCGCAGCCACGGCCGCAGCATGCGCGGCCTCGCCCAGGCCGACGGCGAACCGGTCACCATCGAGCTGCTCGGCCGCGACCTCAAGGCGGTGATCGACGCCACCGCCCCCGAGGGCCCGCTGGTGCTGGTCGGCCACTCCATGGGCGGGATGACCATCATGGCGCTGGCCGAGCAGTTCCCGGAACTGGTACGGGAGCGCGTGCTCGGGGTGGCCCTGGTCGGCACCTCCAGCGGGCGCCTGGACGAGGTCACGTACGGCCTCCCGGCCGTCGGGATGGGCGCCGTGCGCCGACTCCTCCCCGGGGTGCTCAGGGTGCTCGGCTCGCAGGTGGAACTCGTCGAGCGGGGCCGCCGGGCCACCGCCGACCTCTTCGCGGGCATGATCAAGCAGTACTCGTTCGGCTCCAGGGAAGTCGACCCGGGCGTCGCCCGCTTCGCCGAGCGGCTGATCGAGGCGACCCCCATCGACGTGGTCGCCGAGTTCTACCCGGCCTTCCAGGTCCACGACAAGAGCGCCGCGCTCCAGCGGTTCACGGACATCCCGGTCACCGTCATCGCGGGGGACCACGACATGATCACGCCGCCCGAGCACAGCGCCGCCATCAAGGACGTACTGCCGGCCGCCGAGCTGACGGTCCTGGAGAACACCGGGCACCTGATGATGCTGGAGCGCCCCGACGCGGTGACCGCGCTGCTGACCGGCCTGCTGGCGCGCACCGGCGCCGTGCCGGCGGCGGAGGCCGGGGACGCGCCCGGCGCGGTATCCGCCGGGGGGTCCGGAGCGACTAACGTTGGCGCGCATGGAAGAAGTACCGCGAGAAGCGCCGCGCAGCCCGGCTCCTGAGGCCGCCGCGCCCGGGGCGGCCGAAGGCGCCGTCGCCGAGACCCTGATCACCGTCGACTCGCCCGACTCCATGCGCGAGCTGGGCCGTCGGATCGCCGGCCTGCTGCGGCCCGGCGACCTCGTCCTGCTGACCGGCGAGCTCGGCGCGGGCAAGACCACCCTGACGCGCGGCCTCGGCGAGGGCCTCGGCGTGCGCGGGGCCGTCACCTCCCCGACCTTCGTGATCGCCCGCGTGCACCCGCCGCTGGCCGACGGGCCGGCGCTGGTGCACGTGGACGCGTACCGGCTCGGCGGCGGCCTGGAGGAGATGGAGGACCTGGACCTCGACGTCTCGCTGCCCGAGTCCGTGGTCGTCGTCGAGTGGGGCGACGGCAAGGTGGAGGAACTCTCCGACGACCGGCTGCACGTGGTGATCGCGCGGGCGGTCGGCCACGAGGAGGTCCTCGACGACGTGCGGGAGGTCTCGGTGCGCGGGATCGGCGCGCGCTGGACCGGGCATCCGACGGGCCTGGCCGGGCTGGCGGAGCGGGTCGCGCGGTAGCGGGGCGGCGCCCCGGGCCGAAACGTCCCGACACCGCGTCGGGAAAACGTTGCGCGAGTGCCGATGCTCGTGGTGACATGGTACCGAGCGCTGGTTAGGTGTACCTAAGTACGGCGCCCCGGGCCGGTCCAGGAGGCAGCCATGTCGGCAGCAGGAGCAGCACGCGCAGCAGCGGGAGCAGGGCGGGCGCACGGCGCGGACGTGTCCATGGGGGCGCTGCTCGCCTCCTGCGCGGCCGCCACCGCCGTGTCCACGCCGCCCGCGCGCATCCCCGTACGGCCGCTGTCGGAGGACGGGGCCCGCGACGCGGAACAGGCCGCTCCGGAGTCCGAAGCGGCCTGAGGTCCGTACGGCATACCCCGTACGGGTGAAGTGGGTGGCGGGTCAGGGGAGGACGACGACCTTCGTGTTGATCGTCGCGAAGGCCCACAGCGCGTCGCCGTCGGCCCGCGACATCCGGATGCCGCCGGTCTTCTTCGTCTGGTCCGGCTCCGGCACCGAGCCGTCCACGCGCGCACTGAAGCCGATCGCGATGCCGTCGGTGGTGGCGAACCGTACGACGTGCTCGATCGGCACCCCGTCCGAGCCGGTGACCGTGCCCGAGCGCGAGGCGACCGGGTAGCTGCCCGGCACCGGGTGGACCGTGCTCGGCATGACCGCGAAGGACTTCACCGGCTGCCCGTCCTCGCCGACCAGCCACACCCGCTTGCCGGACACCGAGTACACGACGCGCACCCCGGTCCCGGAGTCGGCCGGCACCGCGGCCGGGTCCTGCTTGGCGGGGGCCGGGGCGGGCGCGGGGGCCTGCGGAGCCGCCTTCGCGGGGCGCGCGGGCGCCGTGGCCGAGGCCTGGTAGCCGAGGAAACCGACGGCGGCCAGTGCCGCGACGGTGAGCCCGGCCACGATTCCCGAGCTGCTGCGTGCCACCTTGCTCCGCCTTTCCGCGGTCTCCCCGCGTCTTCTTCGTGCTCTTCTTCGGCTCTTCGTGTCCGCTTCGCGCGCCCGCGCGATGCCTGCCGGGGCGCTGGAACGCCCGGTCGAGTACCGCACTGACCGCCTCGGTCGAAAGGTAGCAGCCGGCCCGGCCCGCGACCGGCCGCAAGGGCCGGGGCCCAAGGAGTCGTAGGCTGTTCGCGTGCTCTTGCTCGCTGTAGATACCGCCACGCCCGCCGTCACCGTCGCCCTGCACGACGGCGAGTCAGTCCTCGCCGAGTCGAACCAGGTCGACGCCCGCCGTCACGGGGAGCTGCTGCTGCCCTCCGTCGACAAGGTGCTCGCCGAGGCCGGGCTCAAGCTCGAAGCCGTCACCGGCATCGTCGTCGGCGTCGGACCCGGCCCCTACACCGGGCTGCGCGTCGGCCTCGTCACCGCCGCCACCTTCGCCGCCGTCCTCGGCGTCCCGGTGCACGGCCTGTGCACCCTGGACGGCCTGGCCCACGCGGCCGGCGCCGCCGGGATCGAGGGCCCCTTCACCGTGGCCACCGACGCCCGGCGCAAGGAGGTCTACTGGGCCCGGTACGAGGACCCGCGCACCCGCGTCGGGGATCCCGCCGTGGACCGCCCCGCCGACATCGCCGACCGGGTCGCCGGGATGCCCGCGGTCGGGCAGGGCGCACTGCTGTACCCGGAGGTCTTCACGGACGCCCGGCCGCCCGAGCACCAGAGCGCCGGCGCCCTCGCCGCCCTGGCGGCGGAACGGCTCGTGGCCGGGACCCCCTTCGAGAACGCCGACGGCCTGCCTCCGGCGCCGCTGTACCTGCGCCGGCCCGACGCCCAGGTGCCCAAGAACTACAAGGTGGTCACCCCGCAGTGACCGCGGTACTGCGCGAGATGCGCTGGTGGGACATCGGGCCCGTGCTGGAACTGGAACACGAGCTGTTCCCCGATGACGCCTGGTCCGCCGGCATGTTCTGGTCGGAGCTCGCCCACGCACGCGGTCCGCACGCCACCCGCCGTTACGTCGTCGCCGAGATCCCTCCCGACGGCGGCTCCGCCCCGGGCGGCGGTCGCATCGTCGGCTACGCCGGGCTGGCCGCCGCCGGGGAGCTGGGCGACGTACAGACCATCGCCGCGGCCCGCGACCAGTGGGGCACCGGCCTCGGCGCCCGGCTGCTGGAGGACCTGCTGCGCGCCGCGACCGCCTTCGAGTGCGCCGAGGTGCTGCTGGAGGTGCGGGTGGACAACACCCGCGCGCAGAAGCTCTACGAGCGCTTCGGTTTCGAGCCGATCGGCTTCCGGCGCGGCTACTACCAGCCCGGCAACGTCGACGCGCTCGTGATGCGCCTTTCCGATCCCGCTAGCTCCGTAACCGTAGACGGACCCGTACAAGGTGAGACCCATGGCTGACGAACCGCTCGTCCTCGGCATCGAGACCTCCTGCGACGAGACCGGCGTCGGCGTCGTCCGCGGCACCACCCTGCTGGCCGACGCGATCGCCTCCAGCGTCGACGAGCACGCCCGCTTCGGCGGGGTCGTGCCCGAGGTGGCCTCACGCGCCCACCTGGAGGCCATGGTCCCGACCATCGACCGCGCCCTCAAGGAAGCCGGCGTCAGCGCCCGCGACCTCGACGGCATCGCCGTCACCGCGGGCCCGGGCCTCGCGGGGGCGCTGCTGGTGGGCGTCTCGGCGGCCAAGGCGTACGCGTACGCGCTGGGCAAGCCGCTGTACGGGGTCAACCACCTGGCCTCGCACATCTGCGTGGACCAGCTGGAGCACGGGCCGCTGCCGGAGCCGACCATGGCGCTGCTGGTGTCGGGCGGGCACTCCTCGCTGCTCCTGGCACCGGACATCACCAGCGACGTGCGGCCGCTCGGCGCGACCATCGACGACGCGGCCGGCGAGGCCTTCGACAAGATCGCCCGGGTGCTCCAGCTGGGCTTCCCCGGCGGTCCGGTCATCGACCGGCTCGCGCGGGAGGGCGACCCGAAGGCGATCAACTTCCCCCGCGGGCTGACCGGGCCGCGCGACGCGGCGTACGACTTCTCCTTCTCCGGCCTCAAGACGGCGGTGGCCCGCTGGATCGAGGCGAAGCGGAACGCGGGCGAGGAGGTGCCGGTGCGGGACGTGGCGGCGTCCTTCCAGGAGGCCGTGGTGGACGTGCTGACCCGCAAGGCGATCCGCGCCTGCAAGGACGAGGGCGTCGACCACCTGATGATCGGCGGCGGTGTCGCGGCCAACTCCCGGCTGCGGGCGCTGGCCCAGGAGCGGTGCGACGACGCCGGGATCGTCCTGCGCGTGCCGCGGCCCAAGCTGTGCACGGACAACGGCGCGATGGTGGCCGCACTGGGCGCCGAGATGGTCAAGCGGAACCGTCCGGCCTCGGACTGGGACCTGTCGGCGGACTCCTCGCTGCCGGTGACGGACCCGCACGTACCGGGGACGCAGGACCACGGCCACGGCCACGGCCACGGCCACGGGCACGGGCATGACCACGACCACGTGCACGAGCTGAGCAAGGACAACCTGTACTCATGAGCACGGTCGCGCTGATGTGGGAGGCCCGGGCGGTGCCCGGCCGCGGCAACGAGCTGCTGGAGTGGGCCCGTTCCCAGGTCCTGGCCCGGGAGCCGGTGCGCCGCGAGGTGCTGCGGGCCCCGCAGGACCGGGTGCTGGTGGTCACCTGGTGGGAGGCCGCCGAGGGCGTGGCGGCGGAGCTGCCGGAGCTTCCCGAGCCGGCCGACGACCTGATCACGCGGGCGGTGCACCGCTGGCGGTTCGAGTCGGTGGAGGTCGCCGGCGGCTGGGCGCCGGTCGAGTGACTCTCCATCAGGTCCCGCTATGGTCATGTCCATGTCCCGTCGTGACCTGCCGCCTCCGCCGCCGCCCGCGCACCTGCGGGAGTGGCTGGACGAGTCCGCCGTCCGCGCCGACCGCGCGCGCTTCCTCCGGGAACTGGGCCGGCGCAGCCTCGGCCCGGGCCGGCTGCTGCTGCTCTGGGCGGTGGCGGCCGTCTTCGCGCTCGGCTGGACCTTCATCGGCATGGCCCTGATGTCCTTCGAGAGCCACGAGCCGCTCTCGTACGCCTTCGGGCTCCTCTTCGGTGCGCTCGGCACGGGCGTGCTGGTCCCCGCCGGGATCTGGTTCGCCAAGGGCGCCGAACGGGACCGGCAGATGCGGCACCTGCTCTGCGCGTGGGCCGACTGCGACCGGGATCCGGCCGCGGACGCCCAGGTGCGCGCGCCCCTGCGGAGCCTGACCTGGCTGCTCGCCTCCTTCGCGCTCGGCGCGCTCGGGCTCTGGGTGACCTTCGGGACGGCGGCGGGGGCCCGGCCGGGCGAGGTGACGTACGGCGAGGTCACGTACTTCATGGGCCTCGGCCTGATCCTGTGGATCACCGGCCTGCTCGGCCTCGGCAAGGCCGGCGCGCACTACCGCTGGGCCCTGCGCTCCTTCGGCGGCGGCCGCGAGGTGTCGGGCTAGGCGGTGCCCGGCCGGGGCATCAGGATCGGGCCGCCGGTGCCGCCGGAGCCGTCAGCGTCCCGCTACCGGCGCCCCGATCAGCATCGAGGGAGCGCCGTCGACGCGGGTCAGGATCACGGTCGCCGAGTGCGGCCCCTGCGGCTTGACCTTCCTGCGCAGTTCCTCCGGCTCGATCGCCGAGCCGCGCTTCTTCACCGTCAGGATGCCGACGCCGCGCTCGCGCAGCAGGGCCTTGAGCTTCTTCAGGCCGAACGGCAGCACGTCGGTGATCTCGTACGCGGTCGCGTACGGGGTCGCGCGCAGCTCATCGGCGGTGATGTAGGCGATGGTCGGGTCGATCAGCCGGCCGCCCAGCTGCTCGGCGACCTCCGCGACCAGATGGGCGCGGATCACGGCGCCGTCGGGCTCGTAGAGGTAGCGGCCCACCGGCCCCGCCTCGGGGTCGGGCAGCGGGTCGGCGGTGCGCAGCGCGCGCGGCCCGGGCAGCAGGGTGGCCCGTACGCTGCCGGGCTCGGTCCCGAACCACAGCACGGCTTCCTTCACGTCCCCCTGGTCGGAGATCCACTCGGCCTCGGCCTCCGCCGGGACGGCCTCGTGCGGAATCCCGGGGGCGATCTTGATCGCGGCGTACGGGGCGCTGCGCGCGGCGGCGACGGCCCAGGACAGCGGCGGGGAGTAGCTCTCGGGGTCGAAGATCCGGCCCCGGCCGCCGCGCCGGGCCGGGTCGATGAAGACGGCGTCGTAGCCGGCGGTGTCGACGGCGGTCACGTCCGCCTCCCGGACCTCGACCAGGTCCGCCAGCCCCAGCGCCTCGGCGTTGGCCCGGGCCACGGCGACGGTCAGCGGGTCGTGGTCCACCGCCAGCACCCGGATCCCCAGCCGGGCCAGGGCCAGGGCGTCCCCGCCGATGCCGCAGCACAGGTCGGCGACGCTGCGCACGCCGAGGGCCGCGAGCCGGCCGGCCCGGTAGGCCGCCACCGAGGCGCGGGTGGCCATCTCGCCGCCGCCGGGGGTGAAGTACATCCGGAAGGCGTCCTCGGCCCCGAACTTCGCCACCGCCCGCTGGCGCAGCCGGGCCTGCCCGAGCGCGGCGGACACCAGGGCGGCGGGGTGCTCGCGGCGCAGCCGGGTGGCCACGGCCAGCTCCTGGGCGGGGTCGTAGTCGCGGAGCGAGTCGAGGAGGGCGCGCCCCTCGGGGGTGAGGAGGGCGGCGAAGTCTTCGGGGGTCACGGGGTCCATTGTCGGCCAGTGTGGGCCAGTCGGTGGAAGGTCGCGGTCCGCTCGCGGTGTCTGCCGGGGCCCGGGGGAGTGTCCTGGGAGTATCCGTCGCTATGCAGCCTGTACGACAAAAGGGAAATAAGACGCTACAAGGTCATCGGTCGGCGGCGCGCCCGCTCGGCCGGTACGGGGTGGCCCTGGCCGCGCTGCTGGTCGCCGCGCTGGGCACCGCATGCGGCTCCTCGAACCCGCCCGCCACCAAGCCCAAGGCAGGCCAGGGCGCCGAAGGAGCGGGCGCGGCGGGCGCGCTCGCGAACCCGGCCGAGCAGCAGAAGGCCGCCCAGCAGGCCCTGATCGCCGCGGCGAAGAAATGGAAACTGGCCAAGCCGCCGCTGACCGCCCCGCCCGCGCCGAAGACCAAGCCGGAGATCACCACCCGCGACGGCTTCGAGGTCGAGGGCCAGGACGAGCTCCCGCCGGTCTTCACCACGGTCCCCACCGAGGACAAGGTCGTCTTCCTGACGATCGACGACGGCGCCGAGAAGGACCCCGAGTTCCTCAAGATGATGAAGGAACTCAAGATCCCCTACACGGCCTTCCTCAGCGACTACCTGGTCCGGGACAACTACCCGTACTTCAAGGAGATGCAGGCCGCGGGCGTCACCCTGAACAACCACACGCTCAACCACCGCTACCTGCCGGCCCTCGACTACGAGAAGCAGCGCGAGGAGATCTGCGGGCAGCAGGACACCATGCAGAAGGAGTTCGGCAAGCGGCCGACACTCTTCCGGCCCCCCTTCGGCAACTACAACCAGGACACCCTGCGCGCGGCCAAATCCTGCGGCATCAAGGCGGTCCCGCTGTGGAACGCCGAGGCGTTCGTCAACCGGATGGACTGGCGGGAATGGGACCGTGACCTCCACCCTGGTGACATCATCCTCACGCACTTCCGGGGGCGGGAGGACTGGAAGGGCACGATGCCTGACATGATCCGTCATGTCATGAAGACCGTCACGGACAAGGGTTACGCCGTGGCTCGCCTGGAGGACTACTTGTGAAGTACGCGCGCCGGTTGGTGGCCGGGACGCTCGCAGCCGGCGCGCTCGCGCTGTCCCTTTCGGGGTGCGGGAACAGCGTGGACCCCATCGAACGACTGGGGCGCAAGACCAAGCAGGAGACGGGGAAGCCTTCGGCCTCCCCGTCCACCGCCGCCTCGTCCCCCACGCCGGCGGCTCCGGCGGACGAGGCGTACCGCAAGTGGGGGCTGACGGCCCCGGTCCAGTACGCGCCGAAGCCCGCCCAGAAGCCGCAGCTGCCCAAGGCCGCGCCGGGCAAGCCGGCCGTCATAGACCGAATACCCGTCGCGCCGGGCGACAAGGTCGTCTTCCTGACCTTCGACGACGGCGCGGAGAAGGACCCGCAGTTCCTGAAGATGGCGGCCGACCTCAAGCTGCCGATCAGCATGTTCCTCACGGACAACGTGGCCTCGTCCGACTACGGCCACTTCCAGACGCTGCGCGACAACGGCAGCGGCAGCACGATAAACAACCACACGCTGACCCACCCCAACCTGCGGACGCTGGGCCTCGCGGCGCAGAAGAAGGAGATATGCGGTCAGCAGGAACGCCTGGAGAAGCGCTTCGGCGCCAGACCGACCCGCTTCCGGCCGCCGTTCGGCAACTACAACGACGACACCCTCACGGCCGCCTCCGAGTGCGGCATCTCGCAGGTCATCCTGTGGCGCGTGTCGATGCAGATCACCGGCTTCCAGTACGCCGAGGGCGCCGCGCTCCGCCCGGGGGACATCATCCTCGCCCACTTCCGCGGCCCGGCGGAACTCAAGGGCGAGTCGGAAACCCAGATGGCCACCCACATGCTCCAGCGCATCCAGGAACAGGGCTTCAAGATAGGCCGCCTGGAGGACTACCTGTAGGGGGCCGGTCGGGCCCGCGGGCTCTGTTCTGCGGGGCGGGGGCTTCGGGGGGCGGGATACGAGCCGGGCCGGATCGGGGAGGGTATGGGGGTTTCCCGTCAGTCCCATCGTCCCTCCGGGGCGGCCCGGCCCCTCAAGGGCGCTCCTCCTCGTTCCTCGTCGTCGCGTCGCTACGCGATGGCCTTCGGCCACCCTTGACCGACCGACCCGCCCCGGATCAACGAAGACTGCCGGGAACCCCCCAAACGAACGGTCACGGGGCAGAGGACCAGGGAAGGCCTCGCAGGGACGAACAACGGGGTCCCGGGCGGGCACGCCGGGCATCCGGGCCCCCATCGACCGATCCGGCACCGGGCAAGGGCCTCACCCCACCGGACAGCGCCCCAGACACCGAAACGGCACACCCGCGCACCAGATCGCTACGCGCTCCTCCCGTCCCGGCGTCCGACGGCCGTCTGGGGCTGGTCACAGACGGGCGCACGCCATAGCTTCCGCGTTGGGGGGTCAGTTGGCGCGCTCGGCCGAGCTGCGTTCCACGCAGAACTCGTTGCCTTCGGGGTCGGCCAGGGTCACCCATCCGGTCCCGTTGGGCTTGCGGTGGTCGCCCACCTGCGTCGCGCCCAAGGCGAGGATGCGCGTCACCTCTTCGTCTCGCGACCGGTCCTGCGGCTGCAGGTCGAGATGCACCCGGTTCTTCACCGTCTTGGCATCGGCCACCGTCACGAAGAGCAGGTGCGCGCCGGACGTCATGACCGTTGCCTCGGGATCACCGGGGAAGTCGTCGGCAGCGAGCGAACCGTCCAGGACGGCGGCCCAGAACTGCGCCAGCCGGTAGGCGTCGGAGCAGTCGATGGTGATGTGTCGTATCAGGGAAGTCATTGACGCACTATCGAGCAGGCCCACTACCGCCGTCCATGGAATTGGGCGAGCACGGATCAGTACGCTGGGCGGATGATTCGGACGGTGGTTCTCGACATCGGCGAGACCCTTACCCGCGACGATCGCTATTGGGCCGCATGGGCCGACTGGCTGGGCGTGTCTCGGCACGCGCTTTCCGCGCTGGTGGGTGCCGTGGTCGTGGACGGCAGGGACAATGCGGACGCGATCCGCCTGCTGCGCCCAGGCGTCGACATCTCCGCCGAGTACGCCGCCCGTGAGGCCGCCGGCCTGGGTGAACGGCTCGATGAATCAGACCTCTACGAGGACGTCCGCCCGACACTGGCCGCGCTGCGCGCCGCCGGGGTGCGCGTTGTCGTCGCGGGCAACCAGAGTCGGAAGGCGGGCGGTCTCCTCCGCGCCCTGGACCTGCCCGCCGACCTGGTCGTCACGTCCGGCGAATGGGGCGTGGCGAAGCCCGCGCGCGGATTCTTCGAACAAGTGCTGGCCGTGTCGGACTGCCCCGCCGCCGAGACCTTGTACGTCGGCGACCACCCGGCCAACGACATCTTTCAGGCCCGGGCCGCCGGTCTGCGGGCCGCGCATCTACGTCGTGGGCCTTGGGGCCATTGGTGGGCCGATGATCCCCAGGTGCGAGCTGCTGCCGACTGGTCCATCGACTCTCTCGCCGAGCTGCCCGACCTCGTCAAACGGTAACTTTCGTCGCCCAGTTCACCGAAAGCTGCAAGCCCGTCTGTGACCAGCCCCAGACGGCCGTCGGACGCCGGGGCGGGAGGAGCGCGTAGCGATCTGGTGCGCGGGTGTGCCGTTTCGGTGTCTGGGGCGCTGTCCGGTGGGGTGAGGCCCTTGCCCGGTGCCGGATCGGTCGATGGGGGCCCGGATGCCCGGCGTGCCCGCCCGGGACCCCGTTGTTCGTCCCTGCGGGGCCTTCCCTGGTCCTCTGCCCCGTGACCGTTCGTTTGGGGGGTTTCCGGCAGTCTTCGTTGATCCGGGGCGGGTCGGTCGGTCAAGGGTGGCCGAAGGCCATCGCGTAGCGACGCGACGAAGGAGCGCCCTTGAGGGGCCGGGCCGTCCCGGAGAGACGATGGGACTGACGGGAAACCCCCGTACCCTCCCCGATCCGGCCCGGCTCGTATCCCGCCCCCCGAAGGCCCCGCCCCGCAGAACAGAGCCCGCGCTCCCGACCGGCCCCCACCTCCACCTCCCACCCCCACCCCCTCAACCCCGCAGCGGCGCCCCCAGCGGGGTGATCGTGGTTTCCGCCGGGCCCAGGGCGTCCGCCTCGCGTTGGCGTTCGGCGCTGTCGCTGATGCGCAGGAGGAGGGCGATCATGATCCAGTTGGCCAGCAGGGACGAGCCGCCCTTCGCCAGGAAGGGCAGGGCCTTGCCCGTCAGCGGGATCAGGCCCGTGACGCCGCCCGCGACCACGAACACCTGGAGCGCCAGCGCCGCCGCCAGGCCCACCGCCAGGAGCTTGCCGAACGGGTCCCGCGCCGCCAGGGCCATCCGCAGGCCCCGCTGGACCAGGAGCGCGTAGAGCAGCAGGACCGCCATCACCCCCGCCAGGCCGAGTTCCTCGCCCACGGTGGTCAGGATGAAGTCGCTGCGCCCCGCGAACTTGATCAGCTCCGGGTGGCCCATGCCGAGTCCGGTGCCCGTGATGCCGCCCGTGCCGAAGCTGAACAGCGCCTGCGCCGACTGGTCGGAGGTGACGCCCGGCGGCCGGTCCTTCCAGTAGTAGGACAGCGGGTTGAGCCAGGCGGCCACCCGGGCCTTCACGTGCGGCTCCGTCGAGCCCACCACGAAGGCGCCGCCCGCCGCCATGACGAGCCCGCAGACGATCCAGCCGGTGCGCTCGGTGGCGACGTACAGCATCACCACGAACACGCCGAAGAAGATGAGCGACGTACCGAGGTCGCGCTCGAAGACCAGCACCAGCAGCGACAGGACCCACACGGTGACGATCGGCCCGAGCTGGCGCATCGGCGGCAGCCGCACGCCCAGGAACTTGCGGCCCGTCAGGGCCAGCGAGTCCCGGTGGACGACCAGGTACCCCGCGAAGAAGACCGCGATCATGATCTTCACGAACTCGCCGGGCTGGAGCGAGAACCCGAACAAGATGATCCACCGCTTCGCGCCGTACGTGTCCGCGCCGAAGAACGCCGGGGCGATCAACAGCACCAGCGCGCCGGCCATGGTGAGGTAGATGAAGCGCTGCAACAGCCTGTGGTCCCGCAGCAGCGCCACCACCAGCAGACAGGCGGCGACCCCGACCACGGTCCACACCAGCTGGCCGGGCGCGTTCGCGTCGGACCCGTAGCGCTCGATGTACCCCTGGTCGAGGCGGTGGATGAGGACGAGCCCGAGTCCGGTCAGCAGCATGGCGAGCGGGAAGATCAGCGGGTCCGCGTACGCCGCGAACCGGCGGATGCCCAGGTGCCCCACCAGCGACAGCAGCGTCAGGCTGATGGTGAAGCCGGTGAGGTTCGGCGGCAGCACGCCGTTCATCGCGAGACCGGCCTCGGCGTGGCCGAAAACGGCGATGCCGATGACGAGGACGAGCAGCAATGCTTCGGTACGGCGGCGCGCGCCGGCGACCGTCAGCGGCTTCAGTCCCCGCACGGGATGCCTTCGCCGTCGGTATTAGGGCGTTTTATCTTCATATCCACTACGACGAGGAAGCCCTGACGATGGTTCCTGAGGGCCCGGCCGGGGCTATCCGGAAGGGGGCCATCCGTAATCTGTCGGGTGGCGTGTTGGCACTCCGCTTGACCGAGTGCTAATCGCCGGAATAGTCTCGCACCTGGCACTCGCCACTGGTGAGTGCCAACACAGCGACAGGCAGGTCCGGCACCCGCGACGACGGATCGACCTGGTCGCCACCTCAGACAGTTAACCCCGGATCTCCGAAGGGGGAGGTCGGATCGTGACGACCGCCAGCTCCAAGGTTGCCATCAAGCCGCTTGAGGACCGCATTGTGGTCCAGCCGCTCGACGCCGAGCAGACCACGGCCTCCGGCCTGGTCATCCCGGACACCGCGAAGGAGAAGCCCCAGGAGGGCGTCGTCCTTGCGGTCGGTCCGGGTCGCTTCGAGGACGGCCAGCGTCTCCCGCTGGACGTCAGCGTCGGCGACATCGTGCTGTACAGCAAGTACGGCGGCACCGAAGTGAAGTACAGCGGCGAGGAGTACCTCGTCCTCTCGGCCCGCGACGTGCTCGCGATCGTCGAGAAGTAAGACACTTCTCCAGTTTTGCTTTGAGCTGCGCCCCTGGTCACCCTGCTGATGCCGGGGGGCGAGGGGCGTAGTTCGTTCTAGGCGGTGGCGGTCGCGGTGAGCGGCCGAGGATCGCAACGAGAGGACTGAACCGCTCCCATGCCGAAGATTCTGAAGTTCGATGAGGACGCCCGTCGCGCCCTTGAGCGCGGTGTGAACAAGCTTGCCGACACGGTGAAGGTGACGATCGGCCCCAAGGGCCGCAACGTCGTCATCGACAAGAAGTTCGGCGCGCCCACCATCACCAACGACGGTGTCACCATCGCCCGCGAGGTCGAGCTGGACGACCCGTACGAGAACCTGGGCGCCCAGCTCGTGAAGGAGGTGGCGACCAAGACCAACGACATCGCGGGTGACGGCACCACCACCGCCACCGTGCTGGCGCAGGCGCTGGTCCGCGAGGGCCTGCGCAACGTCGCCGCCGGCGCCTCCCCGGCCGCCCTCAAGAAGGGCATCGACGCCGCCGTCAAGGCCGTGTCGCAGGAGCTCCTCGCGACCGCCCGCCCGATCGAGGACAAGTCCGACATCGCCGCCGTGGCCGCGCTCTCCGCGCAGGACCAGCAGGTCGGCGAGCTCATCGCCGAGGCGATGGACAAGGTCGGCAAGGACGGTGTCATCACCGTCGAGGAGTCCAACACCTTCGGCCTGGAGCTGGAGTTCACCGAGGGCATGGCCTTCGACAAGGGCTACCTCTCGCCGTACATGGTCTCCGACCAGGAGCGTATGGAGGCCGTCCTCGACGACCCGTACATCCTGATCAACCAGGGCAAGATCTCCTCCATCCAGGACCTCCTGCCGCTGCTGGAGAAGGTCATCCAGGCCGGCGCCTCCAAGCCGCTGCTGATCATCGCCGAGGACGTCGAGGGCGAGGCCCTGTCGACCCTGGTCGTCAACAAGATCCGTGGCACCTTCAACGCCGTCGCCGTCAAGGCCCCCGGCTTCGGTGACCGCCGCAAGGCGATGCTCCAGGACATGGCCACCCTCACCGGTGCCACCGTCATCGCCGAGGAGGTCGGCCTCAAGCTCGACCAGGCCGGTCTCGACGTCCTGGGTACCGCGCGCCGCGTGACCATCACCAAGGACGACACCACCATCGTCGACGGTGGCGGCAGCTCCGACGAGGTCCTCGGCCGCGTCAACCAGATCAAGGCCGAGATCGAGTCCACGGACTCCGACTGGGACCGCGAGAAGCTGCAGGAGCGGCTGGCGAAGCTCGCCGGCGGCGTCTGCGTCATCAAGGTCGGCGCCGCCACCGAGGTGGAGCTCAAGGAGAAGAAGCACCGCCTTGAGGACGCCATCTCGGCGACCCGCGCCGCGGTGGAGGAGGGCATCGTCTCCGGCGGTGGCTCCGCGCTCGTCCACGCCGTGAAGGTGCTGGAGGGCAACCTCGGCCTCTCCGGCGACGAGGCCACCGGTGTCTCCGTGGTCCGCCGCGCCGCCGTCGAGCCGCTGCGCTGGATCGCCGAGAACGCCGGCCTCGAGGGCTACGTCATCACCGCCAAGGTCGCCGAGCTCGACAAGGGCCAGGGCTTCAACGCCGCGACCGGCGAGTACGGCGACCTGGTGAAGGCCGGCGTCATCGACCCGGTCAAGGTCACCCGTTCCGCGCTGGAGAACGCCGCTTCCATCGCCTCCCTGCTGCTCACGACCGAGACCCTGGTCGTCGAGAAGCCGGCCGAGGAAGAGGCCGACGCCGGTCACGGCCACGGTCACGGCCACAGCCACTGACCTGGTCAGAGCCGGGCTGAACTGAGGAGAGCCCCGGTCCCCGCCGCTGCGAAGCGGTGGTGACCGGGGCTTTCCCGTGCCGTGGGGCGCGCCGTCACATGCCCATGTCCTGGGTCGTGCCGCGGGACGCCGTACCCATGTCCATGCCCAGCTGCCGCATCAGAGCAGGGGCGTCGTAGTACCACCAGCCCTCCGCGATCCGGCCGTTCTCGATCCGGAAGGTGGTGCAGCCCGACATGGCGACCTCCTTGCCCGTCGGGGCGACCCCCATGAACTCGCCCTTCTGCTTGCCGGTCCAGTTCCACAGGGTGGTGACGCAGTCGCCTTCGGCGATCTGGCGGTGCAGGTCGAAGGTGAAGTCGAAGGCGTCGCGCCACATCGTCATGTCCCGGCGCATGCCCTCGCGGCCGTCGACGGCGCCCGGCATCCGCAGCATGTCGTGGTCCATGTAGTCGGTCGCGACGCACTCCTCCATGACGTCGAACTTCCCCTTCTCCGCCACGTCCTCGAAGATCCGGTTCACGAGCAGCTTGTTGAGGTACTCGTCGCGGACCACGTCCAGGTTCATGAACTTCGGCATGCCCTCGCAGAGGGCCACCATTTCCTGGAACATCCGGTCCGTCTCCGGAAGCTGAGAGTTCCTCATGGCCTCCTCGTACGAGGGGAATTCGACGAGATCGACGTAGTGCGTCTTCGCGTCGCGGTCCCGTCCGATCATCGAGTGGGTGACCGTCCGCCGGCCGCTCGCCTGCTCCGCCCAGCGGTCGATGAGCGCGTTCATCTCTTCGAACCGCTTGGTTTCGTAATCAATTACCTGTACGAATGTCATCGCGTCGCCTCCCGGGTGGATGAGACACATCCCAGTTTAGGGAGAATTGCCCCGATCGGCGCCGCACTCCGGGCGCGTGCCCGGAGGCCTACTGGGGCCCGTACTTCCGGCCCGTACGCGACGACACCCCACTCAGCAGCCCGCGCGGCGTCAGTTTCACCACCCCCATCAGTGCCTTGTAGCGCGGGTCGGGGATGGAGACGGTCTTGCCGCGCGCCAGGTCGTCCAACGCCGCCGCCACCAGCTTGTCGGCGTCCAGCCACAGCCAGCCCGGGATGTTGTCGGTGCCCATCCCGGCCCGCTGGTGGAACTCGGTCCGTACGAAGCCCGGGCACAGCGCCATCAGCCGCACCCCGCTCCCGGCCAGGTCCTTCGCCGCGCCCTGGGTGAACTGCACGACCCAGGCCTTGCTCGCGCCGTAGGTCCCGCGCGGTACGAAGGCGGCCACCGAGGCCACGTTGATGATGCCGCCGCGCCCGCGCGAGCGCATCGACTCCGCCGCCGCCGAGGTCAGCCGGAGCACCGCCTCGACGTGCACCTTCAGCATGGTCAGCTCGTCCGCCATGGACACCTGGAGGTAGCGGCCCTTGTTGCCGAAACCGGCGTTGTTGACCAGCAGGTCCACCGGGTGCGTGCGGTCGCCGAGGCGGGCCTCGACCGCGGCGATGCCCTGGTCCGTGGACAGGTCGGCGGTCAGCACCTCGGCCTCGATGCCGTGCCGGTCGTGCAGTTCGGTGGCCTGCTCGCCCAACCGCTCGGTGTTCCGCGCCACCAGCACCAGGTTGTGCCCCTGGGCGGCGAGCCGCCGGGCGAAGGCGGCGCCGATGCCCGCCGTGGATCCCGTAATCAACGCAGTCGTCATAGGCGCAACCTAGCTTTATTCGGTGCGTGGTTCGCCCCCCGGCCCCGGGGTGGCGCGCACCCCAAAGCGTGGCATGAGCATTGCCTTGATGGTCAAAGGAGGGCTTATGCTCGAAGGGTGATCGAGGCACGTCATCTACGGGTTCTGCGCGCCGTCGCCGGGACCGGGTCCTTCTCCGCCGCCGCCCGCGAACTGGGCTGCACCCAGCCGGCCGTCTCCCAGCAGATGAAGGCGCTGGAGCAGTCCGCCGGCACTCCGCTGCTGATCCGGACCGGCCGCGAGATGCGGCTGACCCAGGCCGGCGAGGCGCTGGTCCGGCACGCCGCCGGGATCCTGGCCGGGCTGACCGCCGCCGAGGAGGAGGTCGCGGCGATCGCCGGGCTGCGCGCGGGCCGGGTCCGGCTGGTGTCGTTCCCCAGCGGCAGTTCCACCCTGGTCCCCACTGCGCTGGCGGCCATGCGCGCCGAGCATCCCGGCACCCGGATCTCGTTGGTCGAGGCCGAGCCGCCGCGCTCGGTGGAGATGCTGCGCGAGGGCGACTGCGATCTGGCGCTGGCCTTCCGGTACGGGGGCGCGGCCGGGTCCGCCGCCGAGTGGGAGGACCTGGTGGTGCGGCCCCTGCTGACCGACCGGCTGGTGGGGCTGGTCCCGCAGGCGCACCGGCTGGCCGGGGCCGAGCGGGTGGGCATGGCCGAGCTGGCCGGGGAGCCCTGGATCGCGGGCTGCCCGCGCTGTCGCCGGCACCTGGTGGAGGTGTGCGAGGACGCGGGGTTCACCCCGCGCATCGACTTCGCGACCGACGACTACCCGGCGGTGGTCGGCCTGGTCGGGGCGGGGCTGGGGGTGGCGGTGCTGCCGGAACTCGCGGTGGAGTCCGTGCGGGCCAAGGGGGTCAGCACCGTGGTCGTCGAGCCCGCCGTCGAGCGGGAGGTCGTGGCGCTGACCCTGCCCGACCTGGCGCGGGTGCCCGCCGTGGCCGCGACCCTGGCGGAACTGGAGCGGGCCGCCGCGTCCATGGGGCGCGACGGCACCGCCCCGTGAAACGACGCGGTCCGGGGACGGGTGCGACACGCCCGGGCGCGCGCCGCGTGGCAGTTTCCGCGGGAGGGGTTTCGAGGGTCGTCGCGGGTTCCGGGGCGATCTTCGGATGATCCGCCCGCTGAGTTGAGGAAACGTTCCTTCGGGCGGTTCGGGGGAGGGGCGTCAGTGCGGGGCGGCCGGTCCGGTCGCGCTCGACGCGGGGACCAGGCGGTGCCGGGCGCGGCCCATCAGTTCTTCGCGTTCGTCCTCGGTGAGGCCGCCCCACACCCCGTAGGGCTCACGGACGGCGAGTGCGTGCGCGGCGCATTCCGCGCGCACCGGACAGCGCATGCAGACCTCTTTAGCCGAGGCCTCGCGCGCGCTCCTGGCCGCACCCCGCTCGCCTTCCGGGTGGAAGAAGAGGGAGCTGTCGACCCCGCGGCAGGCAGCCAGGAGCTGCCAGTCCCAGAGGTCGGCGTTCGGTCCGGGGAGCCGGGAGAAATCTGCCATGGGTAGTCCTCTTGGTGCCGGTACTGAGGCGGATAGGGTCCATGTCTCCACATCTACAGTCGTAGTAGATGTAAATATGACTCATTGGGAATCTAGCCTCAGACACATGGCGAACGGAAGGAAAGCCGCCAAATAGGGCATAGCTCCAGATGGAGGACAGGGGCTCGTGGCTCCTGCGCCGTGATCGCGTCCTCACGTAGAGTGCCGAAGGTGTCCGTCCGACCCGTAACTCTTTCGAGTGACCATCGTTGAGAGTGCGAAGGCGGTTGAACCAAGAAGTTCTCGGACAGGTGTCCGGGGGCATCGACCGCACAGGTGACGATACGTACCAGCCTGGAGGCTCAAGGTGACGCGCATCAGCTGCGGAGGGCGGTCATGACTTCCGTCCTCGTCTGCGACGACTCCCCGCTTGCCCGAGAGGCGCTCCGTCGCGCGGTTGCCACCGTGCCCGGCGTCGAGCGTGTGACGACGGCTGCCAACGGCGAGGAAGTCCTCCGCCGCTGGGGTGCCGACCGCTCCGATCTCATTCTGATGGATGTCCGGATGCCGGGCCTCGGCGGTGTGGAGACGGTCCGCCGGCTGCTCTCGGCCGACCCGGGCGCCCGCATCATCATGCTGACGGTCGCCGAGGACCTGGACGGCGTGGCCCTCGCGGTCGCCGCCGGAGCCCGGGGCTATCTGCACAAGGACGCCTCGCGCGCCGAGTTGCGGGCCACGGTCACCCAGGCGCTCGCCGACCCGACCTGGCGACTGGCCCCGCGCCGACTCCGCTCGGCCGAGATGGGCGCAGCGCCCACCCTCACCGCGCGCGAGATCCAGGTGCTGGAGGGCATGAGCCACGGCCGGTCGAACGCGGAGATCGGGCGCGAGCTCTTCCTCTCCGAGGACACGGTCAAGACGCACGCCCGCAGGCTCTTCAAGAAACTCGGCGCCTCGGACCGGGCGCACGCCGTGGCGCTCGGGTTCCGCTGGGGCCTGGTCCGCTGACCGCGGAGCACCCAGAGTGTCCCGCCGGACCCGGTGCGCGAGCGGGGGTTGGCGGGGCACAATCCGGGGGACGTGTCGCTTCGGGCGCGATGCCGCATCCTTGAGGGTGTGCCGCACTTTCGGAAGATGTGGCCTCGAGGACCATTCGGGCCGAGCGGAGGGGAGGGCGCAAACCATGAGTTCCGGCGCACCCGCTCATAACGCTTCGACGCACAACCAGGACCGCGGTGCCGCGAACGGTGCCGCGCCAAGGCACCATGGACCGATGCGCGACGACGAGGCCCAGGGGTCACCCACGGCCACAAGCCCCACGGACGCCGCCAAAGGCGGCGGTGCCGGGGCCGTCAGCGCGCTCGTGCGCCGAGCGGTGGAAGGCGACGAGCAGGCCACGCACGACCTGCTCGCCTTCGTGCACCCCCTCGCCATCCGCTATTGCCGCACCCGCCTGTCCCGGCTTCCCGGTGACGCCCGTCACTTCGTGGAGGACCTCGCGCAGGAGGTGTGCGTCGCCGTCCTGATGGCACTGCCGCGCTACCGCGACACCGGCCGCCCCTTCGAGGCGTTCGTCTTCGCCATCGCCGCGCACAAGGTCGCCGACCTCCAGCGGGCCGCCATGCGCCACCCGGGGAGCACCGCCGTCCCGTCCGACGAGATGCCGGAACGGCCCGACGACTCGCTGGGCCCCGAGGAGCGGGCGCTGCTCAGCAGCGACGCCGCCTGGGCCAAGAAACTGCTGGCCAACCTCCCGGAGAACCAGCGCGAGCTGCTCGTACTGCGGGTGGCGGTCGGGCTGACCGCCGAGGAGACCGGGCAGATGCTCGGGATGTCGCCCGGCGCCGTGCGGGTGGCCCAGCACCGGGCGCTCAGCCGGCTGCGCGCCCTCGCCGAGCAATAGGGGATCAGCGCCTCGCCGGTCGTAGGAACAGACGAATCTGCCGGTTGACCTTGGTCGTGGAATGAGACGCCTCGGGATCCCGTTAGCATGGACATCCGCGCTGAGCAAGACCATTGGGAAGGTGTCATGACCGACAGCGGTTCGACTGGAGTGCCCGACAAATTCGCCACGCTCGGACTGACCTACGACGACGTCCTGCTGCTGCCGGGCGCGTCGGACATGGCGCCGGACGAGATCGACACCTCTTCCCTCATCTCCCGCAACGTCCGGGTCAACGTCCCGCTGCTCTCCGCGGCCATGGACAAGGTCACCGAGGCCCGGATGGCCATCGCGATGGCCCGCCAGGGCGGCGTGGGCGTGCTGCACCGCAACCTCTCCATCGCCGACCAGGCCAACCAGGTCGACCTGGTCAAGCGCTCCGAGTCGGGCATGGTCACCGACCCGATCACGGTCCACCCCGACGCCACGCTCGGCGAGGCCGACCAGCTCTGCGCGAAGTTCCGCATCTCCGGCGTCCCGGTCACCGACGCGGCCGGCAAGCTGCTGGGCATCGTCACCAACCGCGACATGGCCTTCGAGTCGGACCGCAGCCGCCAGGTGCGCGAGGTCATGACCCCGATGCCGCTGGTCACCGGCAAGGTCGGCATCTCCGGCGTCGACGCCATGGAGCTGCTGCGCCGCCACAAGATCGAGAAGCTGCCGCTCGTCGACGACGCGGGCATCCTCAAGGGCCTCATCACGGTCAAGGACTTCGTCAAGGCCGAGAAGTACCCGAACGCCGCCAAGGACAAGGACGGCCGGCTGCTCGTCGGCGCGGCCGTCGGTGTCGCCGGTGACGCGTACGAGCGCGCCCAGGCCCTGATCGAGGCGGGCGCCGACTTCATCGTCGTCGACACCGCCCACGGCCACTCCCGCCTGGTCGGCGACATGGTCGCCAAGATCAAGTCCAACTCCGGCGTCGACGTCATCGGCGGCAACGTCGCCACCCGCGACGGCGCCCAGGCGCTGATCGACGCCGGCTGCGACGGCATCAAGGTCGGCGTCGGCCCCGGCTCCATCTGCACCACCCGCGTCGTCGCCGGCATCGGCGTCCCGCAGGTCACCGCCATCTACGAGGCCGCGCTCGCCGCGAAGGCCGCGGGCGTCCCGGTCATCGGCGACGGCGGCCTCCAGTACTCCGGCGACATCGCCAAGGCGCTCGTCGCCGGCGCCGACACCGTGATGCTCGGCTCGCTCCTGGCGGGCTGTGAGGAGTCCCCGGGCGAGCTGCTCTTCATCAACGGCAAGCAGTTCAAGTCGTACCGCGGTATGGGCTCGCTCGGCGCCATGCAGTCCCGCGGCGACCAGCGCTCCTTCTCCAAGGACCGCTACTTCCAGGAGGGCGTCGGCGGCGACGACAAGCTGATCCCCGAGGGCATCGAGGGCCAGGTCCCCTACCGCGGCCCGCTCTCCGCGGTCGTGCACCAGCTGGTCGGCGGCCTGCGCCAGTCCATGTTCTACGTCGGCGGCCGCACGGTCCCCGAGCTGCAGGACCGGGGCCGCTTCGTCCGGATCACCTCGGCGGGGCTCAAGGAGAGCCACCCGCACGACATCCAGATGACGGTCGAGGCGCCGAACTACTCCCGCAAGGGCTGACCGGTTTCCATGGAGGGGCGGACCCGCTTTCGGCGGGCCGCCCCTTCGTCATGCGTCCGTACAGCGGTCACCGGAACGCGGGCCCCCGGGGTTCGGGGATACTGGACGGGCAGACCCAGAGGAAAGGCCACCACACGTGACTGAGATCGAGATCGGGCGCGGCAAGCGCGGCCGCAGGGCGTACGCGTTCGACGACATCGCCATCGTCCCGAGCCGGCGTACGCGGGACCCGAAGGAGGTCTCGATCGCCTGGCAGATCGATGCGTACCGCTTCGAGCTCCCCTTCCTGGCCGCCCCCATGGACTCGGTGGTCTCCCCGCAGACCGCGATCCGCATCGGCGAGCTCGGCGGCCTCGGCGTGCTGAACCTCGAAGGCCTGTGGACCCGCTACGAGGACCCGCAGCCGCTGCTGGACGAGATCGCGGAGCTGGACGAGGCGTCCGCGACCCGCAGGCTCCAGGAGATCTACTCCGCCCCGATCCAGGCCGACCTGATCCGGCAGCGCATCAAGGAGGTGCGTGACTCCGGCGTCGTGACCGCCGCCGCGCTCTCCCCGCAGCGCACCGCCGAGTTCTCCAAGGCCGTCGTCGAGGCGGGCGTGGACATCTTCGTGATCCGCGGCACCACCGTCTCGGCGGAGCACGTCTCCGGCGCCGCCGAGCCGCTGAACCTCAAGCAGTTCATCTACGAGCTCGACGTGCCGGTCATCGTGGGCGGCTGCGCCACCTACACGGCGGCCCTGCACCTGATGCGCACCGGCGCGGCGGGCGTCCTGGTCGGCTTCGGCGGTGGCGCCGCGCACACCACGCGCAACGTGCTGGGCATCCAGGTCCCGATGGCGACCGCCGTCGCGGACGTGGCCGCGGCCCGCCGCGACTACATGGACGAGTCCGGCGGCCGTTACGTGCACGTCATCGCCGACGGCGGCGTGGGCTGGTCCGGGGACATCCCGAAGGCCGTCGCCTGCGGCGCGGACGCCGTGATGATGGGCTCCCCGCTGGCCCGGGCCACGGACGCGCCCGGCAAGGGCAACCACTGGGGCATGGAGGCCGTCCACGAGGACGTGCCGCGCGGCAAGAAGGTCGACCTGGGCACGGTCGGCACCACCGAGGAGATCCTCACCGGCCCGTCGCACTCCCCGGACGGCTCCATGAACCTCTTCGGCGCGCTGCGCCGCTCCATGGCCACCACCGGCTACAGCGAGCTCAAGGAGTTCCAGCGGGTCGAGGTCACGGTCGCGGACTCCCAGCACAGCCGCTGACCGGCTCCTGTACCCCGTACGGCCGATGGGCCCGGCTCCCCCGCGCGGGGGAGCCGGGCCCATCGGCGTGAGCGGTCCGGGATCAGGCGGCGGCCTTCTTGGCCGCGCCGAAGGAGACGAAGCCGCCGATCGCCAGGAAGAGGTAGTCGATCACGTCGGAGGACTCCTTCCAGACGTCGTTCAGGCCGCCGATGCCGACCTTGTCCAGCACGTCGGCGAGGCCGACGTGGTTGACGTCGGCGACCACGAGCGCGGTGAAGAACAGCTGGCCGGCGTAGACGGCGCCGAGCGACAGGACCGCGCTGGCCACGGGCAGGACGGGGTTGCGGCCACCGAGCTTTCCGGCGGCCAGGCCGACCAGCAGGCCGACGCCGACGGCGGCGTAGCCGACCTGGCGCTCGATGGCGTGCATGATGCCGCCGTAGGCGCCCGCCGCGACCAGGGCCGCCACGACGGCGGCGACGATGCCGAGGCCCACGTTGCCCGACCGGGCGGGGACCGGGGCGGGTACCTCGGTGTAGGACGAGGGCGCGGGCGGCTGGAACTGCTGGCTCATGAAGGGGTCCCCCCAGGGATGCGTACGCACGGGTGTCCGATGGACGTAAGTGCGAGATAAGCGACGCCGCAGGCTAGCAGGCCGCTCCGGCATCCGGAGGGGGGATTTCCCGGCAGGTCAGAGCCGGTGGGCGGCGCCGACCGGGCTGGCGCCGCGGGTGTCCAGGAGCAACTGGGCCTTCACCGCGAGGCCTTGCAGGTCGTACGTGCGGTGGTGCTGGAGCAGGATCGTCAGGTCGGCGTTCGCGGCGGCCTCGTACAGCGATTCGGCCCGGGGGACCGGCCGGTCCCGGACCCGCCAGCCCGAGATGTAGGGATCGTGGTAGCTGACCAGCGCGCCGAGGTCGATGAGCCGGCTCGCGATCTCCGGCGCCGGGGAGCCCTCCTGGTCCGCGAGGTCCGGCTTGTACGTGACCCCGAGCAGCAGGACGCGGGCGCCGCGGGCGGATTTGCCGTGTTCGTTCAGCAGGGTGGCGGAGCGCTGGATGACGTACTGCGGCATCCGGGTGTTGATCTCCTGCGCCAGTCCGACCATGCGCAGCGGGTGGCCCGGGGTGCGGGTGGTGTGGGGGAGGTAGGTGGGGTCCAGGGGGATGCCGTGGCCGCCGACGCCGGGGCCGGGGCGGAAGGCCTGGAACCCGTACGGCTTCGTCTCCGCGCACCGGATCACGTCCCAGAGGTCCACGCCGATGTCGTGGCAGAGGACCGCCATCTCGTTCATGAGGGCGATGTTGACGTGCCGGTAGTTGGTCTCCAGCAGCTGTACGGTCTCGGCCTCGCGCAGGCCCCGGGCCCGGACCACCTTCTCGGTGATGCGGGCGTAGAAGGCGTGCGCCGACTCGGTGCAGGCGGGGGTGAGACCGCCGATGACCTTGGGGGTGTTGGCGATGCCGTGGGTGCGGTTGCCCGGGTCCAGGCGGCTGGGGGAGTAGGCCAGGTGGAAGTCCCGGCCGGCGCGCAGGCCGGAGCCGGCTTCCAGGATCGGGCGCAGGTAGTCCTCGGTGACACCGGGGTGGGCCGCGGATTCGAGGATGACGGTGGTGTGGGGCCGCAGCCGGGCGGCGAGCGTGTGGCCGGCCTCGCCGACGGCGGAGAGGTCCAGCGCCCGGTCGGCGCCGAGCTGGGTGGGGGCGCAGATGACGGCGGTGCGGACCCGGCCTAGCTCGGCGGGGTTGGTGGTGATCCGGAAGCCGGCCGCCGACATGCGGCGGATCTCGGCGGCGGTGAGGGTGCTGTCCGTGGCCGGACCGCTGTCGTAGCCGACTGTCTCGATTCCGGCGGCGACGGCCGCCTGGGCGAGGGGGAGGCCGAGGTGGCCGAGTCCGATGACGGCGAGATCTGCGGGCATGGGGGTAGCCGTCCCTTCCCTTCCCTTGCATGAGCGGGCTGGGCGCGCGAGTCCTCGGGTGATCAAGCTGGGGATGATCGAAGGAGGCGCGATGTCAGACTAGGCATATATATGACAGAAATGTCGCATTCCGGGGGGATGGCTACCGTTGTGTTGTCCACAGGCGGTGGCCGAGTCGGCGGCGGCCGGTGAGAATCGTGGACGGGGATGTGTGCGGGTACGCCCGCAGCAGGCGGGTTCGCCCGCATCGAGCGGGTTCGCCCGCACCAACGGGAGGCAGCCGTGAGGACAGCGACACTGGGACCCGCGCAGCGCGCCGAGGCGCTCGCCGCGATGGCCGAACGCGAACTGGACGTGCTGGTCGTCGGCGCGGGCGTGGTCGGCGCCGGAACCGCGCTCGACGCCGTGACCAGAGGCCTCTCGACCGGGCTGGTGGAGGCCAGGGACTGGGCCTCGGGCACGTCGAGCAGATCGAGCAAGCTGATCCACGGCGGCCTCCGGTACCTGGAGATGCTCGACTTCGCGCTCGTGCGCGAAGCGCTGAAGGAGCGCGGCCTGCTGCTGGAGCGGCTGGCCCCGCACCTGGTCAAGCCCGTGCCGTTCCTCTACCCGCTCCAGCACAAGGCCTGGGAGCGGTTCTACGCCGGTTCGGGCGTGGCGCTCTACGACGCGATGTCGGTGTCCAGCGGGCACGGCCGGGGCCTGCCGACCCACCGGCACCTCTCCCGCAAGCGCGCGCTGCGGATCGCACCCGCGCTGCGCAAGGACGCCCTGGTGGGGGCCCTGCAGTACTACGACGCCCAGATGGACGACGCCCGGTACGTGACGACACTGGTCCGGACGGCCGCCGTGTACGGGGCGCACTGCGCCAACCGGTCCAGGGTGGTCGGGTTCCTGCGCGAGGGCGAACGGGTGGTCGGCGCGCGGGTGCGGGACGTCGAGGGCGGCGGGGAGTACGAGATCCGGGCCAAGCAGGTCGTCAACGCGACGGGGGTGTGGACGGACGACACCCAGGCGCTGATCGGGGAGCGCGGCCAGTTCCACGTCCGGGCGTCGAAGGGCGTCCATCTGGTCGTACCGAAGGACCGGATCAACTCGTCCACCGGGCTGATCCTGCGGACCGAGAAGTCCGTGCTGTTCGTCATCCCGTGGGGCCGGCACTGGATCGTGGGCACCACGGACACCGACTGGGACCTCGACAAGGCGCATCCGGCGGCGTCCAGTGCCGACATCGACTACGTGCTGGAGCACGTGAACTCGGTGCTGGCGGTGCCGCTGACGCGGGACGACGTCGAGGGCGTGTACGCGGGCCTGCGGCCCCTGCTGGCGGGCGAGTCGGACGCGACGAGCAAGCTCTCGCGCGAGCACACGGTCGCGCATCCGGTGCCGGGGCTGGTGGTGGTCGCGGGCGGCAAGTACACGACGTACCGGGTCATGGCGAAGGACGCGGTGGACGAGGCCGTGCACGGGCTGGACCAGCGGGTGGCCGAGTGCGTGACGGAGGACGTGCCGCTGGTGGGGGCGGAGGGGTACCGGGCGCTGTGGAACGGGCGCGCGCGGATCGCCGGCCGGTCGGGCCTGCACGTGGCGCGGGTGGAGCACCTGCTGAACCGGTACGGCTCGCTGACGGAGGAACTGCTGGACCTGATCGCGGCCGATCCGGGACTGGCGGAGCCGCTGTCGGGTGCGGACGACTACTTGCGGGCAGAAGTGGTGTACGCCGCCTCGCACGAGGGGGCGCGGCACCTGGACGACGTACTGACGCGGCGCACGCGGATCTCGATCGAGACGTTCGACCGGGGGACGCGATCGGCGCGGGAGTGCGCGGAGTTGATGGCACCGGTTCTGGGCTGGGACAAGCAGCAGATCGAGAAGGAGGTCGAGCACTACGAGAAGCGGGTGGAGGCCGAGCGGGAATCGCAGCGCCAGCCGGACGACCAGACGGCGGACGCGGCGCGGCTCGGGGCGCCCGACATCGTTCCGTTGTAACTCCGGGATCCGGGAGGGGGAACCGCGGACCCGGGGCGTCCGTCCGTTGCGGAGTGAGCAACAATGAGGGTTCTGCCGGGGCGGTTTACCATGCCCCCCGGCGGCTGCCGGGGCAGCCGGGGCAGGCTGCACGATCGCAGAGGGGACGCATGTCGAAGCCGGATCACACCGAATCGCCTGCCGGCGGCGCTGCCGCCGGGGGAGCTGCCGCTGCGAATCGGGGTGCGGGCGAGGCGGAGTCCCAAGACGCGAAGCGGCACCCGGACGAGACGACCCCCGCGAAGGCGGCCCCGACGGCGGCGAAGCGCGAGCCCGAGGAGTCGGCGGATGCGGTTGCCTCGGCCGACGAGGCCGCCGCTGCCGAGCCGAAGGGCGCGAAGGCGGACTTGCGCAAGGCGGCGCCTGGG